>CBDAQG010000002.1:2532500-2700000 GCA_965198995.1 Acetobacteraceae bacterium
ACGAGCACCATAGACCGGGTCGTAGCCCTCGTTAGCAAGCCAGTCGCGTGACAGTGCATCGAGTTCCAGCACGATCTTCCGGTCTGCCAGCAGCGCCCGCAGGCGCGTAAGCTGAATGTCGACCACCTTGCCCATGTCCTCGCGCTGCAGACGGCGGAACAGGATGATCTCGTCGAGCCGGTTGAGGAACTCCGGCCGGAAGTGATCACGGACAACGCGCATGACCTGCGCCTGCACCAGTTCCGTCCGCTCGCCGTCAGGCTGCGCCGCCAGCACGTCACTGCCCAGGTTGCTCGTCAGCACGATGATGGTGTTGCGGAAGTCGACCGTGCGTCCCTGACCGTCGGTCAGACGTCCGTCGTCGAGCACCTGCAGCAACACGTTGAAAACGTCCTCGTGCGCCTTTTCGACCTCGTCGAACAGGATCACCTGATAGGGACGCCGGCGCACCGCCTCCGTCAGCTTGCCACCCTCTTCGTAGCCGACGTAGCCGGGCGGCGCGCCGATCAGTCGCGACACCGAGTGCTTCTCCATGAACTCGCTCATGTCGACGCGCACCATCGCCCGATCATCATCAAACAAAAACTCTGCAAGCGCCTTCGTGAGCTCGGTTTTGCCAACACCGGTCGGGCCCAGGAACAGAAACGAGCCGATCGGCCGGTTTGGATCCTGCAACCCGGCACGGGCGCGACGCACCGCGTCTGAGACCGCGCGCAACGCATCCTCTTGTCCCACGACGCGACGCCGCAGCGCCTCCTCCATACGGAGTAACTTGCTGCGCTCGCCCTCAAGCATCCGCTCCACCGGAACACCGGTCCATCGGGCGACGACGCCGGCAATCTGCGCCTCGGTCACCGCCTCGTTGACGAGCTGGCCTTCCTGCTGGGTGCTGGCGATCTTTGCCTCGAGCTCGGGCACGACGCCATACATCAGCTCGGACGCCCGAGCGAGCTCGCCACGGCGCTGCGCCACCTCGACCTCGCTGCGCGCCTGGTCCAGCCGCTCCTTAAGCTTCTGCGTCTCGGCAACCTTTTCGGTCTCGGCGCGCCAGGCCGCCGTCATCGCGTCGGACCGCTCCTCGATCTCGGCAAGCTCGTGCTGCAGCTTGGCAAGTCTGTCGCGCGAGGCGGCATCGTCCTCGCGCTTCAAGGCCTCGCGCTCGATGCGAAGCTGCATCACGCGTCGATCCACCTCGTCGAGCGCCTCAGGCTTGCTGTCCACCTGCATGCGCAACCGGCTCGATGCCTCGTCGATCAGGTCGATCGCCTTGTCGGGCAGAAAGCGGTCAGTGATGTAACGGTTCGACAACGTCGCCGCCGCGACGAGCGCACCGTCGGTGATGCGCACGCCGTGATGCAGTTCATATTTCTCCTTGATGCCGCGCAGGATCGAGACCGTGTCGGCAACCGACGGCTCGCCGACGAACACCGGCTGGAACCGGCGCGCCAAGGCAGCATCCTTCTCCACGTGCAGACGATATTCGTTCAGGGTCGTTGCGCCAATGCAATGCAACGCGCCGCGTGCCAGCTCCGGCTTGATCAGGTTGGAGGCATCCATGGCGCCATCCGCCTTGCCGGCGCCGACCAGCGTGTGCATCTCATCGATGAACAGAATAACCCTGCCCTCGGCGGACTCGATCTCCTTGAGCACCGCCTTCAGGCGCTCCTCGAACTCGCCACGATACTTCGCACCCGCAACCATCGCGCCGAGGTCAAGCGCGAGCACCTGCTTGTCCTTGAGCGCCTCCGGCACGTCGCCATTGACGATGCGCAGCGCCAAACCCTCGACGATAGCCGTCTTGCCGACGCCCGGCTCGCCGATCAGCACCGGGTTGTTTTTGGTGCGGCGCGCCAGCACCTGAATCGCGCGGCGGATCTCCTCGTCACGGCCGATTACCGGGTCGAGCTTGCCCGAGCGGGCGATCTCTGTGACGTCGCGCGCATACTTCTTCAATGCGTCGAAGCTCTGCTCGGCATTGGCGCTGTCGACACGTCGGCCGCGTCGGATGTCCGCCACCGCCTTCTCAAGCGTCTTGGTCGTCACACCTGCCGAGGTGAGTGCAGCAGCAGCCGCGCCGCCGGCAGCGGCCAACGCCAGCAGTAAGCGATCCTGTGCGACATACGTGTCACCGGCCTTGCTCGCTGCCTGCTGCGCGTTGTCGAGCAGCCGCACGAACTCAGGCGTGGCCTGCGGCTGCCCAGCACCGCCGCCGCTCACCTTTGGCAGGCGCGCAAGGTCCGCCTCCACAGCGTTCCTGGCCGGCTGCGGATCACCACCGGCGGCGCGGATCAGGCCGGCGGCCGCACCCTCCTCATCATCCAGCAGCGCCTTGAGCAGGTGCTCGGGCGTCAGCCGCTGGTGAAACTCGCGTATGGCAATGGTCTGCGCGGCTTGCAGGAAGCCTTTCGCGCGGTCGGTAAACTTCTCTATGTCCATGCTGTCACTGTCCCTCTACTCAGGCGACAGGGCTGCCTGCGTCCCTCAAGAGGCAACGCGCGAGCCCGCGGACAGCATGTGGTCAATCCAGCTTGAAGTCTCAAGGCGAGGAGCTTTGCCCCTTGACCCTACCAGAGGCCGCGCCTTTGGACTCCGGTTATGGGTCTGGATCTCCCAGCGCGTCCGACGGGTTCGTGGCCGGCTAACTCATCGTCGGAATGACGAAGCTGGCGCCGTCCTTGACGCCGCTCGGCCAGCGGGACGTCACCGTCTTGGTCTTGGTGTAGAACCTGATCGAATCCGGGCCATGCTGGTTGAGGTCGCCAAAGCCGGACGCCTTCCAGCCGCCGAAGGTGTGGTAGGCGATCGGCACCGGGATCGGCACGTTCACACCGACCATCCCCGCCTGCACGCGGCTGGCGAAATCGCGCGCGGTGTCGCCGTCGCGGGTAAAGATCGCGACGCCGTTGCCATACTGGTGCTCGTTCGGCAGCCGCAACGCCTCCTCGTAGGTCTCCGCTCGCACCACGCTGAGCACCGGGCCGAAGATCTCCTCCTGATAGATGCGCATGTCGGCGGTCACGTGGTCGAACAGGCTGCCGCCGACAAAAAAGCCGTTCTCGTAGCCCTGCAGCCGAAAGTCGCGGCCGTCGACCAGCAGGCTGGCACCCTCGTCAAGACCGATCTGCACGTAGTCCCGCACCCGGTCGACCGCCGCGCGGCCGACCATCGGGCCGAAATCCGCCTCCGCATCCGTCGACAGGCCGACGCGCAACGCCTCGACGCGCGGCACCAGCTTGGCCACCAACGCGTCCGCGGTCTGCCGACCGACGGGAACAGCGACGGAAATCGCCATGCAGCGCTCGCCGGCCGAGCCGTAGCCGGCGCCGATCAGCGCGTCCGCCGCCTGGTCGAGGTCGGCGTCCGGCATGACGATCATGTGATTCTTGGCGCCGCCGAAGCACTGCGCGCGCTTGCCGTGCGCGGTCGCCGTCGCATAGATGTACTGGGCGATCGGCGTCGAGCCGACGAAGCCTACGGCCATGACGCGCGGGTCGGTCAGCAGCGTGTCGACGGCCTCCTTGTCGCCGTTCACCACGTTCAGCACGCCCGGCGGCAAGCCGGCCTCCAGAAACAGCTCGGCGAGCCGCAGCGGCACGGACGGATCGCGCTCCGAGGGCTTCAGGATCATCGCATTGCCGCAGGCGAGCGCCGGGCCGGCCTGCCAGAGCGGGATCATTGCCGGGAAGTTGAACGGCGTGATGCCGGCGACGACGCCGAGCGGCTGGCGCATCGAGTAGACGTCGATGCCGGTTCCGGCGGCTTCGGTGTACTCGCCCTTGAGCAGGTGCGGAATGCCGCAGGCGAACTCGACCACCTCGAGGCCGCGCTGAATGTCGCCCTTCGCATCCGGCACCGTCTTGCCGTGCTCGGAGGACAGCAGGCGGGCCAGCGTGTCGATGTCCTTGTTGGCGAGCTCGAGGAACTTCATCATCACTCTGGCGCGGCGCTGCGGGTTGCTTGCTCCCCAGGCCGGCTGCGCCGCCGCGGCGTTGGCGATCACCGCCTCCACTTCGGCGCGGCTGGCGAGCGCCACCTGCGCCTGCACGTCGCCAGTGTTCGGGTCGAACACGTCGGCGGTGCGGCCGGACGTGCCGGGCAGCAGCGCGCCGTCAACGAAATGATGCAGCGTTCTCATGCTGAGTTTGCATCCTTGCTGGCGATCGGTCGGTCGCCGACCGCTCACCAATGCCTATCCCCAAAGCGGCCGGACCGTCCAGCAGCGAGCAACTTGGAGGATGGTCTGAAACTTCAAGAAGGCGAGGGCTTTGCCTCGACCCACTAAGGCCGGAGACCCCAGACCCCATGCAATAAGGATTTGGACGGGCGACAGTCGCACAAAGCCTAAATCAGGTTCCAAGGCTTAGGCTTTGGTAGGGTCAAGGGGGCAGAGCCCTTGCTTTAGGCTGACCCCAGAAAGCCAGCCAGGCGCCGGGCCGCCTCGGCCACGTCGGCCTCCGGCGCGCAGTAGCTAAGGCGCATGAAGCGCGCTCCGCGCGGGTCGAAGTCGAGCCCCGAGGTGGCAGCGACGTGCGCCTCGGCGAGCAGGCGGGCACAGAAGCCGACGCTATCGTCGGTGCGCTCGCCCAGGTCGGCATACAGGTAAAAGGCGCCGTCCGCCGGGCCGAGCCGGGTGAGACCGGCCGCGGGCAGGTGCGCGAGCAGGTGGTCGCGCGCGCGCCGATAGCCGGCGACGTTGGCCGCAAGCTCGTCGTGGCAATCGAACGCCGCCGCCGCCGCCACCTGGCTGATGTGCGGCGCGCAGATCGAGAAGTTCTGGGCCAGGCACTCCACCGACCGCTGCAGGTCGTCCGGCAGCACCATCCAGCCCACCCGCCAGCCGGTCATGCTGAAATATTTCGAGAAGCTGTTGATGACGATGGCGCCGGGTAGCGACGCCGCCGTGCTGCGCGCCATGCCGTAGTCCAAACCGTGGTAGATTTCATCGCTGATCAGGCGCACGCCGGCCGCGATGCACCAGGCGGCGATGGCGGCGAAATCCGCTGGCGCCAGCATGCCGCCCGCCGGGTTGCCGGGGCTGGCGATGATCAACCCGTCCGGCCTTGGATCGAGCGCCTCGAGCTGGGCGAGCGTCGGCTGGTAACGGCTCGCGGCATCGGTCTCGATCAGGACCGGGCGCATGCCGAGCGCGACCAGGATGTTGCGATAGGGCGGGTAGTAGGGCGCCGCCAGCGCCACCTGATCGCCGACGTCGAACGCAGCCAGGAACGCGAGCGGGAAGGCGCCGGACGCGCCCGTCGTCACGGCGATGCGCTCGCGCTCGATGCTGACGCCGTACCAGTCACGGTAGTGCGCCGCGATCCGCTCGCGCAGCAGCGGCAGGCCGAGCGCCTCGGTGTAGCCGAGCGGCGTCCCCTGGCTCAGCGCCGCGACGGCCGCCGCTACGGCGCCGGCAGGGGCGCTGGTGCCAGGCTGGCCGACTTCCATGCGGATGACGCGCGGCGCGCCGTCGGGCAACGCCGCGGCCAGGGTGTTCGCGGCCCTGCTCACGTCCATGACCAGAAAGGGCGGCGCGGCGGCGCCGGTACCGGTTTTTAGCAAGGCAGGACGGCAAGGGCTCTGCCCTTGACCCGCTGGGGCCGGCAGGCCCCAGACCCCGATCGATTGGAGTCCAGGCTCGATCTTTCTTGCCGAGCGAAGCCGATCAGACCTGAGTGCAAGTGGCGCGCCTGTCTGCAGATGATGAGACAATAAAAGTATCTCAGAGGCTTCGCCTTTGATGGCGTTACGGGCAACGCGCCTCGCCTTGCCTTAGTTGATGCTTCCCGCCG
The DNA here is from genome assembly GCA_965198995.1 of Acetobacteraceae bacterium. Taxonomy (GTDB): domain Bacteria; phylum Pseudomonadota; class Alphaproteobacteria; order Acetobacterales; family Acetobacteraceae; genus CAXMMR01. The sequence continues at coordinate 2,538,290 of CBDAQG010000002.1, forward strand.
CCAAGCCGTAGCCTCGTGGGTCGGTCGTCCAGGCGCAGGAACTCGGGCTGCCGGGCAGATCATCGCTGCAGCCGATGACGTTCAGCCGGCCCGGATCGGGCACACGGTCGGGCATCGGCGCGCTGCCCGACAGCGCGTTGTGCATGCCGACGCCGACGCCCAGCCCGGCGAAGGACTGGCCGGAGGCGGCGGCGGCGGCGCGGAAGGCCCCTCGGTTGGCATTCCAGGCGATCGCCGCGGCAAGCAACGGCGCCGCCCTCGGGTTCGGCGCCGCCGCCAGCACGACGCCGGTGCCAGGCGCCACCCGCCCGGTGCCGAACAGGTTGTCCATCGTCAGGGCGCAGGCGACGGCGCCGCCGCGGCGGTCAAGCACGGCGAAGCTGGTGGAGGCGGGTAGCTCCGGCAATGCCGCCGGCGGCGTGTTCATGGCCAGCAGCGCCTGGGGATCGCCGCCATTGACCCGCTCATAGGCGACCACCGAGGCGGCAGCGGCGGCGGCGCCCGTGACGTCCTGCGGGGCCGTGGCGAGCACGTGGAAGGCGGCGGCGGCGGCGAGCCCGCCATCAGCCGGCGGCGGTAGGAACGCGACCTGGTCATGGCCGGACGGCAGCACGATGGCGTTGCGCTCCTGCGGCAGGGCGTCATGCAAACTCGCCATCGGCACCGCACCGCCGGCGAGCGCGCTGGCCGCGGCGAAGCGCTGGGCGAGCTGCCCCTGGTACAAGCCGCCGACGCCGGCGACACGGATGGCGTCCAGCGTGGTGCCAAGGTCGGCCTGCACCAGGGTGTCGCCCTCGTGCAGGGCGGGTCCGAAGATGGCGCGGGCATCCGGATCGGCGAGCAGAGGGCCGGAAACGACGGCGAGGTCGGCGGCCAGGGCGCGCGAGACCGGCGCGCCGAAACGCGCCACTTGCTCGGCCGGGGCGATCAGCTGCTCGAACGCCATGCCGCTGCCATAGCGCACGTCAAGCAGGAACAGCCCACGCGCCAGCATCGGCACCGCCGCCGGGCGGTCGTTCTGCAGCCCACCCGGCGCGCCGGCAACCGGCGTGAACAGGATGGCGGTCGGCTGGCCGTGACCTGGTCCACGCGCGGCCGGGTCATAGGCAAGGCAGGCGCCGCCGGCACCGAGCGAGGCGCGCGAAGGCAGCGTCGCCGTCAGCATGAAGCCGACCGCGACCGCCGCGTCCGCCGCGGTGCCGCCGCGCGCGAGCACGTCGCGTCCCGCCAGCGTCGCCCGCGGCTCGTCGGACGCCACCCCGCCGATGAAGCCCGCGATGCGCTTCGCGCTCGGCGTCTCCGTGTTGCCGCCGGAGCAGCTCGACAGCGCAAGCAGCAGCGCCACGCTCCCGGCGATGCCACGCCGGAGAGCGCCCGGCGTGGCGGCGCCAGGGAGCGCGCCGGGATGGGGCAGGCGCAAGTGGGGCCGACCCGTCCGACCACCTGCCCGCACTGCCTGTCTCCCGCCACTCGTCATGACGCCCGCCCATAGACGGCTTCCCAGGAGGCGGCAACCAGCGCGATGGCAGTGCCTGCGGCCGGATGGTAGAGCAGCCCGCCATCAGGAGCACGCGATGCGACGTCTGACAGGAGCCTTGCTTGCCACCTCGCTGCTGCTGCCTGCCGCAGCGCGCGCCGACGGCTTCACGCCGGAGCAGCGCGACGAGATCGTCCACATCCTGCGCGACGCGCTGGTGCGCGATCCGACCATCCTGCGCGACGCGGTGCTTGCCCTGCAGAAGGCGGAGAGCGCCGGCGAGGCCGCGGGCCAGGCGACGGCGATCGCGGCGCATCGGCGCTCGCTGCTGGCCGACCCGGCCGACCCTGTTGCCGGCAATGCCGCCGCCGCGCGCACGGTGGTGGAGTTCTACGACCCACGCTGCGGCTACTGCCGCCAGATGCTGCCGGTGCTCGCCGGCCTGCTTAAGGCCGACCCGTCGGTGCGTCTGGTCTACAAGGAGATCCCGGTGCTCGGCCCCGGCAGCATGCTGGACGCCGAGGCATTGGTCGCGGCACAGGCGCAAGGCGGCTACTTCGCCCTCCAAGCGGCTCTGATGGGCGATGCCGCGACACCTTCGAAGCCGCGGATCCGCGCCCTTGCGGTCGCCGTGCATCTCGACCCCGACCGGCTGCTGGCCGACATGGATGGCACCGCCGTGCACGACCGGCTGGCCGCCAACCTGGCGCTGGCGCAGGCGCTCGGGGTGACCGGCACGCCGACGCTGGTGATTGGCGACACACTTACGTCGGGGGCCATGGGGCTTGAGGAGCTGCGGGCTGCCGTCAGCCGGGGCTAGAAGCAAGGCCAGGGCTCTGCCCCGCTGGGGGCGGCGCCCCCAGACCCGCCTCTGCCCGGGGATCCTGGATCAGGATGGATTTTAACGGCTCCGCCTTTAATGGGGTCGAGGGGCAAAGCCCCTCGCCTTCCTACTCTGCCGCCTTCGCCCGAGCCGGCCGCAGCACGGCGGCGAGCGCGCCCACTAGGTCGTCCATCATGGCGTCCGTGTGGAACGGGCCGGGCGTCAGGCGCAGCCGCTCCGTTCCGCGCGGCACCGTCGGATAGTTGATTGCCGTCGCATAATGGCCGTGGCTGTCCAGCAGGCGTCGGCTCACCTCGCTTGCCAACGCCGCATCGCCGACATGAACGGGGACGATGTGGCTGGCCGAGGCCAGCCGTGGAAGCCCGGCGCGGTCGAGCTTGGCCTTTAGCGTCTGCGCCCGGGCGAACAGCGCCGCACGGCGGCCATGGTCCTGGCGCAGCAGCCGCACTGAGGCGATCGCCGGCGCCACCACTGTCGGGGGCAAGGCGGTGGTGAAGATGAAGCCACTGGCGGTCGAGCGGATGAAGTCGACGATGTCAGCATCGCCGGCGACGTAGCCGCCCTGGCAGCCGAACGCCTTGGCCAGCGTGCCCTCGATGATCGTGAGGCGATGGCTCACCCCGTCCCGCTCGGCGACGCCGGCGCCGGTCGGGCCATACATGCCGACGGCGTGCACCTCGTCCAGATACGTCATGGCGCCGTAGCGGTCGGCGAGGTCGCAGATCGCGCCGATCGGAGCGATGTCGGCGTCCATCGAGTAGACGCTCTCGAAGGCGATCAGCTTGGGCGCGGCGCTAGGTGCCGCGGCCAGCCTGGCCTCGAGGGCGGCAAGATCATTATGGGCGAAGACGTGCGTGGTCACGCCGCGCGCCGCCTTGATGCCGGCGATCATCGAGGCGTGGTTCTTCTCGTCCGAGAACACGTGCCAGCCGGGCAGGCTCGTCAGAATGGTCTGCAGGCTGGCCTGGTTGGAGACGTAGCCGGAGACGAACAGCAGCGCCGCCTCACGGCCGTGCAGGCTGGCCAGCTCACGCTCCAGCTCGGCATGCAGCGGCGACGTGCCGGCGATGTTGCGGGTGCCCCCCGCGCCCGCGCCCATGCTGCGCGCCGCCTCCATCGCCGCTTCGATCACGGCCGGATGGGTGCCCATGCCGACATAATCGTTCGACGACCAGACGATCACCTCGCGCGTCCGACCATCCTGCTCCATGCGAAAGCGCGGATACTGCCCGGCCTGCTTGAGCAACGGCGAGAAGCTGCGGTAGCGGCCCTGAGCGCGGATGTCGGCGAGCGCCTTGCGGCAGTGCTCCTGAAAGGGATGCATGGTCTGACGTCAGAACTCCACCAGAAGAGGTGAAAATGGTTCCGCGCTGGCCGGAAGGGAAGTGCGCGTCGGGCAATCAGCGATGGAGTAGGCAAGGCGAGAGGCTCTGCCTCTCGACTCCGCTGGGGCGGCGCCCCCAGACCCGCTTCGCGAAGCCGTTCAATCATGCTTCCCGTCTCACGGGCCTCGCCGTGGAGTCATGCAGCAGGAATGGCTTCAAAGGCTCCGCCTTTGATGGGGTCGAGGGGCAAAGCCCTCGCCTGCCGCCGCCACGTAGCCGTTACTGCACGAAGACCCTCACCTCCTGCAGCCGCACCGCCGGATCCGCGCTCGCGGCAAGCTCGATCTGGCCGATGTCGACGCCGTCGGCGGCGATCGCGTCGGCGACCTGTCGGCCGGCGGTGCTGGCCAGGCGCGCCGCCTGGACCTGATCATCGGCGCTGCCATGCGCCGGCACCACTGTCTGGACGCGGAACAGGACGTCCGGCTTGCGCTGCCGCGCCGCATCGACGGCGACGCGCAGCGCGTCCTCGTAGTCCGGATCAGGCACGGTGTAGCGGATGGTGATCAGCGCCGGGACCGCCGGCACCGGCGGTCCGTTATCGGCGCGCATGGCGAACACGCCGTTCGGATTGCGGGTGAAGGTGCGCTGGGTGATCAGCGCGCAGCCGGCTGCCGCGAGCAGCACCGGCAGCAGAGCGCCAAGAGAGGTGACGTCTCGCAAGGCGGCTCGCATGGACGGACGTGCTCCTGGACGGGACCGCCAACAGGGTCGCAGGCGCCGCAGGAAGGGGCAAGCGGTTGCCGATCCGGGAGGAGGCGTCTAAGCCTGCCCGACCGGGGTTGGTCGCCAAGACGTGGGCGGCGTGGCCGCTCCCTCTGGAGGCGAGATCATCAGTCAGCGGACCGACCCGACCGGCGACACGCAGGCTTCGGTGACCCGCTCGACACGGCCGCCCGACCTTGCCGCCATGGCCGAACGGCTGGCCGCACGCTCCGGCCACGGTCGCTTCTCCTGCGGCATGTCGGTTTGCCTGTCTGTGCTGTGCAGCCAGTTTCTGCGGTTTGACGCCGCCGACGCGGACTGGGCTGACCGGGACCGGCTCGTGCTGTCCGCACCGGAAGGCACGGAGCTGGTCGAGGCGATGCTGGTGCTGACGGGCCAGCGCGACGAGAGCGGGTTGACGCTGGACCAGCAACCCGAGTTGCTGCCACCGGTGGCAGGCGGCACGGCGCAGGGCGTCGCGCTCGGCGCTGGGATCGCGCTTGGCGAGCGCCTGCTGGCACGCCGGTTCGGCCGCTCGCTGGTGGATCATCGCGCCTGGGTGCTGTGCCGCGCCAGCGAGCTCGGCTCGGGCCTCGCGCTTGAGGCAGCGGCGCTGGCGGGTCGTCAGCGGCTGGACAAGCTGGTCGTGCTTGCCGATGCCGCGTCGGACGGGCCGGCCGCAGACGAGGACGAGGAGGCGGTGCGTTGCCTGCCGGCGCTCGGCTGGGCGGTGCGCAGCGTTGATGGGCAGGATAGCCAAGCGGTCGCCGCGGCGCTGAGCTGGGCGGTGCGTGGCCGCAAGCCGACGCTGATCGTCTGCCGAACCGGCAAGCCGAGTTCCGACGGCGGCACCGCGGCGGCACCGCGCGCTGGCGGCGGCCACGCCGCGTTGGCCGATGCGGCCTGGGATGCGACCGGCCACCGGGGAGCGGCGACGCGGCGGGCCTGGCTGAAGCGCCTGACCCGCCATCCGCAGCGCCTGGAGTATGAGCGCGCCTTGGCCGGTCGGCTGCCGGACGACTGGGCGGCGATGGCGGCCAAGTTACGGCTCGAGATTGCGCGCGATTTCGGTGCGGCCGGAGCCGAGCGCTGCGGCGAGGCGCTGCTGGCCCAGCTCAGCGCGGGTCTGGTAGAGTTTGCCTGTTGCGGCACGACGCGGCCGCAGCAGGACGATGCGACGGCGCCGCGGCTGCATGGCTTTGGGCCGCCGCACCGACAGGTCGGCTGCGGCGCCCGCGAGCGCGGCATGGCGTTTCTCGTCGCCGGCATGGCGCTGCATGGCGGCTCGCTGGCCTGCGGCGTGGCGACGCTGGCCGCCGCCGATGCGGTGCGCCCGGCGCTGCGCGCGATCGCCCGGTGCGGCCGGCGGGCGCTGCAGGTGATGATCGAGGAGGCGAGCCACGCCGGCACCCGCGGCGGCATCGAGCAGCTCGCCGCGCTGCGGGCGATCCCGGGCATGCGGCTGATGCGGCCGGGCGACCCGGTGGAGCTTGCCGAGTGCTTCGAGCTGGCGCTGCGTTCACCGACCACACCGACCGCGCTGGTGCTGCCGGGCCGGGCGATGGCGGTGCTGCGCGCCGATGGCGGGGAGAGTCTGGCGGCTCGCGGCGGCTACGTGTTCGCCGAGGCGGACGGGGTGGCGGCAGGCGGCGATCGGCATGCGACGCTGCTCGCCACCGGCAGCGAGCTGCGGCTGGCGCTACGATTGCGGCAGGCGCTGGCCCGGCTCGGCAAGCTGGTCGCCGTCGTGTCCCTGCCCTGCTGGTCGCTGTTCGCTCAACAGAGCCGACGCTATCGCGACGCCGTGCTGGGCAGCGCGCCGCGCTTCGGCCTGGAGGCGTCGAGCGGGTTCGGCTGGGAGCGCTGGCTGGGGGCGGACGGCCACTTTGTCGGCGCCTGGACACCGGGTGGCGGCGACGACGAACGTCACGTCAATGCCATTGCGCAGCAACTGGCGCAGCGGCTGGACGGCGCGGCGCGGCGGTAAGGCTGCGTCCGGCGTCGGGCCGGCATGGGCTTCTGGAAGAACCGGACGGCAGGCTGTAGAACCGTGGCGACAGGTTTGTGGGAGAGGTCGGCATGGCGGTGAAGGTCGCAATCAACGGCTTCGGCCGCATCGGCCGACTGGTGCTGCGCGCCATCGTGCAGAGCGGGCGCACCGACGTGGAGGCGGTGGCGATCAACGATCTGGGCTCGGTCGAGGCCAATGCGCACCTGTTCCGCTATGACAGCGTGCACGGCCGCTTCCCCGGCGAGGTCGTGGTTGACGGCAGCAGCATCACCATACGCATGGCCGGCCGCACCTACGGCCCGATCCGCGTCTCGGCCGAGCGCGAGCCGTCGCAGGTGCCCTATGAGGGGGTTGACGTGGCGATGGAGTGCACCGGGCTGTTCACCAGCAAGGAAAGCGCCTCGCGGCTGATCGCCGCCGGCGCCCGCAAGGTGCTGATCTCCGCGCCAGCCGACGGGGTGGATGCGACGGTGGTGTTCGGGGTGAACGAGCAGGTGATCACGCCCGAGATGACAGTGATCTCCAACGCCTCCTGCACCACCAACTGCCTGGCGCCGATGGCCCGGGTGCTGGAGGACAGCGTCGGCATCGAGCGTGGCTACATGGTGACGATCCACAGCTACACCGGCGACCAGCGCACGGTGGACACGCTGCACAAGGACCTGCACCGCGCCCGTGCCGCCGGGCTGTCGATGATCCCGACCTCGACCGGAGCGGCGCGCGCCGTCGGCCTGGTGATGCCGGAGCTGAAGGGCAAGCTGGACGGCACCTCGGTGCGGGTGCCGACGCCGAACGTCTCGATGGTGTCGCTCGACATCAACCCGCGCCGGCCGGCTAGCGTCGAGGCGGTCAACGCCGCCTTCAAGACGGCCGCCTCAGGACGAATGCGGGCGATCTTGGACTACAACACCGAGAAGCTGGTCAGCACCGACTTCACCGGCGTCGCCTACTCCTGCACGTTCGATGCGACGCAGACGGCCTCGGTGGACGGCGGCCGGATGATCCGGGTGGTCGGCTGGTATGACAACGAGTGGGGCTTCTCGAGCCGGATGGCCGACACGGCGGCGTTGTTCGGCAGTCTGTAGGAAGCACGGCAAGGGGCTTTGCCTTGACCCCACCAAAAAGCCAGCGGCCTATGGAAATCGATTAGCCGATGGGGTCTGGGGCCGCGGGCCCCGTCGTGCGAAAGCACGCTCGCGCGTGACGGCTCCGCGTCGTGCGAATGCACGCTAACGCTTGACGGGTCCCCGTCGTGTGAAGGCACGCTAGCGCGTGACGCCAGAGCCCTGCCTTCCTTGGAGAACGCTATGCCCAGCTTCCGCACCCTCGACGACCTGGACGTGCAGGGCAAGCGCGTGCTGCTGCGCGCCGACCTCAACGTGCCCGTCCGCGACGGCCGGATCAGCGACGCGACTCGCATCGAACGGCTCGCGCCGACCATACGCGAGCTCGCCCAGAAGGGTGCTCGGGTCATCGTCGTCAGCCATTTCGACCGTCCAAAGGGCAAGCGGGTCGACACGATGTCGCTGGCGCCGCTTGCCACCGCGCTGCGTGACGTGCTCGACCGTGACGTCTACTTCGCCGATGATTGCATCGGCCCGGAGGCGCAGCTCGCCGTCGGCCGGATGCGGGACGGCGACGTGCTGGTGCTGGAGAACACCCGCTTCCATCCCGGCGAGGAGGAGAACGATCCGCGGATGGCAGCGGCGCTGGCCGCGCTGGCCGACATCTACGTCAACGACGCGTTCTCCGCCGCCCATCGCGCGCATGCCAGCACCGAGGGGGTGGCCCGGCTGCTGCCGTCGCATGCCGGGCGGTTGATGCAGGCCGAGCTAGAGGCGCTGACGGCGGCGCTGGACAACCCGGACCGGCCGGTGGGCGCCATCGTCGGCGGCGCCAAGGTGTCCACCAAGCTCGAGTTGCTCGGCAACCTGGTCGGGCGGGTGGATGTGCTGGTGATCGGCGGGGCGATGGCCAACACGTTTCTGGCCGCCCAGGGGGTGCCGGTCGGGCGCTCGCTGCAGGAGGCGGAGATGCATGCGACAGCTTTGGCGATCCTCGACCGGGCGCGTGAGGTGGGCTGCGAGGTGGTGCTGCCCGTCGATGCGGTGACGGCGACTGAATTCCGCGCCAACCCGCCGACGCAGGTAGTCGGGATCGGAGAGGTACCGGCCGACGCCATGATCCTCGACGTCGGTCCACGGACGGTCGCGGCGCTGGTGGCGCGGCTTGCCGGGCTGCGCACGCTGGTTTGGAACGGGCCGCTGGGCGCCTTCGAGACGCCGCCGTTTGACCAGGCGACGACCGCGCTGGCCCGGGCGGTGGCGGCGGCGACCACTGCCGGGCGGTTACGCTCGGTCGCCGGCGGCGGTGACACGGTGGCAGCGCTCAAGCATGCCGGCGTGCTGGAGGAGATGAGCTACGTCTCGACCGCCGGAGGCGCGTTCCTGGAGTGGCTCGAGGGCAAGATCCTGCCGGGGATCCTGGCGCTCGACGCGTTGGAGGGCGTGGTCCTGCCGGGCTGAAGCAAGGAAGGCCAGCAGCTTTGCCCTGAACCGCCTCAAAGGCGGAGTGATGCGGGTCTTGGGGGCGCAGCCCCTCGGCGAGGTCCAGGAGCAGAGCTCCTGGCCTTTTTTTAGCGAAGCCGCGGAACTTTACCGCTTTGCTGGTTGATCGGGCGTCGCCCGGGCGGCACAGTGCCGCCGATGCCGGAATTTATTCGCGAGACGCCGCCGGGTGACACGCGCGAGCGGCTGGTTTGTGCCAGTTGCCACTTTGTCGCCTACGACAACCCGAAGATCGTCGTCGGCGCCGTCGTGGCGCATGGCGGACAGGTGCTGCTGTGCCGTCGCGCGATCGAGCCGCGGGCGGGGTTCTGGACGTTGCCGGCAGGCTACCTCGAGCATGAGGAGACGCCCGAGGAGGGCGCCTGCCGCGAGGCTTTCGAGGAGGCGAATGCGCGGATCGGGCTTGATGGGCTGCTGGCGGTCTACAGCGTCGCGCGCATCGGCCAGGTGCAGTTGATCTACCGAGCGCGGTTTGACGGCGCGCCGCAGTTTGAAGCGGGCGAAGAGAGCCTCGAGACGCGGCTGTTCGCCTGGGACGAAATACCCTGGACCGAACTCGCCTTTCCGACCGTCGCCTGGGCGCTGCGCGCCTGGCGCGCCTGTCCCGACCTGCCGCTTGGTGCGCCGGCAGGCAACGAGCAGACCGACCCGCGTGGCACCGCGCGGTTACCGGAGGTGGTCACATGACGCATCCACGCGCGCTACGCAGCCTTTTCGCCCTGCCGTTGCTGGTTCTGGCCGCAGCGGCGCCAACCGCGTCAGGCGACACCGGGATCAGCCTTGCGCCGGTGGAGCTGGCCAGTGCGACCCGTCTCGTGCCCGAGCCGGACACGTCTTTGCTGGCCGGCGGCGTGCTGCAGCCGGCGCCCGTGCCCGACGCCCAGACGGCGCTGCCAACGACGCTCGCTGATGGCGGCACGCAGCTGACTCCGCGGGTCTATAGCCAGCATGAGCAATTCGGCGGCGATGGCTTCTCGAACGGGTCGTCGGTGCAGGCCGAGCAGCAGCGGCAACGGCCGGCGCTTGGGCTCGGGATCGCGGTGCCGGTTAATTGAGGAAGACGTCCTTTTTTGAAACGGACCAAAGAGCTTTCGCCCGTTGGGTCATCGACAAACGAGCGACGTTTTTCTGCAGAAGACGCGGGCCTTCTTAAACCTTGAGATGCTCCGCGATCGGCATGCCCAGCGCGTCAGGCACATCCCACAGCTCGCGCACGGCCCGGACCTGGCGGAAGCCCAGCCGCAGGTAGGTCGGCAGAGCGCGCGGATGGTCGGCGGTGCAGGTGTTGACGGTCAGCGCCCGGGCGCCGGCGGCAAAGGCGGTGCCGACGGCGGCACTGAGCGCCGGGCCGCCTAAGCCGTAGCCGATCGCCTGCGGCATCAGCCCAAAGTAGCTGAGGTTGGTCGCCGCCGGGCTGCGTGCGTCGAGCTCGTAGAAGCCGACCGGCAGGTCGTCGCGGTAGAGCACGTGGATGCCGACCCGCGGGTCGCGCAGGATGGCGGCGAGCTGCACGTCCGGCACGGTGCGGCGCAGCCACCAGAGGTATTGCGCGCCAACCGTGTCGTAGAGGTGGCGATAGCTCGCCACACTCGGCCCGGCGAGGTGGCGCACCACCACGTCGTCAGGCAGGCGCTCCGGCGGGATGGTCGGGCCGCCATCCATGCGCAGGAAGGTCACGGTCACCGCAACGCGGGTGACGCTCGGCATGGGGCGCGCGCTCAATCGTCGAGAAACGACCGCAGCTTGCGGCTTCGGCTAGGGTGTTTGAGCTTGCGCAGCGCCTTGGCTTCGATCTGGCGGATGCGCTCACGCGTCACGTTGAACTGCTGGCCGACCTCCTCGAGCGTGTGGTCGGTGTTCATGCCGATGCCGAAGCGCATGCGCAGCACCCGCTCCTCGCGTGGCGTGAGCGAGGACAGCACGCGCGTCGTCGCCTCGCGCAGGTTGGCCTGGATGGCGGCGTCGAGCGGGATGATCGCCGCCTTGTCCTCGATGAAGTCGCCGAGATGGCTGTCCTCCTCGTCGCCGATCGGGGTCTCGAGCGAGATGGGCTCTTTCGCGATCTTCAGCACCTTGCGCACCTTTTCGAGCGGCATGCCGAGTTTTTCCGCGAGCTCCTCGGGGGCGGGCTCGCGGCCGATTTCGTGCAGCATCTGGCGGCTGGTGCGCACCAGCTTGTTGATCGTCTCGATCATGTGCACCGGGATGCGGATGGTGCGCGCCTGATCGGCGATCGAGCGGGTGATCGCTTGGCGGATCCACCAGGTGGCATAGGTGGAGAACTTATAGCCGCGGCGATACTCGAACTTATCGACCGCCTTCATCAGGCCAATATTGCCCTCCTGGATCAGGTCCAGGAACTGCAGGCCGCGATTGGTGTACTTCTTGGCGATCGAGATCACCAGGCGCAGGTTGGCCTCGATCATCTCCTTCTTCGCCCGCGAGCTGTCGCGCTCGCCGCGGCTGACGGTCGCGTAGACGCGACGGAACTCGCCGATCGGCAGGCCGCCATCATTGGCGATCTGGCCGATGCGGGTGCGCACCTCGACGACGCTGTCGGCGTGGCGGGCAGTGAAAGCCTTCCAGCCCTTGCCGGGCAGGACGGCGATCTGGTCGAGCCAGTTCGGATCGAGCTCGTGCTCGCGGTAATGGGTGAGGAAGTCCTCGCGCCCCACCTTGCAGCCCTCGGCCATGCGCAGGAGCTGACCCTCAAGCTGGTTCAGGCGCTGGTTCAACTGCTTGAGCTGGGTGACCAGCTCCTCGATGCGGTTGTTGTGCAGGCGCACCTGCTCGACACGGGCGACCAGCTCGCCGCGCTGCTTCTCATAGCTGTTCTCGGAGCGCTGGGAGATGTTCTCACCGGCCGAGAAGGTTTCCAGCCGACGCGACTGCACCTTGTGCAGCTTCTTGTAGAGGGTCTCGATCTCCTCGAAGTTCGCCAGCACGTCGGGCTTGAGCTTCTCCTCGAGCGCCGAGAGGGAGAGGCCGGGCCCCTCGCCTTCCGCGTCCTCGTCGAGCTCCTCGGCGGGGGCGGCGAACTCGGCCGGGGTAGCACCCTCGGCGGCGGCGGCGACAGGGTCCACCCCAGCGCCCTGCGTCGCCTCGAGGTCGATGATGTCACGCAGCAGCATCCGGCCACCCTTCAGCGCCTCGTGCCAGGCGATGATGGCGCGGAAGGTCAGCGGGCTCTCGCACAGGCCGCCGATCATCATGTCGCGGCCAGCCTCGATGCGCTTGGCGATGGCGATCTCGCCCTCGCGCGACAGCAGCTCGACCGAGCCCATCTCGCGCAGGTACATGCGCACCGGGTCGTCAGTGCGGCCGAGGCTCGCCTCGTCGACGTTGCCGGCGGCGGGCCCCTCCTCGACCTCGGCCTCGCCCTCGGCCTTATCGGCCGGCGCCGGCGCCTCGCCCTCCTCCTGGTCCTCGCCCTCGACGACCTGGATGCCCATCTCGCTGAGCATCGCCATCACGTCCTCGATCTGCTCGCTCGACATCTGGTCGGGCGGCAGGACGGCGTTCAGCTCCTCGAAGGTGATGTAGCCGCGGTCCTTACCGCGGGCGATCAGGCGCTTGACCGAGGCCGACTGGGTGTCGAGCAGGGTGGTGTCCGCCTCCTGCTCGGCAGTGGCGGTGTCCGTGGCTACGGCCTGTTTGGTCGCCATCTTTTAGCGTACTCCATCAGTGCGCGCGCCGGCATCACGCTCGGGACGCGCGCAAGAAACTGTCTCTATATATAGGTCAGTGCCAAGCAGGCTCGCCGCCGCCGCGCGTCTCACCGTATTGTCCGTCCGCATTCAACGCTTCAAGAGCCTGAGTGAGCGCCTTGAGACGGGTCTGATTGGCGTCGTCCATAACCGTCGCGAAGGCGTCCCTGGCTCGCGTTACCTCGTGCTCCAGGCGCTCGCGGTGCATGATGCCGAAAAAATGCCACCAGCCGGCCTCGGCTTCCGCCGGCATCGCGTCCGGTTTCGCGCAGGCCGGGAGCGTTTGAGGAGCCTGCGTCAGCACGGTCGCGACGACCGGACCTAAGCCGGAGTGGTGCAGGTGGGCGAGCAGGGTCGCGCTGTCAAGCGGCTCGTCCCCGTGCGGGCACGACAGCACCGCGTCACGCAGCTCGCCGAGCGGTGGGGGCAGCGCGAGACCGGCATAGGCCTCCTCGACGTCGTGCAGCAGCGAGGGGTGGCGCAGCAGGATCGCGGTCAGCATGCGGGCCTGCTCGGCCGCCGAGCCGGTCGCCATCGCCTCGGCGCCCGGACGCAGGTGGCGCGGCGCCTGTGGCACAGCGTGGCGCCGGCGGCTCGCGTAAAAGCGGTCCTTGAGCGCGCGGCGATACTCACCGGCGAGGCTGCGGTCCTGGATCAGCGCCGCCTGACGGTCGAGCTGAGCCAGCAGCGACGCCGCCTGCTCCGGGGTGCCGCCATTGCCGGCGAGCTCGCGGGTGAACGCCCACACCGCCTCGACCATCGGACGCGCGCCGTCGAGCACCTGCCGCATGCCGGCGGCGCCCCGACCCATCACCAGCGTGTCCGGATCCTCGCCCGCCGGGAGGCTGGCGACCGCCAGGCTGCGCTCCGGCGTGATCAGCGGCAGCGCGATCGACAGCGCCCGCGCGGCCGCCCGGCTGCCCGCCGCGTCGCCGTCGAAGCACAGCACTGGCGCCGGCGAGAGCCGCCACAGCGCCTCCAACTGCTCGGCCGTCAGCGCCGTGCCGAGGGGTGCGACCGCCGCCTGCAGCCCGGCCTGGCTGAGCGCGATCACGTCCATGTAGCCCTCGACCACCACCACCACGTCCTTGCGCGCCGCCGCTCTGGCGAGGTCCAGGCCGTACAGCGTGCGGCGCTTGGCGAAGAGCGGCGTCTCCGGGCCATTGAGGTATTTCGGCTGGCCGTCGCCCAGTGTGCGGCCGCCGAAGCTGATCACCCGGCCGGAGCGGTCGCGGATCGGGAACATCACCCGGGCGTAGAACAGCTCCGAGCCGAGGCGGCCGTCCTCGCCGATCCGCAGCAGCCCGGTCTCGCCGAGCCGCTCGCGCTCGATCCCCGCCCGCCCCAGGTCGGCGACGAGCGAGCCCCTGCCCTCACCCGACCAACCGAGGCCAAAGCGCTCGATCGTCTCGTCCGTGAGCCCGCGCCGGCGAAGGTAGGCCAGCGCCGGCGCGCCCTCGGGCAGGAACAGCCGGCGCCGATACGAGGCCTCGGCGGCCGCCATGATGTCGTGCAGGTCGTGACGGCGGCGCTCCGCCTCATCGACCTGGCGCGTGGGCTTGGGCACCTCCAGCCCCGCCTCGGCGGCGAGCTGCGCCACCGCCTCGGGGAAGCTCGCGCCGGCACTGCCCATGACGAAGCTCACCGCATCGCCGTGCACGCCGCAGCCGAAGCAGTGATAGTGATCCTCGTAGACGTAGAAGCTCGGGGTCTTCTCGCCGTGGAACGGACAGCAGCCGCGCCAATTGCGGCCGGATCGCTCCAGCTTGACGCGGCGCCCAACCACGGCCGCCAGCGGCGTGCGGGCGCGAAGCTCGTCGAGAAAGGCGGCAGACAAGGGCATCGGAGAATGACGCTAGCATGAAATACAGCAAGATTCGGCCAGCGAAGCGGCAGACATGGCAAAGCAGGGCAAGGGCGCTGCCCTTGACCCGCTGGGGCCGGGAGGCCCCAGACCCCGATACCGAAGAGACTGAATTGGTTGTCTTGCCTATAGGCAAGACCTCCGTAACCTACTGATCTATAATGTTTGGTCTTCTAGTAACCTTGCTCGTCACGCCCGATTAAGCCGCCGCCTATCGAAAGTGCCAAGCCGGCCGTAAACACAGACTAGTAGATGGATTTCAAAGGCTTCGCCTTTGATGGGGTCAAGGGGCAAGGCCCCTTGCCTTGCCTTTAGCCGCCGAGTCTCGCCTTTACGAGTGGCCCGACTTTGCTCATGTCCAGGCTGGCGGCGTATTTGGCTTTGAGCGCCGCCATGACCTGGCCCATCTGCTTGGGGCTGGTGGCGCCGATGCTGGCGACGGCTTCGTCGACGGCGGTGGCCATGGCGTCATTGTCGAGCTGACGCGGCAGGAAGTGCTCGATGACGGCGATTTCGGCGCGTTCCTTGTCGGCGAGCTCAGGACGGTTGCCTTGGACGTAGAGGGCGATCGAGTCGTGGCGCGACTTGACCATCGAGCGCAGGGCGGCGTGCAGCTCGTCATCGGGCACCTGGGCGGGCGACTTCGTTCGGGCGGCGATGTCGACGTCCTTGATGCGAGCCATGATCATGCGGAGCGTGCCGGTGCGGGCGCTGTCGCCCGACTTCATTGAGGCCTTCACGGCCTCCATTACGGCGCTGCGCAGATCCATGGATGTGTTCCTTGTCAGGCGGCAGGTCAGCCGCGCCTTGTTTGATTGGAAAATCTTTCCCAGCTTTCGATACCGTGTTTGATCTGGGAAGTTTGCTCCCGTAAGGTTGGGGCATGACCCTGGACATCGACGGCATCATCGAGCGGATGGGCGGTGCGGAGCGTGCCGCAGCGCTATGTGGCATCGGCACCGAGGCGGTGCGCAAGTGGCGGCAGTCGCGCGCTATCCCGACGCGACATTGGAGCGCCGTGATGGCGGCAACCGGCTTGCGCTTCGCTGAGCTCGAGGGTGGCGAGCCGGCGGGCGAAGGCGAGGCGCCGGACGGCGCGACGGCGGTGCTGGTGCTGGCAGATGGCAGCTGCCTGTGGGGGCGCGGCTTTGGCGCGCACTCGCCGGGCGCCGAGCGGATCGGCGAGGTGTGCTTCAACACCGGCATGACCGGCTATCAGGAGACGCTGACCGACCCCTCCTATGCCGCGCAGATCATCACCTTCACCTTCCCGCATATCGGCAATGTCGGCGCCAATCTGGAGGACGTCGAGGCCGGCACGATCGCGGCGCGCGGCCTGGTGGTGAAGGAGGATCTCACCGAGGCGTCGAACTGGCGCGCCACGCAGCCGCTCGACCGCTGGCTGCGTGGCCAGGCGGTGAGCGGCATCGCCGGGGTGGATACGCGGGCGCTGACGCTGCGGATCCGGCAGGGTGGGCCGGCGACCGGGGTGATCAGCTTTCCGGCCGACGGCCGCTTTGACCTGCCGGCGCTGCGCGCGGCAGCGCGCGACTGGGCCGGGCTCGAGGGAATGGATTTGGCGCGGGCGGTGTCCTGCACCCAGAGCTACGAGTGGGGCCAGACGGAGTGGGCCTGGCCGGAGGGGTTCGGCGTGCAGGCGGCGCCGGCGCGCCACGTCGTGGCGGTGGATTATGGCGCCAAACGCAACATCCTGCGCTGCCTGGCGGCGACCGGTAGCCGGGTCACCGTGGTGCCGGCGGCGGCGAGTGCCGAGGACATCCTTCGCCTCAAGCCGGACGGCGTGTTCCTCTCCAACGGTCCGGGTGACCCGGCGGCGACGGGGGTCTATGCGGTGCCCGCGATCAAGGGCGTGCTCGCCGCCCGCGTGCCGGTGTTCGGCATCTGCCTTGGCCACCAGCTGTTGGCGCTGGCGCTGGGGGCGAAGACCTACAAGCTCAAGCAGGGCCACCGCGGCCAGAACCAGCCGGTGACCGACCTGGCGACCGGGCGGGTCGAGATCACCAGCCAGAACCACGGTTTTGCGGTGGACGAGGCGACGCTGCCCGAGGGCGTGCGGGTCACCCACCGCTCGCTGTTCGACGGCTCCAACGAGGGCATCGCCTGCGCGGGGCAGCGCGCCTTCAGCGTGCAGTATCATCCCGAGGCGACGCCGGGGCCGTCCGACAGCCACCATCTCTTCCAACGCTTCGTCGCTCTGATGGCTGGCTGAGCGATGCCGAAACGCACCGACATCCGGTCGATCCTGATCATCGGCGCCGGGCCGATCATCATCGGCCAGGCCTGCGAGTTCGACTATTCCGGCGCGCAGGCCTGCAAGGCGCTCAGGGCCGAGGGCTACCGGGTGGTGCTGGTGAACTCCAACCCGGCGACGATCATGACCGATCCGAACCTGGCGGACGCGACCTACATCGAGCCGATCACGCCGGAAATGGTCGAGCGCATCATCATCCGCGAGCGGCCGGACGCGCTGCTGCCGACGATGGGCGGGCAGACGGCGCTCAACACGGCGATGAAGCTCGACGCCGCGGGGGTTCTGGCGCGCCACGGCGTCGAGCTGATCGGGGCGAAGGCCGAGGTGATCGACCGCGCCGAAGACCGGCTGAAGTTCCGCGACGCGATGGAGGAGATCGGCATCGCCGGGCCGCGCTCGGCGATTGCGCACTCGCTCGACGAGGCGCGCGCCGGGCTTGCGGCCGTCGGCCTGCCGGCGGTGATCCGGCCCTCCTTCACCCTGGGCGGCACCGGCGGCGGCATTGCCTATAACCGGGAAGAGTTCGAGGCCTTCGTGCTCTCCGGGCTTGCCGCCTCGCCGACCGACGAGGTGCTCATCGAGGAGAGCCTCGTCGGCTGGAAGGAGTACGAGATGGAGGTGGTCCGCGACAGCGCGGACAACTGCATCATCGTCTGCGCGATCGAGAACGTCGACCCGATGGGCATCCATACCGGCGACAGCATCACCGTCGCACCGGCGCTGACGCTGACCGACCGCGAGTATCAGCGGATGCGCAACGCGTCGATCGCCTGCCTGCGGCGGATCGGCGTCGACACCGGCGGCTCCAACGTGCAGTTCGCGATCAACCCGGCGGACGGGCGAATGCTGGTGATCGAGATGAACCCGCGGGTCTCGCGCTCCTCGGCGCTGGCCTCCAAGGCGACCGGGTTTCCGATCGCCAAGATCGCCGCCAAGCTCGCTGTCGGCTACACGCTGGACGAGCTCGCCAACGACATCACGCACCCTAAGGAGGCGGACGGAATCACCATTCCGGCCGCCTTCGAGCCGACCATCGACTACGTGGTGGTCAAGATCCCGCGCTTCACGTTCGAGAAGTTTCCCGGCACGCCGGCGCTGCTGTCGACCTCGATGAAGTCGGTCGGCGAGGCGATGGCGATCGGGCGCAGCTTTGCCGAGGCGCTGCAGAAGGGGTTGCGCTCGCTCGAGACCGGGCTCGCCGGGCTCGACCCGGTGGAGGTGCCGGGCGATGGCAGCCACGATGCGTATCGCGCCGCGTTGTCCCAGCCGACGCCGGACCGGTTGCTGATCGCCGCCGACGCGCTGCGGGCGGGGCTGTCCGTCGAGGACGTCCATGTGGTGAGCCGCTTTGATCCATGGTTCCTGCGCGAGCTGGCGCGGATCGTCGCTGCCGAGCGGGTGGTGGCGCGGGACGGCTTGCCGCGGCGCACGGGGGCGCTGCGGCGGCTCAAGGCGCTGGGGTTTTCCGACATCCAGCTCGCCCGGCTTGCCGGCGTGCGGCCGACCGAGGTGGCGGCGCTGCGGGCGGGGCTTGGGGTGCGGCCGGTCTATAAGCGCATTGACACCTGCGCCGGCGAGTTCGCCTCGGCCACACCTTACCTCTACTCCACCTACGAGGGCGGCTTCGGCGTGCCGGCCTGCGAGGCCGAGCCCGAGGACGCGCAGAAGATCATCATCCTCGGCGGCGGACCGAACCGAATCGGCCAAGGCATCGAGTTCGACTATTGCTGCGTGCATGCCGCCTACGCGCTGCGCGAGGCCGGATTTCAGACCATCATGGTCAACTGCAACCCGGAGACGGTCAGCACCGACTACGACACCTCGGACCGGCTGTATTTCGAGCCGCTGACCGCCGAGGACGTGATCGCGCTGGTGCGACGCGAGGCCGAGAGCGGGCGGGTGCTCGGCTGCATCGTGCAGTATGGCGGCCAGACGCCGCTCAAGCTCAGCCGCTCGCTCGAGGAGGCGGGGATCGCCGTGCTCGGCACCTCGGCCGATGCGATCGACGTCGCCGAGGACCGCGAGCGCTTCCAGGCGCTGCTGCGCCGGCTGCATTTGCGCCAGCCGGAGAACGGCATCGCGCGCAGCACCGCCGAGGCGGAGGGGGTGGCCGAACGGGTCGGCTACCCGGTGGTGATCCGGCCGTCCTACGTGTTGGGTGGGCGGGCGATGGAGATCGTGCAGGACCGCACCCAGCTCAAGCGCTACATGCGCGAGGCGGTGCGGGTCTCGGCCGACGGCTCGTTCGGCGCCACCTCTTTCAGCGAGGGCCCGGTGCTGATCGACCGTTACCTCAACGACGCGATCGAGGTCGACGTCGACTGCATCAGCGACGGCCAGACGGTCTATGTCGCCGGGGTGATGGAGCACATCGAGGAGGCGGGGATCCATTCGGGCGACAGCGCCTGCTCGCTGCCGCCCTACACGCTGAGCCCGTCGATGGTGACCGAGCTCAAGCTGCAGACCGAGGCGATGGCGCGGGCGCTGAACGTCATCGGGCTGATGAACGTGCAGTATGCGATCAAGGACAACGACGTCTACGTGCTGGAGGTCAACCCGCGGGCGTCGCGCACGGTGCCGTTCGTCGCCAAGGCGACGGGGGTGCCGGTGGCCAAGATCGGCGCCCGAGTGATGGCGGGCGCGCGGCTGGCGGAGTTCCGGCTCGACGACCAGGCGATCGCGCCGCACGTCGCGGTCAAGGAGGCGGTGTTTCCGTTCAACCGGTTCGCCGGCGTCGACACGCTGCTCGGGCCGGAGATGAAGTCGACCGGCGAGGTGATGGGGCTGGACAGCAGCTTCGAGCGCGCCTTTGCCAAGGCCCAGCTCGGCGCCGGGGTGAAGCTGCCGCTGGCCGGCTGCGCCTTTCTCTCGGTGCGCGAGGGTGACAAGGGCGCGCTCGCGGGCCTGGCCAGCCGGCTGCGCTCGATGGGGTTCTCGATCCTGGCGACACGCGGCACGGCGGCGCGCATCCGCGCCTCGGGGATTGACTGCGCGGTGGTCAACAAGGTGTTGGAGGGCCGGCCGCACTGCGTGGACGCGATCCGCTCGGGCGAGGTGCAGCTGGTGATCAACACCTCGGCCGGCGCCCAGGCGGCGGTCGACAGCTTCGACATCCGCCGCTCGGCGCTGACCGCCGGGGTGCCGCACTACACCACCGTGGCCGGCGCGCGGGCCGCTGTGCACGCCATTGCGGCGCTCAAGGCCGACACACTTGAAGTTGCGCCGCTGCAGTCGTATTTTCGGGGATCGTATTAGTCGCCTCCGGATTGGCCGGAGGCCGTTTGCGGTTGCACGCCACGCTTTCAGCCGGGCGTCGCCGACACGCCGTCAAGGACGCTTCGTTGCAGAAATTTCCGATGACCGGGCCCGGGCTGAGGCGCCTTGAGGATGAGCTGAGGCAGCTCAAGAGCGAGGCGCGCCCCGAGGTCATCCGGGCGATCGCCGAGGCGCGCACCCATGGCGACCTGTCGGAGAACGCCGAGTATCACGCCGCGCGCGACCGGCAGTCGTTTATCGAGGGGCGCATTGCCGAGCTTGAGGAGATCGTCTCCTCGGTTGAGGTGATCGACCCGTCGACGCTGTCGGGCGACACGGTGAAGTTCGGCGCCCATGTCCGGCTCGTCGACGAGGAGACCGAGAAGGAGGCGAGCTACCAGCTCGTCGGGCTGCACGAGGCCGACATCAAGGCGCAGCGGCTGTCGATCTCCTCCCCGCTGGCCAAGGCGCTGATCGGCAAGAAGCCGGGTGACAGCATCTCCGTCCCTGCCCCTGGCGGCGACCGCACCTACGAGATCCTCGCCGTCAAGTTCGTCTGACCGGGTCATGGACGTCGCCATCGGCAGCCTGCCTGAGAGCGGGCTCGACGGGCCTGCTGTAACGCTCGCCGACGTGCGGGCGGCGGCGGATCGGATCCGCGGCCGGGTGCTGCGCACGCCCGCGATCAGCTCCGAGGCGATTAATCAGGCGACCGGCGCCACGGTCACGCTCAAGCTCGACACGCTGCAGGCGGTCGGCTCGTTCAAGGAGCGCGGCGCGGCCAACCGGCTGGCGCTGCTCGATGCCAGCGAGCGGGCGCGCGGCGTCGTCGCGATGTCGGCCGGCAACCATGCGCAGGGGGTGGCGCGCCACGCCGCGCTGCTCGGCATCCGCGCGGTAATCGTGATGCCGAGCTTCACGCCGCTCGCCAAGGTGAGCCGCACCGCCGGGTATGGCGCCGAGGTGGTGCTGCACGGCGAGACGTTGGCCGAGAGCACGGCGCGGGCGCATGCGCTGGCGGCCGAGCAGGGGCTGGTGTTCATCCACCCCTATGACGACCTGGCGATCATCGCCGGCCAGGGCACGCTGGCGCTTGAGCTGCTGGAGGACGCGCCGGAGCTCGACATGCTGGTGGTGCCGATCGGCGGCGGCGGGCTGATCGCCGGCTGCGCTGTGGCGGCGAAGGGGCTGAACCCGGCGATCGAGATCATCGGCGTGCAGGTCGCCTCGCACGCCTCGCTGGTGGCGATGCCGATCGCCGGCGGCTCGACGATCGCCGAGGGCATCGCGGTCGGCCAGACCGGCGTGCTGACGCGGCCGATGATCCGGCGGCACGTCTCGGACGTGCTGGTGGCATCAGAAGAGAGCGTGGAGGCGGCGGTGGTGCTGCTCGCGGAGGGCGCCAAGCTGGTGGCCGAGGGCGCCGGGGCGGCCGCACTCGCCGGCATGCTGGCCCATCCCGAGCGCTTCCGCGGCCGGCGCGTCGGCGTGCCGGTGTGCGGCGCCAACATCGACGCGCGGATCCTCGCCAACGTGCTGATGCGCGGCCTGCTGCGCGACGGCCGCCTGTTGCGGCTGCGGATGGAAATCCCGGACCGGCCTGGCGTGCTGGCCGACATCGCGACCATCATCGGCCGCTCGGGCGGCAACATCATCGAGGTGCAGCATCAGCGATTGCGGGCGGTGCCGAGCGTGCAGGCGGCGGTGCTCGAGGTGATGGTGGAGGCGCGCGACCAACTGCACGCGCAGGCGATCGAGACGGCGTTGATGGCTCGGTATGTGGTGCAGCGGGGATAGCGGGACGCAAGCGGTTCTTTTTTACAAAAGAACC
Source organism: Acetobacteraceae bacterium (assembly GCA_965198995.1). Classification (GTDB taxonomy): domain Bacteria; phylum Pseudomonadota; class Alphaproteobacteria; order Acetobacterales; family Acetobacteraceae; genus CAXMMR01. The sequence continues at coordinate 2,560,208 of CBDAQG010000002.1, forward strand.
AAAAAACTTTTGCTAGCTTTCGATCTCGGCTTCGGTTGGGCCGGCGGGCAGGGAGCGGTTCGCCTCCTTGGCGCGGCGGCGCTCCTCGCGCAACATTGCCTTCATCGCGGCGACCTGCTCGGCCAGATGCGGGATCTGGTCATAGCGCATCAGCAGCACGTTGCGGGCGGCGGCGGCCTGCAGCAGGTGCTCCGGCGGCTGCACGAGGGTGAAGATCACGACCGCCTGGCTGTCGGCGCCGCCGGTGACGTTCAGCGTGTCGAGCAGCAGCTCGTGCAGCGGGCCATATTCCCAGGCGATGAAGAGGTGGGGTGAGCCGGGTCGGCTCGCCTCCATCTGCAGCAGCGGCCGCCAGGTCTCGCCGATTTGCCAGCCCTGCCGGCGCAGCGCGTTGCGGAACCAGTCCTTGTTGCGCGTCGGCAGCAGCTCCGTGTCGGAGCTGCTGCTGCGGGCGCGAAAGAGGGAGAGCAGGCCCATGGTGCCGGTCCGTCAGTGGACAGTGTGAGCCACAGGAGTGCCGCAGTTTGCCAGGCAAGGCCAGAGGCTCTGCCTCTGGACACCGCCGAGGCCTGAGGCGCCAGACCTCCGTCTGGATTGGCGACGCCCCTCGCCTTCCCTACGTCGCCCGCGCAGGAGCACGCGGCATCGGGCCATCGCGGCGCAGGCCGTGCCAGGAGAGCAGGCTGTCGACGAGAAAGGCGCCCAGCGCGGCGATGGTGCAGGCGAGGGCCAGTCCGAACAGGGCTGAGAGCACCCAATTGCCGCTGCTTTGCCGGGCCGAGACGAGGAACAGCGTGAACGCGGCGCAGCAGCTCGAGCCGCCGCCAACGGCGGCGCACAGGATGGCGGCGTCCAGCGCCAGGGTGCGCTTGGCCAGACGCCGCAGGTGCCGCGCGTGATGCGCCAGCACTGCCTCGTCCGACGTTTCGCCAAGCAGCCCATGCAGGTGCTCCATGTGGTCGGAAACACGGGCGACGCGCTGGTTGAAGACGTTGAGCAGGGTGCCGATGCCGGACAGCAGGAACACCGGGGTGAGCGCCACCTGGATGCTGTGCGCCACCTCGTCGGGCGAGAGAACCCCGCTCAGCACGCCCATGGGACTGTCCACTTCAGTAAGCCGGATCCAAGGGCGCCGGCCCTTGGCAGGTCCAGGGCAGTGCCCTGGTCTTCCTAGGTGACGCGGAAGTTGCTGAACTGCCAAGGGTCCTCGATGTCCAGGGCCTCGCCGAACAGGGTGCCGCGGTCGCAGAGCGGGGTCCAGTCGCTGTAGACGCCCACCACCTCGCCAAGATAGGGGCGGGCGATCTCCAGCACCCGGGCGTGGTCGAGCTCGTCGGCCTCGACGATGCCGCGGCGCGGGTTCTCCAGCGCCCAGACCAGGCCGGCGAGCACGGTCGCGGTGACCTGCAGGCTGGTGGCGTTGTTATGCGGCGCAAGTCTACGGGCCTCCTCGATGCCGAGGCGCGAACCGAGCCAGTAGGCGCCGCGGGCGTGGCCCATCAGCAGCACGCCGAGCTCGTCGGTGCCGGAGACGATCTCGTCCATCAGCAGGCGCTGCTGCGGCTGGATTGCCCAGTTACGGCCGGCGAGCTCGTGCAGCGAGAGCACCGCGTCGTCGCACGGATGGTAGGCGTAGTGCACGGTGGGACGGTAGGCGACGGCACCATGCTGGCGCACGGTGAGGTAGTCGGCGATCGAGATCGACTCGCTGTGGGTGATCAGCCAGCCATGGATCGAGCCCGCGAGCGGGGTCCAGCTCCGCACCTTGGTGGCCGCGCCGGGGCGATCGAGGTAGATGGCGGCGCCGTCGCCGAAAGCGTGGTGGCGGCCGTCGGGCGGCAATGCCTTTTCATGCGATCCCCAGCCGAGCTCGGCTGGCTGGCAGCCCTCGCCGACGAAGCCGTCGATCGACCAGGTGTTGACGAACTCGCCCGGCTGCTTGGCGCAGTTGGCGACCTGAGTGTCGCGCTCGGCGACGTGCACCGTGCGCACGCCGAGCTGCTGGGCGAGGCGGGCCCAGTCTTCGCGCGAGGTCGGCGTCGCGGGCTGGCCGGTGTCGCGGGCGATGTCGAGCAGGGCCTGCTTGACCAGGTGGGAGACGAGGCCGGGATTGGCGCCATGGGTCATCACCGCGGTCGGGCCGCCGCTGGTGCGGCGGGCGAGGTCGAGCGCGGCTTCGCGGAGCGCGTAGTTGGAGCGCTGCGAGGGGCTCAGCGACGGGTTGGTGTAGCCGCCGGCCCAGGGCTCGATGCAGGTGTCGAGATAGAGGGCGCCGATGCCCTGACAAAGGGCGACGAGGTCGAGCGAGGAGACGTCGACCGACAGGTTCAGCAGCACGTCGCCGGAGCGCAGGTGCGGGGTCAATACGTCGCGATAGTTGTCGCGGGTGAGCGGGTGGATGGTCATCGCGACGCCGTAGCGGCTGGCGATGTCGGCGCCGCGGCTGTCGGCGGTGATGATCGAGATGCGCTCGGGCGGGATGTCGATGTGGCGCAGGATCAACGGCAGGACGCCTTGGCCGATGCTGCCGCAGCCGATCATCAGGAGGCGTCCGGGGAGAGAGGTATGCTTCATGAGAACTGCTCCAGGGAAGGCCAAGGGCTCTGCCCTGGACCCGCGTCACGCAGCAGCATGCTGCGCATGACGGGCCCGAGGTCCTTGGATCCCGTTCATTGAGAGGCTGGGGCAGAGCCCCGAGGTGGCTACAGGCCGGGGGTCTTCAGCATCGGGGCGTCGCGCACGGCGACCGTCCGTGCCGGGTCGAAGCCGTTGAACGCGGTGCCGAGGCACGCGCCGTAGGCGCCGAGCTGACCGATCTCGATCCAGTCGCCCTCCTCGACGTCGTCGGGCAGCAGGAACGGACCCTGCATGTGGTCGGCGCTGTCGCAGGTCGGGCCGGACAGCGCGTAGCCCCGCTCGACGCCGTCGGAGGCGCGCATCAGCCGCGCCGGGAAGCGGAAACCAGGCGCGCCGGCATCCGACAGGCTGCCGTAGACGCCGTCATTGACATACAGCGTGTCGCCGCGGCGGAGCTGCACCTGCACGACCACCGAGGCGCCGCCGGCGACCAAAGCGCGACCCGGCTCGGCCCAGAGCGCGACGCTCTCGGGCAGGCCGAGCGCCTCGAAGGCGGCATCGATCTCGGCGAAGTAGGCGCCGAGCGCCGGCGGCGCCTGGTCCGGGTAGCTCACGGGGAAGCCGCCGCCGACGTCGACGATGTCGACGGCGACGCCTGAGGCGCGGATCACCTCGCCGGCCAACCGGATCGCCCGTCGATAGGCCAGCGGGTCCAGGCATTGCGAGCCGACATGGAAGGAGATGCCCAGGCGGGCAGCGTGCGGCCGGGCGGCGTGGAGCAGTGCTGCCGCCTCCTCCGGCTCGGCGCCGAACTTGCCCGACAGGTCGTATTTCGCGGTGCCGCGCGGCAGAGCGAGGCGCACGATCAGGCCGAGGTCGGCGGCGATGCCCGTCTCGTGCACGCCCATCTCGCGCACGCCCGTCTCGCGCACGCCCGTCTCGCGCACGCCCGTCTCGCGCACGCCGGTCTCGGCAAGGATCTTGCCCAGCTCGCCGGCCGCATCCAGCACGTAGTCACGCACGCCGGAGGCATAGGCCTCGCGGATCGCCGGCCGCGACTTCACCGGATGCATGAAGTGGATCGCCGCCTGTGGAAGCAGCGCGCGCACGCGGCGCACCTCGCCGGCGGAGGCGCAGTCGAAGTGGCGCACGCCACCATCCCACACCGCCTGCAGCACCGCCGGCGCCGGGTTGCACTTCACCGCGAACAGCGTCCGTCCAGCGAAGGCGGTAGTGAAGCGGCGAGTGGCGGCGGTGATGGCGGCCGGGCGGATGCAGTGCAGCGGTTCGGTCGGCTGCTCGATGCGGACGAGCTCGTCGACGCTTGGCAGGATTTGGGTGACGTTGCCGGCGGGACGCGGATGCAGGAGGGACGGCAGGCGGACATGGCTCATCGAGGCTGACCTTCGCGGACGATCGCAGGCCGTGCGGCAGACGCGCACAGCCAGAACCGCTCTCCCATCACCCAGCAGGCGCGGAGAGCGGCGACGAGAGTTCGGTTTCAGGGCGCGCTAGGGCGCCGAGATACTGGAGCAGTCTCGCGAAGATCGCAGGCAGAACGCGACGGAGCGTCGCGCGAGGGCCAAGAACAACATAGGCGTATCCCTCAAGGACACCGACCCACCAGGCCGGCTCGACCGAAAAGGACGCATCCCCGTCGTTGCTGTGCCTTCCAACTTGGAAGGCTCGCGGCACGTGCGACTGGCGTCACCGGAAGGGGTCACCCGCCGGAAGCGTCGATATAATGAGGTTTAGCGAAAGCTCGTATGCGTTTTATGCATGCCGCTATCCGGTGAGGTCATGACGCAGGAAGGCCAGAGGCTCTGCCTCTGGACTCGGCTGGGGCCTGAGGCCCCAGACCCCCATCACTTGGAGACCAGAGGCATTCTTTCTTGCTTGGCGAAGCCGACCACTTTGCGCCCGAGGAGACGGTCACACGCCGTGAACAATTAACGACAATGGATTTTAGAGGTTCCGCCTTTGATGGGGTCGAGGGGCAAAGCCCCTCGCCTTGCCTGACTACGGCGGTGTCGGTGCGCCGCTGCCGGCTCCGGAGCCGAATGGGCTCGCGGGGGCAGGCTTGGCGGGGGCTGGGGTCGGCTCGGCGTTCGCGTACCAAGACGGCACGGTGGCAGGCCGGTCGGTGCGAGCGGTAGTGACCTGGGCGGCGCGGTGCTGCTGATAGAGGCTGCGGTAGGTGGCGTAGGGGTCGAGCGAGCTGCGCTCGATGCTGTCGGTGTCGGTCAGCGCGCGCGAGCGGGCGTCCAGCGCGCCGACGCCGAACACCGAGTAGCCGAGCGCGTTGCTGCCGCCGAAGCTCGCATAGGTCAGTGGGTTGAAGGCGGTGGAGACGCCGTAGCCGATGCCGTCGCGGAAATCGGACGGGCCGAGCAGGGGCAGGAACAGGAACGGCCCTGAGGGCACGCCCCACAAGGCCAGGGTGAGGCCGAAATCATTGGCGTGGTCCGGGTAGCCAAGGCCGGTGGCGACGTCGAGGAAGCCGCCGAGGCCGATCGTGGTGTTGAGCACGGTGCGCACGAAGGTGTCACCGGCGCGGCGCGGCTTGCCCTGCAGGACGTCGTTGCAGAACTGCACCGGGTTGGCGATGTTGTTCAGCACGTTGTGCAGGCTGCCGCGCACCGGCTGGGGCACGGTGTCGCGGTAGGCGACGGCGACCGGGCGGATCGCGTGGGTGTCCACGGCATGATAGACGCCGAACAGCTTGCGGTTGACACTCTCATAGGGATCGTTGTTTTCGCGCTCGGCGGCCAGCGTGTCCGGGTCGGCCGGCTTGGCCGCACAGCCGGCGAGCAGCACCGGGAACGCGAGACAGGAGAAGCCGAGCAGTGCAGCGCGCATGACGGTCCTTGAGACGCCGACGGGTGCTGTGGCCTGTATAGACGTCGATAGGCAGGTGCAACGTCGGCCGGCGCTTGCCGAGCCGGCGGCGCTGATCCGTGAGCGGGCGTTGCAATTGGGCTTCGATGCGGTGGGGTTTGCGCCAGCCTCGCTGGGGGCGACGACGCGAGCGCGGCTGGCCGAGTTCCTCGCCGCCGGACGACATGGCGAGATGGGCTGGCTTGAGCCGCGGTTGGAGCAGCGCGGCGATCCGCGAGCGCTATGGTCCGAGGCGCGCAGCGTGATCTGCCTAGGGTTGTCGTACGCACCCGCGGAGGCGGCGCTGGCGACGCTGGACCGGCCGGAATGCGGCAACGTCTCGGTCTATGCGCGCGGGCGGGACTATCACGACCTGGTCAAGGGGCGGCTGAAGCACCTGGCGCAGTTCATCGTCTCGCGGTTCGCCAAGGCCGAGGGCGGGGCCGGGGTCAAGGTGTTCGTCGACACCGCGCCGGTGATGGAGAAGCCGTTGGCGGCGGCAGCCGGGCTCGGCTGGCAGGGCAAGCACACCAACCTGGTCTCCCGCGCGCACGGCTCGTGGCTGTTCCTTGGCGAGGTTTACACGACGCTGGAGCTGGCGCCTGCCCCGCCGGTGGCGGGCTCGTGCGGCAGTTGCACCCGCTGTCTCGCCGCCTGCCCGACCGAGGCGTTCGTCGCGCCGTATCAGCTCGATGCCCGGCGCTGCGTCTCCTACCTGACGATCGAGCATGCCGGCCCGGTGGCGCTGGAGTTGCGGCCGCTGCTCGGCAACCGGATCTATGGCTGCGACGACTGCCTGGCGGTCTGCCCGTGGAACCGGTTCGCCAGCCCGACGCGGGTGGCGGGGCTGGCGGCACGGCCGGATTTGACAGCGCCGCTGCTGGCCGAGCTCGCCGGGCTGGACGATGCCGGCTTTCGCGCCCGCTTTGCCGGCTCGCCGGTCAAGCGCATCGGCCGCGACCGGTTCGTGCGCAACGTGCTCTACGCGATCGGCAACTCTGGACTGGCCGCGCTGCTGCCGGTAGCCCAGCGCGCGCAGGCCGACCCGGACCCGGTGGTGGCCGAGGCGGCGGACTGGGCGGCGGCACGTTTGCGAGGGGTTTGAGCATGCAGATCGGCACGGGCGCGACGGGGCAGCGGACGGAGAGCGACTCGATGGGGCGCATCGAGGTGCCGGCCGAGCACTACTGGGGGGCGCAGACGCAACGCTCGCTGAAGCATTTCTCGATCGGCGGCGATCGGATGCCGATCCAGGTCGCGCATGCGTTCGGCACCGTGAAGAAGGCGGCGGCCGAGGTGAACGGCAGCGCCGGGCGGTTGCCCGCGGACAAGCAGCGGGCGATCTGCGAGGCCTCCGACGAGGTGATCTCCGGGGCGCTGGACGCCGAGTTCCCGCTCTTCGTCTGGCAGACCGGCTCGGGCACCCAGTCGAACATGAACGTCAACGAAGTGATTGCCAACCGGGCGAGCCAGTTGCTCGGTGGGGCAGTGGGTTCGAAGCGGCCGGTGCATCCGAACGACGACGTGAACATGGGCCAGTCGTCGAACGACACCTTCCCGACCGCGATGCACGTTGCCGCGGTGCTGGAGGTGAAGCGCGTGCTGCTGCCCTCGCTGGAGGCGCTGCATGCGGCGATCGCGGCCAAGAGCGCGCTGTGGCGCGACGTGATCAAGATCGGCCGCACCCACCTGCAGGACGCGGTGCCGCTCACCGTCGGCCAGGAATGGTCGGGCTACGCGCACCAGTTGCGCGACGCGATCCACGGCGTGGAGCGGGCGATCCCCGGTCTGCTGGAGCTGGCGGCGGGGGGCACGGCGGTCGGCACCGGGCTGAACGCGCCGGCGGGGTTCGCCGAGGCGATCGCGCTCCGCATCGCGGCGCTGACCGGTGAGGCGTTCGTCACCGCGCCGAACAAGTTCGCCGCCCTCGGCGGGCTGGACGGCATGGTGGCGGCGATGGCGGCGCTGCGCGGCGTCGCCGTGGTGCTGATGAAGGTGGCGAACGACGTGCGCTGGCTCGCCTCGGGGCCGCGCTGCGGCCTGGGCGAGCTGAGCCTGCCGGAGAACGAGCCGGGCTCCTCGATCATGCCGGGCAAGGTCAACCCGACGCAGTGCGAGGCGGTGGTGATGGTGTGCACCCAGGTGATTGGCGAGGACGCGGCGGTGGCGTTTGCCGGCAGCCAGGGGCAATTCGAGCTGAACACCATGCGGCCGGTGATCATCTACAATTTTCTGCACTCGGCGCGGCTGCTGGCTGACGTCTCGGGCACCTTCCGGCAGTACACGATCGAGGGCGTGCAGCTCAATCGCACGCGCATCGACGAGTATGTGGAGCGCTCGCTGATGCTGGTGACCGCGCTCAGCCCGGTGATCGGCTACGAGCAGGCGGCAGCGATCGCGCATGAGGCGCATGTGCGCGGCACGACGCTGCGCGAGGCGGCGCTGGCCTCCGGGCTGATCGACGGGCCGGCGTTTGACCGGGCCACCGATCCGGCGCTGATGGTCTGAGAGCCCGTTCGACAAGGCATCTCGGGTGGCCATCCCGCGCGCCCGCCGTGCGCTCCGATGCTCACGGCCAGACGGCCGCTCCGCTCCAGTGCTCCGCCAGATACGCCAACTAGCTCACCCTGGCACACTCTCGAACGGGCGCTGAGCTTTGACCGGCCTGGTCAAGCGAAGCGTGCGGCTCGCGGGGCATCGCACCAGCGTCGCGCTTGAGCCGGCATTTTGGGCGGTGCTGGAGCGGCTGGCTCAGCAGCGCGGCGAGAGCCTGGCGGTGCTGATGGCGCAGATTGATGCCGAGCGACCGGCGCGGCAGCCGCTTGCCTCAGCATTGCGGCTGACGGCGCTGGAGGTGGCAAACCGTGATCCAAAAAAGTGACGTGGGGTGCAGATTTTCTGGATCCGTTAACCTCTTGCTAACCTGCGGTTGTGTAGGCTCGCCTCATCCAGAACGGGTGAGAAGGACAAGAACGATGTCGCAGACGATCCAGAGCAAGGCCGCCGCGATCAGCCCGCTGGTGCTGGCGGACCGGCTACTGACCATGGCGCAGGACGCCGAGCAGGCCGGGCTGTCGGCGTCCGCCGAGCGGCTGCTCAAGCTGGCCTACAAGATGTACGCCGAGAAGCCGGCTCGCTGACGCACCCTCTGGCCTCGCACTCCGTTAGCCCCGAGAGTGGGGTCTGGGGCCTTCCGGCCCTGTCGTGCGAATGCACGCTCCCGCGTGATGGGTCCAGGGCCGAGCCCTGGCCTTCCTTGGAGGGTGGATGGCCTATTTCGGCAAGATATTGGGCGGCGTCGCCGGCCTGTTCATGGGTGGGCCGATCGGCGCGGTGATGGGGGCCGCTCTTGGCCACGCCGCCGATCAGAGCGAGATGTTGCCGCGCGTCGGCCAGCAGGTCGGCCAGGGGTTTGCCGGGCTGATGGGCGGGCCGGGCAACGGACCGTCGCCGCTGCACCCGGCGCGCATCGCCGCGATGTTCGGCCGCAAGGATTCGATCTTCTCCATCGGCATCGTCGCGCTCTCGGCCAAGCTCGCCAAGATCGACGGCGCCGTGACGCGGGCCGAGATCGATGCCTTTAAGCGGTATTTCCGCATTCCGGCCGAGCAGGTGCACATGGTCGGCATCCTGTTCGACCAGCTGCGCGACAGCCAGGAGGATTACCGGCCGTATGCGCGTCAGATGGGCGAGGCGTTCAGCGACAATCGCGGCATGCTCGAGGAGGTGCTGACGGCGCTGTTCGCCATCGCCAAGGCGGACGGCCCGATCACCCGCAGCGAGCAGGAGTTCCTGCGCCAGGTGCATGCCGGCTTCGGGCTCGACCATCTGGCCTGGGACAGCGCGGCCACCGGCCAAAGCCGGGCGCGCAGCAACTCCGACGAGGGCGACCCGTATGCGGCACTTGGGGTCAGCCGCCGCGCGAGCGACGAGGAGCTGCGCGCCGCGTGGAAGAAGCTGATGCGCGAGAACCATCCCGACAGCCTCGCCGCGCGCGGCGTGCCGCCGGAGTTCGTCGCTGCGGCGAGCGACAAGGTGGCGCGCATCAATGCCGCCTGGGACCGCATCAAGCGCGAGCGCCGGCTATGAGCCTTGCTGACGGGTTGGGGGAGATCGACGAGGCCGCCATCGAGGCACGCCCGAGCCCCAACCAGGATGACCGGCCGGCGGGCAGCATCGTCGACACGCTGGTTCTGCATTACACCGGCATGCAGACCGGCCAGGCGGCGATCGACCGGTTGCGTGACCCGGCTGCCAAGGTGTCGTCGCACTACGTGGTCGGCGAGGATGGAGCGGTCGTGCGGCTGGTCGAGGAGCACCGCCGCGCCTACCACGCCGGGATTTCCTCCTGGCGGGGCCAGCCGGTGCTCAACGACCGCTCGGTCGGCATCGAGATCGTCAATCCCGGCCATGACTGGGGCTACCGGCCGTTCCCCCGGGTGCAGATGCTGAGCGTCGCTGCGCTGTGCCGGGCGATCGTCTCGCGCCATGCTATCCCGGCCCGCAACGTCGTCGCGCATAGCGACGTCGCCCCCGACCGCAAGCAGGATCCCGGCGAGCTGTTCGACTGGGAAAGCCTTGCTGCGGCTGACATCGGGCTGTGGCCGGACGGCGCGGGCGCGGACACCGCCAGCGACACGTCGCCGCTGCAGCCGGTTCGGCACGGGCTGCTTGCCATCGGCTATGCCGTGGCACCAGAGGGCGAGGCGGACACGGCGCTCGCCAGCGTGTTGCGCGCCTTTCAGCGGCACTGGCGGCAGGAGGCGGTGAGCGGGCTTGCCGATGCCGGCACCCGGGCGCGGGTCAAGGCGATGGCCGCCTTGGTCGGCGACGCTTGACCTCGGAGGCCGGGCGGGCGACACCGGCGCGCCAGACGGCTGGACGGCCGCTGCGTCGGGCCCCTCTTCGCGGATGGGCGCCGGCGTGGAGGAAAGTCCGGGCTCCACGGGAATACGGTGCCGGCTAACGGCCGGCGGGGGCGACCCCAGGGACAGTGCCACAGAAAACAAACCGCCTGATCGGCTGAGGGGCGACCCGACGCCCTGACGGCAAGGGTGAAACGGTGCGGTAAGGGCGCACCGCGCGACCGGCAACGGAAGCGGCAGGGTAAACCCCACCGGGAGCAAGACCGAATAGGGGCGACCGGGGCCTTGCGAAAGCGGGGGTCCTCAGGGGCATTCCCGCCCCGTCGTCCGGGTTGGTCGCGTGAGGCGCGCAGCGATGCGCGTCCCAGAGGAATGGTCGTCCGAGCGCCGTGCCTCACCAGGCCCGGCGTGGACAGAACCCGGCTTACAGGCCGTCTGGCACCGCTTTCTGGCACTGCTTGGCCACGCAGATGAAGCCTCTTGTTGAAGGGGCTCGACATCGAGTCGCGTTATGCACGGCTTGTGGCCACTGTCCACAACCTATACCGGACTTGTCCCCCAAAGCATCCACAGGAATGCCAACAAGAACAAACAACGAAGTCTTGTCGCGTGGGCGCGTCGACTGCCTCAGCGGACCCGACAGCCGTTTACTTCTCGTTAACGCCTTGTCTCATCTGGTGATTTCGATGGTCGTTACGCGACTGACGAAACTTATTCCCTTTGACGCCCATGTGAGCCCATGATATCCCATACCATCCCAAAAGGCAGACGATGCACGCGTCGCGTGCATCCGCCGGCGGGTCGTGGCGTCGGGACACCGGGTGGCGGGGGAGGCGGACAACGAACGGATGGGCCACTTTCTCGGCACGCATCAGAACCGTCTCGACGCGAAGGGTCGGGTTTCGGTACCGGCGAGCTTTCGCGCGGCGTTGCGAGACCTGTCTGAGGACGGCGCCGGGCTCGTGCTGCTGCCGTCCAACCGGTATCCGTGCATCGACGGCTATTCCCGCGTCGCCTACGACCGGCTGGGCCAACGGCTGGCTCAGATGGACGTGCTGAGCGAGGAGTACGAGGACACTGCGCTGTACATCTATGGGGATGCATACGCTGTCGAATCGGACAGGGAAGGACGCATTGTGCTGCCGGAGCCACTCGTCGCACATGCGGGGCTGACCGAAAGCGTGATGTTCAAGGGGCTCGGAGAGATCTTTCAGATCTGGGAGCCGCAGGCGGGCGAGCAACGCAGCACCGAGGCGCGTAGTCGCGCCCGGCCGGGCGCGGCGCGTCCAGGCAGCACCGGCGGCACGGCAGGGATGCGCGCATGAACCCGTCGGTCGGCCTATTCGAGGCCGTTCATCCTGGCCATGTGCCGGTGATGCTCGGCGAGGTGCTCGCCGCCCTCGAACCCCGCGCAGAGGGCGTCTATCTCGACGGCACGTTCGGCGGCGGCGGCTATGCCGCGGCGATCCTGGCGGCCGCCGACTGCACGCTGTGGGCGATCGACCGCGACCCCGACGCAATCACGCGCGGCGCGGCGATGGCGGCGCGGCATGGCGAGCGGCTGCACCTTGTCGAGGGTTCGTTCTCGGCCATGCTGGCGCTGCTGGCGGCGCGCGGTGTTTCGCGCCTCGACGGCGTCGTGCTCGACCTCGGCGTCTCGTCGTTTCAGCTCGACGAGGCCGAGCGCGGCTTCTCGTTTCGCAGCGACGGCCCGCTCGACATGCGGATGTCGCGCCACGGGCCGAGTGCCGCGGACCTTGTCGCCACTTTGCCGGAAGGCGAGTTGGCAGATACGCTCTACGAACTTGGCGAGGAGCGGCTGTCGCGCCGGATCGCGCGCGCGATCGTTCAGGCGCGCGCCACAGCGGCGATCAGCCGCACGCTACAGCTTGCCGACATCATCAGCGACGCCGTTCCCGCGATGCGTCCGCGACCTGGTCAGCACGTTATCCATCCGGCGACGCGCAGCTTCCAGGCGCTGCGCATCCGGGTAAACGACGAGCTCGGCGAGGTTGCTCGGGCGCTTGACGACGCTGCCCAACTGCTCGCGCCGGGCGGCAGGCTCGTTGTGGTGTCGTTCCATTCACTTGAGGACCGGATCGTCAAGCGCTTCATGCTGGGGGCGAGCGGCCAGGCGCCGGCGCCGTCGCGGCACGACCCGCGCGGGCTTGATGCCCGGGAGCGGGCGCAGTTCCGCCTGCTGACCCGGCGCGCCGCCCGGCCTAGCGCCGAGGAGACCGCGCGCAACCCGCGTGCCCGCAGCGCCAGGCTGCGCGCCGTCGAGAAGCTCGCGGCATCGCCATACTCGACGCAGGATGCGACACCCGCCTCGCCACCCCCTCATCGGCCAGCCGAGGCACTGTCATGATCCGTCCGTTCACCTGCCTGTGCCTGCTGCTGGCCGGCGGCTCGGGGCTGTACCTGTATCAGGAGAAGCATCGCACCCAGATGCTCGACCGCGAGATCGGCCGGGTGATCCACGAGACGGAGGCGACGCGCGAGCGCATCGGGGCGCTCAAGGCGGAGTGGGCGGTGCGCACCGAGCCGGGCCGGCTGTCCGACCTGGCGACGCGCTTTCTGGCGCTCAAGCCGATGGCGCCGACGCAGTTCGTCCAGCTCGCCGACCTCGCCGGCCACCTGCCTGCGGTCGGCCCGATGCCGGCTGCCGTGATCGAGCTGCCGGCCATGGCGGCGCCGTCCGGCAGGGGTGCGGCGGTGTTGCCGCTTGCCGCAGCGGCGCCGGCGGATGGCCAGGCGGCGGTGCGCGCCGCCACCGCCACAGACGACGAGGACGACGCCGCAGCCGCTCCCGCCGCGAACCGGGACATCGAGGCGGGCCACCCGACCGCGCCACCGATGGCCGACACGGCCGCGGCGCAAGATGTTGGTGACGCCGACGCAGCCCCCGCGGCGACGGCGCCCGCGCCGCATCCAAAGCCGGCGGCCAGGACGACGACGCTGGCGGCCGCTCATCCGCACCGGCCAGCCGAGCTGCAGATCGCGCGCAGCATCGATGCCGGCCGGCCGACGACGGCACTGGCGCATGGCGGGTTGCTGCCGCTGGCCTCCAGCCGCCTGAGCGGCGTGCGGGTGGAGCAGGCGGCGGCCCGGCCCGGCAGCGGCAACCGCGCCGCACCACTGCCGCGCAGCCTGCAGCCGCAGAGCGCCAGCTTCGTCGGCTCCTCGCTCGGCGGTGCCGCGAGCCTGCCGCCGCCCGTGCCCTATAGCGGGCAATGACCGAGCCGACGCCACCATCCGAGGGGTCGCCGCCGGCGCGGCGCGCGAGCGGCATGCCGGCCGGCCGCGCCGGCCTGCCGACGCGCGGCGGCGCGGTGCCGCGCATGGAGACGGTGCGCGTCACCTCGCCCGACCTGCAGCGCCGTGCGGCGCTCGAGCGCTCGCGCCTGCGCCTGCTACTCGCCTCGGCCGGCTTCGGCGTGCTGTTTCTCGGCGTCGTCGGCAAGCTCGCCTCGGCCACGCTGCTGTTCCCAATGGCGCCGAGCAGGGCGGAGATGGCGCCGCTGGTGCCGAACGAGCCGCCGCCGCTCGCCGAGGGCGACGTCTCGCCGCTCTCCGGCGGCCAGCAGGTCCGCGCCACAATCATGGACCGTAACGGTCAGATCCTTGCGGTCTCGCTGCCGACTGCGGCGCTGTATGCCAACCCGCGCGAGATGATCGACCCGGGGCAGGCGGCGCATCGCATAAAGGAGGTGCTGCCGAGCCTCGATGAGGCGGAGGCCAAGCAGCGCCTCGCCTCGGCCAAGCAGTTCGTCTACCTCGCCCGCAACATCAGCCAGCGCCAGGAAGTGGCGATCAATGCGCTCGGCATTCCGGGCGTGTATTTCCAGCCCACCGAGAAGCGCCACTACCCGCTCGGCCGGGTCGCCGCGCAGGTGCTGGGCGGGGTCGACATCGATGGCCGCGGGGTCGCCGGCGTCGAGCGCGCGTTCGACGCCCGGCTCGAGCACGAGGCGAGCCCCATCCACCTGTCGATCGACGTGCGGGTGCAGGAGGTAATGCGCGAGGAGCTGGACGCGGCGAAGACCGAGTTCGACGCCATCGGCGCCTGCGGCATCGTCATGGACGTGCGCACCGGCGAGGTGATCGCCATGGTCAGCCTGCCGGACTACGACGCCAACCTGTTCGGCCAGACGCCGCCGGACGACCGATTCAACCGTGCCGTGACCGGAATGTTCGAGCCGGGCTCCACGTTCAAACTGCAGACCGCGGCGATGGCGCTCGACTATGGCGCGGCGCATATCTGGGATCGTTTCGACGCCGCGCACCTGATCCATATCGGTCGCTTCACGATCACCGACTTCAAGGGCCAGCATCGCATCCTCGCGTTGCCGGAAGTGCTGGCGTACTCGTCCAACCTCGGTGCGGCGCATATCGCGCTGACCGTCGGTGGCGAGCACCAGCGCGCCTGGCTCAAGCGCCTCGGGATGTTCCGCCGCGTCGGCATCCAGTTGCCGGAGGCCGGCTTTCCGATCATTCCGCCGTTGAACAACTGGGGCGAGAGCACGGTGATGACGGTCGGCTTTGGCCACGGCATCGCGGTCTCGCCGCTGCACGTGGTGCGCGGCACCGCCGCTCTGGCCAATGGCGGCACGGTGCTGACGCCGACGATCCTGGCCGACATGCCGGGCCAGCCGTTGCCGGACGGGCGGGTGGTGATGTCGCCGTCGACGTCGGACACGGTGCGCCGCCTGATGCGCCTCGTGGTGACCAACGGCTACGGCAAGCCGGCGGACGTCGCCGGCTACTTCGTCGGCGGCAAGACCGGCACGGCGGAGAAGGTCGGCGCGCACGGCTACAAGAAGCACGCCAACGTCAGCGCCTTCATGAGCGTGTTCCCAATGAACGCGCCGCGCTACGCGGTCTACTTCATGCTCGACGAGCCGAAGGGCAACAAGTCGACCGGCGGCTACTCCACCGCCGGGGCGGTGAGCGCGCCGGGTGCGGGCCGGGTGATCGCGCGCATCGCGCCGATGCTGAACATGTTCCCCGACACCGCCCATCTTGAGCAGATCCAGGCGTCGCTGGCGATCCCGATGCAGCCGGAGCGCGGCTCGGGCGAGCCGACCGGCCTGCATCCTTGGCCCGATCCGCCCCCGGTTGCGACCACCGCGACCGCCGGCGCCGCTCCGGCGCAGCCGCAGGCCCCCGCGAAGCACGGCGCGGTGCATCAGCAGGCGGCGTCGCCGTCGCGCCGCGTCGCCGAGCTCGAGCCGGCCGCAGCGCTTGCGGCTCGCTGAGATGCTGGATACGGCACGGCTGTCCGCCAACAGCGGCGAGGTTGCCGCTGCGGCCATTGATACGGCCTTGGCCCTGGAGGCGCGCGGCATCACCGCCGACAGCCGGCAGGTCGGGCCCGGCTGGGTGTTCGCCGCCCTGCCTGGGGCGCGCGCCGACGGGCGCGCCTTCATCGGGGAGGCGGTGTCGCGCGGCGCCATCGCGGTGCTGGCGCCGACCGGCACCGCCTGGCCGGCGGGCGTGCCGCCGCGGGCGCTGATCGAGGACGGCGAGCCGCGCCGGGCGCTCGCACGGCTTGCCGCGCTGCATGCCGGCCGACAGCCCGGCCACGTCGTCGCCGTGACGGGCACCAATGGCAAGACCAGCACCGTCGAGTTCCTGCGCCAGCTCTGGGCCGACGCGCGGCTGCCGGCGGCGAGCCTCGGCACGCTCGGGCTCGTGGCACCCGGCGAGCCGGGCGGTGCCGGTCTCACCACCCCCGACCCGGTGGCGCTGGCCGACACGATGGCCCGGCTGGCGCGGGCCGGCATCGACCACGCCGCGATCGAGGCCTCGTCGCACGGGCTTGACCAGTTCCGGCTGGACGGGCTGCGGCTGGCGGCGGCGGGGTTTTCGAACTTTACCCGCGACCACCTCGACTATCACGGCAGCGAGGCGGCCTACCGGGCGGCCAAGCTGCGGCTGTTCGCCGAGCTGCTCGCGCCGGGCGCGGCGGCGGTTGTCAATGCCGACATGGACGCCACAACGTTGGCGGCACTGCGCGGCATCGCCCACTCCCGCCGGCTCGACCTGCGCCTGGTCGGCGAGCGCGGCGAGATGCTGCGCCTGGTTGATGCGCGGCCCCGTCCGGACGGCCAGACGCTGCAGCTTGCGGCCGGCGGCGCGATGCGCACGATCGAGGTCGCCCTGCCCGGCCGCTTCCAGGCGGACAACCTGCTGCTCGCCGCCGGGCTTGCGATTGCGACCGGGCTGCCCGACGCGCTCGACCGGCTGGGTCGGCTCACCGGCGTGCGGGGGCGGATGGAGCTGGCGCTGCGGCTGGCCAATGGGGCGGCCGCCTACGTGGACTACGCCCATACGCCGGACGCGCTGGAGCGACTGCTCTCGGCGCTGCGGCCGCACGCGACCGGCAAGCTGGTGTGCGTCTTCGGCGCCGGCGGCGACCGTGACGCCGGCAAGCGGCCGTTGATGGGCGCTGCCGTCGCGCGGCACGCCGACCTTGCCGTCGTCACCGATGACAACCCGCGTGGCGAGGATCCGGCGGCGATCCGTCGCGCCGTGCTGGCCGGCATCGACGCGCACGAGGTCGGCGACCGGCGGGCGGCGATTGCCGCTGGCTTGGCCGCACTCGGGCCGGGAGACGTGCTGGTGGTGGCGGGCAAGGGGCACGAGCAGGGGCAGACGATCGCCGGCGTCACGCTGCCGTTTGACGACGTCGCCGTCGTGCGGTCGCTCGCATGAGGGGTGAAGGAAGGCCGGGGTTTTGCCCAAGACCCAGCCAAGGCCGCCGGCCTTTGAAAACCGCTCTGCTCAATGATGCGGGTCCGGGGGCGCCGCCCCCAGCGTCGGGACCCATCGCACCCGTGCGATGGGCGCCCGGTCCAGGGCAGAGCCCTGGCCTTCCTTCATGACCGCCCTCTGGACCTCCGACGCCCTGGAAGCGGCAACCGGTGGCGTGATGACGCACCCGTTCCACGCCAGCGGCGTCTCAATCGACACCCGCACGCTGCGCTCTGGCGACCTTTTCGTCGCCCTCGTCGGCGAGCACGGCGACGGCCACGACCATCTCGCAGCCGCGTTTGCCGCCGGGGCCGGCGGCGCGGTGGTGCATCGTCACGACGCGATCGCCGCCCACCACGTGCCGGACGGCGCCGGGCTGCTGATCGTCAACGACACGCGGCAGGCGCTGACTTCGCTCGGCGCCTATGGCCGCGGGCGCTTTACCGGCTCGGTGATCGCGGTGACCGGCTCGGTCGGCAAGACCTCGACCAAGGAGATGCTGCGCCTGATCCTGGCCGAAAGCGGCCGCGTCGAGGCGGCGGCGGCCTCCTACAACAATCATTGGGGCGTGCCGCTGACGCTGGCGCGGCTGGATCCGGACGCGGACTACGCGGTGGTCGAGATCGGCATGAACCATCCGGGCGAGATCGGTCCGCTGGCGCGCCTGGCTTTGCCCGACGTGGCCATCGTCACGGCGATCGCGGCGGCGCATATCGGCCATCTTGGCAGCCTCGAGGCCATTGCCGACGAGAAGGCGGCGATCATCGACGGCGTGGCTCAGGGCGGCCACGCGGTGCTGCCGGCCGGGCCGCATCTGGCGCGGCTGATGGCGCGCGCGCATGGCTTGCACTGCGTCGTGGTCGGCGAGGCCGAGGGGGACAGCCGGCTGCTGGCCGCGACCCAGCTCGAGCCGGGTGGCAGCGGCGTCACCGCGACCATCCTGGGCCAGCCGATCCGCTTCTGGCTCGCCGTGCCGGGGACGCACATGGTCGCCAACGCGCTCGCCGCACTGACCGCCGCGGTGCTGGTGGGGGCGCCGCTGGCGCCGGCCGCGGCGAGGCTCGCGAGCTTTGCCGGCCTTGCCGGACGCGGCGAGCAGCGGCCGCTGCTGGACGGCGCCGCCCGGTTGCTTGACGAAAGCTACAACGCCTCGGGCGCCTCGGTGCGGGCCGCGCTGGCGGTCCTGCGGCTGCTGCCCGCGGGCCGTCGCGTCGCCGTGCTGGGCGACATGCGCGAGCTCGGCGAGCACGCGACCGCCGAGCACCGCGAGCTTGCTGAGCCGGTCGCGGCAAACGCCGACCTGCTCTACGCCTGCGGCGAGCACATGCAGGCGCTGTTCGAGGCGGTGCCGGAGCGCTGCCGCGGCGCCTGGCAGGAGAGCGCCGAGCTGCTGGCGCCGATCGTCGCCGACGCGCTCGCGCCGGGCGACGCGGTGCTGGTCAAGGGCAGTCTGGGTAGCCGGATGCGCGTTGTCGTGGCCGCCCTCGAAGCCAAGGCGGCCTGAGATGCTCTACGATCTGAGCCGGCCACTCGCCGAGCATTTCTTCCTGTTTAACCTGTTCCGCTACATCAGCTTCCGCTCGGGGGCGGCCTGCCTCACCGCGCTCATGGTGAGCTTTGCGCTCGGCAGCCCGGTGATCGCCTGGCTGAAATCGGTGCAGCGCGGCGGCCAGCCGATCCGACTGGACGGCCCGGAGCGCCATCTGCTCGAGAAGAAGGGCACGCCGACAATGGGCGGAGTGCTGATCTTGCTCGCCCTGACCGCCTCCACCCTGCTGTGGGGCGACTTGCGCAACGGCTACGTCTGGGCGGTGCTGCTCTGCACCCTCGGCTACGGTGCGATCGGCTTCGTCGACGATTTCCTCAAGCTGTCGCGACGCAACACGAAGGGCGTCTCGGCGCGCGGCAAGCTGGTGGTGCAGGTGGCGATCGGGCTTGGCGTCGCCGCCTGGATCGACAGCCTGACCGGCGGCCGGCTCGGCACCTCGCTCACGGTGCCGATCTTCAAGGAGGTGCTGATCCCGTTCGCGGCGGCGTTTCCGCTGGTCGGCATGCTGGTGATGCTGGGTGCGAGCAACGCGGTGAACCTGACCGATGGGCTCGACGGCCTGGCGATCGTGCCGACGATCATCGCCGCGGGGGTATTCGCGCTGATCGCCTACCTGGTCGGCAACCGCATCTTCGCGGATTACCTGCAGCTACACGGCGTGCCGGGCACGGGTGAGCTGTGCGTGTTCCTGTCGGCACTGATCGGCGCCGGGCTGGGGTTCCTGTGGTTCAACGCCCCGCCGGCAGCGGTGTTCATGGGCGACACCGGCTCGCTCGCACTCGGCGGCGCGCTCGGCGCGGTGGCGGTCGCGACCAAGCACGAGGTCGTCCTATTCATCGTCGGCGGGTTGTTCGTCGTCGAAACGGTGTCTGTCATCATCCAGGTGTTCTGGTTCAAGCGCACCGGCCGCCGAGTGTTCCTGATGGCACCGTTGCATCACCATTACGAAAAAAAAGGCTGGTCCGAGCCGACGATCGTCATTCGGTTCTGGATCATCTCCATGATCCTGGCGCTGTGCGGCCTGGCGACGTTGAAGATCCGATGAGCTCGGCAGGCGCCTTTCCGGGCACGATCTTCGCCGGTCGGCGCTTCGCCGTTGTCGGCCTTGGCCGCAACGGCCTGCCGGCAGCCCGCGCGCTCGGCGCGATGGGCGCGAGCGTCATCTGCTGGGATGACGGCAAGGCGGCGCGTGCGGCCGCGATGGCGGCGGGGCTGACCGTCGCCGAGCCGGCGATCGCCGGGTGCGACGCGTTGGTTCTGTCGCCGGGCATTCCCCACCGCCTGCCGGCGCCGCACCCGCTCGCCGTCGAGGCGCTGGCGGCCGGCGTGCCGATCCTGAGCGACGCCGAGCTGCTGTATCAAGCGGTGCGCGCTGCCGGCTCGCAGGCGCGCTTCGTCGGCATCACTGGCACCAACGGCAAGTCGACGACCACCGCGTTGCTCGCCGACATCCTCGCCAGCGCCGGCATCCCGGTTGCCGCGGGCGGCAATCTCGGACCGGCTGCCACTGCCCTGCCGTTGCTCGGCGACGACGGCATCTACGTGCTGGAGATGTCGAGCTACATGTTGGAGAGACTCGCCACCCTCCGCTTTGATGCGGCGGTGATGCTCAACCTCAGCGCCGACCATATCGATCGCCATGGCGATATGGCCGGTTACGAGCAGGCCAAACGCGCCATTTTCGATCGCCAGACTGAGGCTGACTTCGCCGTCGTCGGCGCCGATGACGCGGCAAGCCTGGCGTTGGCCGCCCGCCTGCCGCGGGTGCCGCGCCTGATCTCGGCCGAGCGGGTGCTCGTCGGCGGCAGCGCCTTCGACATGAGTGCCGCGACCGCCCTGCCCGGCGCGCACAACGCTCAGAATGCCGCCGCCGCAGCAGCAGTCGCCGGCTTTCTCGGCGTCGACGCCGCTGCGATCCGTGCCGGCATCGTCGGCTTTCCCGGCCTGCCGCATCGCCAGTCGCTGATCGCCACGGTCGGCGGCGTCAACTTCGTCAATGACAGCAAGGCGACGAACGCCGATGCGACGGCTCGCGCGCTGGGCTGCTACGATGCGCAGGTCTGGATTGCCGGCGGGATCGGCAAGGCCGGCGGCATCGCCGCGCTGGCGCCGCTGTTCGGGCGCATTGCGCGGGCGCTGCTGATCGGCCGCGACGCGCCGCTCTTCGCGGCGACGCTGGCCGAGCACGGCGTGCCGCACGAGGTGGTCGGCACGCTTGAGCGCGCCGTGCCGCTGGCGTTCGACGCCGCGCGGGACAGTCGCGTGCCGACGGTGCTGTTGTCGCCGGCAGCGGCCAGCTTCGATCAATTCAGCGGCTTTGAGGCGCGCGGCGAGCGCTTTGCCGAGCTCGTCCGCGCGCTCGCCGCAACGTCGCGGGTGGGACCTGAGCCACGGGAGCACGCCGCCTGATGCCCGCCCTCTCACGCGCCGACACCTCGATCCTGGGCCGCTGGTGGTGGACGGTGGACCGTTGGACGCTGTTCGCCATCGCCACCCTGATCGGCTTCGGCTACGTGCTCATGCTGGCGGCGAGCCCCGCCGTGGCCGAGCGCATCGGTCAGTCGCGCGACCTGTTCATCGGCAAGCAGGTGGTGTTCCTGGCGTTGGCCGGGTTGATCGTCGTCGGCGTGTCGCTGCTCGGCCCGCGCGGCGTGCGCCGGGTCGGGCTGGTGGGCTGCGTTATTGCGATGATGCTGACGGCGCTGACGCTGGTGCACGGCGTGGAGATCAAGGGCGCGCGGCGCTGGATCGCGTTGCCGGGCATGTCGATCCAGCCGAGCGAGTTCCTCAAACCGTGCTTTGCCGTGGTGACGGCCTGGCTGGTGAGCGAGGGGCGGCGCACGCGCGGCTTTCCCGGCACCGCGATCGCCTTTGCCATGTTCGGGCTGATCGTGCTGCTGCTGAAGTCACAGCCCGACATCGGCATGCTCAGCGTCATCACCGCGGTGTTCTTCGCCCAGCTCTTCGTCGGCGGAATGAATGTCGGGCTGGTCGGCATCGCGCTCGCCGCCATGGGCGGGGCGGGTGTGGCCGCCTACACGCTGTTCCCGCACGTGCGCAGCCGCGTCACCCGTTTCCTGCATCCCGAACAGGGCGATCACTACCAGGTCGACACGGCGCTGCAGGCGTTCGGCAATGGCGGGCTGCTTGGCCGCGGCCCCGGCGAGGGGCGGGTCAAGGACCTGCTGCCGGATGCGCATGCGGACTTCGTCTTCGCCGTCGCCGGCGAGGAGTTCGGCTTCCTTGTCTGCCTGCTGATCCTCGGCATCTTCGCCTTCATCGTGCTGCGCGGGCTGCTGCGGCTGCTTGCCGAGACCGACGAGTTCATCATCCTGGCGGCTTCGGGGCTGGTCACCGGCTTTGGCTTGCAGGCCTTCGTGAACATGGCCTCCTCGCTGCACCTCATCCCGACCAAGGGGATGACGCTGCCGTTCATCTCCTATGGCGGCTCGTCGGCGATGTCGGTGGCGCTCGGCATGGGCATGCTGCTGGCACTCACCCGCCGCCGCACCCAGGTCGACCGGCTGGTGGAGCGGGCATGAGGGGACCGGCGGTGCGCCCGATCGTGATCGCCGCCGGCGGCACGGGCGGGCATCTGTTTCCGGCCGAGGCGCTCGCGGCGGCGCTGGTGGCGCGTGGCCGGCGCGTCGTGCTGATGACCGACGCGCGCACCGCCGGCCGAGCGGGCGCGGCCTTCGAGGGTCGGGAGCGGCTGGTGATCAGCGGCGCCGGGATCGCCGGACGCGGGGTGCGGCGCGGTCTGGCGGCGGTGGCGGCGCTGGCGGCGGGCACGCTGCAGGCGCGACGGGCATTTGAGGGACTGAACGCCGCGGCGGTGGTCGGCTTCGGCGGCTACCCGTCGGTGGCGCCGGTGCTGGCGGCGGCGACGCTGGCACGGCCGCGGCGGCCGGCGGTGCTGCTGCACGAGCAGAACGCGGTGCTCGGCCGCGCCAACCGCTTCCTCGCCCGCCGCGCCGACGTGCTCGCACTCGGCTTCGCCGACACCGCGCGGGTGCCGGCCGGTGTTGCGACCGTCGTCACCGGCAACCCGGTGCGACCGGCGATCCTGGCGGCGGCGGCCGGTGCAACGACGCCGCGTACGCTGCTGGTGCTCGGCGGCTCGCTCGGCGCCCGCGTGTTCAGCGACGTGGTTCCCGAAGCCGTCGCACGGCTCGCGCCCGCGCGCCGCGGCGAACTCAGCATCGTGCAGCAGTGCCGCGCCGAGGACATCGAGCGGGTGCGCAGCACCTATGCCGGGCTCGGCGTCGCGGCCGAGCTGTCGGTGTTCTTTGCCGACGTCGCGAGCCTGCTCGCCGGGGCGCGATTGGTGATTGCTCGGGCCGGCGCCTCCACCGTTGCCGAGCTTGCCGCGGTGGGTCGCCCCGCCATCCTGGTGCCGCTGCCGCACGCCATCGACGACCACCAGAGCGCCAATGCCCGGGCCCTCGCCGAGGCCGGCGGCGCCACGGTGATGGCGCAGGTCGGCTTTACGCCCGAGGCGCTGGCGGAGGTTCTGGAACGCCTGCTCGCCGACCCGTCGGCGCTCGACACAATGGCGGCTGCGGCCATCCGCGTCGGCCATGGCGAGGCGGCCGCGACCCTCGCCGACCTGGTGGAGCAGCACATGCGCGCCGAGCCGGCGCCGCGCCTGACGTATAGGAGCGACGCATGAGGGCCCTCCCCCTCACGATCGGCACCATCCACTTCGTCGGCATCGGCGGGATCGGCATGTCGGGCATCGCCGAGGTGCTGCACACGCTCGGCTACATGGTGAAGGGCAGCGACGTCGCCGACAACGCCAACGTGAAGCGCCTGCGCGAGAGCGGCCTGCGGATCGCCATCGGCCACGCCGCGGCCAATCTCGGCGACGCGCGCGTCGTCGTCGTCTCGACCGCGGTGAAGGCCGACAACCCGGAGGTCGCGGCGGCGCGCGCGCGCCTGATCCCGGTGGTGCGGCGGGCCGAGATGCTGGCCGAGCTGATGCGGCTGCGCTGGTCGATCGCGATCGGCGGCACCCATGGCAAGACCACCACCACCAGCCTCGTCGCCGCCGTGCTCGAGGCGGCGCGTCTTGATCCGACGGTGATAAACGGCGGCATCATCGAGGCCTACGGCTCCAACACCCGCCTCGGCGCGGGCGACTGGATGGTGGTGGAGGCGGACGAGAGCGACGGCTCGTTCCTGCGCCTGCCCGCGGTGATCGCGGTGGTGACCAACATGGACCCCGAGCATCTCGACCACTGGGGCACCGCCGAGCAGATGATGGCCGGCTACGACCAGTTCGTCGCCAACATCCCGTTCTACGGCTTCGCGGTGCTGTGCATCGACCATCCGGCGGTGCAGCAGATGATCCCCCGCCTCTCCGACCGCCGCATCATCACCTACGGCTTCTCGCCGCAGGCCGACGTGCGCGCCGAGCGCCTGGTCTCGGACAAGCTCGGCGCCACCTTCGAGGTCGCGATCACCGACCGGGCGCGCAACCGCTCGCGCCGGATGGGCCCGTTCCGCCTGCCGATGCTGGGCAGCCACAACGTGCTGAACGCGCTGGCGGCGGTGGCCGTCGGCGTCGAGATGGAGATCGACGACGCGACGCTGCGCTCAGCCTTCGCCTCGTTCCGGGGCGTCAAGCGCCGCTTCACCAAGACCGGCGAGGCCGGCGGCATTACCGTGATCGACGATTACGGCCACCATCCGGTGGAGATCGCCGCGGTGCTGAAGGCGGCGCGGCAGGCGGGGGCGAAGAACGTCGTCGCGGTGGTGCAGCCGCATCGCTACTCGCGCCTGCAGACCCTGTTCGTCGAGTTCTGCACCTGCATGAACGACGCCGGGACGGTGATCGTCGCCGACGTCTATGCCGCCGGCGAGACGCCGATCCCGGGGGTGGATCGCGACGCGCTGGTCGACGGGCTGCGCGCCTCCGGCCATCGCAGCGTGGTGCCGCTGCCGGGTGCGGCGCACCTGGCCGAAATGGTGCACGCGATCGCCCGGCCCGGCGACTTCGTGATCTGCCTCGGCGCCGGCAACATCACCGCCTGGGCGCAAACCCTGCCGGCCGAGCTCGCCAAGCTGCAGGCCTCCGGCCGACGCCTGCCGGGTGCGGCATGATGGCCGCCGCCGAGCGCTTGCCGTTGGCCGACGCTGGCGCCCGCTTGCGCGGCCGGCTACAGCCCGGCGCGGCACTCGGTGCCCAGACCTGGTTTCGCGTCGGTGGCCCGGCCGAGTTCCTGCTCCGTCCGGCCGACGCCGAGGATCTGTCCGGCTTCCTCGCCGCACTGCCGCTCGACCTGCCAGTGAGCGTGGTCGGTGCCGCCTCGAACCTGATCGTGCGCGACGGCGGGGTCGCGGGCGTCGTGGTGCGGCTTGCGCCGCGCGGCTTCGGCGAAATCACCGTCGAGGCGGATGGCGTCGTCGCCGGCGCGGCAGCGCTGGACGCGACGGTCGCCGAGCACGCCGCCGCCGCCGGGCTGCAGGGCTTGGAGTTTCTCTCCGGCATTCCGGGTGCAATCGGCGGCGCGGTGGCGATGAATGCCGGCGCCTACGGGGGCGACGTCTCGCAGGCGCTCGATTGGGCGGAGATCGTGACCCGAACCGGCGAGTTGCGTCGGCTGCCGGCTGAGGCGCTCGGCCTGTCGTATCGGCACGCCAACCTGCCTGCCGAAGCGATCGTGGTGCGGGCGCGATTGCGCGCCGGCGCGGGCGCGCCGGCGGTGATCGCCGAGCGCATGGCCCGCATCCGCAGCGCGCGCGAGGCGAGCCAGCCGGTCCGTGCGCGCACCGGCGGCTCCACCTTCCGCAACCCGCCGGACATGAAGGCGTGGGAGCTGATCGAGGCGGTTGGCGGACGCGGACTGGCGCGCGGCGGCGCCCAGGTGAGCGAGAAGCATTGCAACTTCCTGCTCAACCTCGGGCAGGCGACCGCGGCCGACCTTGAAGGCCTGGGCGAAGAACTGCGCCGGCGCGTCCAGGCGGCGGCTGGGGTGATGCTGCAGTGGGAGATCAGGCGGCTCGGCCGGCCGCTTGGCCATATCGAGGCGCTGGCATGAGTGCGGGCACGGCGATCAGCCACGTCGCGGTGCTGCTCGGCGGCATCTCGGCCGAGCGCGAGGTCAGCCTGTCATCCGGGCGCGAGGTGGTGGCGGCCCTCAAGACGGCCGGCTTCGAGGTGATGCCGGTCGAGGTCGGGGCGGACCTCGGCGCGGTGATCGCCGCGCTGTCGCCCCGGCCGGGCTCGCTCGACGGCGCACGCCGCCCGGACGCGGTGTTCAACGCGTTGCACGGCCGCTACGGCGAGGACGGCGTGATCCAGGGCCTGCTGGACTGGCTGGCGATTCCCTACACCCATTCCGGGGTGCGCGCCTCGGCGCTGGCGATGGACAAGGTCGCCGCCCGCGCCGTGTTCGCCGCCGCCGGGCTGCCGGTCGCCATGGGGCGGGTCGTCGATGTCGGCACGCTGGAGCGAACCGACCCGATGGCGCGGCCCTACGTCGTCAAGCCGGTGAACGAAGGCTCCTCGGTCGGCATCAGCATCCTGCGCGAGGGCGACAACCGTCGGGCGCAGATCGCGCGGGAGTGGCGCTACGGGCCGGGCGTGCTGGTCGAGGAGTTCGTTCCCGGACGCGAGCTGACCGTGGGCGTGCTCGAGGATCGGGCACTCACGGTCACCGAGATCTTGGCCGAGCACGCCTTCTATGACTACGACAGCAAATACGCGCCCGGCGGCTCGCGCCACGTGTTGCCGGCTGAGATCGACGCCGCGGCCGCCGACGAGGCGATGGCGATGGCGCTGGCCGCCCATCGTGCACTCGGTTGCCGGGGCGCGACGCGGGCGGATTTTCGCTACGACGACACCGCCGGCGCACCTGGCCGCCTGGTGCTGCTCGAAGTCAATACGCAGCCGGGGCTGACGCCGACCTCGCTGCTGCCCGAGCAGGCCGCCTATTGCGGCATCGACTTCCCCGCGCTGTGCCGCTGGATGGTGGAGCGCGCCGCATGCCGCGCGTGAGCGCCGCCGGGGCGCGCGGCCGCCCGCCGCCGCCGCGCCGCGCCTCATCGGCCAAGGACCGGCCGTCGGCGCTGAAGCTGATGCTGCGGCGGCAGCGGCGCTTCGCCCGGCCGCTCGGCTTGGGCGTCGCCCTGCTCGGCGTCGTGTTGATCGCCTATGGCGCGCTGCACGGCCGGGCGGTCGGCAGCGGCGGCAGCATCCTGGGCTGGCGCGAGCGCCTCGGCCGCGCGATCGGCCTCAGCGTGCAGACGGTTGACATCGACGGCCGGGCCAACACGCCGGAGCCGCTGTTGCGCGAGGCGATCGGCATTCGCGCCGGCGACCCGATCTTCGGCGTCTCGATCGAGGCGGCCCGGCAGCGTATCGAAAGCCTCTCCTGGGTGGAGCACGCGGTGGTCGAGCGCCGGCTGCCCGGCACGATCCACGTCTCGCTGATCGAGCGCCGGCCGTTCGCGATCTGGCAGAGCCAGGGCAAGTTCCAGTTGATCGGGCGGCGCGGCGACGTGGTCGCCAACGAGGACGTCTCCGCCTTTGCCAGTCTGCCGCTGGTGGTCGGCGCCGGCGCGCCAAGCCATGCCGCGGATCTGCTCGATGCGCTGCAGGGGCAGCCGGCGCTGGCCGCGCGCGTCGCCGCCGCGGTGCGGGTCGGCGAGCGGCGCTGGAACCTGCAGCTCAAGAATGGCATCACGGTGATGCTGCCGGAGAGCCATGCGGCGGCGGCCATCGCGCGCCTGATGGAGCTGCAGACGGCGGACGCGCTGCTCGACCGGCCGATCGCCGCCGTCGACCTCAGATTGCCGGACCGACTCGTCGTGCGTCCGCTACCAACACCGGCGGCGTCGCCTGACGCGACGTCGAGCGCCGGCGCGAAGGTTCCGGACCCGAAATCTCCTGCCTCGAAGAGGTCGACATGAACGATCTGTCGCGACGCCAAGCGGCACCGGTGCTGCTCGGCGAAGTCGCGCCGCCGCCACGTGGCCGGCTGCCGCGCTCGGGCCCGTTCGGCGTGCTCGACATCGGCAGCACCAAGGTCGCCTGCCTGATCGGGCGCGTCGAGGGCGACGGCACGTTGCGCGTGCTCGCCTCGGGGATGACGCGCAGCCGCGGCGTGCGCGGCGGCGGCATCACCGACCTTGATGAGGCGGAGCGCGCGATCCGGGCTGCCGTCGGCCAGGCCGAGGACATGGCCGACCATCGGCTGCGCTCGGTCGTCGTCAACCTCGGCTGTGGTTTGCCGGAGAGCCGCCTGTTCAACGTGCAGTGGCCGGTCGGTGGGCGCGAGGTGACGGAGGGCGACGTCCGGCGTGTGGTCAACGAGGGACGCGCCCGGGCGCAGACCGACGGGCGCGAAACGATCCACGCGCTGCCGGTCGCCTTCTGCGTTGACGAGACCGCGGGCGTGGCCGACCCACGCGGCCATCACTGCGAGCAGCTCAGCGCACGGCTGCATGTTGTCGACGCGCTGTCGATGGCGCTGCGCAACCTCGGCGCCGCGGTCGCTCGTTGCGACCTCGAGATCACCGAGCTGGTCTCCGCACCGTTCGCCTCCGGCCTGTCCTGCCTGGTCGATGACGAGCGCGAGCTCGGCACCACGGTGATCGACATGGGCGGCGGCACAACGAGCCTGGCGGTGTTCGCCGAGGGCCAGCTGCTGCACACCGCGCAGTTGCCGATCGGCGGCGGCCACGTGACGCGCGACATCGCCGGCGTGCTGTCCACCCCGCTCGACAGCGCCGAGCGGCTCAAGACCGTCTACGGCAACGCCCAGCCCAGCCCTGACGACGAGCGCGAGATCCTGCAGGTGCAGCAGATCGGCGAGGAAGAGCATCATTTCGCCCGGGTGCCGCGCTCGATGGTGGTCGGCATCATCCGCCCGCGGCTCGAGGAGACCTTCGAGCTGGTGCGCGACCGGCTCGACGGCGCCGGGCTCGGTCGCATAGCCAAACAGAGCCGCGTCGTGCTGACCGGCGGCGCCTCGCAGCTCGTCGGCGTGCGCGACATGGCGGCGCGCATGCTCGACCGGCAGGTGCGGCTCGGCCGACCGGCGCGCGCGCGCGGGCTGCCCGACGCCGCTGCCGGCCCCGCCTTTTCGACCGCCGCCGGGCTGCTCGCCTGGGCTGGTGGCGACGGCCGGGCGCTGCACGACATCGACCTCGACGTCGAGACGCCACGCGGGCTGCTTCGACGCATCGTCGCCTTTCTGCGCGATCGCGTCTGAGCCGACCGACGAACCCCCTCAACATAGCCAAGCCAGAACCAGCGAAGGCCCCTCACGGGAGAACAACCGATGACCCTGAACCTCACCATTCCGCAGCAGCTACATCAGGATTTCACCCCGCGTATCACTGTGGTTGGCGTCGGCGGCGGCGGCACCAACGCTGTCGACAACATGATCCAGCTCAACCTGCAGGGGGTGGACTTCGTCGTCGCCAACACCGACGCGCAGCAGCTCACCCATTCCAAGGCCGACCGGCGCATCCAGCTCGGCCCGCACCTGACGCAGGGCCTTGGCGCGGGTGCGAAGCCCGAGATCGGCCGCGCCGCCGCCGAGGAGGCGGCCGACGAGCTCGCGCGTCAGCTCGACGGCGCGCACATGGTGTTCATCACCGCCGGCATGGGCGGCGGCACCGGCACCGGCGCGGCACCCGTGATCGCGCGGATGGCGCGTGAGCGCGGCATCCTGACCGTCGGCGTGGTGACCAAGCCGTTCACCTTCGAGGGGGCGCGACGCGCCCGCGCCGCGGATGCGGGCATCGCCGAGCTACAGGCCTATGTCGACACGCTGATCGTCATCCCGAACCAGAACCTGTTCCGGCTTGCCAACGAGCGCACCGGCTGGAAGGAGGCGTTCAAGATGGCCGACCACGTCCTCTACATGGGCGTCAAAGGGGTCACCGACCTGATGGTCGCGCCCGGCCTCGTCAATCTCGACTTCGCCGACATCAGGACGGTCATGGCCGAGATGGGCAAGGCGATGATGGGCACCGGCGAGGCCGAGGGAGAGAACCGCGCCATCCGGGCGGCCGAGGCGGCGATCAGCAATCCGTTGCTGGAGGACACCTCGATGGCCGGCGCGCGCGGCCTGCTGATCAACATCACCGGCGGTGAGGACATGACGCTGTTCGAGGTGGACCAGGCGGCGAACCGCATTCGCGAGGAGGTCGCCGAGGACGCCAACATCATCTTCGGCTCGGCGATCGACGACAACCTTTCCGGCCGCATCCGCGTCTCGGTGGTGGCGACGGGCATCGACATGCAGGTTCGCCACGAGGCCGAGCGGCCGCGGCTGGTGGCGGTGGGCGGCGGTGCGCCGGTCGCTGCGGTTTCGTCCGGCGCCGGGCCGAGCCTGGTTGCCCCGGCCGTGACGCCGCCCATGGTCAAGACGGCGCCCGCCATCGAGATGACCGGCGCGGTCGCAGCGCCGAGCGAGACGATGGCGGCGCGCCCCGTCGCGGCGGCGGCGGCCCGGGTCGCGCCGCCGCCGCGTGGGCTGTTCGCGCCACCACCCTCCGCCGCGTCGAACGAAGCACCCGCGGCGGTCCCGCCAGCGCCGCGCAACAGCCTGTTCGGCATCGTCACCGGCGCGATCCGCCGCACCATGCCGAGCGCGGCACCGACCGGCGAGGCTGGGCGCGCCGAGCCGCAACTTCCGCCGGCCGGTGAGGCGCCGTCCGTGCGGCCAGCCTCCTCGGAGGAGATCGGCCTCGACATTCCAGCATTCCTGCGTCGGCAATCGTCCTGATCCGACTGGTAACGAACCGTTGCCGTCTAGAGAAACAGCAATCATTTGAATGAGTTGGAGCGACATACTGAGAAACAAAGCTTGACTGGCGAGCCGGCGCCACGCTGACGTAGTGTGCCGTCATCGCGCGACCCGGGACTGGCGTGGCGGAAGTTTTAAGGGCGGCCAGAGCAAGCATGGATGGATCCTTGGCCGCACCGATGCAGCGCCCCTCGAACGGGTTCGGCGAAGCGGTTACGGCCATGCCCGAGTTGACGCGGGCAGCGACGTTGGACCGTTATCAGCACACGCTGAAGACAGCCATCGGCTGCGTCGGCATCGGCTTGCATGGCGGCGAGCGGGTGGCGATGCGCCTCTGCCCTGCCCCGCCCGGCACCGGGGTCGTGTTTCGCCGCACCGACCTCAGCGTCGACATTCCGGCCCGGTTCGACCTGGTGGCGGATGTCCGGCTGTGCACCATGCTGGCGCTACCCGATCAGCCGGCGGCCCGCGTGGGCACGGTGGAGCACCTGTTGGCGGCACTGGCCGCCTGCGCCATCGACAACCTTGTCGTCGAGATCGACGGGCCGGAAGTCCCCATTTTCGACGGTTCGGCGGACCCTTTCCTGTTCCTGATCGATTGCGCCGGACGGGTGGCGCAGGACCAGGCGCCGACGACCATCGAGGTGTTGCGCACCGTGCGGGTCAGCGTCGGCGAGGCGTTTGCCGAACTGCGGCCGACGGAGGGCGCCGGCCTGGAGCTTTCGCTCGGCATTGATTTCGCGGCGGCGGCGATCGGACGGCAGGCGCTCAGCCTGTCGCTGGACGAGGCGGCGTTTCGCGCTGAGCTCGGCGGCTGCCGCACATTCGCCCTGGCCGAGGAGATCACCGCCTTGCGCGAGGCCGGGCTTGCACGCGGCGGCAGCCTGGACAACGCGGTCGTCGTCGACGGCGCCATCGTGCTCAATCCGGGCGGGTTGCGCCGGCCGGACGAGTTCGTTCGCCACAAGCTGCTCGATGCCGTGGGCGACCTCGCCCTCTGCGGCGCCAGGCTGCAGGCCCGGCTGGTCGCCAGCCGCAGCGGACATGCGATCAACAATCGGCTGCTGCGCGCGTTGTTTGCCGACCCTGCGGCGTTCCGCGAGCGCCGGCCAGCCGGGCTGTGGAGCGGCTACGGGCCTGGCCGCGTCGCCGCCTGAGACGACTTCGCAGGCTTGGAGCGACTTCACGAGGCCGAAGCGCATGGTATACAGCATGCGCATGACCCGCTCTCCGACCCGCCCTGAGCTGACGCAACGCGTTGCCGCCGGCCTGCTGATGCTGGCGCTATCGGGGCTTGGCGGCTGCGCCACGCTGAACTCGATCAATCCGTTCGCCAAGGCAAACCAGAACCTGCCGAAGCCGATCGACCTTGCGACCGAGCCGCCGGACAAGCTCTACAGCAACGGCATCGATGCGCTGGACGCCGAGCGCTACAAGGTCGCGGTGGCGCATTTCGAGGCGATCCAGCAGAATTATCCGTATTCAAGCTGGACCATCAACGCGCAGTTGATGGAGGGCTACACCGAGTACAAGCGCAGCAACTACACCGATGCGATCGCCCAGCTTGACCGGTTCATCCAGTTGCATCCGACCAGCAAGGACGCTGCCTACGCCTACTACCTGCGCTCGCTCTGCTATTACGAGCAGATCTCCGACATACAGCGCGACCAGAAGGGCACGCAGGAGGCCATGGCGGCGCTGCAGGAGGTCGTGAACCGGTTTCCGGACAGCGCCTATGGCCGAGACGCCCGGCTGAAGATCGACCTGTGCCGCGACCACCTGGCCGGCAAGGAGATGGAAGTCGGCCGCTACTACGAAAAGCAGCACTATTATGCCGCGGCGATTGGTCGCTATCAGCGGGTCGTCGACGACTTCCAGACGACCAACCACACTGCGGAGGCACTCTCCCGGCTGACCGAGATCTACCTCAAGCTCGGCCTGAAGAGCGAGGCTGAGCACACGGCCTCGGTTCTGGCCTACAACTACCCGGGTAATCCCTGGTATCAAACCAGTTGGAACGAGCTCGTCAATCAGGGACTGGTGAACGGCAAGAACGTGTATGGCGCGCCGCCTGCCAAGAATGCCGGCTTCTTCTCCCGCACCTTTGGCTCGATCTTCTAAGATTGGGGGTCTAGGGCCTCAGGCTCCAGCGTCGGGACTCATCGCGCGCGCGCGATGGGCGCTCCGTCCAGGGCAGCGCCCTCGCCTTCCTTCATGCTGACCAGCCTGTCGATCCGCGACGTCGTGCTGATCGAGCGCCTGGACCTCTCTTTCGGGCCGGGCCTGACGGTGCTGACCGGCGAGACCGGGGCCGGCAAGTCGATCCTGCTCGACAGCCTGGGGCTCGCGATCGGCGTGCGGGCGGAGACCGCCATCGTGCGCGCCGGCGCCGCGCAGGCCACGATCGCCGCCAGCTTCGCGCCCAGCGACGACCATCCGGTGCACACCCTGCTCGACGAGCAGGGCATCGCCGCCGAAGAGGTGATCGTGCTGCGCCGCGTAGTCGGGCGGGACGGCCGCTCGCGGGCCTATGTGAACGACCAGCCGGTCGGCGTCGGGCTGCTGCGCCGGGTCGGCGCCCTGCTCGTCGAGGTGCAGGGTCAGCACGACCAGATGGGGCTGGCGGACGCAGCGACGCATGTCGAGCTGCTCGACGCCTACGGGGTCGCGGCGGGGCTGCGCGCCGAGGTCGCGGCCAGGCACCGCGCCTGGCGGGCCAGCGCCGAACGGCTGGCGACGGCCCGGGAGACCATTGCCGAGGCGGCGCGCGAGGAGGAGTTCCTGCGCTTCATCGTCAGCGAGCTGACCGAGCTATCGCCCAGGGAGGGCGAGGAGGAGCAGCTCTCAAGCCAGCGGCAGCGACTGCAGCAGGGCGAGCGGCGAGCCGAGGCGATCGCGGCGGCGCTGGCGGAGCTGACGCCGCGGGACCGCCGCAGCGCCGGGCCGGCGGCCTCCCTGCGCTCAGCCGCGCGGGCCTTGCAGCGGCTGACGCCGGGCGGTAGCGAAGATCCGGAGGCCACCCCCGCATTGGCGGCGCTGGAGCGGGCCGAGGAGGCGCTGGCCGAGGCGGAGACCCTGCTGACGCGCCTCGGACACGAGGCCGAAGCCGATCCCCGGCAGCTCGAGCAGGCCGAGGAGCGGCTGTTTGCCTTACGCGGGGCGGCACGCAAGCACGGCATCGCGGTGGTCGAGTTGCCAACCTTCCTCGACGGGCTGCGCGGCAAGCTCGCAGCGCTGGAGAGCGGCTCGGAGCAGGTCGCGGCCCTCGAGACGGCGCTCGCGGCCGCCCGGGCCGGCTACATGGAGGCGGCGGAGCGGCTGGCGGCGGCGCGCCACCGCGCAGCGGACAAGCTACAGGCCGCGGTCGGTCGCGAGTTGCCGCCGCTGCGGCTCGAGCGGGCGCAGTTCTTCGTCGAGATGGACCGGCTGCCCGAGACGGCCTGGCATGCGACCGGGATCGATACAGTGCGCTTCCTGATCGCCACTAATCCCGGCCAGCCGCCCGGCCCGCTCGGCAAGATCGCCTCGGGCGGCGAGCTGTCGCGGCTGATGCTGGCGCTCAAGGTGGTGCTGGTGAGCGGCTCGCCGGTGCCGACGCTGGTGTTCGACGAGGTGGATAGCGGCATCGGTGGCGCGACCGCCGCCGCGGTGGGGGAGCGGCTCGCACGGGTCGCGGACGGGGTGCAAGTGCTGGTCGTGACACATAGCCCGCAAGTGGCGGCGCGCGGGCGGATGCATCTGCGGGTGCAGAAATCGGTGGCCGCCGGGCAGACGGAAACGCGGGTGGCGGCGCTGGAGCATCAGACACGGCGGGAGGAGATTGCGCGCATGCTGGCGGGGGAGAGCGTGACGGAGGCGGCGCGGGCGGCGGCTGACTCTTTGCTGGGTGTTTAAGAAAGCAAGCGGTTCTTTTTTGAAAAAAAGAACCAAAAAACTTTCTCTCGTTAGGGTGTGCGGAAGCGTGTCCGACAGTTGTTTGCTTCTTTCTTTTCAAAAAGAAGCTCTTGTCTTGCCATGACCGAAGCCGAAGCCGCCGAGGCGCTGGCGCGCCTTGCCGCCGAGATCGCGCGCCACGACGAGGCTTACCATGCGCATGACGCGCCGCTGATCAGCGACGCCGAGTATGACGCACTGCGCAAGCAGCACTTGGCAATCGAGACCGAGTTCCCGTCGCTGATCAGGCCCGACAGCCCATCGCAGCGCGTCGGCGCGGCGCCGGAGAGCGGCTTCGCCAAGCGCCGCCACCGGGTGCCGATGCTCTCGCTTGACAACATCTTCGATGCCGAGGGCTTCGCCGACTTCCTGGCTCGGGCGCGACGATTTCTCGGGCTGAAGGACGACGCGCTCCGCCTCGTCGGCGAGCCGAAGATCGACGGGCTGTCGATCTCGCTGACCTACCAGGATGGCCGGCTGGTGCAGGGAGCGACGCGCGGCGACGGACAGGTCGGCGAGGACGTGACCGCGAACCTGCTGACGCTGGACAGCGTGCCGAAGCGGCTCTCCGGCCGCGTGCCGGCGCTGATCGAAATCCGCGGTGAGATCTTCCTGACCAAGGCGGACTTCTTCGCCCTGAACGAAGGTCAGGCGGCGGCCGGCCAGCGCCTGTTCGCCAACCCGCGCAACGCCGCGGCCGGGTCGTTGAGGCAGTTGGACGCGTCGGTCACCGCCGCCCGGCCCCTGTCACTGTTCGCCTACGCCATGGGCGAGGCGAGCGGGCCGGTGGCGCAGACTCATTGGTCCTACCTGGAGCAACTGCGTGGCTGGGGTTTTACGGTCAACCCGCTCAGCCGGCGGCTCGATGGGCCGGATGCGGCGCCGGCGTTCCAGGCCGAGATGGCGGCGGACCGGGCGGCACTCGGCTACGACATTGACGGCGTGGTCTACAAGATCGACGACCTAGCGCTGCAACGACGGCTCGGCTTTGCCGGACGGGCGCCGCGCTGGGCGACGGCGTGGAAGTTTCCGGCCGAGCGCGCGACCACGGTGCTGCAGGACATCCTGATCCAGGTCGGACGCACCGGGGCGCTCACGCCGGTGGCCGCCCTGCTCGCCGTCAATGTCGGCGGCGTGATGGTGACGCGCGCGACGCTGCACAACGAGGACGAGATCATCCGCAAGGATGTCCGCATCAGCGACACCGTGGTGCTGCAGCGCGCCGGCGACGTGATCCCGCAAATCGTTTCGGTCGTGACTGAGCAGCGCCTGGACGACGCGCAGCCGTACGCATTCCCGCAGATCTGTCCGGTCTGTGGCAGCCTGGCCGTACGGCCGCCTGGCGAGGTGGTGCGGCGCTGCACTGGCGGGCTGACCTGCGCCGCGCAGAGCGTCGAGCGACTGATCCACTTCGTCTCGCGTCTCGCCTTCGACATTGACGGGCTCGGCGAAAAGACGATCCAGGCGTTCCACGACGAGGGGCTGGTGCAGAGCCCCGCCGACCTGTTCGGATTGGCGGCACACGAGGCTGCGATCGCCGAGCGAGAGGGTTGGGGCGCGAAGTCGGCGCACGCCTTGGTGCGGGCGATCGACGCGCGCCGCCGCATCGGCCTGGCGCGCTTCATCTATGCACTCGGCATACGACGGATCGGTGAGAACAACGCGAAGCTGTTGGCGCGCCACTACGGCAGCTACTCCGAGTGGCGCGCACAGATGCAGGCGGCGACCGAGATCGGCTCGGAGGCGCGCCTTGCGCTCGGCAGCATCCTTGGCATCGGTCAGTCGATTGCGGAGGAGCTCGCCGCCTTCTTTGCCGAGCAGCGTAACCGCGACGTGGTCGACGCGCTGGCCCAATTGCTGACGATTGAGGACGCGACGCCAGCGGATAGCGGCGGCGCGTTGTCGGGAAAGGTGCTGGTTTTCACGGGAACCTTGGAGACAATGACCAGGCCCGAGGCGAAGGCGCTGGCCGAGAGGCTCGGCGCGCGGGTGACGGACACGGTGTCGAAGAAGACCGACATCGTCGTGCTTGGCGCCGATGCCGGATCGAAGGCGAAGCGGGCGTCCGAGCTCGGCGTGCGCACGGTCACCGAAGCCGAATGGCGCCAAATCGCGGACTCATCGTAGTCAGGGGTCTGCAGACTTACAGCCCCGTCGTGCAAATGCACGCTAACGCGTGACGGGTCGAGGCGAGCGCCCTCGCCTCTCTTACTCTGACGCTATCGAACCTTGGTCAGCGTCTCCAGCCGCACCTCGCCATCCTGGCTGCTGAACGCCAAGCCGCGCGTGCCGCCGCCATGCTGTTGCGAGACGCCAGTGATGTCATGGTGGCCGGTGTCATAGACGATGACCGTGCCGGCGGTGTCGATGACGAGGCGTCGCGCCTGCGCGAAGAACGCGTAACGCATGTCGTTCTGGCCGCCGGCCGAGGATGGCGTTCCCAGGTCGTCCGGCCACCAGCGCTCAGCCGGCCGCATCGGCGCCATGCCCTGCATGGGCTTCATCGGTTGCATAGGCTTCATCGGTTCCATAGGTTTCATTGGCTCCATGGGCGGCATCGACGTTGTCATTCCTGTTGATGGCGGCTCGAACTCTGCCGCGGCGAAGTCGCCGAATGCTGCCAGCGCTGTTCGCGTCGCCGCCTCGATCGGCGTCGGCTTGCGGGTCATGAGATCGATCAGCACCAGGGTTGAGCGCGTGACCGCCTTGCAGGATCCAGCGCTGAAGATGCCTTGTCCGAGCGTCACCGAGGTGCGGCCGAGTCGCTCGACGCGGGTGCCGATGTCGACCTCGCCTGGCCAGCGCGTCTCGCCGAGGAAATCAACCTCGACGCGGGCGAGCAGGAAGGTGGCGCGCGGCGTCTCACCCAACGTTGCGGCGACCGTGCCGGTGGAGATGAGCACGCTGCGACCGGTCTCGGCATAGGCCATGTAGGCAAGATTGTTGACATGGCCCTGCATGTCGGTGTCGGAGTAGCGAACGCGCTCGCGCACCCACGCGGTGAAGGAGGCTGGGTCGGCGAGTTGGTTGGTGCCCGGCATGAGCGCTCCTGATCGGTCAGAGGGGGCGGCAGGCGGCCTGCAGCCAGCGCCCGTCCTCGTCGCCGAGCAACGGGGCGACGGCGTCCAGCACGCGGGCGTGATAGCTGTCGATCCAGCTCCGCTCGTCGGCGGTGAGCACGCCCGCCGCGATCAGCCGTCGGTCATACGGTGCAAGCGTCAGCGTCTCGAAGCGCAGGAACGGTTTTGCCGCGCCGAACTCGGCCGGCACGACGAGCAGCAGGTTCTCGACGCGGATGCCGTAGCTGCCGGGCAGGTAGAACCCCGGCTCGTTGGACAGGATCATGCCGGGCGCGAGCGCGACCGGGTTGGCGTCGCGATGGATGCGCGCCGGGCCCTCGTGCACTGAGAGATAGCTGCCAACACCGTGGCCGGTGCCATGGTCATAGTCGAGCCCGACTTGCCAGAGCGCCGCGCGCGCAAACGCATCGAGATGGGCGCCGGCGACACCTTGCGGGAAGCTAAGCGCCGACAACGCGACGTGGCCTTTCAAGACCCGGGTGTAACGATCGCGCAGATCCTCCGGCGCTGCCGACGGCCCGGTCCAGATCGTGCGGGTGACGTCGGTGGTGCCGTCGTGGAACTGCGCGCCGCTGTCGATCAGGTAGACCTCGTCGGCGTTTATCGGCCGATCCGTTGTGGCATCGACGCGGTAGTGGATCACCGCGCCGTGCTCGCCGGCGGATGAGATTGCCGGGAAGCTCTCGCCACGGAAGCCTTCGACCTCCTGACGGAAGGCGACCAACCGCGCGGCGGCGGACAACTCCGTCGCCTGGCCAGGCGCGCGCTCCAGCCAGTGTAGGAAGCGGCACAGCGCCACCGCATCGCGCCGATGGCAGTCGCGGGCGCCGCGCTGCTCGATGGGGTTCTTGCAGGCCTTGGGCATCAGGCACGGGTCGGGCGCGTCGGCGAGCGTGGCGCCGGCCTCGCGCAGCCTCGCGGCGAACCAGGCGGGGCTGCCGGCGAGGTCGACGCGCACGGTCTTGCCGGCGAGCCGGGCCAGGGCGCCGGGAAGCGCCTCGCGCGGGCAGGGCTGCACCTGATTGCCGAGCCAGGCGCGGGTTTCGGCCGGCAGCTTCTCGCCGGCCATGAACAGCTCGACCTGGCCGTCCGCGTGCAGGGTCGCGAAGCCCAGTGCGATCGGGGTGAACTCGACGTCTCTGCCGCGAATGTTAAGCAGCCAGGCGATCGATGCCGGGTCGCTGATCACGGCGGCGTCCTGGCCGGCGTCGCGCAGCATCCTGGCCAGGCGCTCGCGCTTGTCGGCGGAGCTCTCGCCGGCGTCCTCCAACGGGTGCGGCCGCGCCGGACCCATCGGCGCCGCGGGGCGGTCAGACCAGACCGCGTCGATCGGGTTGCGCTCGAGTGGAACGCAGTGCAGGCCGGCCTTGGTGAAGGCGGCGAGCACCGGCTCGGCGAGCAGCCAGGGGTCGTAGCCGAGCCTCGCACCCGGCGCGTGCCGGGCCGCCCACTCGGCCGGCGGGCTGGAGACGAGATGGGCGCGCTGCCACAGCGCGGCCTCGGTCTGCTGCTCGAGCTGCAATGTGTAGCGGCCGTCGCTGAATACGGCGGCGATGTCAGCGAGCACCACCGCCAGGCCGGCGCTGCCGGTGAAGCCGGTGAGCCAGGCGAGGCGCTCGGCCGAGGGCGGCACGTACTCGCCCAGATGCTC
Organism: Acetobacteraceae bacterium; assembly: GCA_965198995.1. Taxonomy (GTDB): domain Bacteria; phylum Pseudomonadota; class Alphaproteobacteria; order Acetobacterales; family Acetobacteraceae; genus CAXMMR01. The sequence continues at coordinate 2,599,261 of CBDAQG010000002.1, forward strand.
GTCGGAGCGCGGGACGATCATGCCGTCGAGGCCGTCGGCGGCTAGCAGCGCGCGCACGGCGGCCAGCTTTTCGGCCGGGGTCAGTAACCCTGGCGCAGCACCAGCGTGGTCCATCGTCCCTCCTGCAGGCTGAAATCAAGGCGCAAGCCGCAGCGGCGATGCGCGGCCAGCACGGCGCGCGCCTGCTCGTCCAGCAGCCCGGCCAGGATGGCGGTGCCGCCGGGGGCGAGATGGGCGGCGAGCGCGCGCGCCATGCGGCAGAGCGGGCGGGCGAGGATGTTGGCGAGCACCAGGTCGTATGGCGCCGCGCGACGGATCGCCGGGCTGGCCCAACCATCGGCGAGGCCGGCCCGGACGTGGTTTGACAAGCCGTTGCGCCGGGCGTTGGCGCGGGTGACGCGCACCGACCACGGATCGATGTCGACGGCCAGCACCGGGCGGCCGAACAGGCGCGCCGCAGCCATCGCCAGAATGCCCGAGCCGGTGCCGAGGTCTAGGATGCGCCTTGGGTGGCGATGCGCGAGGCGCTCCAGGGCGTGCAGGCAGCCGCGCGTCGAGCCGTGCTCGCCGGAGCCGAACGCGACCCCGGCGTCCAGAGTGAGCGTGATGCAGCCGGCGGCGGCGGCGGGCGGCAGATGCTCGCCCCGCACGGCGAAGCGGCCGATGCGCTGCTCCGGAAAGGCGGCGCAGGTGCGGGCGAGCCAGCCCTCGCTCGCCGTCGGCTCACGGGTCAGCGTGGCGGCCTGCCCGGTCGCGGCCTCGGCGATCGCCAGCGCCAGCTCGAGGCGGGCATTATGCTCGCCGCGCTCCTTGACGCCCTCGACGCGCCAGCTCCGCTCCCGCTCATCCACCACGAACAGGCCAACCGTGCCGCAAACGCTGGCGAGCGCCGCCTCATAGGCCTCCAGCGCCGCCTCCGTCACGGTGACCGAGACCGTCTCCAGCGCCGTCGCATGGCGGTGCGGCTCGGCCAGATGGCCGTGCCGGCTCACGCCGGGTCCACGAACTTGTCGATCACGCGCTTGCGGCCGGCATGGTCGAACTCGATGTCGAGCCGGTCGTCGTCCACGCCCTGCACGGTGCCGGTGCCGAACTTCTGGTGGAACACGCGCTGGCCGACCGTCATCTTGACCGTGCGCGACGGACGGGCCGGCTGCTCCCAGGCCTCCACCACCTTGGGGCGGGCCGTCAGCGGGCCGTTGCCGAACACGCTCGGCGCCAGCAGGCGCTGCTCGCGCGCAAGCTTAGCCCCACCCTGGCGCTCGACCTGGGCCTCGGGCAGCTCGTCGATGAAGCGCGAGGGAATGGAGCTCTGCCAGTTGGCGTAAATGCGCCGGTTCGCGGCGTGGCTGATTACGGCGCGGCGGCGTGCGCGCGTCAGCCCGACATAGGCGAGGCGGCGCTCCTCCTCGAGACCCTTGTTGCCGTTCTCGTCCATCGAGCGCTGGCTGGGGAACAGGCCCTCCTCCCAGCCGGGCAGGAACACGGTGTCGAACTCCAGGCCCTTGGCGCCATGCAGGGTCATCATCGACAGCCGGTCCGCGCTCGCGTCCTGCTCGTTCTCCATCACCAGCGCGACGTGCTCGAGGAAACCGCCCAGCGTCTCGAAGTCGCCCAGCGCGCGGACCAGCTCCTTCAGATTCTCGATCCGGCCCGGCGCGTCGGGCGACTTGTCCTGCTGCCACATCGCCATGTAGCCGCTCTCGTCGAGCAGGGTGGCGACGGTCCTGATGTGGCCCTCCGTCGCCAGCAGGCCGCGCCAGCGCGCAAACCCGTCGAGCAGGCCGGCGATCGCCTCCCGCATCCGGCCGCGCAGGCCGCCTTCGGCCACCAGCAGCCCGGCGGCGACGCTGAGCGGCACCGAGCGGGCGCGCGACGTCTCATACATCAGCCGCAGGCCGCCGTCGCCGACGCCGCGCTTGGGCACGTTGACGATGCGCTCGAAGGCGAGGTCGTCGGCCGGCTGGCTGAGCACCCGGCAGTAGGCGATCGCGTCGCGGATCTCGGCGCGCTCGTAAAAGCGCAGGCCACCGACGATGCGATAGGGGATGCCGAGCGTGATCATCCGCTCCTCAAAGGAGCGGGTCTGGGCGCCGGTGCGCACCAGGATCGCGATCTCGGCCAGGGCATGCCGCTCGCGCTGCAGCTGCTCGACGCGCTCGCCGATCATGCGCGCCTCCTCGTCGCTGTCCCACAGCCCGACCACGGCCACTTTCTCGCCGCTCGCATCGTTGCGGCCGGGCCGCAGCGTCTTGCCGAGCCGCCCCTCGTTATGCGCGATCAGCCCGGCGGCGGCGGCCAGGATCGGCGCCGTGGACCGGTAGTTGCTCTCCAGCTTGACGATGACCGCACCCGGGAAGTCCTGCTCGAAGCGCAGGATGTTCTCCACCTCGGCGCCGCGCCAGGAGTAGATCGACTGGTCGTCATCGCCGACGCAGCAGATGTTGCGGTGGCTCTGGGCCAGCAGACGCAGCCAGAGATACTGCACCAAATTGGTGTCCTGGTACTCGTCGACCAGGATGTAGCGGAAGCTGCGGTGATACTGGGCCAGCACGTCCGGATGGGCGCGCAGGATCTCGGTGACGTGCAGCATCAGGTCACCAAAATCGGCCGAGTTGAGCTGCGCAAGGCGAGCCTGGTAGGCGGCATACAGGGTCACGCCGCGGCCATCGGCGAGCTCGCCCGCCTCCTCGGCCGGCACCCGGTCGGGCGTGTAGGCGCGGTCCTTCCAGCGCTGGATCGCGCCCATGAGGGCCGGTGCCGGCCAGCGCTTGGGGTCGACCTTGTTGGCCTCCATGATCTGCTTGAGCAGGCGGAGCTGGTCGTCGGTGTCCAGGATCGTGAACGAGCTGGTCAAGCCCACGAGGGCTGCATGGCGACGCAGCATGCGCGCGCACAGCGCGTGGAAGGTGCCGAGCCACAGCCCTTCGGCCGGCCCGCCAAGAATGGCGGTGACCCGCTCGCGCATCTCGCGCGCCGCCTTGTTGGTGAAGGTGACGGCGAGCACCTGGTTCGGAAACGCCCGCCGGGTCAGCAGGATGTGGGCAAAGCGCGTGGTCAGCACGCGCGTCTTGCCGGTGCCGGCGCCGGCCAGCACGAGCAGCGGGCCGTCCACGGTCTCGACGGCGGCGCGCTGCTCGGGGTTCAGGCGCGCCAGGTAGTCGTCCGGCGGCGACGCCTGTGTTCCTGGGGCAAGATCGTTCGGCACCTGTCGGATATAGAGGCTTGACCCATGTGGGGAAAGCGCCGGTCCGTCGACCCGCCGTCGCGTTGACCGTCCGCATCTGCCCTGGTAGGCCACCGACAGATGCGAACCACTCGCAACCAGGAGCCATGATGCGCCAGCTTCGATCCGCCTTGCTCGGCACCGGCCTGCTGGTCGCGAGCGCCCTCACGAGCGGCGCCACCGCCGCGGATACGCTGACGCTCTACGCCGCCCAGCATCAGCAAGTGGTGGACATGGTGGTCGCCGCCTTCACCAAGCAGACCGGCATTGCCGTGCGCGCCCGCTTCGGCGAGGCGCCGGAACTCGCCGCCCAGATCATCCGCGAGGGCGCGGCCAGCCCGGCCGACATCTACTTCACCGAGAACTCTCCCGAGCTCACCCTGCTGGACGAGCGCGGCCTGCTCGCGCCCGTAGACCCCGCGACGCTGGCCGATGCGCCGGCCAAGGACAGCGCCCGCGACGGCCACTGGCTCGGCGTGCTGGTGCGCGAGAACGTGCTCGCCTTTGACCCCAAGCTGATCGCCGAGTCCTCCCTGCCCGCCTCCCTGCTCGACCTCGCCAAGCCCGAGTGGAAAGGCCGCATCGCCATGGCGCCGTCGGACGCCGACTTCCTGCCGCTGGTGCAGGCGGTGGTGGCGCTGAAAGGCCGCGACGCCGCCCTCGCGTGGCTGCGCGGCTTGAAGGCCAACGCGCAGGTGTTCGACGACGACGAAGGCGTGGTCGCCGCGGTCGAGCATGGCGGCGTCGCCACCGGCGTGATCAACAGCTACTACTGGGCGCGGGCCAGAACCGAAACCGGGGCCGACAAGACCGTCAGCCAAATCCACCACTTCACCGGCGGCGATGTCGGCGCGCTGCTGAACATCTCCGGCGCCGGTATTCTCAACTCCTCCACGCACAAGAGCGCCGCACAGAAATTCCTCGCCTTCCTGGTCAGCAAGCCGGTGCAGCAGATGATCGCCAGCAGCGACGTCGATTTCGAGTATCCGGTCGCCGCCGTTCCCGCCAACCCACTGCTGCGCCCGATGGACCAGTTGCAGCCGCCCGAACTCTCCGTGGCGCAACTCGGCGACGATCAGAACGCTGCCGGATTGTTGCGCGAGGCGGGGCTGATTTAAGGAAGGCCAGGGGCTTTGCCCCTGGACCCCACTCAAGGCGGGGCCTTTAAAATCCATTACTTGGAGTCCTCGTGGGCGCGGCCGTCTGTGTGGAACGAGGAATGCTAGGCTTCGCCAAGCGAGGAATTGCGGGTTTAACGCTTAAGAAATGGGGTCTGGGGCCTCATGGCCCCAGCGGCGGGTTCCCATCGCACAAGTGCGATGGGGTCCCGTCCAGGGCAGAGTCCTGGCCTTCCTTCCCCCTTCTGCTTGCCGGCGCTGTGGTGACAAGCCTGGTGCTCCTGCCGATCGTCTGGACGGTCGCGCAGGCCTTCGGCTCGTCGTTGGCCGAGGCGCGCGACATGCTGCTGCGGCCCCTGGTTGGCGAGTTGCTGCTCAACACGCTGCTGCTGGTGCTGACCACGACCGCGCTGTCCGCCGTGATCGGCACGCTGAGCGCCTGGTGCATCGAGCGCACCGACCTGCCGGGCCGGCGGGCCTGGGCGTTGCTGGCGGCGGCGCCGCTGGCGATCCCGCCGTTCATCAGCTCGTATGGCTGGGTGTCGCTGTCGACCGTGTTTCAGGGTTTCTGGGGTGCGGCGATCGTGGTGAGCTGCGCCTACACGCCGCTGGTGCTGCTGCCGGTGACGGCGGCGTTGCGCGGCATGGACCCGGCGCTGGAGGAGAGCGCGCGGGCGCTGGGGTGCGGCGGGATCGGCTGCTTCTGCCGCGTCGTGCTGCCGCAATTGCGTCCGGCGCTGATGGGCGGGGCGCTGCTGGTTTGCCTGAACACGCTGGTGGAGTTCGGCGCCTTTGCGCTGATGCGGTTCCGCACCTTCACCACCGAGCTCTATGCCGAGTATCGGGTCGGCATGGACGGGTCGCAGACGGCGCTGCTGGCCAGCGTGCTGATCGTGCTGTGCCTGGGCTGCCTGGGTGGCGAAGTGAGGCTGCGCGGGCGGGTGCGCTATGCCGCTGTGGGGCGCGTCGCGGGGCGGCGGGCGGCGGTGCTGCCGCTGGGCCGGTGGCGCTGGCCGGCGCTGGCGCTGTTCGCGCTGAACGCGGCGGCGTGCCTCGGCGTGCCGCTGGGGATGACGCTGTACTGGCTGACCAGGCATGACGCGGCGGCGGTCTCGACGGCCGGCGCGTCCTGGCCGCTGGTGCTGGCGGCGGCGGCCAACTCGGTGGGCTTCGGCTTGGCCGGGGCGGCGCTGACGGTGCTGCTGGCGCTGCCGCTCGGGGTGCTCGCCTCGCGCCATGAGGGGCGGCTGGTGGCGGCGCTGGAGCGGCTGGCGTGGCTGGCGCAGGGAGTGCCGGGGGTCGTCGTCGCGCTGGCGCTGGTTTCGGTGACGCTGACGCTGGCGCAGCCGCTGTATCAGACGTCGGTGCTGCTGGTGCTGGCCTACGCGATCCTGTTCCTGCCGCTGGCGCTGGTCAGCGTGCGGGCGGCGCTGCTGCAGTCTCGACGCGGGCTGGAGGAGGCGGGGCGGTCGCTTGGGCTTGGATGGGCCGCCGCCGCCTGGCGGGTGACGCTGCCGCTGGCCGCGCCCGGGCTCGCGGCGGCGGCGGCGCTGGTGTTCGTCTCGGTAGTCACGGAACTCACCACGACGCTGCTGCTGTCGCCGATCGGCACCGAGACGCTGGCGACGCGGGTGTGGGCGGACAGCTCGACCCTGGCCTATGCCGCGGCGGCGCCGTATGCGGCGTGCATGGTGGGGCTCTCGATGGCCTCGACCTGGCTGCTGGTGCGGGGCAGGAAGGAAGGGCTGCTTTTTTGAAAAAAAGAAGCAAAAAACTTTTAACACGTGAAATACAGCAAGATCCGGTCGGGCGGGGAGTGTGGCTGTCGACCGCGGAACTGGGGCGGATCCAGAAATTATGTGCATGTTCTCAATGGTTTGCGGAACTCTTGCCAATAGGCAAGATTGCCGGGCCCACCGCTGGGGGCGCATTGCCAGCGATCGTGCTAGCACAGCCCTCCCATCGTCCCACACCAAATCGGACAGAGGTTTTTTGGTCCTTTTTTTCAAAAAAGGACCGCTTGCTGAATGCTAACCCTGGAGAACGTCGGCAAGTCGTTCGGCGGGGCTCCGGTGCTGGACGGGATCGACCTCGTGGTGCCGCGCGGTGCGCTGGTGGCGATTCTTGGCGCTTCGGGCAGCGGCAAGACGACGCTGTTGCGGCTGATCTGCGGCTTCGAGCGGCTGGAGCGTGGGCGCATCAGCCTTGCCGACCGGCCGATGGCCGAGGGGGCGCGGCATGTGGCGCCGGAGCGGCGGCGCATCGGCTACGTGGCGCAGGAGGGGGCGCTGTTCCCGCACCTTTCGGTGGCCCAGAACATCCTGTTCGGCCTGAAGCGGGCGGAGCGGCGGGAGCTGTCGCGCGCCGGGGCGTTGCTGGAGCAGGTCGGGCTGCCGGCGGGGTATGCCGGGCGTGCGCCGCACCAGCTCTCAGGCGGCGAGCAGCAGCGTGTCGCACTGGCCCGGGCGCTGGCGCCCAGGCCGTTGCTGGTGCTGCTTGACGAGCCGTTCTCCGCGCTCGACGCTGCGCTCAGGGCGGAGACGCGCCAGGCGGTCATGGCCGCATTGGCCGCCACCAGCGCCACCGCGATGCTGGTGACGCACGACCAGTCCGAGGCGCTGTCGATGGCGGACGAGGTGGCGGTGCTGCGCGCCGGCCGGCTGGTGCAGGTCGCACCGCCGGAGCGGCTGTATCGCCAGCCGGTGGACCTGGCGCTGGCGCGCTTCGTCGGCGAGGCGGTGGTGCTGCCGGGCGAAGCCGGCGACGGGAGCGTGCAGTGCGCGCTGGGGCGGCTGCCGCTCGGCGAGGCGCAGCCGAGCGGGGCGGTCGACGTGCTGGTACGTCCCGAGCAGCTTCGCCTGGTGAGCGGGACCGCGGCGACGGTGCAGCGGGTGACGTTCTACGGGCATGACGCGAGCGTGCGAGTGCTGCTTGGCGAGCATGTGCTGACGGCGCGGGTCGCCGGCCATGCGGCGCCCGTCGTGGGCGCTGAGGTCGGAGTCAGTGTGGAAGGATCAGTGATTGTGTTTGTCAGGACGGCAAGGAGCTCTGCCCCCTGACGCCACCATCACGCGCAAGCATGGGTCGCGAGACGGCAGCGCCCCTGGACGGCATAAAGTTTTTTGCTTCTTTTTTTCAAAAAAGAAGCGCTTCCCCGCCTTACCCCGGCTGCCCAAGAATTTGATAAACCGCGTGCCAATAAGGCCCGACGAACAGCAACACCAAGCCGGCGATCCCGGTCCAGGTCAGCCCGGTGAGCAGCGCCAGGGAGCCGCCCAGGCCCTGCCGGCGCCAAGCATAGAGCGAGCCGCCGGCGAGCCACAGCCAGACGACCACGACGGCGACGCAGAGCCCAAGATACATCGTCAGTACGTCCCGTTATTGCTGAGCTGCACGTAGAGGCGCTCGGCGAAATGGGTCATCAGCCAGACGTGCTTGTCGGGCTCGACCGACTTGTCGGCGTAGGCGATCGGGCAGTAGGCCTGGGTCAGGCCGTTGACGATGTCGGCCTGCTGCAGGTCGGGCGCGGCGGCGTGCACCTTCGGGATGATCGCGTTGACGTTCTGCAGCATCGTCGGCAGCGTCGTCTGCTGCAGCAGCGCGGTGATGCCGTTGCCCTGGTCGGCGAGCGCCGCCTTCAGCGTGTCGTTCTCGACCGGCGGGCAGCCATCCGGGCGCATGCCGTTCAGCAGGGTCTTGGTGTCGCCGCGCAGGTAGTAGACCAGGAAGCGCGTCGAGTTCGCCGGCGCGTGGTTGTTCCAGGCCTGGCGGACGTAGTTGGTGACGTCGGAGATCTCCTGGTCGGTCATGGCGGTGCCGACGCCCGGCATCATCGCGTAGGAGCCGTGCGCCTCGAGGCCGCCGAGGATGACGCGGGCGACGCTTTGCGGGCCGTAGCCGCGCACCATGCCGTTGCCGTCCAGCGCCGGGATCTTGTTGGGCACGCCGCGGCCGTCGACCTGGTGGCACATCGCGCAGTGGGCGAGGTAGACCGTCTGGCCGGCCGAGCGGATGCCCGGCGAGATGCCGGCGCGCTCGGTGTAGCCCGGCTCTGCCGGATAGGTGCGCAGATAGGCGACCATGGCGTGCAGGTCGGCGGGGCTCATCTTGCTGAGGCTGTACTCGATGGTCTCGGCCATCGGGCCGGCGACCGTGCCCATGTGCTCGCTGGCGCCGTCATGCAGCCATTTGGCCACTTCGTCGTCGGACCAGTCGCCGATGCCGTCGACCTTGTTGTTGTGCAGGTTGAGCGCGTACCACATGGTGATCGGGCCGCCCTCGACCTTGGCCGCGAGCGCGCCGTTGCCGAGGAAGTTGCGGTTGTTGTGGCACTCGCCGCAATGCTCGAGGCCGTTGACGATCCAGGCGCCGTGGTTCTGCTCGTCGGTCAGGTGCGGATCGGGCTTAAACTTCTCGGTCGGCACGAACGCCGCGTCATACAAAGCGAGGACCGGCCGCAGGTTGAACGGGAACCAGATCTTGGAGGGCGGCCGCGGCGCGTAGACCGGCTTGAGGGAGAACAGGTAGGCCTTGATCGCCAGCGTGTCCGCATCCGACACGGTGGCGTACCAGATATACGGCATCGCAGGATAGATATACTGGCCGCCCTTGGTGATGCCGTGATGCATCAGCTTGAGGAAGTCGGCATCGCTCCAATTGCCGATGCCGGTGTCGACGTCGGGCGTGATGTTGGGCACCGACAGGGCGCCGAACGGCATGCCCATATACTGGCCGCCGGCATACGGGATTCCGCCCTCGGCCTTATGGCAGCCGACGCAGTCGCCCATGTCGGTGAGGTATTTGCCGCGAGCGATCATGTCGGCGCCCGGCTGGGTGTAGCCGGCCGGGCCGTGACCGGGGCGCTGCTCGGGCACCACGGTGATTGCGCCGGCATCCGCGATCATCGTGCCGACGGTCGCCAGCACGCCCGCGCAGGCGATGCCGATGGTTGCCTTGATCCAGCCCTTCATCGCCTGTCCGCCACGGCTGTGGTGCTTGCAGATGTGGATGTGGCGACAACTGGCGCCGCGTCAATCGTCGCCTGGCGCTGGCCGCCGACGGTGACCCGGGTGTGGGTCGGGGTGTCGGGGCTGCCCTCGAGCTCGGGATAGGCGGCGAGCGTGCTGGCGCCGTAGAACGGCTTGTAGGCGCCGGCGTGGCAGGTGCCGCAATTGATCTTCGGCACGTCGCCGACCGGGCCACGGCTGGCGACCGGGAAGACTTCGGTGAGCGGCACCATGTAGCCGCGATTGATGTCACGCACCATCTCGATCGCGGTCCAGGCGACCAGGCGCTGCGGCGAGCTCTGGTCCCACTCGCCGAAGGCGCGGGTGTTGTGACAGAAGTTGCAGCTGACGCCGAGCGACTGGGCGAAGTGGATCATCAACGAGTAGGTCCAGTTGGTCTGCTCGGTCGACATCCGGTTGCCGGCCGGCAGCGCCGTCGTGCCCTGGTCGCGGATCGGCGCCGCATTGAGCAGGAAGGGCGTGAACGGGTCGTTCGGCAGGGCGGTGAGGCCGGCGACCGTCGAGGGCGAGTTCTCGCCGGATGCCGTCTGGGCGAAATTGTGGTGCCCGCCCGGCGGCGGCGTGATGAACCAGATGCTGCCGGGCACTGCAGCACCCCGGTGGCAGGTGTTGCAGGTGACGCCGCCGGCGCCGACATGGGCGCGCCAGTTGGTGTTGATGTAGCGCGTCATCTCGATCATCTTGCGGGCCACGGTCTTGGTGTAGACCTTGTCCTCGGCCATGTTCACCGCCGAGTGGCAGAACGCGCAGCCGACGCTGGGCTGCAGCCAGTTCGCCATCGTCGCCATCAGGCGCAGGAACTCGTTCGCATCGACGCCCTTCAGAACCTGGATGTTCTTGTAGGCGATTTCAGCCGGGACGCCGGCGGGCTGCACCGGCGGGTAGGCGGCGATGATCTGCTGATAGCCTGCCTCGCGGGCGATGCTGCGTGGGTTGTACTGCACCAGCATGCCGACGCCGCGGAAGCCGCGCTGCACGCTGACCACCGGGAAACGATGGAAGGTCATCGCGAGCAGCACGAGGAGCACCGCGCCGACGCAGCCGCCGAGCGCGAACCTGGTTCGCCAGGGATGATGGTAGATCCCGCCGAAGATGACCGAGAGCAGCAGCCCGACCAGGCGGAAGGGCGCGACGAGGACGTCGCCGATCATCGCAGCACGCCACGCAGCTGGCCGGGGTCGGCGATCGGCGGGTAGACCGGCGGATACATCGGCGCGATGCCGTGCTTGACGCCCCAGAGATACCAGTTGTCGACCACCGTGCCGGTCAGCAGGATGCCGATGCCGCCGGTCAGCGTGCACAGGATGGCGAACCAGTAGGCCCAGCGATGGATCGACTCGTAGGTCGCGTTGAAGCCCATCACCCAGCGCCAGAACAGCCCGGCGCGCTCGGCGGCGGTGCTGCGGTCGATGCTCATCTCGACCTCGCGCTCGCCCCAGTAGCGGCCGACGGCGAGGATGGTGCCGCCATGCATGGCGAACAGCAGCGTCGAGCCGTAGAGGAAGACGATCGAGAGCATGTGGAACGGGTCGTAGAACAGGTTACCGTAACGGATCGACAACGATGCCGTCCAGTCCAGATGCGGGAAGATGCCGAACGGCACCGCCTCGCCCCAGGAGCCCATCAGCACCGGCCGGATGAAGCCGTCGACGAGGTAGAGCCAGATCGCCGAGGCGAAGGCCCAGGCGACGTGGGTGCCGAGGCCAAGGGCGCGGGCACGGCGATAGACCCGCACCCACCACAGCAGGATCGACGTGGTGAGAAAGAAGCCGGCCATCAGCCACCAGCCGCCCTGGGCGAGCGGCGGGATGTGCAGGCCCCAGGCCGGCGCCGGCGGCTCGAGGCCGAGCCAGGGCAGTTGGCGGATGAACTGGATCGGGTCCCAGCCGACCGAGGCCAGCATGTTCAGGCCGATGATCTCGAAGGCGATGAAGCCGCAGACGATGGAGGCGAGCCCGGTGGCGCCGAGATAGAACGGGCCGACCTGGGCGGCGCCGATCAGGCCGAACAGGAAGGAGAAGCGCGGCGTGCCGCGGCGGTTCTCGCTGCCCCATTTCAGCGGCGCGCCCTCGTCGGCGGGCCCGCGGATCTGGATGCGGTTAAAGATGTTCTGGTATTCGACGCCAAAATTGGTGCGGTAGTCAAACATCTCTCAGCCTCCCCAGATCGGCAGGTTGAGCCACCAGTTCCACCATTCCGGCCAGCCGCGGGTCCAGAACGGGCCGCTCAGCACGATGCAGATGGCGCTCCACACGCCGGCATTGATGGCGCAGAACCAGCCGAGGCGATGAATGCCGAGCGGGCCGATGGAGTAGACGATCAGGTCACGGAAGAAGCTGTCCTCGAAGCCGCCGGGCTTGACCACCTCGCCCTCGCCCGGGTTCAGCGCCGAGAGGATGACGCCGCCATGCATCGCCAGGATGAGCGTGGTGGTGAAGAAAAAGGTGATGGCGATCATGTGCGCCGGATTGTAGTGGAACTGCAGGTGCTGGTAGCCGACGTTGCTGACCCAATCGAGATGACTGATGATCCCGTAGGGGAACGCGTGGCCCCAGGCGCCGAGCAGCAGCGGCCGGATCACCTCCAGCGTGACGTAGGCGAGGATGGCGCCGGCAAAGGCGATCGGCGCGTGCAGCCCCATGCCGAGCTTGCGCGCGATCTCCATCATCCGCAGGTCCCACGAGACGAAGGCGCCGATGGCGCAGAAGGTGATCCATTGCCAGAGCCCGCCCTCGCGCATCGGCGCGAAGCCCAGACCGTAGCTGAGGTCGGGCGGCGCGATCGAGATGCGCCAGACATTCCAGGTCGGCCCGATCGCTGCGCCATAGACGATCAGCGCGGTGCCGAACACGGAGAAGAAGATCGTGGTGACGCCGAAGAAGCCGACGTAGAACGGCCCGACCCAGAAGTCGAACAGGTCACCGCCGACGAGGGTGCCGCCGCGAACGCGGTATTTGTACTCAAAATCCAACATCGCCATGTCGGCGTTCCCGTCTCGCTACGGCCGCAGGTACGGGCGGGACTGCGATCCCGCCCGCAATCGGGTTCAGGGCTGCTTGGGCGCTTCCGGCATCGGCGTCATCTGCTGGATGGGTCCGCCGGTGAGCCGGTCGTGATTAGGTCCGTCGAGCCAGTTGAAGCGATCCGTGCTGAGCAGGATGAAATGAATGATCAGCGCCAGCGTCAGCAGGAAGACGAACAGGGAGATCAGCGCGCGGCGCGGATCAAACAGCAGCCAGATGCGGAACATCGCGGGTCTCCTCAGCCGAAGGCAAGCTGCAGCGGGTGCAGCAGCGTTGCGGCGTGACCGATCAGCATTGAGGTGTGGGCGTAGTTGCCGCCCCAGGGGCGCCACATCCAGGCGAGGAAGTGGGCGACCACCGCGATGCCGGTGAAGATGATGAAGCTGAGCACGAAGATGCGGTTGAACTCGCGCGCCTCGCCCTCGCTCAGGCCCGACAGCGTCGACCTGACGCCGTTCACTTCGTTGACTGCCATGCTGAAATCCTCCTTCTTGGTTGAAACCGACTTATTAGAGCATCACCGGATCAGGTGCAGACACCTGACCGGTCAGGATGCTCGCTCAAACAAAACCTTAGAGTATGACCGGTGAACGCCAGTGAGCCGGTCATGCTCTAAGCCACGAGCTCGGGCAGGGCGGATGCCACCCGCGCGCGCGTGACGCTGCTCTCGCCGGCCGCGCGGGCCGCCCGCTCGATCTGTTCGCGCAACGTCTTTGCCGCCGAGATGCGCACGACGAACGGCTCGCGCTCGACGTGGCGCGCGAGCTCCGCCGTCGCCTCGCTCTCCCACGCCACGAGCTCGACGGGGCGCGCCGGCGTCGCCTCGATGCGGTCGAGCTCGGTGCCGAGCGGCAGCATGCCGAACAGCGCGTCGAACAGCGCGTTGCAGAACTCCTGCACGAGGTAGGTGGCGCCGGCGTAGCCCATGAACGGCGTGCCGGTGGCGCGGCGGATGATCGCGCCGGGGAACGAGGCGGCGATCCAGATCGAGCGCAGGCCGAGCTCGGCGGCGTAGATGCGCTCGTTCACCGAGCCGAAGATCACCAGCGGCGGCTTGAGGCGGAGCTGCTCGCGGATCGCCTGGTTGTCGGGTTTCACACCCGGCCGGCGGGCGTGGGCGAGCGTGCACGGAATGCCGAGCTCGTCCTCGAGGAACAGTCGCAGGCCGTGCTCGTAGGTGGCGCTGGCGACCACCGCGAAGGTGGCGGAGGCGAAGAAGTCCTGGGTGACGCTGCGCCAGAGGTCCCATACCGGCTTGATCGTCGCGAGCTTCTCGGCGGCGATGAAGGGCTCGGGATCCACACCCGCCAGCTCGCCGAGCTTGCGCAGGAAGTTGGTCGTCGCGAACAGCCCGATCGGCGCCTGCAGGAACGGGCGGCCAAGCTCCTCGCACAGCATGCGGCCGAACTCGCGGTAGAGGCAGACGTTGACCGCCGCCTCGGCCAGGCGCGGCGTGTCGTCCAGATGCGCGCCGAGCGGATAGACCAGGTTGACCTGGCAGCCGATGCCCTCGACCAGGCGGCGGATCTCGGCAAGGTCGGATGGCATGTTGAAGGTGCCGTAGATGGCGCCGATGATGTTGACCAGGGGCTTGGCGTGCGCGACCGGAACGTCGCGGCCGTTGCGCTTGATGACCGGCTTGCCCTTCTTGGTGCCGAACTGCGTCCACAGCCAGTAGAGCGCGCGGTCGGCGCATTGCCACTGGTCCTCGTCGATGGTGCGCGGGATGAAGCGCAGCAGGTTCGAGCCTTCGGGCGTCACGCCGCCGCCGATCATCTCGGCGATGCTGCCGGTGACCACGACGCCCGGCAGGCTGGTGTCGCCGACGCGGTTGGCCTGCTTGAGGCTCTCCTCGGTGCCGTTCATCGACAGATGGTCTTCGGAGAGGCCGGTGACCGAGACCGGCAGCTCGTGCGGCGGCAGCGCGTCGGTGTAGTGCAGCACCGCGGTGACCGGCAGGTTCTCGCAGCCGACCGGGCCATCGATGATGCAGCGCAGGCCGCGGATGGCGGAGAAGGTGTAGACCGCGCCCCAGTAGCCGCCGGCGCGGTCATGGTCGATGACCAGCATCAGAAGCCCTCCACCGCGGTCGGCACCGTCTCGATCGAGCGGGTCACGAGCGCGGGCCTGGGGGCGGCGGCGGGCTTGGGGGGCGGGGCGAAGAACGACACCATGCGGGCGAAGCGGTCGCGGCCGCGGGTCTGGGCGTTCACCATGGCGGCGAGCGCCGCCGCGCCACTGACGCCGAAGAGCGGGCGCGAGGAGACGATGTTGGTGAAGTAGACTGCCGGCGTGCCCTGCTCCTTGGCGTGCTGCACCACCGGCGTGGTGCCGATCGCGAGGTCGGGCTTGACCTCCTGCATGGCGCAGAGGTCCTGCTCGAGCGAGGCGCGGAACTGCACGTGGGCACCGTGCGCGGTGAGCCAGTCGCGATCGGCCTCGTTCCAGGGCGTGCGCGGGCAGGCGGTGCCGACATAGGGCACCTCGGCGCCGGCCTCGATCAGCAGCCGTGCGACGAGCAGCTCGGAGCCCTCGTAGCCGGAGACGGTGACGCGGGCGTCGATCGGGTTCGCGTCCAGCGCGGCGCGGATGGCGGGCAGGCAGGCGGCGCGGGCGGTCGCGATGGCGCCGTCGCCGATGCCGGCCGCACGGCCGATGGCGCCGAGCCAGGCGTCCGTGCCCTCGAGCCCGACCGGGCCGGAGCCGACGACCGGGCGGCCGGCGGCTTCGAACTCGCGCACCGAGGCGATGTAGAACGGATGCACCGCTGCCGCGACCGTGCAGTCGAGCGCCGCGTAGAGGTCGCGCCACTCGCGGGCCGGGATCTGCGGCGCGACGCGCAGGCCCATCGGCGCCAGCAGGCCGCCGATGCCCATCGGGTCGGCCGGGAACAGCTCGCCGATCAGGGCGACGCTCGGCTGCTCGCTTTGTGCGCCGCGCGGGCGCTGCACCGGCCCGGCCTCGGCCTCGTTGCGGGCGTAGCGCAGCATCGCGCCGGCCAGCACGTCCTTGGCCTCGGCATGGGTCGGCACGCCGAAGCCCGGCACGTCGATGCCGATGACCCGGACGCCGTCGATCTCCTTCGGCAGCAGGTCGAGCGGGACGCCGGACGCGGTCGGCACGCAGAGGTTGATGACGACGACGGCGTCGTAGTCCTGCGGCCGCGCGGAGGCGATCACCGCTTCGCGGATGTCCTCGAACAATTGGCCGCGCACCAGCGTCTCGGAGTTGAACGGCACGTAGCCGACGGAACGGCGGGCGCCGTAGAAGCGCGAGGTGAAGGTCAGCCCGTAAACGCAGCAGGCCGAGCCGGAGAGGATCGTCATCACCCGGCGCATGCGCAAACCAACGCGCAGCGAGCCGAAGGCGGGGCACATCGATTGCGGCTGGTCGTGCGGGCCGCGCGGGTAGTCGGCGATCAGCTGGGCGAGCTGATCCGTCTTGCCGGCCGCGCGGGCGGCCGCCAGCATGGTCTCGCGACCGCCGTGGCAGTCACCGGCCGGCGGCAGGGCGGCGCCTCCATCCATCTCAGGCGCCCTCATACAAGACTTCGAGGGAGGGACGCTGCAGTGCGATGTCGCCGGCGCACATGTCCTGCATCGTGGCCGGAACGAGGGTGACGCCGCGGCCGACCGCCTCGCCCTTGAACAGGCCGAGCAGCTCGTCCTGGCTGAGCGGCTTCGGCCGCAGCGGCGGCGCGGCGGCGATCTCCAGCGCGAGCTCGGCGAAGAGCGGCTGCCAGCGGCTGCCATTGGCGCCGACGATCTCGTAATTCGCACTCTTGCGGCGGATGTCGTCGTCGGCCGGGATCGCCGCCAGCACGGGGATGCCGACCGCGTCGGCAAAGGCCTGCGCCTCGCCGGTGCCGTCGTCCTTGTTGATGACCAGGCCGGCGACGCCGACATTGCCGCCGAGGCGCTTGAAATACTCGACGGCGGAGCAGACGTTGTTGGCGACGTAGAGCGACTGCAAATCGTTGCTGCCGACGACGATCACCTTTTGGCACATGTCGCGCGCGATCGGCAGGCCGAAGCCGCCGCACACGACGTCGCCCAGGAAGTCGAGCAGCACGTAGTCAAAACCCCAGTCGTGGAAGCCAAGCTTGTCGAGCAGCTCGAAGCCGTGGATGATCCCCCGGCCGCCGCAGCCGCGGCCGACCTCGGGCCCGCCGAGCTCCATCGCGTAGACGCCGTCACGCTTGAAGCACACGTCGCCGATCGCGACCTTTTCGCCCGCCGCCTTCTTGGCCGACGAGGTCTCGATGATCGTCGGGCAGGAGCGGCCGCCGAACAGCAGCGACGTGGTGTCGGATTTCGGGTCGCAGCCGATGAGCAGCACCCGCTTGCCCTGCTGCGCCATGGTGTAGGACAGATTGGCGAGAGTGAAACTCTTGCCGATGCCGCCCTTGCCGTAGATGGCGATGATCTGCGTCTCGGTCTTGCCGCTCATGCGGGCGTTCTCCAATCCAGGATCATCTTGATGCAGTCGGGATCCTCGAACGCCGTGCGGTAGGCCGCGTCGGCGTCGGCGGCGGCGCGGCGATGGCTGATCAGGCCGTCGAGCGACAGCGCGCCCGCCGCGATCAGTCGTTGCGCCATCGCAAGGTCAGCCGGCTGCCACTCGGCGGCGCAGCGCAGCCGCGCCTCGCGCATGAAGGCCGGCGGGAAGGTGAAGCTCAGCGCGCCGGCGTAGAAGCCGGCGAGCACGACCTCGCCGCGCGGGGCGAGCCGGCCGATCAGCGTGTCAAGCAAACCCGAATCGCCGCTCGCGTCGTAGATCGCGTGGTAGTCGCGGCGGGCATCATCGTCCGGATCGACGACGGCATAGCCGAGCGCACCGTCGCGACGCGCGGCGCGGCGTTCCCACACCGTCGGCGGCGCGTGCCCGGCAGCGATTGCCAGCCGCGCCAGCAGGCGGCCGAGAACGCCATGCCCGACGATGAGGTCGGGCGGCGTCGCGTCGGCCATCGCGTGCGCCGCGGTCGCGGCCAGGGCGAGCAGCGTGCCCCGCTCGCCAAGCGCCGCGTCGATTGGCAACGCCCGGCCGCCCGGCACCACGAGCTGCGCCGCCGCGCCGCCGAACAGGCCGCGCACCGGGCCAAAGCAGCGAGCACCCGGAACGAACACCGTTTCGCCACCGGTTCGGCCGGAGCGCGGCCCCGCCTCGGCGACGCGGCCGACGGATTCGTAGCCGGGCACCAGCGGGTATCCCATGCCCGGAAAGTCCGGCATCCGGCCCGACCAGAGCAGCCGCTCAGTGCCGGCGCTGATGCCGCTATAGGCGATGTCGACGACGACATCCTCGTCGCCGGCCTCCGACAGGTCGAGCGTGCTGAGCATCGCCCGTCCGGGCCGCTCCATCACCACCGCTCTGGTCTGCCGCATCGCGCTCATCCGTCGTCCCGATCGTTGCTTGCCCGGCTGTCGACGGTCGCGCGTCGTGCCGGATGTGTCAACCTAGCATAACACTTTTAACAGGCAAGTTGATTTGACACTCGACGTGATCAACTGGCCAGGATCGCACGTGCGATGATCGGCGTGCGGGTGCGCAGCAGGCGCGAGCGGGCAAAGCCGGCCTCGCGCAGCATCTGCCTGATGCGCGCCGGGCTGCGCGGCCGGCCGCTGCCCATGACGTAGAGATACCAGCCGAAATAGGCGTCGCCGCTGGCCGCAGCGCCCGGCGTTCCGGCCATCGGCTCGACGATCAGCAGACGGCCGGCGGCGGGCAGCGCGGCCCGCACGCGACGGAGCAACGCCAGCGCCGCCTCGTCATCCTGGTCGTGCAGCACCCGAACCAGCGTGATGAGGTCAGCACCGGCCGGCAGCGGCAGACGGGTGAAGTCGCCGCCGACGACGCTTGTTCGGGCGGTCAGGCCCGCCGCGCCGAGCCGGGCTGCGGCAAGCTCGGCGACGGCGGGAAGATCGAACACCATCAGCCGCAGGCGCGGGGCGGCGCGCGCCGCCTGCTCGACGAAGCTGCCGTCGCCGCCGCCGACGTCGAGCAGGCAGCGATGCCGCCGCACGTCGTAGGCGGCCAAGGCCTCCGCCGCGACCATCGCCTGCGAGGCCGCCATCAGCCGCGAGTAGGGCTCGACCTCGGCCCGGCTCGGCGCCGTGGCACCACCGGCGTACGGCCAGTAGCCGGCGAGCGCCGCCGCACCGCCGCCGCCATGGCGCAGCAGCGCCACCGGATCCTGCAGGTCGCGATAGAGCAGCCCATGATGCTCGATCATCGCGACCACGCCGGGGTTGTCGATCAGGGCCGCGCCGAGCGGCCCGAGGGCGTAGCGGCCGTCGCGATGGCGCACGGCAAGCCGCAGCGCGACGCAGGCGTCGAGCAGCCGCAGCGCCGACGCCTCGGGCAGGCCGGCGTGGCGGGCGACCGCGGCGGCGCTGCGCGGATTCTCGGCCAGCAGCCTTGGCAGGTCGAGCGTCACGGCGGCAAGCAACGTCTGCGAGTAGACAAAGCCGGCGCACAGGTCGAACAGGGCGCCCGCGCGGCGGCGCGCGACCGGCCGCGTGATCGCGAGCCGGCTGGCGGCGGCGCGAAATCCGGGGCGCGCCTGCAGCCGCGCGATGGCTTGTCCAAGCCGCTCGGCGAGCGTCGGTCCGGCGACGAGGAGCGCCTCGCTCACGCCGCGCGCAGCAGCATCTCGGCGGGCAGCAGGCGCTGCAGCTCGGCCAGGATCAGCCGCCGCAGCGAGCCGGCATGCGGGCAGTCGGGGATGGCGGCGACCGCCTCGGCGACCAGATCGTCGAGCCGTGTGCGCGCGCCATCAAGGCCGTAGCGGCGCGCGACGTTTGGACGATCAAGGGCCACGTCGCGCCCGGCCGGCTTGCCGAGGCGCTCAGCGTCGAGCGTCAGGTCGCGGATGTCGTCGGCCATCTGGTAGGCCTCGCCCAGCCGCTCGCCCAGGGCATTCCACGGCGCCGGCGCGAGCCCGGCGACGGCGGCGCCCGCCTGGCTCGCCAGCGAGAACAGCGCCGCGGTCTTCGCCCGGTGATAGGCGGCGAGCGGCACCCGATCCTCATTCTCCCAGCCCTGGCCTGCAACGATGCCATGCGGCATGCCGGCGGCACGGGCCAGCAACAGGGTCAGGCTCGCCAGCGCCGAGGCCGGCAGTGCCGCCCGCGCGAGCATCTCGAAGGCGCAGACGATCAGCGCGTCGCCGGCCAACACGGCGAGCGCCTCGCCATGCGCGGCATGCACCGACGGCGCGCCGCGACGGGTCGCCGCGTCGTCGAAGCACGGCAGGTCGTCATGCGCGAGCGAGGCGCAATGCAGCATCTCGATGGCGCCACCGACGGCCGCCGCGGCGGCGACGTCGCGCCCGTCGCAGGCGGCATGCACCGCCAGGCAGAGCCGCGGCCGGATCCGCGCGCCGCCGGGAAACACCGCGTGGCGGATCGCGGCCGCCAGGCGGGGCGGACCGCCGGAGGTCGCGGCCAGCGCGTTGGCGAGGGTCGTCTCGATCAGGTGAACCGCATCCATTCGGCGTGCCCCTCGCCAAGACGGCCCGCATCAGGCGAGCTGTCATTGCGTCTTGTCAGTGTAGAGTGTCAGGCATTATAGACACCTGCGTCAACTGCGACGTGGCGCTGGCGGAACGTCAGGGGCTTTCCCTCCGTGAGCCTTCCAACTGCGCTTCGCGCAGTCGGAACCTTTAGCTCACTCCGCCCCTGGAACCCAGCAAAGGCGAAGCCTTTAAAATCCATTTGTAATCAATGGCACATGGGCAAGCTGGTGCCATCGTGGCACAGGGAGTTATCAGCTTCGCCAAGCATGAACGAAGGCGCATAGGGCTCCAACACATTGGGGTCTGGGGCCTCGGGCCCCATCGGGTCCAGGGCAGAGCCCTGGCCTTCCTTCCAACTCGGAGAGCCCACCATGACGAGCGAGCGTGTGGTCGTGATCGGCGCCGGCATTGGCGGCCTGGCGGCGGCGATCGAGCTGGCGGCGTGCGGGTTGCCGGTGCTGTTGCTCGAGCGCGCGGCGAGTGTTGGCGGCAAGATGCGGCAGGTTGTCGTCGGCGGACTCGGCGTCGATGCCGGGCCGACCGTGCTCACCATGCGCGGCGTGTTCGAGCAGCTCTTCGCCCGCGCCGGCACGACGCTGGACGCGGCTCTGATCTTGCGCCCGGCCGAGCGGCTTGCCCGACATGCCTGGCGCGACGGCAGCCGGCTTGACCTGTTTGCCGATGTCGAGCGCTCGGCCGAGGCGATCGGGGTGTTTGCGGGACCTGCGGCGGCGCGCGGCTACCGGGAGTTCTGCGCCCGCTCGGCGCGGATTTTCGCGACGTTGGAGCCGAGCTTCATCGCTGCGGCGCGGCCGAGCCTGCCGGGGCTTGTCGCCCGCGCCGGGCCGCGGGCGCTGGCCGGCATCAGCCCGTTCAGCACGCTCTGGCAGGCGCTCGGGGCGCATTTCGAGGACAAGCGGCTGCGCCAGCTGTTTGGGCGCTATGCGACATATTGCGGCTCGTCGCCGTTCAGCGCGCCGGCGACGCTGATGCTGGTCGCGCATGTCGAGCAGTCCGGCGTCTGGCTTGTCGAGGGCGGTATGCATCGGCTCGCCTTGGCGCTGGCCGATGCGGCGCGCGCGCTCGGCGTGACCATCCGCACCGGCGCCGCCGTCGAGCGCATCGAGGTGGCGCGCGGACAGGCCAGTGGCGTGGTGCTGGCCGACGGCGAGCGGATTGCGGCCGGCGCAGTGATCTGTAATGCCGACGCGGCCGCGCTCGCCGCCGGCCTGTTCGGCGACGAGGCGACGGCCGGGGTGCCGACCGCGGCGCGCTCGCTCTCCGCGCTCACCTGGGCGACGCGCACGCCGACGCGTGGGATGCCGCTGCTGCGCCACACCGTGTTCTTCTCCGACGCCTACCGCGCCGAGTTCGAGGCGATCTTCGAGCGCCGCATGCTGCCCGGGCAGCCGACCGTCTACGTCTGCGCCCAGGATCGCGACGCCAACGGCCATGGCGTCCGCGAGGGCGCGCCGGAGCGGCTGCTCATCCTGGTCAACGCGCCGGCGGATGGCGATGCCGGCCGACCGACACCCAAGGAGATCACGCAATGCCGGATGACGATGCTCGCGCAACTGCGCCAGTGCGGGCTGACGCTCGAGCTGCCGGAGGACAGCACCCGGATGACCGGGCCGGCGGAGTTCGCGCAGCTCTTCCCGGCGACCGGCGGGGCGCTCTACGGCCCGGCCTCGCATGGCTGGGCGGCGTCGTTCCGCCGGCCGGGCTCGCGCACCGCGGTGCCGGGGCTGTACCTGGCGGGCGGCAGCACGCATCCGGGCCCGGGGGTGCCGATGGCGGCGATCTCCGGGCGGCTGGCGGCGTCGGCGCTGATGGCGGACCGCGCTTCGACGTCACGGTCCCGCATGATGGCTACTGCTGGTGGTATGTCGACGCGCTGAGCGATGATGGGCGGCACGGCATCACCCTGATTGCCTTTCTCGGCAGCGTCTTCTCGCCCTGGTATGCGTGGGCGCGGCGGCGCGGGCCGGCGGACCCGCTCGCGCATGCCTGCCTCAACGTTGCGCTCTACGGCGCGCCGGCGCGCTGGGCGATGACCGAGCGCGGCGCCGGGAGCCTCACGCGGACGGCGACGCAGCTCGCGATCGGGCCGAGCGCGTGGCGGTGGGATGGCGGCACGCTGGTGATCGACATCGACGAGCGCGGCACGCCGCTGCCGCGCCGGGTGCGCGGCCAGGTGCGCGTGCATGTCAATGCGCTGACGCATCATTCCGAGATGATCGACGGCGCCGGGGCGCATCGCTGGCGGCCGATGGCGCCGGCCTGCCGGGTCGAGGTTGCGCTCAGCGAGCCGTCGCTCGGCTGGCGCGGCACCGGCTATCTCGACAGCAACGACGGCGACGCGCCGCTGGAGCGCGACTTCCGGCGCTGGGATTGGTCGCGCGCCGTGCTGGCGGATGGCAGCGCCGCCATCCTCTACGAGACCGAGTGCCGCGACGGCGGCGGGCGCAACATTGCGCTGCGCATCGACGGCCGCGGTCAGGTCGAGACGTTCACCCCGCCGGGGCGGGTGGCGCTGCCCGCCAGCCGCTGGCGGATCGGCCGCGCGACGCGGGCCGAGGCCGGCGCCACGGTGACGCGCAGCCTGGTCGACGCGCCGTTCTACGCGCGCTCGGTGCTGCGCACGACGCTGTTCGGCCAGAGCGCCGAGGCGGTGCATGAGAGTGTCGATTTGGATCGCTTCAAGGCGCTGTCGACGCAGGCGATGCTGGCCTTTAGAGTAGGGAAGGCCAGAGGCTCTGCCTCTGGACCCGTCACGCGTTAGCGTGCATTCGCAAGACGGGACCTGAGGCCCCAGACCCCCGTCACTTAATGATCGGTTTCCAAAGGCCGCCGGCCTTTGGTGGGGTCAAGGGGCAAAGCCCCTTGCCTTGCTTGCGTGCTCCAATCGAGCAAACAGCTCGGCCGTCCAGGCAATCCGATTGTCGATACGTTGCAGCAACGGTATTCGTCTTGGTCTCGCAACGCCGATGACATCGACCAACCTGTGCGACGCCGGGAAATCGGCAAGCATCCGCGCCCGGTGCGGCATCACCATGAGCGGCAGCAGCATCAGCTTGCGCCGGCGTCGCAGCACGGCGCGGGCGGACACCGTGTCGCAGCCTTGGCGGCGGATCTCGCCGCCGATGCCGGCGTAGAGCAGCGCGGCGGCGCGGATGGCCGGCCGGCAGGCGGCCGGCAGGCGGCGGATCCCGGCGGCGGCGCTGGCGTAGCGCCGCGCCGCCTCGTCCAGCAGCCGCGCCACGACGCCGCCGAGGGCGGGGCTGAACGCGGGCGCGGCGAGAAAGGCGGCCGGGTCGATGCCGGCCTCGGCGAGCCAGTCGAGCGGCAGATAGAGCCGGCCGGCGCGCGCGTCCTCGCCGACGTCGCGCGCGATGTTGGTGAGCTGCATCGCGCAGCCGAGCTCGCAGGCCGCCTGCAGCACCGCCGGATCGCGCACGCCCATCAGCACCGCCATCATTGCGCCGACCGAGCCGGCAACGCACATCGCATACTCGAGCAGCGCCTCCAGGGTGCGATAGCGGCGCCCCGCCGCGTCCCAGCCGAAGCCGTCGAGCAGCGCCTCGGGCAGCGCGCGCGGCAGGTCGTGCTGCGCCACCAGCTCGGCGAAGGCGCGATCGACCGGCGCGGCCGGCCCGGCCTCGCCGTAGCAGGCCGCCAGGCGGGTGCGCAGCTCGGCGAGCGCCGCTGCGGATTGCCCGAGATCGACCGCGTCGTCGGCGGCGCGGCAGAATGCGTAGAGCACGGTCGCCGGCTCGCGCACCCGCCCCGGCAGCAGCCGCGCCGCGGCGGCGAACGAGCGCGAGCCGTTGCTGAGCGCCGCCCGGCAGGCCGCGTGCTCCATCCGGCTCGTTAGAGGCCGGCGGCTCATGCCGTTCCCCATCGCCGGCGCAGATCGGCGAGGTGCGCCACCAGCGACAGCGCCAGCCAGGCGCCGACGACGCTCGCCGGCCGGACGAGCAGGACGGCGCGCAAGGCGAGCAGCAGGCAGGCGCCGGCCGCGAGGTTGCCGGCGATGCCGCTCAGCGCCGGGCCGCGCCCGGTCAGCCGATGCAGCGCCGCCAGCCCGATTGCCTCGAGCGCCACCAGGCCGAGGATGGCGTCGATCAGCGGCGCGTCGATGACCGGCATCACGCCGGCACCGCCTGGCGCGGCATTTCGCCGTGCGCGTCCGCCATCTCGCCGATCAGCCGGGCGACGACCGCCGGCGCCTCCTCATGCGCCAGGTGGCCGAGCCCGGGCAGCCGGACGACGCGTCCGTGCGGCAGCAGCGCCGCCGCGGTCGCCGCGCAATCGGGCGGCACCATGCCGTCGGTCTCGCCGGCGACGAGCGTCACCGGCAGGTCGAGCTTGCCCAGCTCCAGGCTGGCGAGGTCCCAGTTCGCCATCAGCCGCAGCGTCCCCGAAACGTGCTCCGGCCGCGCGAAGACGCGGCCGTAGAAGCGCAGGCCGGCCGCATCTATGCGCGAGCCGGTCGGCGCCAGCAGCTTGGCGACCCGATCGGGCTGCGAGGCCCAGCCGGCGCCGAGCCGCGGCAGCACCGGCGCGCCGGCCAGCAGCTTGGCCGCCAGCGGGAACAGCCGCGAAGACGAGCCCGGCAGCGGCAGCAGGGCGCCATTCAGCGACATCATCGCCAGCGGCGCGATCCGCCGGTCGAGCACCAGTCGCGCCGCCACCGCCGCACCGGCGGAGTGGCCGACCACGAGGTGCGGCGAGACCCGCAGCACCCGCAGCAGGGCCGCGAGCGCGCGCGACACCCCGGTGGGCGACATTTGCGCGCTCGACGGCAGGCCGGAGAAGCCGTGGCCGGGCAGGTCCGGCGCGATCACGGTGAAACGGCTGGCGAGCAGCGGCGCGAGGTCGCGCCAGGAGTGCGTTGCGGCCCCGGTGCCGTGCAGCAGCAGGATCGGTGGCCCCGCGCCCATGACCTGCACGTGGAAGGTGTTGCCGCCGGCGGCGACGAAGCGGCTGGTCTCGCGGTTCGGCCAGTCGCCGCCGAACCGGTGCCAGTCTGCCGGCGCCGCGCTCACGCCGCCACCGCCGCGCGCACCGCCGCGCCGATCGCCTGCCCGCCTTGCGGCAGGGCGGCGAACCGGCCGCCCATGGCGGCGCAAAGCCGCTGCGCGAGCGGCTGCGGCCGGGGCGAGATGTCGATCAGCAGCGCGGCGATGCCGGCGCCACGCAGCACCGACGCGCTGGCCTCGGCGTCGGCCTGCGCCCGGGCGCGGTCGCGCGTGCCGTCGCGGGCGACGTTGGCGCGGCCGTCGGTGAGCACCACGACGAGCGGCGTGTCGCCGCGGTCGCGCAGCTGGCAGGCGAGCGCGCTCGCGGCGTCGAGCCCGGCGGCGATCGGCGTGCCGCCACCGCCCGGCAGCGCCGCGAGGGAGCGCCGCGCCCGCGCCAGCGCCCCGGTGGGCGGCAGCAGCACCTCGGCGCCCTCGCCGCGGAAGCCGATCAGCGCCACCCGGTCGCGTCGCCGGTAGCACTCCGAGAGCAGCGTCTCGACCGCGCCCTTGGCCTCGGCCATGCGGTTCAGCGCCGTTGAGCCGGAGGCGTCGACGACGAAGATGGTGGTGGTCCGCCGCGGCTGCTCGCAGCGCAGCACCCGCAGATCGCTGGGCCGGACGAGCAGCCCGTCGCGTGCGCAAGCCTGGGCGGACTGCCGGCGCGACCGTTGCCACGGCGCGGCGGCGCGCAGGGATCCCACCAGGTCGAGCCGCCTGCCCTCCCCCGGCCGCCCCGGCAGGCTGCCGACGCGGCGGCCGCGCACCGAAGGGCGGGCGGTGCCGTCGCGCCCGGACGCTGCGGCGGCGCGTCGCACGGTGCCGCCTCCAGCACCCGCGTCGTCGCCTCGTCGGCCGCCAGCGCCTCCTCCGAGCCCGTCGACGCCGCCTCGCCGGAGGTGGGGGTCGGCAGCTCGGGACTGGGTTCGGCCGGCTGCTCCGGCAGCCGGATCGCGCGCGGCGCCAGCACCAGCATCGCCGCCTGCTCGGCATCCGCCAGCGTGGTCTCGCGCCGCCGGTCCAGCGCGGCGATCCCGCGTGCGGCCCGCATGGCCAGCAGCGGCGCCCGCAGCGAGGCGATGCCGAACGCCAGCGCCGTCGCGCACAGCGCCTCGCGCACCACGGCACTCGTGCGCACGGCAGCAAGCTGCGCCCGCGCCGAGCGCAGGCTGCCGAGTGAAAGCTCCGGCAGCGCGCCCGCCGCCGCCAACGCGGCCGGGTCGATCAGGAATGCCGCGCGGTCCAACACGCAGACAGGCGGCGCCTCGTCGATGCCTTCGTCAAGCACCACCAGCCCGATTGCGGCCGGGCTGATGCGCGAGACCCCGTCGCGCTCGACCACCACCTGGCCGTCGTCCAGCACCGCGGCGAGCAGCGCCGCGAGGCGAGCGCCCAGCCGTTCCGCTCCGGGCACGACCAGCACCCCGCCATCGCACTCGGCGAGCAGCCCGCGCGCCACCATCGGCCGGCTGGCCGACAGGCTCGCCGTGAGGTCGATGCCGCCGAGCAGCCGGTCCTCGGCGATGCCGACCGGGCAGCGCCGCTGCGGCCGCTCGCCGAGCAGCGCGCCGAGGTATCGGAGCGCCTGGTCGCGGGTCGGGCCGGGTGGGGCGCGCAGCACCAGCACGCTGCCGGCCGGATCCAGCGCCATCAGCCGCAGCGCCAAGGCCGCCAGCCCGGCCGGC
Source organism: Acetobacteraceae bacterium (assembly GCA_965198995.1). Classification (GTDB taxonomy): domain Bacteria; phylum Pseudomonadota; class Alphaproteobacteria; order Acetobacterales; family Acetobacteraceae; genus CAXMMR01. Next base: position 2,625,877 of record CBDAQG010000002.1, read on the forward strand.
TCGGCGGCCAGGCTCATGCGCCGAGCAGCTCAGCGACGGCGCGCTCCACCCGGGGGCTCGCGCCGGCCTCGTCGAGCGGGTTGCGGCGCAGCCGATGGCGCAGCGCCGGCAGCGCGACGCGGCGCAGATGCGCTGCCGCCACCGCTGCGGCGCCGTCGAACGCCGCCAGGGCGCGCGCCGCGCGCAGCAGCGACAGCTCGCCGCGCAGCCCGTCCGTGCCCAGCGAGAGGCACAGCCGCGCGGCCTGCTCCAGCATCGCCGCCGGCATCTCCACACCCCTGAGCGCCGCCCGCCCGGCGACGATGCGACGCGCCAGCGCATCCTCCTCGCCGGCCCAGGCGTCGAGAAAGCCGTCGCGCTCGGTGTCATAGGCGTCGCGCCGGCGCAGCACCTCGACGCGCTGGTCGAGCTCGGCCGGCGTGCTCACCTCCACGGCCAGCCCAAACCGGTCGAGCAGCTGCGGCCTGAGGTCGCCCTCCTCGGGGTTGCCGCTGCCGACGAGGACAAAACGCGCCGGATGACGCACGCTCAGCCCCTCCCGCTCGACCACGCTCTCGCCCGAGGCGGCGACGTCGAGCAGCAGGTCGACGAGGTGGTCCTCCAGCAGGTTGATCTCGTCGATGTAGAGAAAGCCGCGATGGGCGCGCGCCAGCAGCCCCGGCTCGAAGCGCTTCTCGCCATGCGACAGCGCCCGCTCCAGGTCGAGCGCGCCGACCACCCGGTCTTCGGTGGCGCCGAGCGGCAGGTCCACCACCGGCACCCTGGCTTGACCGACATCGTGATGGCCATGCAGCGCGCAGTCCGGGCACTCCGCCGGGTCGCCGCCCGGCTCGCAGTTGAAGCGGCAGCCGACCACCACCGCCATCGCCGGCAGCAAGCCCGCCAGCGCGCGGACGGCGGTCGACTTGCCGGTGCCGCGGTCACCCAGCACCAGCACGCCGCCGATGCCGGGATCAACGCACGCCAGCAGCAGCGCCAGCCGCATCTCCTCCTGGCCGACGATGGCGCTGAACGGATAGGCGCGGCGGCGCGTGGCAGCGCGGCTGACCGCCTCGACGGCTGTCATCAGGCGGCGCGGCGCAGGCTGAGCTCGGACCAGACCTCGCCCAGGGCTGCGGCCAGGTGCTCGATGTCGGCGTCCGAGTGCAGCGGCGAGGGGGTGATGCGCAGGCGCTCGGTGCCGCGCGCCACCGTCGGGTAGTTGATCGGCTGCACGTAGATGCCGCTCTGGCTCAGCAACCGGTCGGTGATCGCCCGGCAATGCACAGGGTCGCCGACGATCACCGGGACGATGTGGCTCGGGTTGCGCAGATGCGGCACGCCGTGCGCATCGAGCCGCGCCCGCACCCGCGCGACCCGCTCGGCATGCCGGGCCCGCAGCGCGTCGCCGGTGGCCAGCACCTCGACGGCGGCGAGCGCGCCGGCGGCGATCGCCGGCGGCAGGGCGGTCGTGAAGATGAAGCCGGAGGCGAAGCTGCGGATGAAGTCGCACAGCGCCGCCGAGCCCGCCACGTAGCCGCCGATGACGCCAAACCCCTTGGCCAACGTGCCCTCGATCAGGGTGATGCGGTCAGCCAGCCCCTCGCGCGCGGCGATGCCGGCGCCGCGCGGGCCGTACAGGCCGACCGCGTGCACCTCGTCGAGATACGTCATGGCGCCGTAACGATCGGCGACGTCGCAGATCGCCTCGATGGGTGCGATGTCGCCGTCCATCGAATACACGCTCTCGAAGGCGATCAGCTTGGCGCAGTCGCGCGGCAGTGCGGCTAGCTTGCGCTCGAGGTCGGCGACGTCGTTGTGGCGGAACACCTCGCAGCGCGCCCGGCTGTGCCGGATGCCCTCGATCATCGAGGCGTGGTTGCAGGCGTCCGACAGCACCACGCAATTCGGCAGCCGGGCGGCCAGGGTGCCGAGGCTCGCCCAGTTCGACATGTAGCCCGAGTTGAACAGCAGCGCCGCCTCGCGGCCGTGCAGCGCCGCGAGCGCCCGCTCCAGCGCGATGTGGCAGGTCTGGGTGCCGGAGATGTTGCGGGTGCCGCCGGCGCCGGCACCGTGCCGGTCGATCGCCGCGTGCATCGCCGCCGTCACCGCCGGATGCTGCCCCATCCCCAGATAGTCGTTCGAGCACCACACGGTCACCCGCCGCGGGGCCTCGCCCGCCAGCTTGGCATTCGGGAAGTTTCCCGCCTCGCGCTGCAACTCCGCAAACACGCGGTAATTGCCGCTGCGCTGCAGCTTGCCGATCTCGGCCTGAAAGAAGGTCTCGTAATCCATCACTGTGGCTCCTGGCTCAGGCAGCGTTCGGCACGGCGTAGGCGCAGGCGTCGAAGGCCTGCTGCAGGCGATGCGTGTCGAGCTCGCGCCCGATCGCAATGACGCGCGGCGTCTCGCTCGCGGCGGGCGCGAAGGCGGCCATGCTGGGCCGGCCGCCGGCGAGGTCGAAGCGGATCCAGCCGTCGCCGACGCGCGCGATCCCCTTCAGGCGCTCGACCTCGCCGAAGGCGCCGCCACACACCGTCTCGAGCAGCGCCTCGACGCGCGTCGGGTCGCAGCTTTCGCCCAGGGTCGCGCTCCAGGAGCCAAGGCCGAGGCCGTCCTGATGCGCATGGCCGTCATCGTTGGAGTGCCCGTGGTCATGCCCGTGGTCGTGCCCGTGGTCATGCCCGCGGTCGTGCCCGTGATCATGGCCGTGTCCATGCTCGTGTGCACGGTGTTGGTGCTCGTGCGACGGCGCGGCCGGCGCGGCAGTCTGCTGGCGCCGCGGCGGTGCGGCGAGGGCGAGTTCCGGCATCGCGACGCCGTAGCAGGACGGCACGACCTGCGCCGTCGGGTTCAGGCCGCGCAGCGTCGTCTCCACCAGCCGGCGCTCGGTGTCGCCCACCACGTCGCTCTTGTTGACGACCAGCACCGAGGCCAGCCGCACCTGCGCCTCCAGGTGGCCGGAGAGGCGCGCGTAGTCGGCGAGAAAGGCGCCGGCGTCGAGCACCGTTGTCACCCTGAGGCTGCGCAGCATTGGCTTCAGCTCCGGCCGCTCCAGCACCCCGAGCAGCGAGGCGAGGTCGGCGACACCGCTCGGCTCGATCAGCACCCGCTCCGGCGCGAACGAGGCGACGACGGTCTTGAGCTGCTCGGCGAGGTCTTGGCGCAGCGAGCAGCAGATGCAGCCGTTCGGCAGCTCGACCACGTCCGCGCCGCGCTCGGCGAGCAGCGAGCCGTCCACGCTCATAGCGGCAAAATCGTTGACCAGCACGACGGTCTTCGGGCCAGCCCTGGTGAGCATGGCGCGCAGGAAGGTGGTCTTGCCGGCGCCGAGGAAGCCGGAGACCACCTCGACGTCGAACGGCTTGATCGCGGCGCGCGACTTCAGGCTCCAGCCCCAGAGTGCCGCCGCCGGCAGCGGCAGCATCAGCAGCCAATGCTCCAGGATCGCGAGGCCCATCAGCACCGAGAGGAAGCAGCCGCTCGCCCGGGTGAAGGCGCTCGCCCCCGGCGCGTCGGCGACCTGGATCATCAGCACCAGGATCACCGTCGAGATGGTGATCGAGACCGGGAACAGCAGGTTCATCGACTTCTTGGTCAGGAAGCTGCGCAGGAACTGCAGGTGCTCGGGCAGGAACTCCTCGTTGAGGTTCCGCACCCCCAGGAAGACGTTGAGCTTGGCGCTCTGATGCATCCACCACAGCACCATGAAGGTCCAGAAGCCGACGCGGTTGGGCTGGTGCCAGGTCAGCGCGCCGACGACCAGTGCGGCGGCGATGATGGCGAGCTCGTGCCACAGGCTGGTCTGGATCGCATGCCCGAAATGGTGCCAGCCGCGGCAGCCCTCCGGGCACGGCGCCGAGCGCGGCCCGGTCACGAAGCCCATGTAGAAGCTGATCTCCTGCCAGCCCCACGCCGTCAGCCCGCAGGCGAAGGCGACGTAGGCGCCGCGCACGCTGGTGTCGGCGCTACCCGCCCAGATCCCCCAGAGCGAGGCGGCGAACAGAATCGTCGCGCCGGCCAGGCTGTATTTGAAGGTGCGGCGCGGCAGGCCGTCCAGGAACATGATCGCGCCGGTGCTGAACCACCAGACGAAGAGGGCGAACAGCCCGGGGAGCACGTAGAGCGAGGTCATGCGGGTGTTCCTCAGACAGGGAAGGCAAGGCGTCCTTTTTTGAAAAAAAGGACCAAAAAACTTTTGTCAGTTTAGTCCGGCTCTTGTCGGATAGGGGTTTTTTGCAATTTTTTCAAAAAAGACGACGCTTTCTTACCAGGCAGGCGCCAGCCGTACTTCGTCCGGCATGGCGCGGCTGCGAGTGGGCAGCAAATAGACCCGGGCGAAGACAAATCCCGCCCGCACCTGCAGCGCCAGGCAGCGCAGCCTGCTGCCCTGCCGCTTGGCGGCCGCGATGCCGGCCGCCAACACCCGCAGCCGCTCGAGCCCGGCGCGGAACTGCGGCGCGTCGAGGTCGAGCGCCACCGGGAACACCTGGGCGCAGATCTCCTGGGTGATGGTGAAGACGGTGTAGTCATACTCGGTCATGTCGAGGCCGAGCGAGGCGTGGAACACCGGGCGCAGATGGTCGCGCACATACATCGTCGCGAACACGGCGAGCAGGAAGAACCGGATCCAGAGCTTGTTGCGGCCCTGCAACAGCTTGGGATCGGCGCGCATCAGCAGGGCGAACGCCTCGCCGTGGCGGAACTCGTCGCCGCACCATTTCTCGAACCAGGCGAAGATCGGGTGGAAGCGGAACTCCGGATGGCGTTCGAGCTGACGGAAGATGGTGATGTAGCGGGCGTAGCCGATCTTCTCCGACAGGTAGGTCGCGTAGAAGACGAATTTCGGCTTGAAGTAGGTATACTTCTTCTCGCGCGCGAGAAAGCCGAGGTCGACGCCGACGCCGAAATCCTTCAGGCTGTCGTTGATGAAGCCGGCATGCCGCGCCTCGTCGCGCGCCATGGCGCTGAACAGGCGGCGGATGTCGGGGTTGGTGATGCGCTTCTTGATCTCGGCGTAGAGCACGCAGCCGGAAAACTCGGCGGTGACGGAGCTGACCAGGAAGTCGAGGAACTCGCGCTTCAGGCCGGCCGGCATGGCGGAGAAGTCGGCATCGAAGCGCTCGTCGCGCACGAAATGGCCGGCGTTGAGGTCGGCGTCGAGCTCGGCCAACAGGCCGTCCCACTCGCGGCGCACCAGGCTGACGTCGATCTGGTCCATGTAGGCGAAGTCGGTGGTGTAGAAGCGTGGGCTGAGCACGGTGTCGCGCTGGGCGGCGAGCGTCCCCTCGTTGACCGGGCGCCGCGGCCGGGCGGCGAGCGTTGCAGCCTCGGCGGCCTGCAGGGCGGCGCTCATCCCGGCTCTCCCGCCTCGAAGCCGACTTCGTACAGCTCGGTGAGCAGCAGCAGCGCCGTCGCCCGCGTCCAGGCGCGGCGCACCAGGCCGGCGCGCCGCACCGTGGCGCGGCAGGCGCGGCTGACCCGCTCGCCCTGGCGGACCGCCACCGGCGCATCGTGCACCAGCACCACGTCGCCGGGCCGGATCAGCACGCCGAGCGGGATCGCATGCGCGTGCAGGCTGTCGAACGTGCGCTCGATTTCCACCACGCAGCGTGCCTCAACCTTGCGCCTGCTGCCGATCATCACCGCACTCCGATAAAGACGTGAAAGCTTGCTGCATTGTCCGGGCCGAAGCCCTCGATGTCGACGACCGTGCCGGTCTCGCTGTCGCTCAGCGTCAGCCGCCCGTCTGAGAGTGCCGCGATGCGCAGCGGCGCTGCCGGATCGACGCGGTTCACCCGGCGCATCACCTGGAGCCCGTGGATCATGCCCTGGACGAAGCTGCGGTCGCTCGGCGCCACCCGCGCGACCAGCGCGCCGCTCGCCGCATCGCGCGCCTCGACGCTGCCGTCCGCCGGCAGGCTGAACACCAGGTCGCGCTGGATCAGCACCCGGGCCGGCGGCAGCGGGGCTCCCGGCAGCACCGCGACGATGCCGATCAAGCCGCTCAGCATGAGCGCGATCAGCACCGGCATCGGCAGTCGACGCCAGCCGGTGGCGGCCAGGGGGGTGGCCAGGGGGGTGGCGGCGCGAGGGGTGGCGGCGCGGCGGTTGGCGCCGCGGGGGGAGATGGGGGCGGTGGAGGCGCTCATCGTGCTAGGCCGCGACCGGAAGCGCGGCGCCGCTCACCGCAGGCTCGCCCACCGGCAGCGCGGTCACCGCCTGGGCGGCGCTCGCGGCGAGCGCGCGGCCGAGCAGTTGGGCGACCGGGGCCGCATCGGGCAGCGCGCGCAGCATCGGCTCGACGTTGCGCGTCCGCCACGGCCGCACATGCGGCCAGAGCAGCGTGATGCCCATCCGCGTCGGGCCGGCGAGGCGGATCGGGATGTCGCCCGAGCCGTCGCGACGCAGCCGCAGCGCGGCGCTCTGCACCGCCGCGAACGGCAGGTTGATGTCCATGCTCAGCGCCACGCCGACATGCAGCACGATCCGCCGGTCGGTGATGGTGTAGCGCGAGGTGCGATGGACGAGGTAGGCGAAGCCTACCAGCAGGCCGATGGCGACGCTGCCGAGCAGCAGCAGGGCGGCCAGCATGGACCAGGCCTGGGCGGTCTGCAGCCGCAGCGCCTCGACCAGCAGGCCGACGCCCAGCACGGCGAAATACAGCGCCAGCTTGCGCACGTGCAGCACCCGCAGCGCCAGCAGCCGCCAGCACGGCGCGCCCTGCCACAGCAGCGTCTCGCCCGGCGGCAGCGGCGCCGGCATGCCGGGCAACCTGGTCGCTGCGTCAGCCGCACCGCTGGCGCGGGAGCCCGGCGGCTGCGTGCGGACGACCCGGATACGGGCGCTCACAGCGACGCGCCCTGGCGCAGGGACGCCGCATACATCTGCCCGCCGCCAAAATACGCCACCAGCTTCTCCTCCTCCTGGAACGTCACCTGCTCGGAGTTGCGCAGCCGCGGCACGTCGCGGAACTGCCAGGCCAGCATCGACTGCACCCGCACCTCGCGCGTGCGCTTGCGAAAGCGCGCGTAGGGCTGTGGCAGCAGCACGCGGCGGCGCAGCGGGTCGGGCTCCACCAGCTCGTCGAGGTCGACCTCGAGGTAGCGCATCGTCTCCTCGATCTCGTCGATCCAAAGGTCGTTGACGATGCCGACGAACACACCGTCGGCGCCGATAACGCGCCAGCCGCGCGGGTCGGCCGAGTAGCGCGCCACCGAGTAGTCATGCATGTCGCGCATCGGCGTCATCTTCGGCTTGCCGTCGATCGTCAGCTCCGGCTCGTCGATCCGGTAGCACCACGAGGCCGGGCCGATGCCGTCGACCAGCGGGTTGCCGGTGGGCTCGAGCGGCGCGCCGGGAAAGTCGCTGACCGGCACCGCACCCACCGGAAAGCGCGGCGGCTGGGTTGCCGGGGAGAGGCTCTCGCCGCCGTGGAAGAAGCGGAACACCTTCGGCTCCGGCGTCTTGATGAAGCCGTGCGTCGCAAATTGCTGGGTGTGACCCTTCACCTCGGAGACGAGCGGATAGCCCTCGCGCTTGTCCTCGCGATGCAAATACAGGATGAGCCCGAAGAAGAAGATCCAGAACGCGTACAACGTCACCTGTGCAACGTCGACATAGCCGGTGAAGCCGCTGTGATGCATCGGACCTTCCTATTGGCTGGCGCCGAGCGCACCGGGCAGGTGCGTGTGGCGATGGTGAGTGCGGCGGTAGCTGGCCAGCGGCCCGAGGGTCACCAGCGTGGCCATCAGCAGAACGATTTCGGCAAGGTAGACGGCGTCGTAGCCGGTCGCGCTGTCGTTCAGGCCGGCGCCGAGCGCACCGTGCTCGGCCAGACCCGCGACGGCGTCACGCATGAGGCCGCCGATCGCGATCGCCGAGCCGGCGGCGAACGCCTGCACCGCACCCCAGGTGCCGAGCGACAGGCCGGTCGTTTCGGCTCCGGCATCATCCATCGCGCCCGACAGCGTGCCGACGGCGAACACCGCCGCCCCGCAGCCGATGCAGAACGTGCCGAGCCCGAACAGCGCGCGCGAGGCGACAGGGGCTGCGAAGATCACCAGCGGGAACGCGACCAGCCCGACCAGCACGCCGACGGCGGCGAGCCGGTAGCGGTGCCGGCCGCGGCCGAGCTGCCGCCCCGACCAGGCAAAGCCAGTGAGGCCTCCGGCGGCGAGCAGCGCCGTCAGCGCCGTCGTCGCCCCCACCGGCAGGCCGAGCACCTGCCCGCCATACGGCTCGAGCAGCACGTCCTGCAGGCTGAAGGCGATGGTGCCGAGGCCGACGGCGACCAGCCGGCGGCGCGCCTGCGCCTCGCGCCCGATCACCCGCCAGGCGGCGCGGAACGACGGCCGGCGCACGCCCGGGGCGAAGCGCGAGGGCGCGCGCGGCTCCTGCTTCCACAGCGCGACGCCGTTCAGCACCAGGCTCAGCAGCGCCGCGCCCTGGATCACCTGGATCAGCCGCATCTCGCTGAACCGCGCCAGCAGCAGGCCGAACAGCAGCGCTGCCACCAGCACGCCGACGAGCAGCATGGCGCACAGCAGGGTAACGATGCGCGGCCGGCTTTCGACCGGCGCGATGTCGGTCGCCAGCGCCAGCCCCACGGTCTGCGTCGTGTGCAGCCCGGCACCGGTCAGCAGGAAGGCAAAGCCCGCCCCGAGCGGCCCGAGCCAGGCCGGCGCATGCCCACCGCCATCACCCGACAGCAGCAGCAGCGCGAACGGCATGATCGCCAGGCCGCCGAACTGCAGCAGCGCGCCCATCCACAGGAACGGCACCCGCCGCCAGCCGAGCAGGCTGCGATGGGTGTCCGACTTGAAGCCGATCAGCGCCCGCGCCGGGGCGAACACCAGCGGCAGCGCCACCATGATCGCGACCAGCCGGGCCGAGACGCCGAGCTCGACGATCATCACCCGGTTGAGGGTGCCGATCACCAACGCGATCGTCATGCCGACCGAGACCTGGAACAGCGACAGCCGGAACAACCGCCCGCCCGACATGCCGAGCGGCGTATCCGACGCGGCGAGCGGCATGAACTGCGCGGTGACGCGCGAGAGCCCGCGCGCGAGCCGCGCCCCGGCGCTCATGCGCGCACCAGCTCGTTTGCCTCGGAGATGTAGAAGCCGGTCGAGACGCGATGGCTGCGGCCCTGCCGGAAGCCGGGCAGACCGGCCAGCCGGGCCCGCAGCCGGCGCGGCGAGATCGGCTCGATCGCCGGCGCCCGGTCGGCGCGCGGGAACAGCCGCCCGGCGGCGTGCATCGCCGCCAGCAGCGGTGTGCGCGGCGCCAGCGTCGCCAGCACCGCGCGGTCGGCCCGCCTGGCGAGTTGGCCGATGGCGTCGGCCATCTCGGCCGCCGGGTAGTGGATCAGCGAGTCCATGGCGACGACAAAGTCGAACCGCCCAAGCGCGGGGTCGAGCATGTCGCCGGCGCGCAGCTCGATGCGCGAGGCGATGTCCGCCGGCATCCGGCTCTGCGCCAACCCCAGCAGCGTGCCGGCCAGGTCGACCGCCACCACGCTCGCGCCGCGGCGCGCCGCCGCCACCGCCAGCGCCCCGGTGCCGCAGCCCGCATCGAGCACCCGGCAACCGGCGAGGTCGTCGGGCAGCCAGGACAGCAGCGTCGCGCGCATCTCGTCGCGCCCGGCGCGGACCGTGCGCCGGATGCGCCCGAGCGGCGCCTCGGAGGTCAGCCGCGCCCAGGCAGCCGCGGCGGTGCGGTCGAAATACGCCTCGAGCTCGCCACGCCGGCGCTCGTAGACGCTGCCCGGCATGACATCCGCGCCGGCCATCACTCGAAGCCCAGCAGGTCGAAGATGTCGCGGTCCTTCATCGCCCGGGCCTGCAGCGGCGGCGTGCCGCGCCACAGCGTCTCGGCCAGCCGCATGTACTCGGCCTGCACGGCCGCGACCTCCGGCGTCGCCTCCATCTCGAACAGCGTCGCCTTCTTCAGCCGCGAGCGGCGGATGGCGTCGAGGTCGGGCAGGTGGGCGAGCGTGCTGAGCCCGACGGCGGCGTTGTAACGGTCGATCTGGTCGGTCGCGGCGCTGCGATTGACGATCACGCCGCCGAGCCGGACGTCGTAGTTGCGCGCCTTGGCCTCGATCGCGGCGACGATGCGGTTCATCGCGAAGATGCTGTCGAAATCGTTGGCGGCGACGATCAGCGCCTGGTCGGCAAACTGCAGCGGTGCGGCAAAGCCGCCGCACACCACGTCGCCCAGCACGTCGAAGATCACCACGTCGGTGTCCTCGAGCAGATGATGCTCGCGCAACAATTTCACCGTCTGGCCGACGACGTAGCCGCCGCAGCCAGTGCCCGCCGGCGGGCCGCCGGCCTCGACGCACATCACCCCGCCGGTGCCCTCGACGACGAAATCCTCCGGGCGCAGCTCCTCGGGGTGGAAATCCACGCTCTCGAGCACGTCGATCACGGTCGGGATCAGCCGCTTGGTCAGCGTGAAGGTGCTGTCGTGCTTGGGGTCGCAGCCGATCTGCAGCACCCGGTGGCCTTGGCGGGCGAAGGCCAGCGACAGGTTCGACGAGGTCGTGCTCTTGCCGATGCCGCCCTTGCCGTAGACCGCGAACACCCGCGCCGTGCCGGCCCGCTTGGTCGGCTCGAGGCGAACCTGAACGCTGCCCTCGCCGTCGCCACACGTGCCGCAACCCGCAGCAAGGCGTAGCCGGTCCGGTTTCGTATCGATTGTCATGCGGCAACTCCTAAAGCTGGCGGCGCGATGCCCTCGAGCCTGTCCTCGGCCGCCTCGCCCGCCTCGCGCAACCGCTCCAGCGTCTCGGCGTCCGGCGACCAGTAGTGCCGCTCGCCGGCCTCGAGCAGCCTGTTCACGATCTTCGCCGAGGCCACCGGGTTGAGCGCGCAGAGCCGCTCGCGCATGCCCGGCTCCAGCACGAAGGTCTCGCTGAGCTGCTGGTAGATCCACGGCGCGACCTGGCCGGTGGTCGCCGACCAGCCGAGCGTGTTGGTCACCTGCGCCTCGATCTGGCGCACGCCCTCGTAGCCGTGCGCCAGCAGCGCCTCGTACCATTTCGGGTTCAGCGCCCGGGTGCGCGTCTCCAGGCTCACCTGCTCGGCCAGGCTGCGCACGATGCCGTCGCCGCGCGTCTGGTCGCCGATGTAGAGGCTCGCCGCCGCGCCACGGTTGCGCTTCACCGCCCGGGCGATGCCGCCCAGCGTGTCGAAGTAGTGGTCGACGGTGGTGACGCCGAGCTCGATGCTGTCGAGGTTCTGGTAGGCGACGTCAACGGTGGAGAGCATGTCGGCGAGCACCGCGTCCTGGCGCGAGGCGTGGCCGTTCATGCCGTAGGCGAACCCCTTGCGGCGCACATACGCCTCGGCGAGCTCGTCCTCGTCGTTCCAGCCGCCCTGGTCGATCATCAGGTTGACGTTGGCGCCGTAGGCGTCCTCGGCGTTGCCGAACACCCGCAGCGCCGCCACCGCCATGCTGCAGCCGTTGCGGTTCGCGAACGACAGCGCGTGCGCGCGGATGAAATTCTGGTCGGCCGGCTCGTCCGCCTCGGCCGCGAGCAGCGCCGCCTCGGCGAGCAGCCGCGTCTGCAGCGGCAGCAGGTCGCGAAAGATGCCTGACAGCGTTACGATCACGTCGATGCGCGGCCGGCCGAGCCGGGCCAGCGGCACCAGTGCGGCGCCGGCCAGCCGGCCGTAGCTGTCATGCCGCGGCTCGGCGCCGATCAGCCACAGCGCCTGGGCGATCGGGCCGCCCTCGGTCTTGAGGTTGTCGGTGCCCCACAGCACCATCGCCACCGTCTCGGGCAGCGGCGCCCCGTCCGCCCGGTGGCGCGCCAGCAGCCGCTCGGCCTGGCGGGCGCCGTCCTGCACCGCGAACGCGCTCGGAATGCGGAAGGGGTCGAGGCCGTGCAGGTTGCGCCCGGTCGGCAGCACGTCGGCATTGCGCACGATGTCGCCGCCAGGTGCGGGGCGCAGGTAGCCGCCATCGAGCGCGTGCAGGATCGCCGGCAGCTCGCTGTCGGTCGCGAGCAGGCGGTCGAGCTCGGCGCGACGCAGCGGCTCGACGATGCCGGCGGCGTCCAGCATGTCGGCCCGCCCGGCCGCGTCGGGCGGGCGGCCGACGACGTGCAGGCCCTGCGGGATCAGCGTCTGCTCGAATTCCACCAGCTGCAGCCGCAGGGCGGCGATGGCCGCCGCCGCGTCCGTCCAGGCTGGCGCGGCGTCGCCGAGCTCGATCGCGGCCGCCTGCGCCTGGATCAGCTCGGCGAGTGCGGCCCGCTGCTCCTCGCTCGACTCCGGCGCCAGCGCCCGCCAGCGATCGACCGAGGTTTTGAGATCGAGCAGGCCGCGATACAGCCCGGCGCGCCCGAGCGGCGGCGTCAGGTGGCTGATCAGCGTCGCCCCGGTCCGGCGCTTGGCGAGCGCGCCCTCGGAGGGATTGTTGGCGGCATACAGATACAAGTTCGGCAGGTCGCCGATCAGCCGGTCCGGCCAGCAGGCGGCGGACAGGCCGGCATGCTTGCCGGGCATGAACTCGAGCGCGCCGTGGGTGCCGAAATGCAGCACCGCATGGGCGGCGAAGTCCTCGCGCAGATAGCGGTAGAAGGCGGAGAAAGCGTGCGTCGGCGCAAACCCGTGCTCGAACAGCAGCCGCATCGGGTCGCCCTCGTAGCCGAAGGCCGGCTGCACCGCGACCAGAACGTTGCCGAACCGCTCGCCCAGCACCTGGATCGCGCGGCCGTCGCTGTTCTGCCGCCCGGGTGCGGGCCCCCACTGCCGCTCGATCTCGGCCAGATGCGGCTCGCGCCGGACGTGGTCGGCGGCCGGGATGCGGTGCACGACGTTGGCGTCGGTGCCGAACTGCGCCGCGTTGCCGACCAGCACCCGCTCGCGCAGCGCCTCGACGCTGGCCGGCACCTCGACGCGGTAGCCGCCGGCCGACAGCCCGATCATCACCCGGTGCAGCGACTCGAACACGGAGAGGTAGGCGGCGGTGCCGGTGCTGCCGCCATTGGGCGGGAAGTTGAACAGCACCACGGCCACTCGCCGCTCCGCCCGGCCGGCGCGGCGCAGCGCCACCAGACGCGCCACCCGCGCCGCCAGCATCGCCGCCCGCTCCGGCTCCGAGGCCATGTGGCGCCCCGCCGCCGCATCACCGCCCTCCTGTGCTCCTTGGCGCCCGCCGAACGTCATCGGCCAGATCGCGCCGTCGAGCTCCGGCAGCGCCACCATCATCGCCGCCTCGACCGGGGTGAGACCGCGCGCATCGTCGCGCCACTGCGCCAGCGTCTGGAACTCGACCGGGTGGGCGGCGAGGTAGGGCACGTCGAGCGCGGCCAGCACGGTCTCCGCCGCCTTTGCATCGTTGTAGGCGGGACCGCCGACAAGCGAGAATCCGGTGAGCGACAGCATGGCGTCGATCTGCGGCCGGCCGTCGGCCAGGAAGTAGCGCTCGATCGCCGGGCGCGCGTCCAGCCCCGCCGCAAACGCCGTGATGACGTTGAGGCCGCGCGCCTCGAGTGCCGCGATCACGCCGTCATAATGCGCGGCGTTGCCGGCCAGCACGTAGGAGCGCATGACCAGCAGCCCCACCGTGCCCGCGTCCCCCCGCCGCGGCAGGGCGGCGACGTCCTCGACGACACGGCCCGGCAGCGCCGGATGATACAGCCCGACATCCGGATACTCGACCGGGGCGGCGATGCGCAGCTTGGCGCCCTGGGCCGCCTCGCCGGCGTAACGATCAACCAGCATGCGCACCATGCCGGCGAGGTTCGCCTCCGAGCCGGCCAGCCAGTATTGCAACGCCAGGAAGTAGCAGCGCGCGTCCTGTGCCGCGCCGGGAATGAAGCGCAGCACCTTGGGCAGGCGCTTCAGCATGCGCATCTGGTCGCGCCCGCTCGCAGCACCGGGCTTGCCGCGGCCGCCGCGCAGGCGCTTCAGCACGCCCATCAGCCCGCCCGCCTCGCCCGCCATCGAGAACGACCCCATCCGGGTCAGCTTCACGACCTCAGGCGCCGACATGCAGCCGAGCATCGCCCGACAGCCCGCCTGGCGCGCCTGCAGCGCCGGCAGCACCGCGTCCACATGCTCGCCGAGGAACAGCATGGCGGCGACGACGATGTCGGCGCCGGCGATGGCGGCGTGGCAGGCGGCGAGCGCCGCGCCGTCATGGCCCCACATATCGGCCGAGTGCACGGCGAGCGACAGGCCCGGCAGCTCGGCTTGCAGCGAGCGCTCCACCTGCAGGGCAGCCGCAGCCAGATGGCTGTCCATCGTCACGATGGCGATCCGGATCGGTGTCGTCACGACCGGCCCGAGCGGCGACGTCTCAGCGTGCATGGTGCGCCTTTGCCTCATAGAGCGTCTCGACGGTGATCAGCGCCCGCCCGCGATCACGCGCGTAGGCCTCGGTGTTGCGTCGCGCCTTGCCGCGCACGAACACCGGCACCCGGCGCAGCTCGCGCTCCGCCTCGGGCGCCCACGCCGCTACGGCCTCCAGCGTCGCCGCCTCGAGCTGCGGCGCGCTGAACTCGGCTTGCAGAGGCGACGTCGGCGCGTGGTGGCCGAGATGGGACGCCGGCGCGTGGTGGCCGAGATGGGACGCCGGCGCGTGGTGGCCGAGATGGGACGCCGGCGCGTCGGGCGAAAACTCGTCGTCCTCGCGGAACATGCCGAGCAGATGCTCCTCCAGCCCCATCATCAACGGATGCACCCAGCTGTCGAACAGCACGTTGGCGCCTTCGAACCCCATCTGCGGCGAGTAACGCGCCGGGAAGTCCTGCACGTGCACGGGGGCCGAGATGACCGCGCAGGGGATGCCGAGGCGCTTGGCGACGTGGCGCTCCATCTGGGTGCCGAGCACGAGGTCGGGCCGCAGCTCGGCGATGCGCGCCTCGACCTCAAGGCTGTCGTCGGTGATCAACGCCTCGAGGCCGTGGCCCTGCGCCGCCTCGCGCAGCTCGCGGCCGAACTCGCGGCTGTAGCTGCCGAGCCCGACCACGTCGAAGCCGAGCTCCGAGGCCGCGACCCGCGCCGCGGCGATCGCATGCGTCGCGTCGCCGAACACGAAGACGCGCTTGCCGGTCAGATACGTCGCGTCGACCGAGCGCGAGTACCAGGGCAGGTTGCAGGCCGGCTCGGCGGCGCCGGGCGCGATCCCGGCCAGCGCGCACACCTCGTCGACAAAGGCGCGCGTCGCCGCGACGCCGATCGGCACCGTGCGCGTCGCTGGCTGGCCGAAGCGCTTCTGCAGGTAGCGCGCCGCGGTGCCGGCGATCTCCGGATACAGCACGACGTTGAAGCTCGCCTCGCCGAGCCGCGCCAGCGCCGCCGGGGTCGCGCCGAGCGGCGCCACCACGCGGACCTGCACGCCAAGCCGCTCGAGCAG
Organism: Acetobacteraceae bacterium; assembly: GCA_965198995.1. GTDB lineage: Bacteria > Pseudomonadota > Alphaproteobacteria > Acetobacterales > Acetobacteraceae > CAXMMR01. Next base: position 2,641,234 of record CBDAQG010000002.1, read on the forward strand.
GCCACGCACCTCGCGCACGTCGTCGCGGTGGCGAAAGCCGAGCGCGGTGGGGCCGAGGATGTTGCAGCTCGGGCCGTCCCGGTCGCGCGGCGCATCGACGGCGAGCCCGCGCACCAGCGCGTAGAACGTTTCGGCCGCGGCCCAATTCTCCTTGCGCTGGTAGGACGGCAGGTCGAGCGCGATCACCGGGATCGGCAGGCCGAGGGCGCGGGCGAGGCCGCCGGGATCGTCCTGGATCAGCTCGCCGGTGCAGCTCGCGCCGACCAGCATCACCTCGGGCGCGAAGCGCTCGTAGGCGTCGCGCACCGCCGTCTTGAACAGCGCCGCGGTGTCGCCGCCGAGGTCGCGCGCGGCGAACGTCGTGTAGGTCACCGGCGGGCGGCGGTCGGCCCGCTCGATCATGGTGAACAGCAGGTCGGCATAGGTGTCGCCCTGCGGCGCGTGCAGCACGTAGTGCACGCGGTCCATGGCGGCGGCGATCCGCATCGCGCCGACATGGGTGGGCCCCTCATAGGTCCAGAGCGTGAGCTGCATCGGCTAGGCCGCCACCGGCGGGGCCGGCGGGGCCGGCGCCATCGGCGGGGCCAGCGCGCCGTCGAGCAGCGCGCGCCGCAGCATCGGCCGGGCGAACAGAGCGGCGAGGTCGCCGGCCTGCTCGTAGCCGTGCACCGGGCTGAACAGCAGCTCGATCGACCACTTGGTGGTGAGGCCCTCCGCCTCCAGCGGGTTGGCGAGCCCGAGGCCGCAGACGACGAGGTCCGGCCGCGCCGCCCGGCAGCGGTCGAGCTGGCGGTCGACGTCCTGCCCTTCGCTCAGCATCGTGCCGGCCGGCAGCAGGGCGAGCTCCTCGGCCAGGTGCTGGCGGTGCAGGTAGGGCGTGCCGACCTCGATGAGCCGCATGCCGAGCTCGCGCGACAGGAAGCGCGCGAACGGGATCTCCAGCTGCGAGTCTGGAAACAGGAACACCGAGCGCCCGGCGAGCCGCTCGCGCTGACGCCCGACCGACGCCCGCGCCCGCGCCTGCCCGGGCGCGAGCACCGCCCGGCACCGGGCGGACGGCACGCCGAACGCGGCGGCGGCGGCGCTGAACCAGGCCGTCGTGCCCTCCTCGCCAAGCGGGAAGGGCGCGGCGATCCGCCTCGCCCCACGCGCCTCGAGCAGCCGCGCGGTCTCGGCCAGGAACGGCTGGGCCAGCAGCAGCCGCGTGCCGGCGCCCACCGGCGGCAGCGCGGTGGCGCGACGCGGCGGCAGGAAGTGCACCGGCCCGATGCCGAGCGCGGCGAAGGTCGTGCGGAACTGCGCCTCGACCACGTCCGGCAAGGCGCCCGCGACCAGCAGCGCCGGCGCGTCGCCCTCGGCGAGCTCGGGCACCAGCGCGGCGAGGCACGCATCCTCGCCCTGGGTGAACGTCGTCTCCAACCCGCTGCCGGAATAGGCCAACACCCGGGTCGCCGGCAGGGTGCGGCCGGCCAGCCGCGCGGCCGCGCGGCCGAGGTCCAGCTTGATCACTTCGGAGGGGCACGAGCCGACCAGAAACAGCAGCCGGATCTCCGGCCGACGCTCGAGCAGCCTCGCCACGACCCGGTCCAGCTCGTCATTCATGTCGGCGCGGCCGGCGAGGTCGCGCTCCTCGATGATCGCGGTGGCGAAGCGCGGCTCGGCGAAGATCATGACGCCGGCGGCCGACTGCAGCAGGTGCGCGCAGGTGCGCGAGCCGACCACCAGGAAGAACGCGTCCGGCATGGCGCGGTGCAGCCAGACGATGCCGGTCAGGCCACAGAATACCTCGCGCTGGCCCCGCTCGCGGAGCGGCGTGATCTCCGCCTCGTTACGCGGCGCGCGCTCGACGGCAACACAGTCGACCAAGGCGGAACGCGTCAATGCGAGGCTCGCGCTCACTCGGCGACGCCCGCGACGGCGCTCGCCCATGGCTGCGCCTCGCGCCGCACGGCGCGGAACTTCAGCACGAACTGCGCCGCATTGACCACGTAGGACGCATAGGCGGTGAGCGCGAGCAGCATCAGCTGCGGCGGCGCGAGCGCGTGGGTCAGCAGTGCGGCGAGATAGCCGGTGTGCAGCGCGATCACCAGCATGCTGAACACGTCTTCCCAGAAGAACGCAGGCGCGAACAGCAGGCGACCGAACACGGCGCGCTCCCACAGCGCCCCGGTCGTCATGATAGCGTAAAGAAACAGCGTCTTGATCACGATCGACACGGTCGCCGCCGCGTAGCCCGAGCCGCTCGCCAGGTAGTGCAGCACGAGGCCAAGGCTCACGGCGAAGGCGAGGAATTGCAGCGGCGCCAGCACCCCTTGCACCACCGTCCAGCCGCTCTCGTCGCGCCGAATTCGCTGCTCGGGCGTGTAGACGATGCTGATACGCCGCGGCGCGGGGTTGATGCTCCGCGGCGCGGGGCCGACGCACGGGGCCGGCGCCGGACGCCGCGCGGCGAAGCCTGCGCTCGCTGTCCAGGGGCAGCAATTTGCGCCGTTGAGCCTGTCGGAGAGAGAGAAATGCGTCGTCGCCACTGCCAACCCCCGCAACCCGCCGATGCCGAACGCTAGGACCCGACCCGAGCGACTGTCAAGCAGACTGAACGTAATCTTTAGTTGACACATTGCAGCGCCGTTGCTTCAGTCCGCCATCAGCCAAAGCGCAGGAAGCACCCGATGTCTGGTCTGCGCGCGCAGGCTACCGGCGACGTGACAAGAGCGAGAGGACGCCTCGTGCCGCACCGCGACAACATGCCGTCGATCCTGGCTCTGGTCGAACGCCAAGTGATCCCGCGGCTCGTCGACAGCCTCGATCGGCGGCTGCCGCAGCGCACCGCGCAGACGGCCGAGGCGCTGCAGGCGCAGACGCTGCGCCGGCTGGTGGAGTGCCTGCTGCTGGACGACCCGCGCCCGGGCCGCGAGCTGCTGGCATCGCTGCGTGCCGGCGGCGCGGCGCCGGATGCGCTCTGCCTTGGCCTGCTGAGCCAGGCGGCGCATCGGCTCGGCGAGCTGTGGGAGGAAGACCTCGCGTCGTGCAGCGAGGTCACCATCGGCACGCTGCGCCTGCAATCGATGCTGCACTCGTTGGCGCCGGAGCTGGTCGAGGGCGGCGACGCCGCCTGCGGAATGGTCGGCGGCGCGGTCGCCCTGCTGGTGCCGGTGCCGGGCGAGACCCACGGCCTCGGCATCGCCATGCTGAGCGAGTTCTTCCGTCGCGATGGCTGGACGGTCTGCCCGCCACTGCCCAGCGCCAGCGACGACCTCGGCGCCCAGCTGCAATGCCAGGAGATCGACCTCATCGGACTGTCGATCGCCGGCGAGAGCCACATCGAGACGTTGCGCGAGCAGGTGGCCCGGGCGCGCGAGCGCTCCATCCGTCCGGGGCTCATCGTCATGGTCGGCGGCCCGCTGCTGCGCCGCCGACCGGAGCTCGCCCGCCTCGTCGGCGCCGACGCGACCGCCGCGGACGCCGAGGAGGCGGTGCGCTTCGCCGGCCTGCTGCTGCGCGCGCGGCGCGCGGCCGAGGCGCCGGCCGCAGTCGACGGCGGTGGATCCGCAATCCGCGACCGCCCTCAGCGACCGGACGACCGGCGACTGGCCCGGCGAGGCCAGGCCTCGTGAAGCCGACGACGACCAAGCCGGGCCAGACCAAGCCGGGCCAGACCAAGCAGGGTCAGGCCAAGCCGGATCAAATCAAGCCGGGCGCCAGCAAGCGCAGGGCCGAGCCGGACGCCATGACGGCGGGCGGCAAGCCGGGCCCGCGCTTTGCCGCCGCCGAGCTGATCGGAGCTTTGGACAACCAGTACGCCGCGCGGGTGATCGCCGCCGCCGCCGACGTCGCCGTGATCCTCGGCCCCGACGGCGTGGTGCGCGACCTTGCTTTTCGCAGCTCCGACCTGCTCGACAACCTGCCGGGCGCGGCCGAGTGGCGCGGCCATCCGTTCGCCGACGCCATCACCCTGGAGAGCCGCCCCAAGCTCGAGGCGCTGCTCGACGCCGCCCAGCAGGAGCATGACGGCCAGCTGCGCCACCTCAACCACGTCGCCCGCCCTGGCGGCGGCGACGTCGCGGTGCAGTACTCCGCTGTGCGCGCCAGGCGCGACGGCACGATGATCGCCTTCGGCCGCGACCTCCGGCCGATCACCGTGCTGCAGCAGCGGCTGATCGATGCGCAGCAGGCACTGGAGCGTGACTACGCGAGCCTGCGCCAGGCCCAGGCACGCTATCGCGTGCTGTTCGAGACCTCGCCGGAGCCGCTGCTCGTCGTCGACGCCGCCAGCCTGCGCGTCACCGAGGTGAACGCCGCCGGTCGGGCGCTGCTGCCCGATCAGCGGCGCGGCACCGCCGGAAAGGTCGCCGCCGACCCCGCCCGGGCGGCGCTGGAAAAGCGGCCGCGGCTGCCGCAAACCAGCTTTGTCGAGATCTTCGAGCCGCGCAGCCGCCCCGCGGTGCAGCGCTTCCTGGCGGCCGCCGTGCAGAGCAGCAGCCAGGACAGCCGCGCCGCCGAGGCCGCGGTTCCGGAGGCGGTGCGCGCCCGTCTGGCCGAAGCCGGCCGCGAGGTGAGCCTGTTCGCCTCGCTGCTGCGCGAGGACGGCGCCTCGCTGCTGCTCATCCGCCTCTCCGCCGGCGCGCCCAGCACCGAGGCCTCGGCGTTAAACGAGCAGCTGTTGGCGGCGCTGAAGCAATCGCCCGACGGGCTGGTGTTTACCGACGCCGCCGGCGAGGTGCTCTCGGCCAACGCCGCCTTCCTCGACCTCGCCCAGCTCGGCGCGCTGGAGCAGGCGGTCGGGCGGCCGCTCGAGGACTGGCTCGGCCGCCCCGGCGTCGACGTCGACGTGCTGCTTGCCAACCTGCGCCAACGCGGCGCGGTGCGGCTGTTCGCGACACAGCTTCGCGGCGAGCACGGCGCCGAGGCCCCGGTCGAGGTCTCCGCCGTCTCGATCGTCGGCGAGGGCCGCACCGCCTGCTGCCTGAGCATTCGCGACGTCGGCCGCCGGCTGCCCGGCGGCGCCGAGCAGCGCGGCGTGCCCGGCGGGCTGGACCTGCCGCGCTCGCCCGAGCAGCTGACCGAGCTGATCGGCCGGGTGTCGCTGAAGGACCTGGTGCGCGACGCCACCGACGTGATCGAGAAGCTGTGCATCGAGGCGGCGCTGGAGCTGACCGAGGACAACCGCGCCTCGGCCGCCGAGATGCTGGGGCTGAGCCGGCAGAGCCTCTACGTGAAGCTGCGCCGCTACGGGCTCGGCGACCTTGCGGATCTTGAGGATTGAGCGAGCAGGCAGAGCTGGGCGCCGCCCAGGCCCGCGTCACCCGGGAGCGTGCTGCGCCTGACGGGCCCGCGGCGCTTGGAACCCGTGCGACGCGCCGGCCGGCGCTGCGCGACCTGGTCACGCTGCTCAAGCCGATCACCTGGTTCGCGCCGATCTGGGCGTTCAGCTGCGGCGTGATCTCCTCGGGCCGGTTCCACCCGCTCCCCGCGCTCGCCGGCGCGCTCCTGGCCGGTCCGCTCGCCACCGGCACCAGCCAGGTGGTCAATGACTGGTTCGACCGCCACGTCGACGCGATCAACGAGCCGAACCGGCCGATCCCCTCCGGCCGCGTGCCCGGCCGCTGGGGGCTCTACCTGGCGATTGTCTGGAGCCTGCTCTCGCTGGCCGTCGCCTGGGCGCTCGGCCCCTGGGTCTCGATTGCGGCGGTGATCGGCATCGCGCTCGCCTGGGCCTACAGCGCGCCGCCGATCCGGCTGAAATCCAATGGCTGGTGGAGCAACCTGGCCTGCGGCGTCTCCTATGAGGGACTGCCCTGGTTCGCCGGCGCGGCGGTGATGCGCCACGGCATGCCCTCGCCGGCCATCATCCTCGTCGCTGGCCTCTACAGCCTCGGCGCGCACGGCATCATGACGCTGAACGACTTCAAGTCCATCGAGGGCGACCGCCAGATGGGCCTGCGCTCGCTGCCCGCGCGCCTCGGCGCCGACGCCGCCTGCCGGGTCGCCTGCCTGATCATGACGGTGCCGCAGGCGGTGGTCATCGCCCTGCTCTGGACCTGGCATCGCCCGCTCGCCGCCGCCGCCGTCGCCGCCCTGCTCGCCGGCCAGCTGCTGCTGATGCCCCGCCTACTGGCGGACCCGCGCGCCCGCGCCCCCTGGTACAACGCCACCGGCACCAGCCTCTACGTCCTCGGCATGCTCGCCGCCGCCATCGCGCTGGCATCATGAAGGAAAGCGAAGCAAGTACTTCTTTCTTGAAAGAAAGAAGCAAAGAACTTCTAACCCCGCTGCCGCAGCGCCAATCGGACAAAAGTTTTTTGGTTCTTTTTTTCAAAAAAGAACCGCTTCCTTTTTTTAGGATCCTGCCATGATTTACGACGCCATCGTCGTCGGCGGCGGTCCCGCCGGCGCCACCGCCGCCTCCGACCTCGCTCGCCGCGGCCTGGCCGTCGCCCTGCTCGATCGCGACGGCCGGATCAAGCCCTGCGGTGGCGCCATTCCGCCGCGCGCCATCGAGGAGTTCGCGATCCCCGACGAGATGCTCGTCGCGCGGGCCACCGCCGCCCGCGTCTTCGCCCCCTCGGACCGGACCGCCGACATGCCGATCGGTAAGGGCTTCGTCGGCATGGTGGACCGGCGCGAGTTCGACATCTGGTTGCGCGAGCGCGCGGTCGCCGATGGCGCCACCCGCCACCACGGCGAGTTCGCCGCCCTCGCGCGCGAGGCTGACGGCACCGTCGTGCTGACGTGCCGGGACGCCGCCGGCGGCGTCTTCACGCTACGCGCCAAGTCCGTGATCGGCGCGGACGGCGCGCGCTCGGCGATCGGCCGCGCCGAAATCCCCGGCTCGGCCAAAATGAAATACGTCTTCGCCTACCACGAGATCGTGCGCACGCCGGCCGGCCAGGACCCGGGCTGCTGCGAGGTGCATTACAAGGGCGACCTGTCGCCGGACTTCTACGGCTGGGTGTTCCCGCACGGCGCGACCACGAGCGTTGGCCTCGGCAGCGCCGTCAAGGGCTTCTCCATCCGCACCGCGACCGCGCGGCTGCGCGGTGCGACCGGGCTTGCCGGCGCCGAGACGCTGCGCCGCGAGGGCGCGCCGATCCCGCTGCGCCCGCTGCGCCGCTGGGACAACGGCCGCGACGTCGTGCTGGCCGGCGATGCGGCCGGCGTGGTTGCGCCGGCGTCCGGCGAGGGCATCTACTACGCCATGCTCGGCGGTCGGCTCGCCGCCGAGGCGGTCGCCGCGTTCCTCGCCAGCGGCAATCCCGCCGCGCTGCGCGGCGCGCGCAAACGGTTTATGAAGGCGCACGGCCAGGTGTTCTGGGTTTTGGGGATCATGCAGCGGTTCTGGTACGCCTCCGATGGCCGGCGCGAGCGCTTCGTCAGCATCTGCCGCGACCGCGACGTCCAGGCCCTGACCTGGTCGGCCTACATGACCAAGGAGCTGGTGCGCGCCAAGCCCGTCGTGCACCTGCGCATCTTCTGCAAGAACATCGCCCACCTCACCGGCCTCGTCTCGGCATGAGTGTGCGGCCGTGAGCAGGACGCCTTGACACCGGCCGTCTACATCGCCGGCGCCGCGGTGATCGGCGTGCTCGGCGCCGGCGGCGCGCTGACCACGATCGGCGCCTGGTATGCGGCGCTGCGCAAGCCGGTCTGGCAGCCGCCCGGCTGGCTGTTCGGTCCCGCCTGGACGCTGATCGGCGGCCTGACCGCCTGGGCCGGCGTGCTCGCCTGGCAGGCCACCCGCACGCCCGCGCAGCGGGAGGTGACGCTCGGCCTGTTCGCGCTGAACGGCGGCCTCAACATCCTGTGGAGCGCGTTGTTCTTCAAGCTGCAGCGACCCGACTGGGCGCTGATCGAGGTGATCCCGCTCTGGCTCTCGATCGCCGCCCTGATCGCGGCGTTCGCCGCCCGCGTGCCGCTCGCCGCCTGGCTGCTCGCCCCCTATCTGCTCTGGGTCGCCTTCGCCGCCGTGCTCAACCTCGTCGTCGTCCGCCTCAACGCTCCCTTCCCTCATCGCGTCGCGAGCTGACCTCATGCAAACCCCTATGCTCGACTTGCCGACGCCTGGCGCCGCCGCACTCGCCACCCGCCCCCAGAGGGAGGCCCCGGCGCGGGCGCCGGACGTCCGGCGGCACCACCCGACACTGCCGCTGCGTGTCGGCACGCGCGGCTCGCCGTTGGCGCTGGCGCAAACCCGCAGCTTCCTCACCACGCTCGCCCGCGTCTGTCCGGTGCTGCGGCAGATGGACGTCTTTCGCGAGCAGATCATCCGCACCACCGGCGATGCGGTGCAGGACCGCCGGCTCGCCGAGATCGGCGGCAAGGGTCTGTTCGCGAAGGAGATCCACGCCGCCCTGCTCGACCGCCGCGTCGACCTCGCCGTGCACAGCCTCAAAGACCTCGAGACGGTGCTGCCGCCCGGCATCGCGCTCGGCTGCGTGCTGCCGCGCGAGGACCCGCGTGACGCGCTGATCCTGTCCGACGAGTGCGGCGAGCCGGACCCGGCGCAGCCGTTCGCCTGCCTGCCGCACGGCGCGGTGATCGGCACCTCCTCGGTGCGACGCCAGGCGCAGCTGCTGCACGCCCGTCCGGACCTGCGCATCACCCTGATGCGCGGCAACGTGCAGGCCCGGCTCGACAAGGTCCGCCATGGCGAGTGTCAGGCGAGCCTGCTGGCCATGGCCGGGCTGAACCGGCTTGGTTTGGAGAGCGAGGCGTCGCTGCCGCTGCCCGAGCACGCCATGCTGCCGGCCGCCTGCCAGGGCATTGTCGGCATCACCGTGCGCGAGGACGAGACCGAGCTGCGCGACCTGCTGCGTGCGGTCGAGGACCCTGCCGCGCGCATCGCTGCCACCGCCGAGCGCGCGATGCTGGCGGTGCTCGACGGCTCCTGCACCACCCCGATCGGCGCCCACTGCCGCCTGCGCTCCGGCCGCATCACCCTGCACGGCCTGGTGGCGAGCGAAGACGGGAGTTTCCTGGTGCGCGACGCGCTCGAGGGCGCGCCGGGTGACGCCGCCGCGCTGGGCCACGCGCTTGGGGAAAGCCTGCGCGGCCGCTGCCCCGATGCGGTGTTCGCCGGGCCGCGTTGAGCGCCCGGCCGGCGTATGTTCAGTCGGTCCGCTCGCGCAGCGTCGTCACGGCCGAGAACAGCGCACCGATGGCGTCGCGGCCCAGCCGACGCGTCTCCGGCGCCAACGGCGCGTCCGTGGCCGGATCGGCGTCACGCCGCGCCAGGTGGCCCTGCAGCGCACCAAGACAGCCGACCGCGCGCCCGAGCGGCTCGGTGCCGTCCCGTTCGCCCGCTCGCATCAGCAGCATGAGCAGCATCGACGGCAGTGCCGAACGCGTCAGAGCGTCCAGCGACTGCAGCGCCTCGCCACGTGGCCGTCCCAAGCTCGTGCCGCTGTCCGAACCGCTACTGGAACGCATCTGCGCAGACATCAACGGCTCTCCCCGGAACGTCGACGGTCGCTCCGCCATGCTGGCGGCTCCTGGCGACACAAGCTTTGCGCGAGTTCCAGCAGGCGGGAAGGTCCTGACGACAACCTCACGCATAGTTGATAATGCTGCAATGCAACGACCGATCAATCTAGCGGGTGCCTGCACGATTTATGCGCTTGCGAAATGAAACCATCGTGAGCATGGCGGCTCGCAGCGCCGCGTCGGCTCAGTCCGGGCGCGCGCCGCACCGGACGATCGTGATCGGCGCCGGCTTCGGCGGCATCGCCGCGGCCCTGCGCGCCCGCGCGCTCGGCGACGACGTCACCCTGATCGACCGCCTGCCCGAGCCCGGCGGCCGCGGCCGGGTTCGCCGTCACGATGGCTTCCGCTTTGACTCCGGCCCGACCGTGATCACCGCGCCGTTTCTGCTCGAGGAGCTGTTCGCCCTGTTCGGCGAGCGGCTCGCCGACCATGTCACGCTGCTGCCGGTCTTCCCGTTCTACCGCATCACCTTCGAGGACGGCCGGCATTTCGATTATTCGGGCGACCCGGCGGCGATGGTGGCCGAGGTCGAGCGCTTCTCGCCCGCCGACCGTCCCGGCTATGAGCGCCTGATGCGCCACGCCAAGGCGCTCTACCGCGTCGGTTACGAGCGCTACGGCGACAAGTCTTTCCACCGTCTGGCGACCATGCTCGGCGCCTTCCCCGCTTTGCTCCGCCTCGGCGGCCACCGCTCCGTCTACCGCCAGGTCGCCCGACAGATCGCCGACGACAGCCTGCGCCGCGTCTTCAGCCTGCAGCCGCTGCTGGTCGGCGGCCATCCGTTTCACACCAGCGGCCTCTACGCCCTGATCCAACACCTCGAGCGCCGCCACGGCGTCTGGTTCGCCGAAGGCGGCACCGGGGCCCTGGTTGGCGCCCTTGTCGGCCTCGCCCGCCGCCACGGCGTCACCCTCCGGCTCGGCGCCGACTGCGCCCGCCTCACCCATGGCGGCGGCCGCGCCACCGGCGTCGTGCTGGCCGATGGTCAATTGCTGCCGGCCGACACGGTGATCGCCAATGCCGACGCGCCGGCGCTCTACGCCGACTTGATGCCGGGCCGCCGCCGCCGCCGCTGGACCGACCGCCGCATCGACCGTCTCGCCTATTCGATGGGGCTGTTCGTGCTCTTCTTCGGCACCAGCCGGCGCTACGAGGCGACCGCCCACCACACCATCATCCTGGGCCGCCGCTATCGCGCCCTGCTCGACGAGGTGTTCGGCCCCACCGCCCACCCGCCGGACGACCCGAGCCTCTATCTGCACCGCCCGACCGCCACCGACCCGGCGATGGCCCCGCCCGGCCAGGACGCCTTCTACGTCCTCGCCCCGGTGCCCAATTTGCGCGCCGGCATCGACTGGCCCGCCATCGCGCCCGGTTTTCGCGACCGCCTCGTTGCCCTGCTCGCCGAGCGCGAGCTGCCCGACCTGCCCGCCACCATCGTCAGCCAGAGCTGGATGACGCCGCAGCACTTCCACCACGACTACCGCAGCCGCCACGGCGCCGGCTTCTCGGTCGCGCCGAGGCTGCTGCAATCGGCGTGGTTTCGTTTCCACAACAAATCTGAGGAGCTGGGAGGCTTGTACCTGGTCGGCGCCGGCACCCATCCCGGCGCGGGCCTGCCGGGCGTGCTGACCTCGGCCAAGGTGGTCGAGCGATTGCTTCGGCAGCGCTGAGGCAAGGAAGGGCCAGGGCTCTGCCCTGGATCCGCTGGGGCCCGCGGCCCCAGACCCCATTCGTTAAGGGCTTAAACTGGGTATTTCTCGCTTGGCGAAGCCAATCAATCGGCTTCCTACGGCACCAACCTTGCTATGAGACATGGATAATGAACGGATTTCAAAGGCTCAGCCTTTGATGGGGTCAAGGGGCAACGCCCCTTGCCTGCCTTGCCTCTTGCTCCCCGACTCTCTAGCCCCCGACGATGTCCGCTGTTCTCCAGGCTGCCCTGCCGGTCTTCGCCCTGATCCTGCTCGGCTGGCTCGCCGGCCGCCAACGCCTGCTCGGCGCCAACGCGGTTGACGTCCTCAACCTCTTCGTCACCCAGCTCGCCTTGCCCGCTTTGCTGTTCCGCGCCACCTCGACGATCAGCCGTGCGGACCTCGCCAACACCGGGTTCCTGCTCGCCTTTGCTCTGCCGATGCTGGCCTGCTGCGCCGTCTCCGTCCTGCTCGACCGGCAACGCAGCCTGGCGATCACCACCATCGACGCGCTGTCGGCCGGCTACGCCAATACCGCCTACATGGGCATCCCGATCTGCCTGCTGCTGCTCGGTCAGCGGGCGCTGCTGCCGGCGGTGCTGAGCAGCCTGCTGACCGTCTGCGCCCTGTTTGCGATCGCGATTGTCCTGGTCGAGATCGACCTGCAGGAGGTGCCGAGCCTGCCGCGCACGCTCGGCCGCGTCGGCCTGTCGCTCGCCCGCAACCCGCTGGTTGCCGCCCCCGTGCTCGGCGGGCTGCTGGCCGCAACCGGGTGGCCCTTGCCAGCCACCCTGCTCAGCGTGCTGACCCTGCTCGGCAACACCGCAAGCCCGGTGGCGCTCGTCACCATCGGCCTGTTCCTGGCCGAAGCGACCGCCACCCCGGTGCGCCTCGCGACGCTGAGCGGCCTGGTCAGCCTCAAGCTGCTGGCCCAGCCCGCCCTGACGGCCGCACTCGCCTATGGCGTCTTCAGGATGGATCCCCTCTGGGCCCGCAGCGCGGTGCTGCTCGCCGCCATGCCGACCGGCACCGGCCCGTTCATGCTGGCCAAGCTCTACGGCCGCGACGCCGGCCTGACCTCACGCACCATCCTGGTCTCGACGTTGCTGTCAGTGCTGACCGTTTCGGTTACGATTACTTTGCTTGGAAAGTAGAAGGCCAGAGGCTCTGCCTCTGGGCTCCGCTGGGGGCGGCGCCCCCAGACCCGCACTCGTTAGGGCGGGCGCTTTCTACGCCGCAGCCTGCGGCCGCACACCGAGAATATGCGCGATCGCGTAGGTCAGGTCGGGCCGGTTCAGGGTGTAGAAGTGGAACTCGTCCACCCCGTTGGCCTGCAGCAGCCGCACCTGCTCGGCCGCAGCGTAGGCGGCCACCATCCGCCGCGTCTCCGGATCGTCGTCCAGCCCCTCGAACAGCCGCGCCATCGCGTCCGGGATGGTCGTTCCGCACATCGCCGAGAACTTGGCCGCCTGCTTGAAATTGGACACCGGCATGATCCCCGGCACGATCGGCGCCGTGATCCCGGCCGCGAGGCACCGATCGAGGAAGCGCAGGTAGGTGCCGGTGTCGAAGAAATACTGCGTGATCGCCCGCGTCGCTCCGGCGTCCAGCTTGCGCTTGAGATTGTCGAGGTCGTGCTGGGCGCTCGCCGCCGAGGGATGTCCCTCCGGGTAGGCGGCGACCGAGACCTCGAAATCCGCCACGCGACGCAGCCCCGCCACCAGGTCGGCGGCATAGGGGTAGCCGTCGGGATGGGCGACGTAGTCCTCGCCCGGTGCGGGGTCGCCGCGCAACGCGACGATGTGGCGCACCCCGGCATCCCAGTACTCGCGCGCCACCGCATCCACCTCGGCCCGGCTCGCGCCGACGCAGGTGAGGTGCGCCGCGGGGGTGAGCGACGTCTCACTGACGATGCGCGTCACCGTCGCGTGGGTGCGCTGCTGCGTCGTCCCGCCGGCGCCGTAAGTGACGCTGACGAAGGAGGGGGCCAGCCGCTCCAGCCGGCGGATGCAGGTCCAGAGCTGCTGCTCCAGCGCCTCCGTGCGCGGCGGAAAGAACTCGAACGACAGTGTCGGCGGCCGCTCGCCCCGTGCCTGCGACGGCAGCTCGGTGATCCGCGGCCCGGCTAGCCAGCGCTCCAGGGTCGTGTCGGGCGACCGCTCGGACAGCGTCTCCGCCGGCCGCTCCAGCCTCGGCTCGCTCGCCAGTGATCCTGCGGTCTGGTCCATCGCGCCGATGTTCTCCCGGGTGCACCAAGGCCGTCGCGCCGGCCGCCGCGACGCCGGCCTCGGCCTACTCCACTGATGATTGTAATAACGAACGGCCGCGGCGCAACATCGGGCGCCGTCGACCGCCCTCGGCCGCCCTCGGCCGCCCTCGACCGCCGCGGCCGCCGCGCCGGTGCCGTCGAGGCCGGCTCTCATGCGTTGAGCGACACTGACAGCATCAACCGGACCCTGAAAGACCCTGCCCCGATGATCAAGACGACCCGCCGATCGGTGCTCGCGGCACTGGCCGGCACCGCCCTGGCCTGTGCCACCCTGGCCGCCCTGCCCGCCACCGCCCGCGCCGACACCGCCGCCGACACCGCCATGGTGCGCAGCTTCGGCAACCAGCTCGTCGCCGTCGTCAACGGGCCCGGCAGCCTCGCCCAGAAGCACTTGCAGCTCCAGCCGGTGATCGACGCCGCCGTCGACGTGCCGGGCGTCGCCCGCTTCTGCCTCGGCCAGTTCTGGAATGTCGCCACGCCCGCCCAGCAGCAGCGTTTCGTCGGCCTGTTCCATCAGGTCCTGGTCACCTCCATCACCGGCCATCTCGGCGACTTCGCCGGCGTCAGCTTCTCGATCACCGGCACCGAGCAGCGCGGCGCCGACGCCTATGTCGGCACGACCGTCCGTCGCCCCGAGGCGCCGCCCGCCGATGTGCAGTGGGTCGTGAGCGAGGCCGCGGGCGCGCCGCGCATCGTCGACGTCGTCGCCGAGGGCACCTCGCTCCGCCTCACCCAGCGCAGCGACTACCTCAGCTACATGAGCCAGCACGGCAATCGTGTTGACGCCCTGCTCGCCGCCATCCAGCACCAGGTCGCGTCGCAGTGACCCGCCTACGTCCGTAAACCGTCTCTTGGCCGCAGCTTGGAATGCCCGGCGCGCACCACCACGTGGTCACGTCAGAGTGAACAGCTCCCGGCCCGACGCCGGAGCGGATCAGGGACCGCACGATGACGCCGCCTGATTCGCACCACGGCCATGCACCACCGGGCGAGCCGGCTGACGAACCGATGCCGGCGGCCACGCCCGGCCTCGACGAGGTTCACGCCGCCATACGCACCCTGCTGCGTTTCGCCGGCGACGACCCCGACCGCGAGGGCCTGCGCGACACCCCTGACCGGGTCGCCCGCAGCTACGCCGAGTTCTTCGCCGGCTATCGTCACGACCCTGTGCTGCTGCTCGAGCGCACCTTCGAAGAGGTCGACGGCTACGACGAAATCGTCCTGCTGCGTGACATCCGCCTGGAGAGCACCTGCGAACACCACATGGCGCCGATCATCGGCCGCGCCCATGTCGCCTACCTGCCCGGCCGTCGCGTCGTCGGCATCTCCAAGCTCGCCCGCGTCGTCGACGCCTACGCCAAGCGTCTGCAGATTCAGGAGCGCCTGACCGCGCAGATCGCCGACACCATCAACGACGTGCTGCAGCCCCGCGGCACCGCCGTGGTGATCGAGGCCGCCCATCAGTGCATGTCAACCCGCGGCGTCCACAAGAGCGGCGTCACCATGGTCACCAGCCGCATGCTCGGCGCCTTCCGCACCAACCCCGAAACCCGCCGTGAGCTGATGGCGATGATCGGCAATCGGCCACTGGGAGACGCGGCTTAAGGCAGAAAGCGCTTCTTTTTGAAAAAAGAAGCAAAACCATTTCTCGGCGCTGTCGCATCCTTAAACAGGCAAAAGTTTTTTGGTTCTTTTTTTCAAAAAAGAACCGCTTTCTTACGAGGCAAACCAGTTGCCGTGGAATCCCGGCGGTATCCGGTGCGGTAGCCGAACGATGGCGAGCGGCGCCGCGTCAAAGGTGCGCGCGTCGAGGATCGTGAACTCCGTCGCCTGCTCCGCGGTGTGGATGACGAGGCCGACCAGCCAGCCCTCGTCCTCGCCGGCCGCGACGCTCGCGGGCACGAAGATGAACTCGCCCGGCACCCGGCCAGCGCCGAACTCGTGCACCTGCCGGGTGCCCGTCTCCAGGTCGTGCTTATAGAGCTGCGTGGCGCCGGTAAGCTGCGGGTCGCCGTCGAGCGGGACGGACACGGTGTAGGCGTAGCGGTAACGCTGGCCGAAGCGGCGCTCGTCGATGCGAGGAAATTCCTGCGGCGTCGGGTCGATCACCTGCCGCTCCACCCGGCGCGTCGACAGATCCACCGTCCAGCGCTCGAACCGGCCCAGCGCGTCCAGCCCGTTGCCGCCGGAGGCGAACATCGTCGGATAGGCGATGACGTCGAGGATCACCGCCGCGTCATCGCGATCGAAGGCGTTGGCCACGTGAAAGGCGAAGCAAGGCTCGACGTCGCACCAGATGATGTCGCCGCCCGCGCCGTGCCGCGGCAGCAGCCCGATGCGGGCGCGGTGCGCCGGATTCCAGCGAAACGGAAACAGGTGGCCGGCCAGCACCGCGCGCATCGAAAACGTAACCGGCAGGTCAAGCACGACGGCAAACCGCGCGGTGAAGCCGCTGTCATGGATGCAGGGCCCATGCTCGACCGCGACCGCCACGTCGCGCACCACCTTGCCCTCGGCGGAGACGACGACGTGGCGCACCGCATCCCAGATGCTGCCGTCATAGGCGATGGCGTGGTGCTCGCCGGTGAGCGGGTCGCGATGCGGGTGCCCGGTGAAGGAGCCGCCGAGGGTGCCATCGAACGGATTGTAGCGCTGCTCCTCCAGCGTGTCGGAGAGCTCGACGGGAAAGCTGCCCGCCTCCACCACCGCGAAGGCGCGCCCGCCGATGTCGACGACGTTGGTGTTGACGGTGTCGTTGCGACCTCGGCGCGGCCCGGGTGCGGCGGTTCTGCCGAGCGCTGCAGACGCCAGCCGCGAGCCGATCCAGCGATTGCGATACCACATCGCCCGGCCGTCCTTGATGGCGAGGCCATGCACCATACCGTCGCCAAGGAACCAGTGGCCCGCCGGATCGGGGTTCACCGGGTTTGCGCCCATCTTGAGATAGCGCCCGTTGAGCTCCGGCGGGATGGCGCCGGTTACGGCCAGGTCGTGCAGCGTCAGCTCGGCGCGCATCGGCGCGTGGATGCCGACGCCGAACGGGCTGTCGGTTTTAGGCAATCGCCGGCGGTTGAACGCAGCGACGAGCCCGACCCCACCTTCGAGCGCCCCACGGATGGCAGACTGGACGGCATTCGGCATCGGTCGCGGTCTCCGGCGACGTGAGGAAGGCCGGGGCTCTGCCCTGGACCCGCTGGGACCCACGGCCCCAGACCCCAACCGCTGGAGTCTAACATCGTTCTTCCGCCTTTGATGGGGTCAAGGGACAAAGCCCCTTGCCTTGCCCGCCGCGTGCCAAGGCAACACAATCAGTCACGCTACGTTGAGGCTGCATACGTGGATCGAGGGGCGAGATCATGCCATCAGACACCAGCAAGCCGGGCCCCGCACTCGGCGCCACCATTCTTGAGGTGCAGGCCGTCTTCCCGTCCGATGCGGCGCTGCAGACGGCGATCGCCGAGCTCACCCGGGCGGGCTTCGACCGCGCCGAGTTCAGCCTGCCGCACGTGAGTAACGCCGCCGGCGCGGCAACGCCGAATGAGAGCGCCGAAAACCCCGACACGATCGACGATCGCACCCAGATCCGCAACATGAACACGTCGATGGCGGCCGCCGGCGCCGGCATGATCGGCGCCGGCATCGTGGTCGCGACCGGTGGGCTTGCGGCGGTCGCGGTTGCGGCCGCGGTCGGTGCGGCGGCAGTGGCGGGCGGCGGCGTGCACGCGCTGCACAGCGCCGAGCTCGACAGCCAGACCGAGGACCGCGATGCCGCCGCCGCGCGCGGCGAGCTCGTCCTCGCCGTGCACACGCGTGACGCCGAGCGCCGCGCCCGCGCCGAGGCGATCCTGCAGGCGGCTGGCGCCAGCCGCGTGGCCGCCGTCTCGCGCACGAACGACGCCATCACCGCCAACTGACATGAAAAAGGCCGCTCCATGACGGGAGCGGCCCGGTATCCGTTGGCAGAACGCGGATTTAAGCGAGCTTAAGGTTGGTCGCCGCCGCCTTGCCGCGCTCCATCGCCACGTCGTAGCTGACCTTCTGCCCGTCATTGAGGCCGCGAAGCCCCGCCGCCTGCACCGCGGTGATGTGCACAAACACATCCTTGCCGCCATCCTGCGGCATGATGAAACCAAACCCCTTGGTGGTGTTGAACCACTTCACCGTGCCGACAGCCATTCGCGTCTCTCCTCGTCAAGGGGCGCGACAGGGATCGCGCCGCCGCTGACAACCGTGCCATTCGTCGACTTGGAGGCTCCGGTAGGGAGGCGCAGCAAGGCAAGCCAAAGCGTCGATTGTTTCACATATGGATGCAGAAAGCGGCGGGACTGTCAACGAATACCGCGTGAAGCGGGATGTCCGCCGGCCCTCCACACGCAGCGAGGGCGGACCTTGCGGCCCGCCCTCCCCGTCTCGTCAAACCGGCTTGGTTGGACTGGATCAGAAATCCATGTCGCCCATGCCGCCGCCCGGCGGGCCACCGGCCGGCGCCTTTTTCTCCGGCTTCTCGGCGATCATCGCCTCGGTGGTCACCAGCAGGCCGGCGACCGAGGCCGCATCCTGCAGCGCCGTGCGCACGACCTTGGTCGGGTCGATGATGCCGGCCGCGACCATGTCCTTGTACTCGCCGGTCTGCGCGTCGTAGCCGAAATTGTAGTCACCGTTCTCCAGCACCTTGCCGGCGATCACGGCGCCGTCCTCGCCCGCGTTTTCGGCAATCTGCCGCAGCGGGGTCTGGATCGCCTTGCGCACCAGCTCGATGCCGAACTTCTGGTCCTCGTTCTCCGGCGTCAGCTTGGAGAGCGCGACCGAGGCCCGCGCCAACGCCACGCCGCCGCCCGGAACGATGCCCTCCTCGACTGCCGCACGCGTCGCATGCAGCGCGTCGTCAACGCGGTCCTTGCGCTCCTTCACCTCGACCTCGGTGCTGCCACCGACGCGGATGACGGCGACACCACCGGCGAGCTTGGCCAGCCGCTCCTGCAGCTTCTCGCGGTCGTAGTCCGAGGTGGTTTCCTCGACCTGAGCGCGGATCTGGTTGCAGCGGCCCTGGATGTCGGTCTTCTCGCCGGCACCCTCGACGATCGTGGTGTTCTCCTTCTCGATGAGAACCTTCTTCGCCCGGCCCAGCATCTGCAGCGTCACGGTCTCGAGCTTGATGCCGAGATCCTCGCTGATCACCTGGCCACCGGTCAGGATCGCGATGTCCTCGAGCATCGCCTTACGACGATCACCGAAGCCCGGCGCCTTGACGGCGGCGATCTTCAGCCCGCCACGCAACTTGTTCACAACCAGGGTCGCGAGCGCCTCGCCCTCGACGTCCTCGGCGATGATCAGCAG
This sequence comes from Acetobacteraceae bacterium, assembly GCA_965198995.1. GTDB lineage: Bacteria > Pseudomonadota > Alphaproteobacteria > Acetobacterales > Acetobacteraceae > CAXMMR01. Next base: position 2,660,014 of record CBDAQG010000002.1, read on the forward strand.
CGGCCGGCCCGACTGCACGACGCTCTCGAGCAGCGGCAGCAGCGGCTGCAGGCCCGACAGCTTCTTCTCGTGGATCAGGATGTACGGGTTGTCGAGGTCGGCAACCATCTTCTCGGCATTGGTGATGAAGTACGGGCTCACATAGCCGCGGTCAAACTGCATGCCCTCGACGACGTCGAGCTCGGTCTGGATGCCCTTGGCCTCCTCGACCGTGATCACGCCCTCGTTGCCGACCTTCTGCATGGCTTCCGCGATCATCTGGCCGATCTCGGTCTCGCCGTTGGACGAGATCGTGCCGACCTGCGCCGTCTCGGACGGGGTCGTGATCTTGCGGGTGCGCTCAGCGAGCTCGGCGACGACGGCTGCGACCGCCTTGTCGATGCCGCGCTTCAGGTCCATCGGGTTCACGCCGGCGGCCACCGCCTTCAGGCCCTCGCGCACGATCGACTGCGCCAGCACTGTCGCCGTCGTGGTGCCGTCACCGGCCAGGTCGTTGGTCTTGTTAGCGACCTCGCGCACCATTTGCGCGCCCATGTTCTCGAACTTGTCGGCGAGTTCGATCTCCTTGGCGACCGTCACACCGTCCTTGGTGATGCGCGGCGCGCCGAAGCTCTTGTCGATGACCACATTGCGACCCTTGGGGCCCAGCGTCACCTTCACCGCGTCGGCGAGAATGTCCACGCCACGCAGCATACGCTGGCGGGCGTCGGGGCCGAAGCGAACGTCTTTCGCTGCCATGTCAGTTATCCTTCAGTAATTGGAAGAGAGCTCAGGCCGCCTTCGAGATGGCCGGGCTGCCCTCAACGATGCCCATGATGTCGCTCTCCTTCATGATCAGGAGCTCCTCGCCATCGAGCTTCACCTCGGTGCCCGACCACTTGCCGAACAGCACGCGGTCGCCGGCCTTCACCTCAAGCGGCGTCAGCGCGCCCTGCTCGTTGCGGGCGCCGGGGCCGGCAGCCACCACCTCGCCCTCCATGGGCTTCTCCTTGGCGGTGTCAGGGATGATGATGCCGCCAAGGGTCTTCTCTTCGGCGTCGATCCGGCGAACGACGACCCGGTCGTGCAGCGGGCGAAATTTTGCCATGTCGGGAGCGCTCCTGGGTGATCTGAGTGTCACTGCAATTGTCTGCCAAGACGCCGCCACGGCACGCCCAGCCAAATGGCGGCCCGTCGCGACAGCAGTGCTTGGCACTCTCGATCCGAGAGTGCCAGTGAGCTAGGCGCTCACCTCCGCGGTGTCAACCCGTCGGCAGCACTCTTGGTTGATGAGTGCTAAGGGGCTGCAATCATACGATTTTCGATTGCGATTGCGCAGACGCTCACGCCATCATCCGTGACGATGACGGAGGAGACGCGCCCGATGAGCCTGGCACTGCAGCTCGAGAGCTACCGCCTGACAACGGCCGAAATCCTCTACCATCTGCCGGACCATCCGGCGATGCTGCAGACCTTCATCTGGCAAGGCCTGGACCTCGCTCCGAGCTACCCGGTGCTGACCAAGTTCCTGGATTTCTGGAAGCGCGAGATCGAAGGCCCGCTCCACTCCGTGCGCGTCGGCTCCGCCCTGCTGATCAGCCCCGGCGACATCCGCCATATTCAGCATTGCGCTTACGTGCAGTAAGGCAAGGCCAGGAGCTCTGCTCCTGGACCTCGCTGGGGGCGGCGCCCCCAGACCCGCATCACCTGAAGTCTACACGCGCGCTCGCTTGGCGAAGCCATTCAAACCTGCTTCCCCACGGCGCCAACATCGCGTGGTGAACATGACTAAAGAAATGGATTTTAAAGGCTCCGCCTTTAATGGGGTCTAGGGGCAAAGCCCCTGACCTTACTTCTCTACTTTAGCTCCATCCAACACGCGCCGCTGCCGAGCCTTATCCTCCAGCTCGGCATCGCGCCCCGCCTGAGTGCGCCCGAACCTGCCCCGGTTCTCTGCGGCTTGGCGTGCGCTCTGCTCCTTCCCGAGGCGCTTGCGCGCGCGGCGGAGGTTTACGACCTCGCCCATCTCAGAGCAGTCGTTGCATGACGGCGTCGAGCTTGCCGAGCATCTGCGGGTCGCGCGCTTCGGGTGCGGTGATGATGGCGGTGTCGAGCGCCCGGTCGCACTTCGCCGGGCACGGTCCGCGCGGCTGACCGATCAGCGGCACGACGCCGCGCACCAGGGCGCGTGCCTTGTCAGCGTTCTCCGTCAGCACGCGCACGACGGCGTCCACGGTGACGTCCTCATGGCCCTCGCGCCAGCAATCATAGTCGGTGACCATGGCGACGGTGGCGTAGCAGAGCTCCGCCTCGCGGGCGAGCTTGGCCTCCGGCATGTTGGTCATGCCGATCACGCTGCAGCCCCAGTCGCGATACAGGCTGCTCTCCGCGCGAGTCGAGAACTGCGGGCCTTCCATGACGAGGTAGGTGCCGCCGCGGGTCACCGGCAGCGCAAGCTCGCGCGCCACCTGTTCGAGCGCGTCGCCGAGCCGTGGACAGACCGGGTCGGCCATGGAGACGTGCGCCACGCAGCCGGTGCCGAAGAAGGATTTCTCGCGCGCGAAGCTGCGGTCGATGAACTGGTCGACGATGACGAACTGCCCGGGTGGCAGGTCCTCGCGCAGGCTGCCGACGGCGGAGAGCGACAGCACGTCGGTGCAGCCGGCCCGCTTCAGCGCGTCGATGTTGGCACGGTAGTTCAGCCCACTCGGCGGAATGCGGTGGCCGCGCGCGTGTCGCGGCAGGAACACGCAACGCACGCCGTCCAGGGTGCCGAACAACAGTTCGTCAGACGGCTCGCCCCATGGCGTCTCGATGCGGCGATGCTCCTGATCGACCAGGCCCTCGATCGAATATAGGCCGGAGCCGCCGATAATGCCGATGACAGGTGTCATCTGATCATCAGTGCGCGTCGCTCCAGACCTTGCGCTTCACCGCGTAGGTGAGCCCGGACATGACGGCGAAGAACAGCACGATGCGCACGCCCATCCGCTTGCGCTGCTCCATCTCCGGATTGGCGGCGTAGGTCAGGAAGGTCACCACGTCCTTAGACATCTGGTTGATCGTCGCCGGCGTCCCGTCGGCGTAGGTCACCTGCGCATCATGCAGCGGCTGCGGCATGTGGATGTTACGGCCGGGGAAATAGACGTTGTAGTAGAGCCCGTCCGGCACCTTCACGCCCGCCGGTGGGTCACGATAGCCGTTCAGGATGGCATACAGGTAGTTCGCCCCGCCCTCGCGCGCCTTTTCCAGCAGCGACTGGTCGGGCGGCAACGCGCCGTTATTGGCCGCCCGCGCCGCCTTGTCGTTCGGAAACGGCGAGGCGAAGTGGTCCGACGGCAGGCCGTTGCGGGTGATCGGGTCGCCGTTGTCGTTGGTGCCGCCCGGGACCGTCACCGTCGAGGCGATGGCGCGCACCTGGGCGGCGTCCAGCCCAATGCCCTGCAGATTGCGATACGACATCAGCTTCATCGAGTGGCAGGACGAGCAGACCTCCTTGTAGACCTGGAAGCCACGCTGCGCCGACGCCCGGTCATAGGTGCCGAACGGCCCGGAGAAGCTCCACTGCTCGTGCGGCAGCGGCGGCGTGCTCTCCTGCGCCAGCGCTGGCCCAGCGAGCATGGCGGCACCGGCCGCCAGCGCCACCGTTAGCCAACGCATCAGATCTTCTCCATCGGCTTGGCGGTCGCGCCACTCGGCAGCGGCCCGCCACCACCCCGTGGCGGCCGCGGCCCAAGCACCGGGCGGCTGATGCTCTCCGGCAGCGGCAGCGGACGCTCGATCTTGCCGAGCAGCGGCAGCAGCACCAGGAAGTGCAGGAAGTAGTAGGTGGTGGCGATGCGGCCGATCAGCACCCAGGCACCCTGCGGCGGGTGGGCGCCGACGAAGCCCAGCGCCACCATCGCGATGACCAGCAGCACCATCATGTTGCGGTAGATCGGACGGAAGCGCGCCGAGCGCACCGGCGAGGTGTCGAGCCACGGCAGCACGAACAGCAGCGCGATCGAGCCGAACATGCAGGCTACACCACCAAGCTTGTTCGGCACCGAGCGCAGGATGGCGTAGAACGGCAGGAAGTACCACTCCGGCACGATCTCGTTCGGCGTCACCAGCGGGTTGGCGGGGATGTAGTTGTCCGCATGCCCCAGGTAGTTCGGTGCGAAGAACACCAGCACCGAAAACACCAGCAGGTAGACGCAGAGGCCGACGCTGTCCTTCATCGTGTAGTACGGATGGAACGGCACGGTGTCCTGCGGGCTCTTCACGTCGATGCCGAGCGGGTTGTTCGAGCCGGTTATGTGCAGCGCCACGACGTGCAAGAAGACCACGCCGGTGATCACGAACGGCAGCAAATAATGCAGTGAGAAGAACCGGTTGAGCGTCGGGTTGTCGACCGAGAAGCCGCCCCACAGCCAGGTGACGATGGTGTTGCCCACCAGCGGAATGGCGGAGAACAGGTTGGTGATGACGGTCGCGCCCCAATACGACATCTGGCCCCAGGGCAGCACGTAGCCCATGAAGGCGGTCGCCATCAGCAGCAGGAAGAGCACCACGCCGGTCATCCACAGCAGCTCGCGCGGCGCCTTGTAGGAGCCGTAATAGAGGCCGCGGAAGATGTGCGTGTAGATGATGATGAAGAACATCGACGCGCCGTTGGCGTGCACGTAGCGGATTAGCCAGCCGTAGTTCACGTCGCGCATGATGCGCTCGACGCTGTCGAAGGCGAGGTTGGTGTTCGCCGTGTAGTTCATCGCCAGGAAGATGCCGGTGGCGATCATGATCATCAGGTTGATCATCGCCAGGGCGCCGAAATTCCAGAAGTAGTTGAAATTTTTCGGCGTCGGGAAGGTCCCGTACTCTTTCTGCATCATCGTAAACACAGGCAGACGGGTATCAACCCAGTTGATCACCGGGTTCTTGAAGTCGCTCTTGTGTAGACCGGCCATCTAACGGGGTTCCTTGACCACCAGCATCGCAATGCACCGGCGAACCCTCGCGTTGACGGACGGAAGAACCGACCGACGGCGCGACGGATGCGCCAGATCCGGGGCAGCCACCGGCAGCCCTCGTTCCAACACATAATAAGGAGGGCTCACCGAACCTGCAACGGACGCGGCACCTGCCGGCCGCGCGCCGACGAGCTATGTATGCCGGCATGACAAATCCCGCCGCGCCGCCGCCCCATGCCGAGCTGCAGGATGCCGCTCGCGGCTGGTTCGAAGCCTTGCGCGACCGCCTCTGCGCCTCGTTCGAGGCCATCGAGGCGGCGCATGCCGGCCCGTTGGCCGAGCGCCCCGCCGGACGCTTCGAACAGCGCGCCTGGACGCGGCCGACCGAGGACAGAAGCCCCGGCGGCGGCGGCGTGATGAGCCTGATGCGCGGCCGGGTGTTCGAGAAGGTCGGCGTCAACGTCTCCACGGTGATGGGCGAGTTCAGCCCGGAGTTCCGCGGCCAGATCCCCGGTGCCGCCGAAGACCCGCGCTTCTGGGCCTCGGGCATCAGCGTGGTCGCGCATCTGCAGAGCCCGCGCGTGCCGGCGGCGCACATGAACACCCGCATGCTGGTGACCCGGCGCGGCTGGTTCGGCGGCGGGGGCGACATCACGCCGATGCGCCCCGAGGCGCCGGAGGCGCTGCAGGACGCCGCCGACTTCCACGCCGCCTTCCGCGCCGCCTGCGACCGGCACGATCCGGCCTACTACCCACGCTTCAAGGCCGCCTGCGACACCTACTTCTACCTGCCGCACCGTGGCGAGACGCGCGGCCTCGGTGGCATCTTCTATGATCACTTCGACAGCGGCGACCCGGCGGCCGACTTCGCCCTCACCCGGGACGTCGGCCTCGCGTTCTGCGCCGAATACAGCAAGATTGTACGGCGGCGGGCTGTGGAACCCTGGACCCCGGCCGAGCGCGACCACCAGCTCGTGCGGCGCGGGCGCTACGTGGAGTTCAACCTGCTGCACGATCGCGGCACGCTTTTCGGACTGCGCACCGGCGGCAACACCGAGGCGATCCTGATGAGCTTGCCGCCGGAAGTGCGGTGGCCTTGAGGGTGTGGTCAAGGAAGAAAGGCGAGGGCTCTGCCCTCGACCCGCTGGGGCCCAAGGCCGCAGACCCCATCTGTTGAGGAGCCTTGCCGTGCCTCACTCAGCTGCCACCGCCGTCGGCCGGGCGCCTAGGGCGATGCCGTCCACCGTCCGGATGACCTCGCGGCAGAGCTTCAGCGCCTGGTAGCAATTGCCGGCTTCGAGCATGGCCAGGGCGTCCGCCAGGCTGGCCGCGCTGATCGGATCGGCGGCCGGATAGGCGGCGACGAGCCGGCGCGCCTCGGCCAGGCCGGATGCGCGCTCCTCGTCGTTGCCGACATAGGCTTGCTGCAGCGCGTAGTAGATGCGGCGCACGGGCGTCGTCGCGTCCGGCGCCATCATGAGCTGCTTGCCGAACAGAAAGCGCGCCGGCGCCGTCAGCTCGATGCGCGTCTTGTTGCGGAACCGGATGCCGGCGCCGTTCACGACCATCATGTCGCCTTGACGCATTTCCAGGACCAGGTTGGGCATGATGCTCCTCGACAGGCGGACGGCCGCTCGACCATGGCGGGCGAGGCCGGCTCCGGACTGGAGTGTGCCAGTCAAGACTTAACGAAAAGCTTCAGATATGGCTTAATTTTGGATGGCCGGCCTCGGGCCGTGCCCCCTCGCACTTGCCGCTGTCATCTGCGCAGCCCGCCTGCGCTCGCATTCTGCGGGCGACCGTCATGCGTCGCGGGCGGTGCGTGGCAGGCACGAAAGCGTGCACCATATCACCGCGATGCGACGGACGGAGACGGGTCGGCATGGGGGTTTGGCGGTGATGGGCGACGAGGACGTGCTGGCCGAGGCAATCGGCTGGCGCCGCGACGGCGCCGGCGTGGCGCTGGCGACGGTGACGCAGACCTGGGGCAGCAGCCCGCGGCCGACCGGCAGCCAGCTCGCAATCGCCGCCGACGGCCGGCTGGCCGGCTCGGTCAGCGGCGGCTGCATCGAGGGCGCGGTGGCGCAGATCGGCCTCGAGGTGATCGCCAGCGGCGCGCCGCAACTGCTGGAGTATGGGGTCACCGACGAGCGCGCCTGGGAGGTCGGTCTGGCCTGCGGCGGCAGGCTGACCGTGTTCGTCGAGCGGCTCGAGTGACGCCGCAGACCCAATCGGCGCTGACCGCCGCGGCGCAGGCCGGCCGCGCGGCCGCCCTGGCGACGCGGCTCGGCGACGGCCTGCAGCACGTGGTCGAGCCCGCCGGCGCGGCCTCGACGACGCTGCCGCCGGGCCTCGCCGAGGCGGCGCGGCGCGTGGTCGAGACCGACGTCAGCGCCATCGTCGAGCTGGCGGGCGAGGCCTGGTTCGTGCTGGCGCGCAACCCGCCGCTGCGGCTCGCCGTGATCGGCGCCGTGCACGTCGCCCAGGCGCTGGCGCCGCTCGCCACCGCACTCGGCTTCGCGGTGACGGTGATCGACCCGCGCGGCGCCTTTGCCACCGCCGCGCGCTTCCCGGGCGTGGCGCTCGACACCGCCTGGCCGGACGAGGCCCTGGCGGCGCTGCGGCCGGACCGGCGTTGCGCGGTGGTGACGCTCACCCACGACCCGAAGCTGGACGACCCGGCGCTCGACGGGGCGCTGCGCTCCGAGGCGTTCTACATCGGCGCGCTCGGCTCGCGGCGCACCCATGCCGGGCGGCTGGACCGCTTGGCAGCCCTTGGCCACGATGCGGCAGCGCTGGCGCGGGTGCGCGGGCCGGTGGGGCTGCCGCTCGGCGCCGTCACCGCGCCCGAGATCGCGCTCTCCATCGTCGCCGAGATCATCGCCGTGCGCCGCCGCGCCGCGATCGCCGCCGGACGTGGATGAGGCCCTGTTGGTCAGCGCCGGGTCATGACGAGCAGCGCGGGCGCTGGATCATGGGCAACGACGCGGGCGTCGTGTCGTGAGGAACGACGCGGGCGTCGGATCATGAGGAACGACGCGGGCGTCGGATCATGAGGAACGACGCGGGCGTCGGATCATGAGGAACGACGCGGGCGTCGTGTCGTGAGGAACGGCGGAGGCGCCGTGGCGCTGCTGCTGGCGGCCGGGCGGTCGAGCCGGATGGGGCGCAACAAGCTGCTGATCGAGGACCACGGGCGCAGCATGGTGGCCCGCACCCTCGGCCACCTGCTGGGCAGCCGCGTGCGGCGACCGGTGCACGTCGTCGTCGGGCACGAGGCGCCGCTGCTGCGGGCCGCCCTGCTGCGGGCGGCGCCGGCCGACGCCGTGCGGGTGGTGGAGGCGCGCGACCATGCCGAGGGGCTGAGCGCCAGCCTGCGCGCCGGCCTCGCCTCGCTGCCCACCGACGCCCCGGCCGTGCTGGTGTGTCTGGGCGACATGCCGCTGGTCGGCGCCCCGGTGATCGACAGCCTGATCGCCGCCTTCGACCCCGAGGCGGGCCGCTCCGTGGTGGTGCCGACCGCCGGCGGCGAGCGCGGCAACCCGGTGCTGTGGGGCCGGCGGCACATTCCGGCGCTGCTCGCGCTCACCGGTGACGCCGGCGCGCGGCGGCTGTTCGAGACGCTGGCCGGCGAGCTGCACGAGGTGGCGACCGGCGACGCCGCGGTGCTGCGCGACTTCGACACCCCCGAGGCGCTCGCCACGCTGTCCGCATCAGCATGCTGACGTCGCACGCTGACGCGAGCATGCGGGCATGAGCAGCTTGGCAGCGCGGGCGGGGCTCGGCCGGCTTGCCACCTGGCGCCGGCAGGTCGCGACCTCGTCGCTGCGGCCGCTCGCCGCCTTCGCCATGCTCGGCGTGTTCTGGGGCAGCTGGGCGGCGCTGGTGCCGGCGGTGGCGGCGCGGCTGCGGGTCGGCGACGGCCCGCTCGGCCTGGCGATGACGGCGACCATCGTCGGCGCCATCCCGGCGCTGACGCTGGCGGCGCGGCTGGGCAACCAGCGCGGCCAGCCCTGGCTCGCCCCGGCCTGCGCCGGCTTCGCGCTCGCCGCGGCGGCGACCGCGCTCGCGCCGGGCTATGCGTGGCTGGTCGCCGCCCTGGCCCTGGTCGGCGCCGCCTCCGGCCTGCTCGATGTGCTGATGAACAGCGCGGTGAGCGAAATCGAGACCGACGGCCGCGACGCCGGACGGGGCACACGGCGGATGCACCTCGCGCACAGCTTCTACTCTGGTGGGCTGTGCGTCAGCGCCATCAGCTCGGGGCTGCTGCGCCAGGCGGGGGTGGACGCCCGCGCGATCCTGCTCGGCGCGGCGGGCACGATCCTGCTCGGCTCGCTGCTGACCCGCCGGCCGCCTGGCGCTGCGGCTGTCGCCGCCGCCCGGCCGGCCGGGCGGCGGCGGCTGCAGGGGCCAGCGCTGCTGCTCGGGCTGATCTGCGGCGTCGCCTTCATGGTCGAGAGCGGGCTGGAGCTGTGGAGCGCGCTGCATCTGGAGCGTGACCTGCACGCCGACCCGGCCGTCGCCGGGCTCGGGCCGGGGCTGCTGGCGCTGGCCGCGGTCGGCGGACGGCTCGGCGGGCAGCTGCTCGGCGCCCGGCTCGGCGATGCGCGCCTGGTGCTGCTCGCCGGCCTCGTCGCCGCGACCGGGGTGGCCGGCTTCGCGCTGGCACCGGACTGGCAGCTCGCGTTGCCGGCGCTGCTGCTGGCCGGCGCCGGCGTCTCGGTCGCGGCCCCCACCGTGGTCGGGCTTGCCGGCCGGCTGGCCGCTCCCGGCGAACAGGGCTCGGCGGTGGCCGCCTGCTCGCAGGTCGCCTATCTCGGCATCCTGCTCGCGCCGCTGCTGCTCGGCCAGGTCTCGGCGGCGGTCGGCCTGCGCGACGGGCTGCTGAGCCTGGTCGGCTGCGGGCTGCTGTTCGGGCTCGGCGGCAGCGTCGCGATGGCGGCGCTGTGCCGGCCGGCGCTGGTGGCGGTGGAGCGCGGCTCGTGACGCGGCGGTCGGACGCCGTGCAGGTGGCGCAGGCCGCCGGCGGCTCGCAGGTCTACGTCGTCGACCGGCCGGCCGAGCGACTGCCCGCGGTCTGCCCGCGCGACATCGCCCGCGCCTGGGAGCAGGCGCACGACGCGGCGCGCCAGGAGGCTGGCGGCCCGGCGCGGCTGTTCCGCTTCGCCGCCACCGCCGCCGACGAGGCGCCGAGCGATCTGGTGCTCGCCGACAGCGACGCCTGCTGCTGGGCGGCGGCGGTCGACCGGATCAGCGGGCTCGCCACGCTCTACGGATTGTCGCTCTGCCTGCGGCTGCTGGCGCTGGTCGAGCTGCTGGGCCGGGCGCGCTGGCTCGCCGGGCTGTTCCGGCTGCGCCCGGAGGGGGCGGAACTCGACGCGGTGCTGCTCGCCGCGGCCGCCGCCTGCCCGCTCGGCCGCGAGGCGCGGTTCGACGAGGCGGCGATGCGCGCGCTGCTGCCGGCGGCGGCCGGCGCGCCCGTCGCAGCTGGCACCCGGCGGGCGCTGACAGCGCCGGGCGTTGCGCCGGTGCGGCAGGATCGTTACCAGCACGAACGGGCCGGCGCGCCGCGCGACCGGCGAAGGAGCCCCGCATGACCGCCCGCGTGATCCGAGCCCTGCCGACGCGCAGGCGGCTGGCGTCCGCCACCAGCCTGGCCGCAGCCGCGCTGGTCGCCGGCTGCGCCGCGGTGCCACCGCAGCAGAACCACGCCGACCGCGCCGCCGCCGACGCCTGCGAGCACCAGGCCGACCAGACCTACCTGGCGCAGAACCGCTTCCTGCTCTCCGAACGCTCGACGGTCGACACGCCGTTCTCCTCCAGCGGCCTGCCCGGCGTGACCTCGAATGGCCTGCCGGACCGCTACGGCCGCGACCAGCAGCTCGCGAGCTGCCTGCGCGAGAACGGCCAGTCGGTGGACGACGCCAACGGCGGCGGCGCACCGGGCAGCGTGCCGCCGTCGCCGGCTCAGCCCTGAGGGACGCAAGGCCAGGGGCTTTCCCTCCTGAGCCCTGGACCCCATCACAGGCGAAGCCTCTAAAATCCATTTGTTAGCCATCGTTCGCCGCCGAGGGCGGTGGCGTGCGGACGCCCATCTAGGCTCAATGGATGCGGGTCTGGGGGCGCCGCCCCAGCAGATCCAGGGCGGAGCCCTGGCCTTTCTTTCTCTCAATAGGAGATCGCATGAGCAAGATCATCCGCACCGGCGCTGACGCCGTGCTCGCCCGCGTTGTCGAGTATCACGGCTTCATCTTCACCCAGGGGGTGGTTGCCGGCGACACCAGCAAGGATGTGCGCGGGCAGACGCTCGACGTGCTGCAGCAGCTCGACGAGCTGCTCGAGCAGCATGGCACCGACAAGACCAGGCTGCTGCAGGCGCAGATCTGGCTGGCCGACATTGCCGACCGGGCGGTGCTGAACGAGGTTTGGTCGGCCTGGCTGCCGGAGGGTGGGGCGCCGGCGCGGGCCTGCGTTCAGGCGGTGCTGGCCGACCCGGCCTACCTCGTCGAGATCATGCTGATCACCACCAAGTAGCTGCTACCTCAGGTTGCAATGCTTTGTTGGAGACGCCCGCTAAGTGGCTGATTTAGCACAGTGCTGCTCATCAGCCACGAGGAAAGTCGCCCTGTGCCGGCGACGCATGACCTCTTGATTTTAGGAATGCTGTCCCGAAAGCGCCGGGTCTGCACGGCCGATTCCTGACGAACTGGCGCCGTTCATCGGGTTTTACGGCGCTGGCGATTGTCGAACGCGTAACCGGATTGATACGCAGTCTAGGCGTTGTTGACTGCGGAGAGACCCAGGTATGCGTTTCGCACAGGCTGGCAAGACGGCAGCTTTGATCGCCCTGCTGAGCGGGGCAGGCTTCTCGATCAGTTCGACGGCGGCCAGTGCCCACCACCGCTACCGCCACGGCGGCGAGGTGCATTACCGCTTCGCCACCTTCCGCGCGCACAGCCTGCCGGTGCTGCAATGCGTCGCCTTCGCCAAGGAGGCGAGCGACGTCCAGCTCCCCGGCAACGCCGTCGACTGGTGGGACAATGCGGCCGGCCTCTACGCCCGCGGCCAGCGGCCCGAAATCGGCAGCGTGCTGAGCTTCCAGGCGAACGGGCGGATGCCGCTCGGCCACGTTGCAGTGGTCAGCGACGTCGTCGACAGCCGCAACATCGTCATCGACCAGTCGCACTGGAACAGCCGCGGCGTCACCCGCAACATCTCGGTCGTCGACGTCTCGGAGGCCAATGACTGGTCGGCGGTGCGGGTCGAGCTGGCGCACGCGGACACCTATGGCAGCATCTACCCGACCAACGGCTTCATCTATCCGCGGGCCGACCAGGGCCACCTGATCGTGGCGCAAACCCATGCGCCGATGCCCCGGCTCGACGCCGCACCCGCCGACCTGCGCGAGGATGCCGCCGCCGCACCGACACGTGGCAGCGCCGCCTTTGAGGAAGTCGCGATGGCGCCGGCCGGGATCGACCTGACGATCTCCTCGGCGGACGCGCCTAATCGGAGCCTGCGCTAACGGTTAAGAAAGGCCAGGAGCTCTGCTCCTGGACCTCGCTAGGGGCGGCGCCCCCAGACCCGCATCCGTTCGGCGCGCGAACCCCTGACCTTCCTTCAAAGCACCCGATCATTGAACGGCGGCAGCAGGTCGGCGGCTTCGAACTCCACCACCCACAGATCCGGATCGCGGGCGACCTGGCGGGCCACGTAGGCGTCGGCGGTGGGGTCGTCCACCGGGTCGCTGCCGGTGCCGCGCAGCCAGGCCGGCGCGCCGGTGGCGTCGCGGGTTTGGCTGAGCACGCTGAGGCCGCGCCGGCTGCGCAGCACGATCAGCACCCCGCCCGCATCCTCGTCGCCGCGGCGCAGGATGGCGCCCGGCTTGCCGTCGCCGTCGCCGAGCCTGAGCGCCGCGCGCACCCACAGCCCTGCCTTGATGCGTGCCTCGGCCATATGGTTCTCCTCAGGCCGGCACTCTTGCTGCACGGGCGGCCCAAGGCCACTACTTGGCCTGAATGCGGCCAGGCGGGACAGCAGCGATGAAGGTGATGAGCGACGGCCAGCGCGGTTACGAGGCGAAGCGCGCCGCCAAGGCCGGGATGAGCCTTGAGAAGTGGCTGGCGGAGAAGGCGCGGGTCGAGGCGGACGAGCAGCGCGACCGGGAGCGCGAGCGGGCGGCGCAAGCCAAGCTGGACGCCAAGGCGGTCAAGGCGCGCGGCGGCCTGCTGGCGCGGCTGATCGAGCGCGGCCACCGGCCGCTCGGCAAGAGCTCGTCCTGATGCAGGATGTTGGCCGCTTCGAGGAGCGTCTCGACCGGCTCGCCGAGGTTGCGATCCGCAGCGGGCTGAACCTGCAGCCGGGACAGGAGCTGCTGATCTCGGCGCAGCTCGAGGCGGTGCCGCTGGTGCGTCGGCTGACCGAACATGCCTATCGCGCCGGGGCGAGCCTGGTGTCGACGGTGCTGGCCGACGAGCAGGCGATGCTGATCCGGCTGGCGCATGGCAGCGAGGCGAGCCTGGACGCCGCAGCGGGCTGGCTGCTCGACGGCATGGCGAGCGCGCATGAGCGCAATGCGGCGAGCCTGAGCGTGGTGTCGAGCAACCCGTCGCTGCTGGCGGGGCAGGATCCGGCGCGGATCGGGCGGATCGCCAAGGCGGCGGCGGTCGCGGGCAAGCGGCGGCTCGACCTGATCACCGAGTTCCGCGTCAACTGGCTGGTGCTGCCGGCGGCGAGCCCCGGCTGGGCGGCGGCGGTGTTTCCGGAGCTTGGCGAGACGGCGGCGGTTGCCGCGCTCTGGGAGGCCATCTTCGCCGCCGCCCGGGTCGACACCGCGAACCCGCGGGCCGAGTGGGCGGCGCATTACGAGCGGCTGGCGGGCTGGGCGGCGCACCTCAACGGGCGGCGCTACGCGGCGCTGCGGTTCCACGCACCCGGCACCGACCTGCGCGTCGGGCTGGCGGACGGGCATCTGTGGAAAGGCGGCGCGTCGATGGCGCGCAACGGCATCGTCTGCAATCCGAACATTCCGACCGAGGAGGTGTTCACCACGCCGCATCGCGACCGGGTGGAGGGCTACGTCAGCAGCAGCAAGCCGCTGGCGCTGCGCGGCACGCTGATCGACGGGATCACCATGCGCTTCGAGGCCGGGCGGGTGGTTGCGGCAGCAGCGCGCGAGGGCGGCGAGGCGTTGACCCGGCTGCTCGACACCGACGCCGGCGCGCGCCATCTCGGCGAGGTTGCGCTGGTGCCGAATTCGTCGCCGATCGCGCGCTCCGGGCTGCTGTTCCGCAACACGCTGTTCGACGAGAACGCCGCCAGCCACATCGCCATGGGCTCGGCCTACACCGAGTGCCTGGTCGACGCGGCGAGGCTGAGCGAGGCGCAGGCGCGGGCGGCCGGGGCGAATGACAGTCTTATCCATGTCGACTGGATGATCGGCAACGCGGCGATGGACGTCGATGGTGTGCAGACGGACGGGTCGACCGAGCCGGTGATGCGGGCTGGCGAGTGGGTGTTTGGCTGAGGCAAGGCCAGGGCGCTGCCCTGGACCCGCTGGGGGCGGCGCCCCCAGACCCGCATCCGTAAGACGTTCCGGTGGCGCTTAGTGCCATTGGCAGGGCGCACGCAGAGAAAGCCGCCGGCTTTCTTCCTAGGTTATGTAACGCCCAAGCAGGTAGCCCGTCGTCACCGCGATCAGGATCGCCACGAACGGGCGGCCGCGCACCTGCTCGGAGGCCTGCTCCAGGCGGTCGCCGGCCGCATCGCGGAGCGAGCTGACGGCGTCACGGGCCCGGCCGGCCGCCTCGGTGACGCGCGGCGGCAGCGTCGGGCCGCTGAGCTCGTCGATCTCCTCCCGCATCGCCTTCAGATCTTCCGCGTCGCCCATGTCACCTCCACAAACGTGGTCCCAGGGAGGCTGCCCTGGGACCCGTCGCTACGCGTTGAACCGTCGGCGGTGATCAGCTTGCCGCGCTGGTGGTGTGGTGGCGGTGGGCGTGATGCGCGCCGCCGCCGCTGCTCAGCCGCTCGGCGATCGCCACATGCTGCTGGATGATCGGCAGGGTCTGGGTCGCGAACGCCTTCAGGTCGGGGTCGGTGCCGCTCTGCGACTCCATCTGGAAGGCCTGCACCATCTGCTGATGGTCCTGCACTTCGCTCGCCAGGTAGTCGTGGTCGAACATGTGGCCGGTCTCGCCCTGCAGCTTGGCGTAGTCCTGCTGCTGCGCATCGGTCGGCGTGGTCGGCAGGGTGATGCCCTTCTGCTGCGCGATCTGCATCAACTTCTGGTCGGCGGCGGTGTGGTCCTTCACCATCCGCTCGGCGAAGTGCTTGACCGCGGTGCGGTGGGACTTGGTCTCGGCAAGCTGCGCCGCCTGGATCTCGGCCAAGCCGCCGGCGGCGGCCATCGTGGCGAAGCTTTGGTCAGCCGCGGCAACCGCCGGCGGCGGCGGCGCGGACGCCTCGCTGGTCGCGGCGGCCGGCTTGGTGTTGTCCGAGCAGGCCGCCATCGGCAGCAGGGCCGCGACGGCGAGCAGAATAATCGTGCGATTCATGGTCTCAGCTATCCTCCGAGCGGCGCCCCATAGGCGACCGCTGTCGGAAGCGCCAACGCGAGATGGGCCGTTACGTTCAGGCAGTGTGTCAAGAACGCCGGGGCGCTGCGTCAACGCGCGTAACGGAAGCGCTCCACGGCCGCCACCAGGGCGCGCCGGATACCGGGCTCCAGCGCCGAGTGGCCGGCATCCGGGATCACCGTCAGCCGGGCCGAGGGCCAGGCGGCGGCCAGCTCGAAGGCGGAGGTGGCCGGACACACCATGTCGTAGCGGCCCTGCACGATCTCGCCCGGAATGTGGCCGATCCGGTGCATGCCGGCGAGCAGGCCCTCCGGCGGCAGGAACAGGTTGTTGGCAAAATAATACGCCTCGATGCGGGCCAAGCCGAGCGCGGTGCGGTCCTGCGAGAACGAGCTGACCGTCTCCGGGCTCGGCAGCAAGGTGCTGCACGAGCCCTCATAGACCGACCAGGCGCGCGCCGCCTGCATGTGCACGCTCGGATCAGGGTCGCAGAGGCGGCGCAGATAGGAGCCGAGCACGTCGCCGCGCTCCGCCTCGGGCAGGAAGCCGACGAAGGCGGCATGCGCGTCCGGAAAGATCGCGGCCAGGCCGTGCAGGAACCAGTCGACCTCGCTGCGCCGGCCGAGGAACACGCCGCGCAGCACCAAGCCGGCGACATGGGCGGCGTGCGCCTGCGCATAGGCCAGCGCGAGGGTCGAACCCCAGGAGCCGCCGAACACCAGCCAGCTGTTGATGTCGAGGTAGCGCCGCAACGCCTCGATGTCGCTGACCAGCGCCTGAGTGGTGTTGCCGGCGAGCAGGCCGAGCGGGCGTGAGCGGCCGGCGCCACGCTGGTCGAAGATCACGACGCGCCAATGCGCCGGGTCGAAGAAGCGCCGGTGCACGACGCCGGCGCCGGCGCCTGGCCCACCATGCAGAAACAGCACCGGCCGGCCACGCGGATTACCGACCTGTTCCCAGTACATGATGTGCCCGCCGGAGAGCGGCAGGTAGCCGGTCTGGAACGGCCCAATGTCGGGAAAGAGGTCACCGCGCGGCATGATTGTAATCTATCGAAGGCGTCGCGCAGGGCAACGAAGGACGCCGATTGTTTGCGAAGCAAGGAAGCCGTTCTTTTTTGAAAAAAAGAACCAAAAAACTTTTGCTCGCTCACCCACCCCAACGAGCCCGTTCGCGAATGCGCTGGGGTGAGTCAGCTGGCGTGCCTTGGCGAGCACCGAAGCGGAGCGGCCTTCTGGCCGTGAGCATCGGAGCGCAGCCAAGGCGCGCCAGATGACCACCCCAGTAGCATTATCGAACGGGCTCTCAGGCGTGGCCGGCGGCGGGGGAGAGCACCAGGGGGTCGACCTTCAGCACCGCCAGCGCGCGACGCCACTTCGTCGCATGGTCGGCGTCGAACACCAGCGACACGTTGGCCGGCGCCGACAGCCAGGCATTGCGCTGCATCTCCTCGTCGAGCTGCCCCGGGCCCCAGCCGGCATAGCCCAGCGCGAGCAGCCCCTCGCGCGGCCCGCCGCCATCGGCAATCGCCTTCAGCACGTCCAGACTCGCGGTCAGCGCCACCGCCTCGTCCACCACCAGCGAGCCGTCGCCGGTCCAGTCCGCCGTGTGCAGCACGAAGCCGCGGGCGCTCTCCACCGGGCCGCCCTTGCACAGCGCCACGCGACGGTTCGGCGGCGTCGGCGCCACGCCGAGCTGGGCCAGCAGGTCGTCGAAGCTCGGACTGTCCAGCGGACTGTTCAGCACGATGCCCATCGCCCCCTCGGCGGTGTGGGCGCAGATGTAGATGACGCTGCGGTTGAAATACGGCGTGTCGATGCTGGGCATGGCGATCAGCAACTGGCCGGTGAGGTTCGCCGGCTGCAATCCCATCGCCCCTGTCCCGGCCGCCAGACGGCGCTTGCCCGCAGCCCCGGCCTTGCTCGTCGTCGCATCCCCGTGCTGCGCCGGCGCCGGCACCACGGGCCGCGGTTTGCGTCGGCGGAGCGGCTTGTCATCCATCGTTCAAACGACCTCGCTTGCAGATCCGTGGTTTCAACACCGTGCCGGTCAGGCCGACAGCGGCGGCACCATCCTCAAAATTGGAGCACGACCGCCGCCGACAAGCACAGCGGCACAACGTGACTCGTCGTCGATCCGCCATTACATCTGCGTCATGGCACTGCACGAGAGGGACGCGACGGTGACGATCAAGGTGGGCGACACGCTGCCATCGGTAAAGCTGACGCTGGCCACCCGGGACGGGCCACGCGAGGTGTCAACCGAGGAATTGTTTGCCGGCAAGCTGGTCGTGCTGTTCGGCGTGCCAGGCGCCTTCACGCCCACCTGCAGCGCTCAGCATTTGCCCGGCTTCGTCGAGAATCTGGCCGCGCTGAAGGCAAAAGGCGTCGAGCTCGTCGCCTGCATGGCCGTCAACGACGTGTTCGTGATGGACGCCTGGGGCAAGGCCAACGATCTTGGCGACAGCATCACGCTGCTTGCCGATGGCTCCTGCGCCTTTACCCACGCCCTCGGCCTCGAGCTGGACCTGACCAATCGAGGCCTCGGCATACGCTGCCAACGCTTTGCCCTGGTCGCCGATGATCTGAAAATCACCCATCTGGGCATCGAGCCGCCGGGGGATTTTGGGGTGAGCAGGGCCGAGAGCGTGCTGGCTGCGCTCTAGGCAAGGCCAGGGCTCTGCCCTGGACCCGCTGGGGGCGGCGCCCCCAGACCCGCATCCGTTGGAGACCAGGCTTCGCACGGCACCGGCCTCGCCCTAGCGGCATGGATCAGAAATGGATTTTAAAGGCTCCGCCTTTAATCGGGTCCAGGGGCGACGCCCCTGGCCTTGCCTTACCGGCCCGTCAGGATCCGTTCCATGAGCTGCTTCACCGTCGGGATGAAGCCGTTACCGTAGAACGGGTCCGCGGCGAAGCGATAGGCATTGTGCCCGCCGAACATCAGGTTGTTGTCGGCGGCTTCGGGCGTGTCGGTATGGCCAATCTCCTGCAGCGTCTTCTGGATGCAGAAGCTGCGCGGGTCGGCCTTTTTGCCGTTGGTGTAGCTCGGCTCGGCCTGGCTCCAGTTGGAGAACCGGCACTGGCTGAGGCAGCCCATGCAGGCGACCTGGTCGGCCTGGATCTCCGCCGCCTTGTCCGGGGTGACGAAGACCAAAGTGAGGTCGGGCGTGCGCAGGGCCTCGGTGTAGCCTAGTCTCGCCCAGCCCTCGACGTGGTGGCGGTCGGTGGCGGTCAGATAGACTTTGCGGCCGCGCGGGCCGACGCCGTATTCGGCGACGTGGTCGCCGACCGGCTCGGCGGTGTAGGCGACCTGGCGGTCGCTGCGGCCACGCAGCTCTTCCATGAAGGCGTTGTTGATGGCGCTGGAGTAAAAGCCGGTCGGGCTGAAATGGTTGAGGAAGACGTCGCCTTCACGCAAGTGCAGCAGGCGCTGCTTCCACTCCTCGCCGATCGGGCTTTCGGTGGTGAGCAGCGGCCGGGTGCCGAACTGGAAGGCGATCGGCCCGAGCTCGGGGTTGTCGATCCAGTCCTCCCACTCCTCGAGCCACCAGACGCCGCCGGCCATGATGATCGGAGTGTCGTCCAGGCCGAAGGCGCGCATCTGGCGGCGCAGCGCCAGCACGCGGTCGAACGGCGGCTCGGGCTTGGTGGGGTCCTCGCTGTTGGACAGGCCGTTATGGCCGCCGGCGAGCCAGGGGTCTTCGTAGACGACGCCGCCGAGCAGGTTGGCCGCCTTATGGTAGGCGCGCTTCCATAGCGCCGAAAAGGCGCGGGCGGAGGAGACGATCGGGTAGTAGTGCACGCCGAAGCGGGCGGCGATGTCGGACAGGCGGTAGGGCATGCCGGCGCCGCAGGTGAGGCCGTTGATCAAGCCGCGCGCGCCTTCGAGCACGCCGGTGATCACCCGCTCGGCGCCGCCCATCTCCCACAGGATGTTGGCGTGGATGCGGCCGCGACCACCGGCGAGCTCATGCGCGTGGCGAGCCTGGGTGATGCCACCCTCGATGGCGTAGCTCACCAGCTCCTCGTGGCGCTCCCGGCGGGTACGGCCGTGATAGAGCTGCGGGCGGACTGAGCCGTCCTCGTCATAGCTGTCGGCGTTGACGGCGCTGAAGGTGCCGGCGCCACCGGCGGCGGCCCAGTGGCCGGACGAGATGCCGTTGCTGACGGCGACACCCTTGCCGCCTTCGATCAGCGGCAGCACTTCGACGCCGCCCATGCGGATGGCGTTGATCGTCTTCATCGTTCCGCCCTCGGCCGCATCACGTGTTTGTAATGGATACGCCAGGAGCGCCCGACAAGATGCGGGCGCTCCTGTTCCGCTGACAAAAGAGTGGCGCCCGACACGATGCGAGGACCCTACCTGTTCCGCCGGCGAGGTGAAGAGGCTACTCGGCGGCCTCTTCGCGCGGCCGGCCGCCGCCCTTCGGACCGACGCGCTCGGAGATGTCCTCGCCGGTCTCCTGGTCGACGACGCGCATCGAGAGCTTGACCTTGCCGCGGTCGTCAAACCCCATGACCTTGACCCGCACCGACTGGCCGACCGAGACCACGTCGGCGGTCTTGTTGACCCGGCCCTGGGTCAGCTCGCTGATGTGCACCAGGCCGTCGCGCGAGCCGAGGAAGTTGACGAAGGCGCCGAAATCGGCGGTCTTCACCACCTTGCCGAGGTAGATCACGCCCATCTCGGGCTCGGCGACGATGCCGCGGATGCGGTCGAGCGCCTTCTGCGTCGCCTCCTCGCTGGTGGACGCGATCTTGATCGTGCCGTCGTCCTCGATGTCGACCTTCGCACCCGAATACTCGACGATCTCGCGGATCACCTTGCCGCCGGTGCCGATAACCTCGCGGATCTTGTCCTTCGGCACGTTGATCACCGTGATCCGCGGCGCCGTGGCGGCCACGCCGCCGCGGGCGCCGGTGAGCGCCTTGGCCATCTCGCCGAGGATGTGCAGCCGGCCGTCACGCGCCTGCTCGAGCGCCACCCGCATGATCTCGGCGGTGATCGAGGTGATCTTGATGTCCATCTGCAACGCGGTGATGCCAGTCTCGGTGCCGGCCACCTTGAAGTCCATGTCGCCCAGATGGTCCTCGTCGCCGAGGATGTCGGACAGCACGGCGAAGCCGCGCTCCTCCTTGATCAGGCCCATGGCGATGCCGGCCACCGGCCTCTCCATCGGCGCGCCGGCGTCCATCAGCGCGAGCGAGCAGCCGCAGACGGTCGCCATCGAGGACGAGCCGTTGCTCTCCAGGATCTCGGAGACGAGGCGGACGGTGTAGGGGAACTTGTCCTTACCCGGCAGCAGCGGGCGCAGCGCGCGCCAGGCGAGCTTGCCGTGGCCAATCTCGCGCCGCCCCGGGCTGCCCATGCGGCCCGCCTCGCCGACCGAGAACGGCGGGAAGTTGTAGTGCAGCAGGAAGTTGGCGCGGCTCTCGCCCTCCAGGCTGTCGATGATCTGCTCGTCGGACGCGGTGCCCAGCGTCGCCACGCACAGCGCCTGGGTTTCGCCGCGGGTGAACAAGGCGGAGCCATGCGCGCGCGGCAGCACGCCGACCTCGGCGACGATCGGGCGCACCGTCTTGGTGTCGCGGCCGTCGATGCGCAGGCCGGTTTCCAGGATCGCGTTGCGGACGATGTCCGCCTCGAGCTCCTTGAACAGCGGCTTGGCCTTGTCGGCGGCGTGCCCCTCGGCCACCAGCGTCTCGGTCGCCGCCTTCTTGGCCGCGCCGACGCGCTCGTAGCGCGCCTGCTTGACGCGCTCCTGATAGGCCTCGGCGATCGGACCGCGGGCGAGCTCGTCGATGCGGTGCTTGAGCTTGGCCTGCTCCTCGGACGGCTCGGCGAGCGCCCAGGGCTCCTTGGCCGCGTGCTCGGCGAGCTCGATGATCGCCTGGATCACCGTCTGGAAGTGCTCATGGCCGAAGGTCACGGCGCCGAGCATGGTCGCCTCGTCGAGCTCGCGGGCTTCGCTCTCGACCATCAGCACGCCATCCTGGGTGCCGGCGACGACGAGGTCCAAAATCGCGCCCTTCATCTGCGACGTGGTCGGGTTCAGCACGTAGGCGCCCTCGGCGAAGCCCACGCGGGCGGCCGCGACCGGGCCGAAGAACGGGATGCCGGACAGGGTGAGGGCGGCCGAGCAGCCGACCAGGGCGACGATGTCAGGGTCGTTCTCCATGTCGTGGCTGAGCACGGTGGCGACCACCTGGACCTCATGGCGGAAGCCCTCGGGGAACAGCGGCCGGATCGGCCGGTCGATCAGGCGGCTGACCAACACCTCCTTCTCGCTCGGGCGGCCTTCGCGCTTGAAGAAGCCGCCGGGGATTTTACCGGCGGCGTAGGTCTTCTCCTGGTAGTTGACGGTGAGCGGGAAGAAGTCCTGCCCGGGCTTGGTCGTGCGCACGCCGACGGCGGTGCACAGCACGATCGTCTCGCCGTAGCTGACCAGCACCGCGCCGTCGGCCTGGCGCGCCATCTTGCCGGTCTCAAGGACGAGCTTGCGCCCACCCCAGTCGAGCTCCTTGCGGAAGTGATTAAACATCTGGAACCATCCTTCTTTGTCGACGGGACGGCGTCTCGGACTGCATGGGCGAGGGATTTCGTCCATGTGGCCGGAGACGCCGGCAGCAAGGCCAAGGCTTTGCCCTGGACCCACCAAAGGCCGGCGGCCTTTGGAAACCATTTACTTACGGAATCGGGTCCCAAGGGCCGCCGGCCCCCGTGCGCAGCACGCTAGCGCGTGACGCGGGTCAAGGGCAGAGCCCTTGCCTTCCTCCTATCGGCGCAGCCCCAGCCTGCCGATGAGGGCCGTATACCGACCGCTATCCTTGCCCTTGAGGTAATCCAGTAGCCGCCGGCGGCGACCCACCATCATCAGCAGCCCGCGGCGCGAGTGGAAGTCTTTCGCGTGCGTCTTGAGGTGCTCGGTGAGGTTGCCGATGCGCTCGGAGAGCAGGGCGACCTGAACCTCCGGGCTGCCGGTGTCCGTGGCGGCGGTGGCATAGTCGGTGATGAGCGTCGTGCGACGCTCCGCAGTGATCGACATCGTGATGCTCCGGTCGCGAGGTTACAGAATGCGCTGCGACCTGATCATCCCGTCCTCAAGACGGCACAGGCCAACGACGCGCTTCCCCGCCATGGCGCGAACGATCCCGTCGCACGGGGCGGTCGCTGGAGCGTGGCCGTCGAGCTCGGACAGGCTGAGAGCTTGTCCGTTCGCGAGGCTTTTGGCCTCCGTCTCCGTCAGGGCGAGCGCCGGGATGTCGGCCAGCGCGGTCAGGACGGGCAGCAGGAGGTCCGGGGAAGTGGGCGGGGTATCCTCCGCGCGGGTCAGCTTGTCCAGTGAAATCGCCTGGGCGGCATGGAACGGCCCGACGCGCAACCGGCGCAACGCCGTGATGTGACCGAGCGTGCCGCAGGCCACCGCCACGTCGCGGGCGAGCGCGCGCATGTAGACGCCCTTGCCGGACTGCACCTCGAACACGGCGTGATCGGCGTCCGGGCGCTCGACCAGCTCGAAGCGGTCGATGCGGGCCGGCCGCGGCGGCAGCACTACCGCCCTGCCCTGCCGCGCCATGTCGTAGGAGCGCTCGCCGGCGACCTTCAGGGCGGAGAAGGCGGGCGGCACCTGCATGATCTCGCCGGTGAGCGCCGGCAGGGCGGCACAGAGCGCGGCGTCGGTCGGGCGGATATCGGAGCAGCCGGTGACCTGGCCGTCGGCATCGTCGGTGTCTCGGCTTTCGCCGAGGCGCAGCGTGAAGCAGTAGACCTTGGTGCCGTCCATGACATACGGCACGGTCTTGGTGGCGGCGCCGAAGGCGATCGGCAGGACGCCGGTGGCGAGCGGATCCAGCGTGCCGCCATGCCCGGCCTTTTGCGCGTCAAAGGCGCGGCGGACGCGGTTGACCACCGTAGTGCTGGTGAGACCGGAGGGCTTGTCGACGATCAGCCAGCCGTCCAGCGGCAAGCCTCTTTTGCGGCGCATCGAGATTTCCAGGTAGAAAGCGCTTCTTTCTTGAAAGAAAGAAGCAAAGAACTTTTTAGCCGCTGTCGCGCCTCTAATCGGGCAAAAGTTTTTTGGTTCTTTTTTTCAAAAAAGAACCGCTTGCTTACTCTTCCTTGCCCAGGTCCCGCGCGACCTCGGGCCGGTGCAGCAGCTGGTCGATATGCATCGCGTAATCGAGCGCCGTGTCCGGTTGGAACGTCACGTCCGGTGCGACGCGCAGGCGGCGGGTTTCGTGGGCGAGCTGTGAGCGGATGTAAGGCGAGGCGCGCTTCAGCGCCGGCAGCAGGGCCGCAACATCGGTGCGGCCAAGGCGGGCGATAAAGGCGGTGGCGTGCTTAAGGTCGGGACTGATGCGCACCTCGGTGACCGTGAGGTGCACGCCGGCGAGCTCCGGGTCGCGGAACTCGGCGCGGGTGAACAGGGCGGACAGCACGTGCCGAATTTCCTCGGCGACGCGCAACTGCCGCTGCGTCGGCGCCTTGGCAGGTGCCTTGGCCATCAGTGCTCGCCAAGGTCGCGCATGCGCGCCTCGAGCGTCCGCACCTTTGCCACGAGCGTCATCAGCATGTCGTGCGTGTTGCGCTGCTCGCCACGCAAGTTCTCCAGCCGCTCGTAACCGTTCCGGCTACTGCCGAGCGCCAGATTCACGTCTTCTCGTAGCTCGCCGAGACGGTCCTGCAGCCGGTCCATACGCGCCATCAGGTCCACGCGCAGCCCCGTCAGAGACTCGCCCAGGCCGACGACCGTTCGACCTAAGCCGGCGATCGCCTCCAGCACCTCCGCATTATCCGCCACCGCTCAGCTCCTCATGCGGGGATCAGCTCCGGCTCGTAGCACTCGACGATGTCCGCCTCACGCAGATCCTCGAAGCCGGCGAACGACAGGCCGCACTCGTAGCCGCGGGCAACCTCGCGCACGTCGTCCTTGAAGCGCTTGAGCTGGCTCAGCTCGCCCTGGTGGATCACCACGCCCTCGCGCAGCAGGCGAACGCCGCAGCCGCGCTTGACCAGGCCCTCCGTGATCATGCAGCCGGCGACCTTGCCGGACTTGGTGATGTCGAACACCTTGCGGATCTCGGCATAGCCCAGGAAGCGCTCGCGATACTTCGGCGAGATCTTGCCCTTGACGAGCGCCGCGATGTCGTCCGCCACCTGGTAGATGATGGAGTAGTAGCGGATCTCGACGCCGTCCCGCGTCGCCAGCTCCCGCGCCTGGCTGGTGGCGCGCACGTTGAAGCCGATCAGCATCGCGTTGGAGGCTTTGGCCAGCTGCACGTCGCTCTCGGTGATCTGCCCGACGCCCGACATCAGCACCCGCACGCCGACCTCCTCGTGGGCGAGCTTGGTCACGGTGGCGGTGATCGCCTCCGACGAGCCCTGCACGTCGGCCTTGATCAACACCGCGACCTCCTTCTGCGCGCCGGCGGCGAAGCGGGCGAGCATCTGGTCGAGCGTGCCACGCGCCGCGGTCGCCGAGGTCGCGTTGCGGTCGCGGATCTTGCGCTGGCGGAACTCGCTGATCTCGCGCGCCCGGGTCTCGTTCTCGACGACGACGAACGGCTCGCCCGCCGACGGCACGCCGGCGAGCCCCAGGATCTCCACCGGCTGGGACGGCTCGGCCAGCTTGATGGCGCGCGACTTGTCGTCGAGCATGGCGCGCACCCGGCCCCACTCGGCGCCGGCGACGACGATGTCGCCCTGGCGGAGCGAGCCCTTCTGCACCAGCACGGTGGCGACCGGCCCGCGGCCGCGATCAAGCCGGCTCTCGATCACCGAGCCCTCGGCGTTGCGCTCCGGGTTGGCGCGCAGGTCGAGGATCTCGGCCTGCAGCATGATCGCCTCCTCGAGCTTGTCGAGCCCGGTGCGCTTGGTCGCCGACACCTCGACGTCCTGCGTCTCGCCGCCCAGCTCCTCGACGACGATCTCGTGCTGCAGCAGCTCCTGGCGCACCCGGTTGGCGTTGGCGTCCGCCTTGTCGGACTTGTTGATGGCGATGATCATCGGCGCGCCGGCGGCTTTCGCGTGCGAGATCGCCTCGATCGTCTGCGGCATCACGCCGTCATCGGCGGCCACCACCAGGATCACGATGTCGGTCACCGAGGCGCCGCGGGCGCGCATGGAGGTGAACGCCTCGTGGCCCGGCGTGTCGATGAAGGTGATGCGGTTGCCGGCCGCGGTCAGCACCTGGTAGGCGCCGATGTGCTGGGTGATGCCGCCCGCCTCGCCGCCGGCGACGTCGGTGGCGCGCAGCGCGTCGAGCAGCGACGTCTTGCCGTGGTCGACATGGCCCATGATCGTCACCACCGGGGCGCGCGTCACCCGGTCGGTGTCGACGTCGGTGCTGCCCTCGATGCCGAACTCAACGTCGTTCTCGCTGACCCGCCGGGCGCGGTGGCCGAACTCCTGGATCACCAGCTCGGCGGTGTCGGCGTCGAGCGTCTGGGTGATGGTCGCCATCACGCCAAGCTTCATCAGCGTCTTGATCACCTCGGGGCCGCGCGCCGCCATGCGGTTGGCGAGCTCCTGCACGGTGATCGCGTCGGGCAGCACGACGTCGCGCACGACGCGCACCTGGTCCGAGCGCAGCCGCTCGAGTTCGGCCTGGCGGCGCTCGCGTTCGCGCTGGCGGCGCACGGAGGCCATCGAGCGGGACTTGTCGTCGTCACCCTCGATCGCCGCCTGCACGTCGATGCGGCCGGTGCGGCGCTGCTCGCCAAGCACCTTCTTGACCGCGGGCACCGGCGCCTTGCGCGCGGTGATCGGCGAGCCGGGGCGGCGCGGCACCGCGCGCTCGTCGTCCTCCGGCCGGCCGGGACGCAGGCGCAGCGTCTCGGTCGGCGTCGTCGGCGCCGCCGGACGCGGGGTGACGGACCGACGGACCTCACCGGCGGGCGCGCGGGCCTGAGCCGGCGCGCCGGCAGCATCCGCAGTCAGCGGCGTGCCGGCAGCCTCGCTCGCATCCGCGCCGGCGTCGTCGGCGCGCTCGGCAGCCTGGCGAGCGGCGGCGCTGGCGGCGGCCTCCTGGCGGGCCGTCTCCTCGGCGGCGCGACGCTCATCATCCTCGCGTCGGCGCGCCTCCTCGGCGGCGGAGAGGATGTTGATCTTCTCCTGCTCGCGCCGCTCGGCGTCGCGGCGAGCGGTGTCGCGCGCCTGCTCGGCGAGCACGCGCTGGCGGGTCTCCAGCTCGCGCTGGGTCAGCGCCCGGCCCACTCCGGTGCCGGCACCGCCTGGACGCGGGCTTGTCGGCGGGCGCGCCGGGGCGCCGGGCAGCGCCGGGCGGCCCTGCAGCGCCGTCGGCACGCCGGCCGCCTCGCTTGGCGTCGCCACCGGCGCGCCGGCGCGCTTCTTGCGCACCTCGACCTGCACAACCTTCGAACGGCCGTGGCTGAAGCTCTGCCTGACCGAACCTGCGTCCACAGTACGCCCCAGCTCGAGCCGCCCTGCCGGTCGCAGGGAAAGCCGACCCTTGGCCGCGTCCTGATCGTTGCCTTCGCTCATACACCTGTCCGTTCACACCGCGCCGGCCCGATCCGGGCCGCCGCATCATCCACACACGCCGCCAAGCCCGCGGCACTCAACCCTCGGCACGTTCCGCCCAGCACCCTCGAGCGCGGTGCCCTCAAGCTCGGCACCCTCACGCCGCCTGGCTGATCCCGGCCAGTCGCTCCGCCTCCACGCCAAGCCGTTCGGCCAGCCGGCCGGCGGCGATGGCGACGTGCACCACATGGTCACGACCGAAGATCGCCGCCAGCTCGGCGCTCGCCAGCGGCCGCACCGCTGGCACGCCGCCACGCCCACTGCCCAGCAGACGCCGGCTTTCCTCGGCGCTGCCGTCGCTCGCCTCGATCACCAGGCCGGCACGCCCAAGCTGCAGCCACTCCCGCGCCCGCTCGAAGCCAGCCACTGCCTGCCCGGCGCGACGGGCCAGGCCGACGAGCTCGCCGATCCGCCGACGCAGTCCGTTGCGCAGCATGGCGTCGAGGTCGGGCGGCACGGTGACGGGGCCACGGGCGGCGCGCATGAAGGCGCCTTTGACACGCGCGTTCTCTATCACATCCCGACGCGCACTCAACCAGATTCCCCGGCCCGGCAGCGTCGCCGCAAGGTCGGGCACGATCATCCGATCGGGGCCGACGACGAAGCGCAGCATGCGCACCCGCTCGCCATGCTCGCGCGTCACCGCGCAGCGCCGCACCGGGCCGCTCGCCGGCGGCTCGTCCTCGTCCGCGACAGCGTCCGCCGCCGCGTCGTCGTCGAAATCGGTCGGTGGTGTCTCAGGCGTGGCCCGCCTCCTCGGTCGCGGTTTCGGTCTCGATCTCAGGCTCAGCCCCAGCCTCAGCCTCAGCCTCAGCTGGCGGCGCGCCGTCGTCGAACCAGTGCGCGCGGGCGGCCATGATGATCTCGTTGGCCAGCTCCTCGTCCATGCCCTCGGTGCCGACGATCTCGATCAGCTCGTCGCCGGCCAGGTCGGCCAGGTCGTCCAGCGTCTTCACGCCCTTGGCGCCGAGCGCCACCAGCATCGCCGGGCTGAGCGCCTCGAACGAGGCAATCTCGTCGCTCACCCCGAGCGTCCGCCGCTCCTCGGTCAGCTCCTCGTCGCGCCGGGCGAGAAAGCCCTCGGCGCGGCGGATCAGCTCCTCGGCCAGCCCCTCATCAAAGCCCTCGATGTCGGCGAGCTCCTCGAGCGGCACGTAGGCCAGCTCCTCCACCGTGTTGAAGCCCTCGGTCACCAGCAGCCCGGCGATCACGTCGTCAACGTCGAGCGCCTCGACGAACAGGCCAGTGCGCCGGCGGAACTCCTCCTGCCGACGCGAGCTCTCCTCGGCCTCGGTCAGGATGTCGATGTCCCAGCGTGTCAGCTGGCTCGCCAGCCGCACGTTCTGGCCGCGGCGGCCGATGGCGAGCGAGAGCTGCTCGTCCGGCACCACGACCTCAACGCGGCCGCTCTCCTCATCCATCACCACCTTGGTCACCTCGGCGGGTGCGAGCGCGTTGACGACGAAGGTCGCGGCCTGCGGCGACCAGGGGATGATGTCGATCTTCTCGCCCTGCAGCTCCTGCACGACCGCCTGCACCCGCGAGCCGCGCATGCCGACGCAGGCGCCGACCGGGTCGATCGAGTTGTCGCGGCTGATCACCGCCATCTTGGCGCGGCTGCCCGGATCACGCGCCACCGCCTTGATCTCGATGATGCCGTCGTAGATCTCCGGCACCTCCTGGGCGAACAGTTTTGCCAGGAACGCCGGATGCGTGCGCGAGAGGAAGATCTGCGGCCCGCGCGGCTCTTCGCGCACGTCGTAGATGTACGCCCGCACCCGGTCGCCATTCCGAAAACTTTCGCGGGCGATCAGCTCGTCGCGGCGCAGCAGCGCCTCGGAGCGGCCGAGCTCGACCATCAGATTGCCGTACTCGGTGCGCTTGACCAGGCCGTTGATGATCTCGCCGACGCGGTCCTTGAACTCGTCGTATTGCTTCTTGCGCTCGTACTCGCGCACCCGCTGCACGATCACCTGCTTGGCGGTCTGCGCCGCGATGCGGCCGAAATCGATCGGCGGCAGCGGATCGACGATGTAGCCGCCGACCTCGATCTCGGGCTGGAACTTCTTGGCGATGTGGACGGGGATCTGCGTCTCCTCGTTCTCCACCGTCTCCACCGCCTCGGTCCAACGCGACAGCCGCACGTCGCCGCTCTTGCGGTCGATGGTGGCGCGGATGTCCTTCTCATGCCCGTACTTGGCGCGGCCGGCCTTCTGGATGGCCTGCTCCATCGCCTCGAGCACCTCCTCGCGGTCGATCGATTTCTCCCGCGCGACGGCGTCGGCGACCAGCAGCAACTCGGGGCGGGATACGGCGGTGTCCATCGTAGGGCCTCTCAGTTGGTCGGTTCGGCGGCAGCCTCGGGCGCCGTGGCGGCGATCAGCGCGTCGGTCAGCACCAGCTTGGCCCGGCGCACATCATCCAGCGGCAACGCCACCTCGTCGCCGGTCTCGAGCTTGATGCGGCCATGCGTCGCATCAGCCCCGAGCACCACGCCAGCAAAGCGCTTGCGGCCGTCGATCGGGAAGTTCACCTCGGCCTTGGCCTGATGGCCGGCGAACCGGTTCCAATCCTTCGCCCGCGTCAGCGGCCGATCGATCCCGGCCGAGCTGACCTCAAGGTTCCATGCTCCAGGGATCGGATCGTCAACGTCCAGCACTGCGCCCACGGCGTGACTGATCGCCTCGCAATCCTCCACCGCGATCAACGAGCCATCCGCCCGGTCCGCCATCACCTGCACCGTGGGCACCGAGCGGCCCAGCACCGCAACCCGCACCAGCTCGTAACCCATGCCCGCCAAGGTCGGCGCGATCGCATGCACGATCCGACCCTCAAGCCCGGACTGGCGCGGCAGGTCGTCTTCGTCAGGCGCGGCGGTGAGCTCGATGTCGTCCAAAACAAAAAAGGCGGCCCGTGAAGGCCACCCCCCAAAGGCGTGGAGAATGTCGTGAGTGATAGTATTTAGAACTCAGGGAGAGTTAAGGCAAGGGCTCTGCCCTTGACCCGCCAAGGGCCCGCGGCCCTTGGATCCCATCGTCTTGGAGCGCTTGGGACGACAGTGGCTAGGGGCCAACATCCTCGCGTTGACGACGCAACGGGATTCGCGAGAGACCTGAAACATATTTTAATCAATAGTTTATAGACATCTTGCCTAACGGCAAGATTTACGATCGACGCCGTAACGACCAGTAGAGCGGCTGGCGGCCAGCCGCCAGCGCCTTGGCCTCATAGCGCGTCGGCGGCCAACCCTCGGGCCGCAAATCGACGGGCGCTTCATAGGTGAACAGGTCCTGGGCGGACATCACCTGCTCGACCCAGGCCTGGTAGGTCGGGTCGTCGCTGGCGATCCGCCACTCTGCGCCCGGACGCAGCACGTTGGCGACCAACGGCAGGATCTGCGGATGCACGAAGCGACGCTTGACGTGCCTCGCCTTCGGCCAGGGATCCGGAAACATCAGCATCAGCCGGCCGAGGCTGTCCGCCGGCAGCAGCCGCAGGAGCACCCGCGCATCCTGGTCCCACAGCCGGAGATTGCCAGGCAACGCCCCGCTCGCCTCCTCCCCCTCGCCGACCAGCTTGGCGAGCATCGAGCACAGCCCGTTCTCGAACACCTCGGCGGCGATCAGCCCGACTTGCGGTATTTCACGCGATAAAGAAATCGCATGCTCCCCCCCACCAAACCCCACCTCAAGCCAGACCTCGTCGACGGGAGACGCAAACGCGTCGACCAGTCGATCCAGACGCGATGGATCGAACCGAAGGCGCGGCAGGGTAACGTCCAGAAGCAGCTGCTGTCTGGGCCTGAGCGGATGGCTCCGCTGCCGTCCGTAAAGCCTGTTCGCCGGAGCCTTCATGAGACGCGGGTCTGGGGGCGCCGCCCCAGCAGGTCCAGGGCAGAGCCCTGGCCTTATCTTTGAAATGCCGACTTCAGGTCGGAGACCAGATCCGTCTTCTCCCAGGTGAACGACCCCTCCACAGCCTCGTCCGGCGCCCGGCCGAAATGGCCGTATGCGGAAGTCGGCACGTAGATCGGCGCGTTCAGCCTCAGGTGCTCGCGGATGCCGCGCGGCGACAGGTTGACGAGCTGTCGCAGCGTGCCCTCCAGCCGCAGCTCGTCGACGTCCCGCCCGGTGCCGTGCAGGTCGACATAGACGGAGAGCGGGTGGCTGACGCCGATCGCGTAGCTGATCTGGATGGTGCAGCGCTCGGCGAGCCCGGCAGCGACGACGTTCTTGGCGAGGTAGCGGCAGACATAGGCGGCCGAGCGGTCGACCTTGGTCGGGTCCTTGCCGCTGAAGGCGCCGCCACCGTGCGGAGCGGCGCCGCCATAGGTGTCGACGATGATCTTGCGCCCGGTGAGCCCGCAATCGCCGTCCGGGCCGCCGATGACGAAGACGCCGGTCGGGTTGACGTAGAACTCCGCGTCCTCGGGCATCCAGCCTTCCGGCAGCACGCTCTGGACGATCGGCCGCAGGGTGCGCTTAAGCGCCGCCTGGTCCATGCCCTCCTCGTGCTGCGTCGAGATCACGACGCTGGTGGCGCCGACCGGCTTGCCGTCGACGTAGCGCAGGGTGACCTGGCTCTTGGCGTCAGGCAGCAGGCCGGCGGCCTGGGCGTCGCCGGCGCGGCGCAGGGTGCTGATGCGGTGCAGGATGCCGTGCGCGTAGTGGATCGGCGCCGGCATCAGGCTGGCGGTCTCGGTGGTGGCGAAGCCGAACATGATGCCCTGGTCGCCGGCGCCCTCGTCCTTGTTGCCGGCGCTGTCGACGCCGACGGCGATGTCGGCCGACTGCGCGTGCAGGTGGCACTCGACCTGGGCATGGCGCCAGGAGAACCCGGCCTGGTCGTAGCCGATGTCCTGCACCGCGTCGCGGGCGAGCTGCATCAGGTGCTCGGGCGTGACGCTGGCCGGGCCGCGGACCTCGCCGGCGAGGATGATGCGGTTGGTGGTGACCATGGTCTCGCAGGCGACGCGGGCGTACGGGTCGGCGGCCAGAAAGGCGTCGACCACGGTGTCGCTGATGCGGTCGGCGACCTTGTCGGGATGACCTTCCGACACGCTCTCCGACGTAAACAGATACTCGCCGAGATCCCGCATCACCGCTCCTTGCCGCGACCGGTCTGGCGGGCGCGGCATGGTGTGGAGGATCGGGGTTTTGGGGTCAAGGCAAAGGCCAGAGGCTCTGCCTCTGGACTCCGCTGGGGGCGGCGCCCCCAGACCCGCATCCAGGCCGCCGCTTCCTTGCTTGGCGAAGCCATTTGACTCTGCTCCACACGGCCCTCGCCTGATGAGCATGACTCAGGAATGGGTTTTAAAGGCTCCGCCTTTAATCGGGTCCAGGGCAGATAGCCCTGGCCTTCCTTACCGCATCGGCAGCGCCTGCCGCGCCCCGCCCTGGCTCACCAGCCTGTCCTCCCCCCGCGGCAGCTTGAGCGGCGAGTTGGCTCCAACCGTCGCCTCGAACAGCTCGCCGTAATTGCCGACGGCGCGGATGGCGTTGCGGGCAAACGCGTCGGTGAGGCCAAGCCGCCGCCCCAAGCCGTCGGTGCGGCCGAGCAGGCGCTTGAGCTCGATGTCGCCGTGGTCGTCGATGGTATCGACATTGGCGCGGGTGACGCCGTTCTCCTCGGCGAGCGTCAGGGCGTTGAGCGTCCAGGTGACGATCTGCGCCCATTGCGGGTCACCCTGGCGGAAGGCGGGCGCGATCGGATCATTCGACAGCGTGTCGGGCAGCAGCGCGAAGTCGGGGATCTGGCCGTGGAAGCCGGTGCGGGCGTCGGCGAGCCAGGTCAGGTCGGCGGTGATGGCGCCGCAGCGGCCGGCGGACAGCGCCGCCTCCATCTCGCCCATCTCCTCGAACGGGAACTGGCCGAAGCGCGGCACGGTCCGGCGCAGGCGCGGCAGCAGCGCCTCCATCTCGGTTTCGGAGATGAAGCAGACGGGCTTGCCGTTGAGGTCGGCGAGGCTGTGGATGCTGGCGCGGCGCACCAGGAAGCCCTGGCCGTCATGCAGGATGGCGGGAGCGAAGGCGACGCCGTAGGTCACCTCGTTGGAGATGTCCGGCGTGGCGCCGATGAAGAGCGCGATGCGGCCGGCCTGCAGGGCGGCCAGGCCGGCGGCATCCTCCGGCACGCCGAGGAAGTCGGCACGCGTCGGGTCGCCGAAGATCGCGGCGGCGACGGCGCGGCAGGCGGCCTGGGCGAAGGCGAGGATCGGCCCGTGGGTGCCGGTCTTGCTGTAGTCGAGCTCGGCGCGGCTGACGCCGCAGGTGAGCCGGCCGGCGGCGCGCACGGCGGCCAGAGTCGGGCCGGCGGCAGCAATGGCGAGCGGGTCGTTATGGACCGGCTTAGGCGCCTCGGTGGATTGCAGCGGCACGGCGGTGTCGCCGAACGGGATCGGCGTGCGCGGAGCGGTTTGAGCCAGCAGGCGGCCAGGCAGCAGGCCGGCGAGCAGGAGGACAGCGAGCGGCGGCAAGGCTTTCATCTGGTCCTCATAGCAAAGGGGGACCGGCTTGCGCCGATCCCCCTCGATGTCAGGCTGACGACCGGTCCGGACGGGCCGGATCAGGGGTTCCAGGTGCCCGAGGTCGGCACGCCCGGGGTGGTGGAGGGGCGCGGGTTGAAGTCAGCCGGCGCCGGGTCGAGCAGCTTGCCGCCCTGGTAGTCGGTCGGCACGATGTTGAGCACGTAGCAGCCCTCGCCCTGGTAGTGCGGCAGGACGTGCAGGGCAGCCGGCGGGATCATCGCGTAGCTGGCCGGCAGCGGCGCCGTCTTGCCGGTCAGGCGAGCGTTGTCGAAGGCGGAGAACAGGTCGCCGATGCCGGCGGTGTCGTCCGCCGGGCCGAGGTTGGATTGCGGCGCCGGCAGGCGCTCGCCCGCCTTGAAGCCGCGTTTCTCGTCCGGCAGCTCGGCAAGCGGGGTCAGGCCCTTCAGCGCGTTGATGAACTTGATGACCGAGCTGTGCTCCGAGTACTCGTGGTCGATCACGTGGGTGCGGCTGAACGGCGAGATGACGATCGCCGGGACGCGCGGGCCGCCGGCGAGCGGATTGCCCTCCGGGTCGTTCTCGCGCAGTCGCGGCAGGGCGTGGTCATACAGCCCGTCGGTCTCGTCGTAGGTGATGATGATCGCGCTGTCCTTCCAGTACGGCGAGGACGCGATGGCGTTGACCTCATCGCCGATCAGCGCCTCGGCGATCTGGGTGTCCGAGTAGCCCGGGTGATCGTCGCTGCCGGGTGCGACCGCCTGCACGTGGCCGATTGTGGACGGGCTGCCGGGGTTGGCCGCACCCGGATCGACCGGCACCAGGCCGTCATTATTGCCGTAGCCGCCACGGATGTAGAACACGCCGCCGCCGGTGGGCAGGGCGTTCTTGCCGATGGCGGTGAAGAAGTCGCCGAGGCCGTGCAGGTGCGCCGTCTCGGCCGGGTTGTCGCCGACATAGCCGAAATATTGCGGGCCGTTATGATGGGTGATGTAGGTGCCGTAGAGCTCACCGCCTGGCAGTTTGTCGGTCGGCTCGGCGTCGTAGCCCTCCTGGTACCAGCCCCAGTTCACCGGCGAGACGCCGTCACCGGCGATCTGCTTGATGTCGGCCTTGACGTCGAGCAGGTCGAGCAGCGGGTTCTGGTCGGTGGTGACGGTCTTCTCGATCTTGCTGCCCATGAAGGAGAGCGGCAGCGTCGCATAGGTCTGGTTGAGCGCCGGGGTGGCCGGGCTCTCATCGTTCGGGCCATAGGTCGGCTTGATCGGCGAGTAGTCGAGGTTCGAGCCCGGGAACGGGCCCGGATCGGAGACGACCGGCTCGCCGCCGGAGATCTTGATCGACGGGGCGGCGGTGTTGCTGCTCGCCTCGGAGGGGTGCAGCGCCCACTGCGTTTGGCCGGACTGGCCGGCGATCATCGCGATCGCGTTCGGCGTCGACGGTCCGATGATGGTTTGATAGAAATTGTCGAACAGGGTGAAGCGGTCGGCGAGCTGCCACAGGAACGGCACGGTGTCGCAATCGTCATGCGCCATCACCAGCTCGCCGTGCTGCACGGCGGACTCGCTCGGCGGCGCGGCAAGCGGCATCATCGTCGACTTGCTGATGACCTGGCCGCTGGCGTTGGTGGTCAGCCCCTCCTCGTTCAGCGCGTAGCGGTCGTTGCGGGAGACGCCGGCGCTGTCGACGTCGAGGCTGTTGTCGATGCCGGAATGCGAGTGGTCGACGGAGTCGGTGACCGACGGGTAGATCGGGATTGTCTTGCCGTTGGTCGCCGTCACGCTCTGCGGGATCAGGAACGGCGAGATCGTCGAAACCTTACCGCTGGTCAGCACGATGGATTGGGTGAAGCCCGGCGTGTTGGCGGCCGGGTGGCTGAACAGGCCCTGGGCGCCGGGGAAGGTGCCGAAGTGGAAGTCGAACGCGCGGTTCTCCTGGAACAGCACGAAGACGTATTTGATGTGGCGCTGCAGCAGGTCCAGCTTCTGCGCCTTGCTGAGCAGCGGCTCGGCGGCGACGTTGCTGGCATAGCGCAGGGCGATGGCGCTCGATGGCTTGCCGGCGGACACCATGGCGGCGTCGCTTGTCGAGCCGGCGGCGAGCAGCGCCGTCGGCTGTAGCATCGCCACGATTGCAACCGTCGCACACGACGACTTCCACCAGTTCTTGCGGTTCATCACAGAGACACTCTCGCCTGTTGAATTCTGCGCAGCCTAGTAGCCCAGCGGTCAGCCGGCGTCTGTGACAGGTGCAAGAAACCGCCGGCCGCAAGAGCACCCGCCGCCCGGCCCAGACCCCATTCACCCAACAAGCCCGCTCGGCATCAAGCAGGGCGGCGAACACAGGCTTGGGCTGTCAATCTTCGGCCAGCAGAGAAAAGTCGATGGTGCCGGCGGTGTCGATCAGCGCCACGGTGATGAGGTTGCCGATGACGCCATGCGCCTCGATCGGCGTCGGTTCAGCCATTATCGGCAAATCCCGGATAGAGGCTCATGCCACCATCGACGAACAGCGTCGTGCCGACGACGTAGTCCGCGTCGTCCGACACCAGCCAGGTTGCGGCGCGGCCGACATCAGCCGCATCGCCAATGCGCCCGTACGGGATCAGGGTGCGCAGGCGGTCGGCGGCGGCACCCTCGGTCTGGTCGCGGTTGATCGCGGTGCGGATGGCGCCGGGTGCAATCGAGTTCACCCGGATGCCCTCAGGCGCAACCTCCTGGGCCAGGGTGCGCATCATCATGCCGACGCCGCCCTTGGCGGCGGCGTAGTTCACATGGCCGGCCCAGGGGATGACCTCGTGCACCGAGCTCATGCACAGGATCTTGCCGAGCGCCCGCGAGGCCGGCCGGCGGCCCTGCCGGCGGAATTGGCGGATCGCCTCGCGGGCGCACAGAAACTCGCCGGTCAGATTGAGCGCGATCACCACGTTCCAGTCGGCAAGCGACATCTCGGCCACCGGCGCGTCTTTCTGGATGCCTGAATTGGCGACCAGGATGTCGAGCGCGCCCCATTCCCGCACCGTCTCTGCGACCAGCGCCTCCACCTCGTCCTCATGCGAGACGTCCGCCTTGAAGGCGCGAGCTTTGCCGCCGGCGGCGACGATGTCGGCGGCCGCCTGCTCGGCGGCAGCGCCGTGCGAATGATAGTTCAGCATCACGGCGGCACCGGCAGCGGCGAGGTGCTGCGCGATCGCCAACCCCAAACCCGAGCTGGCGCCGGTGACAAGGGAGATCTGGCCGGACAGGTCAATCGCCACGCGCGTCTCCAGAATTGAGTGAACCCTTAGGCGCCAAGTTGGGTGCGCAATGTCAATGGCGCGGTGCGGCCATCAGACTGACACGGCCTCGCGCGCATAGTCGGTCGGCGGCTTGCCGACGGAGCGGGTGAAGGCGACGCTGAACGCGCTGGCGGAGCCGTAGCCGACGCGCTCTGCGACCGCGGCCACGTCACCCTCTTTGCGCCGCAGCAGGCGCTTGGCCAACGCCATGCGCCAGGCGCGGAGATACTCGATCGGCGCCATCCCCACTGTCCGGCTGAACCGCTCGAAGAACGCTGAGCGCGAGAGCGCTGCCTCTGCGGCCAGCAAGGTGACGGTCCAGCGGCGCGTCGGCGCCTCGTGCATGGCCCGGATGGCGAGTGCAAGACGGTCGTCGGCCAAGCCGCGCAGCAGGCCGGGCGACACCGCGGTCTGCGTAGAGCGGAACGCCTCGATCAACAACACTTCCAGCAGGCGCGACAGAATGACGTCGCGCGCCGGCCTCAAAGCCCGCGACTCGTCGCCGACCAACTGGACGAGGGTGGCGAGCCGCGCCTCGCCGCGGACATGCACGAGGCTTGGCAGAAGCGAGATGAGCAGACCGGCATCCGGTGATCCGAACGCGCAGTAGCCGACCAGGAGCTGCACGTCGGGCGGGCCGCTCTGCGTGCCATGCCGGATTTCGCCCTGGAGCAAATCGCTGGCGACCGGATCGACGAGGCCCGGCGAGGCTGGCGCGACGCCCGACATCGTGAAGTCGCGAGCGGACGGGATCAGCACGAAGTCGCCTGTCTGGAGGGCGAGCGGTTCGTCTGCATCGACCGTGAGCCGCGCAGCGCCATGCAGGATGACGCAGAAGAACGGTCGGCCGCGTTCAGACCGCGTCACGCTCCAGCGACCGGCGCCGCTGACGAGCTTCGAGACCGGCGCGCCGGGCTGGAGCAGCATGACCATTTCCGCAAGCGGATCGACCAGGACAGGACTCCCGATAACGTATGACGGATGCCGGATGATAGTCAGTCCGGCCCCGGCCGTCTATTGCTGTGTTGCTGACAACGCGATGGAGCCGCGCCATGAAGACCATTCTGATCACAGGCTGCTCGTCCGGCTTCGGCCTGGGGATCGCCCGCACCTTTCTCGAACGCGGCTGGAAGGTCATTGCGACAATGCGCCATCCCGACCACGGCGTTCTTCCCGCGTCCGAGCATCTGCGCATCATGACGCTCGACGTCACCGACGCAGACAGCATCCGCCAGTTGATCGAGGCTGCGGGGCCGATCGACGCCCTGGTCAACAATGCCGGGATCGGCCTGATGAGCGTGCTCGAAGGCACCACCATGCAGACCGTGCGGGAGCTGTTCGAGACGAACACATTTGGAACGATCGCGGTGACGCAAGCGGTCGTGCCGCAATTTCGGCAACGGCGGGACGGAGTGATCGTCAACGTGTCCTCCAGCACGACGCTGAAGCCATTGCCGTTGCTCGCTGCCTATACAGCCAGCAAGGCAGCGGTCAATGCGTTCACCGAATCGCTCGCGTTGGAACTGGAGGCGTTCAATGTGCGCGTGCGTCTGGTCCTGCCCGGAGCCGCACCGGACACCGCATTCAGACACAACGCGCAGGCCCGGATGAAAGACGGTATCCCGCCCGCCTATGCTGAGTTTGTGTCCGGGATATTATTGCGTCGGGATCGATTGCTGTGTGTCACGCGTGTATGGGACGTTACGGATGCTGTATGGTGTGCTGTGACTGATCCTTTGAGCCTGCTTAGCCTGCCTGCTGGTGCGGATGCTTTGGCGGTGTTTGGCCTGCACTGAGTTTTGTGCGGCTCAGCGAGGTCTTCTTTTCTGGAGAAAAGAAGCCAAAGACTTTTGCTTTTTAGGTGTGCCCAAGCGGGCGGTTGTTTGGTTTGGTTGCGGGGACAGGATTTGAACCTGTGACCTTCAGGTTATGAGCCTGACGAGCTACCGGGCTGCTCCACCCCGCGTGGGTGATGGTGTGTGGGTGGGTTTGAAGACCTGGCGGCGACCGACTTTCCCGCACCTTGAGGTGCAGTATCATGGGCGCTGGGGGTTTTCACGGCCGAGTTCGGTATGGGATCGGGTGCGGACACCCCGCCATGGCCACCAGGTCATCAAGCCCACCCTGATCGAGATCAGGGTTGGGGTCGGGTTCTGGTGATGACGTTTGCTGAGTGAGTGGTCTGTGATGGATTGGGATCCGCGTTATGAGCGTGGATCGTTGCTATGCATGGTGGTTGATCACGAGCCGATCGGGCGATTAGGACCAGTTAGCTGAGGACGTTACCGTCCGTATACATCTGGCCTATCGACGTGATGGTCTATCACGGCCCTCTGGGAGACCTGGTTTTGAGGTGGGTTTCCCGCTTAGATGCGTTCAGCGGTTATCCCGTCCAGACATAGCTACCCGGCCGTGCCGCTGGCGCGACAACCGGTTCACCAGAGGTCTGTTCATCCCGGTCCTCTCGTACTAGGGACAAATCCTCTCAAGTCTCCAACACCCACGGCAGATAGGGACCGAACTGTCTCACGACGTTCTAAACCCAGCTCACGTACCACTTTAATCGGCGAACAGCCGAACCCTTGGGACCTGCTCCAGCCCCAGGATGTGATGAGCCGACATCGAGGTGCCAAACCTCCCCGTCGATGTGGACTCTTGGGGGAGATCAGCCTGTTATCCCTAGAGTACCTTTTATCCGTTGAGCGATGGCCCTTCCACGCGGGACCACCGGATCACTATGGCCGACTTTCGTCTCTGCTCGAGCTGTCGCTCTTGCAGTCAGGCGGGCTTATGCCATTGCACTCAACAGCCGATGTCCGACCGGCTTGAGCCCACCATCGCGCGCCTCCGTTACACTTTAGGAGGCGACCGCCCCAGTCAAACTGCCCACCATGCAGGGTCCCGGACCGGGCTGACCGGTCGCGGTTAGATATCAGAAGAGCTCAGGGTGGTATTTCAAGGGTGGCTCCACCTGAGCTAGCGCCCCGGCTTCAAAGCCTCCCACCTATCCTACACAGCGCTCCCCTGATACCACTGCAAAGCTGCAGTAAAGGTTCATAGGGTCTTTCCGTCTGACCGCGGGTACCCCGCATCTTCACGGGGAATTCAATTTCGCTGAGCCGATGCTGGAGACAGTGGGGAAGTCGTTACGCCATTCGTGCAGGTCGGAACTTACCC
>CBDAQG010000002.1:2705000-3117154 GCA_965198995.1 Acetobacteraceae bacterium
ACGCCGAGCACGCCACGCACGATGTCGTCGACATAGGTGAAGTCGCGCTCCGGATTGCCGTCATAGAGGGTGATCGGGCGGCCTTCGACGATTGCCTGTGCGAAGCCGTAATACGCCATGTCGGGCCGCCCCCACGGTCCGTAGACGGTGAAGAAGCGCAGACCGGTTTGTGGCAGGCCATAGAGGTGGCCATAGGCATGACTCATCAGCTCGTCGGCGCGCTTGGTCGCGGCATAAAGCGAGGTCGGCGTGTCGCAGCGCTGGGTCTCGCGGAACGGCGTCTGCCGCTCCAGGCCATACACGGAAGAGGTCGAGGCAAACAGCAAGTGCTCGAGCGCGTCGAACCCGCGGGCGAGCTCCAGCATCACCAGATGGCCCAGCACGTTCGCGTGCACGTAGGCGTAAGGATCGACCATCGAGAAGCGCACGCCGGCCTGAGCGGCAAGGTGAACGATGCCGGTGATGCGCCCGGCGCGCGCCGCGAGTGCGGCCATCGCCGCGCGGTCGGCGATGTCGGCCTGCTCGAAGCGGAAGCCGGCATGCCCGACCAGGCGATCAAGCCGGGCGCGCTTCAGACCGACATCGTAGTAGTCGTTCAGACTGTCGACGCCGACCACCGTCTCGCCCTGGCCGAGCAACGCCTCGGCAACGTGGTAGCCGATGAACCCAGCCGCACCCGTCAGCAGCACCGTCACCGCGCGCGCTCCTCTCAGCCCGCCGTCCAGCCGCCATCCATCGACACCGGCACGCCGGTCATCGAGGCAGCGGCCTCGCTGCACAGGAACACCGTCAGCGCGCCGAGCTGGGCGGTCGTCGTGAAGCGGGCGAGCGGCTGCTTCTCGGCCAGGAACTCGTGCGTCACCGCCGCCACCGTGCGCCCCTCGCGAACGGCGCGCGCCTCGAGCTGGCGCTCCACCAGCGGCGTGAGCACCCAGCCGGGGCAGATCGCGTTGGCGGTGACACCGGCATCGGCAAGCTCGAGTGCGGCGACCTTGGTGAGGCCGATCAGGCCGTGCTTGGCGGCGACGTAGGCGGATTTGTGGATGCTGGCGACCAGACCATGCGCCGAGGCGATGTTGATGATCCGGCCCCACCCGGCGGCGCGCATGGCTGGGATCGCCGCCTGCATGGCGTGAAAGGCGGCGGACAAGTTGATCGCAATCACCGCATCCCAGCGCTCGGCGGGAAACGCCTCGATCGGCGCGGTGTGCTGGATGCCGGCATTGTTGACCAGAATGTGCAGGCCGCCGAGCTGCCGCTCGGTGCGTCGCACCAACGCCGCGATCTGCTCGGGCCGCGTCATGTCGGCAGGATCATGCAGCACGGTCACGCCGTGTCGCTCGGCGAGCGCCGCGCGCGCCGCCTCGATTGCGTCCGCCTCGCCGAGGCCGTTGAGCATCACCGCCGCGCCCTCGGCGGCCAGCGCCTCGGCGATGCCCTGGCCGATGCCGCTGGTCGAGCCGGTAACCAGGGCGACCTTGCCGCGCAGCGTGCCGGTTGTGCCTGCCATGGACCATTCTCCTGCGCCGAACCTAGGGTGCTGCCGTAATAACGGCCATGACGGCCAATCGAAACAGCCGAACGGAGCGTCAGCGCCGATGGATGCACAGTGGCAGAGCGACAAGAGCGCGGTGGACGCCGGCAGGATCGCCCCAGACGCGCCGACCGAGAGCCGCGCGCGGCCGAAGGTCGGGCTGGTGCTGCAAGGTGGCGGCGCGCTCGGCGCCTACCAGGCCGGCGTCTACCAGGCGCTGCACGAGGCAGGGCACGACCCGGACTGGATCGCCGGGGTGTCGATCGGCGGCATCAACGCGGCGATCATCGCCGGCAACCCGCGCGAGCGCCGGCTGGAGCGGCTGCGCGAGTTCTGGGAGACGATCACCGCCCGCCCGCTTGGCCTGATGCCGCCCGACGGCGACGTGATGCGGCGGGTCTACAACGGCATGTCGTCGATGATGACGACGATGCTGGGCCAGCCGAGCTTCTTCTCGCCGCTGTTCCCGGGCCCGTGGTTCGCCCCGCGCGGCTCGCGCCAGGCGACCAGCCTCTACGACAACGCGCCGCTCCGCCGAACCCTGGCACGGCTGATCGACTTCGACCTGATCAATGCCGGCCAGATCCGCGTCGCCGTCGGCGCGACCAACGTCACCAGCGGCAACTTCTCCTACTTCGACAACGCCCACCTGACGCTCAGCGCCGAGCACGTGCTGGCCTCCGGCGCCCTGCCGCCGGCGTTGCCGATGGTGCGGGTCGGCACCGACTGGTTCTGGGATGGCGGCCTGGTGTCCAACACGCCGCTGCAGCACCTGCTCGACAACGCCGGCAGCGACGACATGCTGGTGTTCCAGGTCGACCTGTTCAGCGCCCGCGGCGACCTGCCGCGCGACCTGCTGGAGGTGATGGCACGGCAAAAGGACATCATGTACTCGTCGCGCACGCGCTCGGTCACGCAGTATTACGCGCGTCTGCTGCGT
Source organism: Acetobacteraceae bacterium (assembly GCA_965198995.1). GTDB lineage: Bacteria > Pseudomonadota > Alphaproteobacteria > Acetobacterales > Acetobacteraceae > CAXMMR01. The sequence goes on from CBDAQG010000002.1 coordinate 2,707,475, forward strand.
GGGCAGGGCCAGCTCAAGAAGCTGCTCGACCGGCTGCCTGACGAGACGCTCGACGCCGAGGAGCGCGCGCTCAAGCGGCAGCTGCACAGCGTGCCGCGCTACTCGATCCTGCACCTGATCTACCAGGAGGCAGCCTATGAAAGCCAGGTCAAGGACTATGAGTTCTCGGCCGCCTCGATGCGCGAGCACTGGGAGGCCGGCTGCCGTGACACCCGGCAAACGCTGTTGCACGAGGACTGGCTGACGGTGCCGCCGGCGGAGGAGGGCATCGCGGTGCATGACGTGCACCGCGCGAAGGGGTGAAGGCCCGACGGTAGAGCAAGGCCAGGGCTCTGCCCTAGACCCGCTGGGGCCCGAGGCCCCAGACCCTTCCGTTTGGGATTGAGGCGAGCTCTGTCTTGCTTGACCAAGCCATTCCATCGCTCTCTCACCTCCGAACTCTGCCGTGGGAAGATGAATATTGATGGATTTCAAAGGCTCCGCCTTTGATGGGGTCAAGGGGCAACGCCCCTTGCCTTGCTTCCCTCGTCTGCCTCCTGGCGCAACAGCGCGTCGCAACCCACGTTGTCTGGGCCACACCGGACAGCAGGAGTTTCAAACGATGTCCAGCACCACAGCAGCCCCCGACAAGCCCACCCGCAACCGCTTCCATCGCACCCGCAACAACCTCGAGAGCAATGCCAAGAGCGCGGCAATCGAGATGCTGAACGCCCGGCTTGCCGATGGCATCGACCTCGCGCTCGCCACCAAGCAGGCGCATTGGAACCTGAAGGGACCGCAGTTCATCGGCATCCACCTGATGCTCGACGGCTTCCGCACCGATCAGGACGAGTGGAACGACGAGATGGCCGAGCGCGCCACGCAGCTCGGCGGCACAGCCAAGGGCACTGCGCAGGCGGTCGCCGCGGCGAGCGCGCTGGCGCCGTACCCGACTGACGTCTACGCCGTCGCCGACCACCTGGCAGCGTTGATCGACCGCTATGCCCAGTATGGCAACGCGCTGCGCCAGAACATCGACGAGGTCGACGAGGCCGGTGATGCGGACACCGCCGACTTGTTCACCGAGGTCAGCCGCGGCATCGATAAGCAGCTGTGGTTCCTGGAGGCGCACGTGCAGGAGCCGACCGGGCAGATGCGCGACGGCGACGGCAACGACCACTCGAACTGAGGCGACGAGCGCCCGGCCTCTGCGGGTCGGGCGCTTGCTCCGGCACGCCGCACACCGCTAGGTTGCGGCGATCCACCGGGAACACAGCATGAACGACCTCTTCTCCGCTCCCGGCGCTGGCAAGCGCGGCGAGCCGACCCGCGGTAAGGACCGTAAGTCGGCGGCGACGAAGCCTGCCACTCGCGAGCCGGCCGCCGAACACGACTACTCGGCCAAGGACATCGAGGTCCTCGAGGGGCTGGAACCGGTACGCCGCCGGCCCGGGATGTATATCGGCGGCACCGACGAGGTCGCCTACCACCACCTTGCCGCCGAGCTCATCGACAACGCCATGGACGAGGCGGTCGCCGGCTACGCCAGCGCCATCGACGTGACCCTCGCAGCCGGCGACTGGCTCACCGTGCGCGACAACGGCCGCGGCATCCCCGTCGACCCGCACCCCAAATTCCCCGACCGCAGCGCGTTGGAGGTGATCCTCACCACGCTGCACTCCGGCGGCAAGTTCTCCGGCCAGGCCTATGCGACCTCGGGCGGCCTGCATGGCGTCGGCAGCTCGGTGGTGAACGCGCTGGCCGAGCGGCTGGAGGTCGAAGTCGCGCGCGACCGGGTGCTCTACCGGCAGGACTTCGCGCGCGGCCTGCCGCTTGGCCCAATCCAGAATGCCGGCCCGGTGCAGAACCGCCGCGGCACCCAGCTGCGCTTCCGTCCGGACCCGCAGATCTTCGGCGCCCAGCACTTCTCGCCGGCGCGGCTCTACCGCTTTTGCCGCTCCAAGGCCTACCTGTTCCGCGGCGTGCGCATCCGCTGGAGCTGCGATCCGTCGCTGCTGCGCGGCGACGACGTGCCCGCCGAGGCGCTGCTGCACTTCCCCGGCGGCCTGCGTGACAGCCTGGCCGAGGACCTCGGCGCCAGCCCGCTCGCCGTGCCGGAGCTCTGGGCCGGCGAGGCGACGCTGCCGCGCACCGACGGCCGCGAGACCGGGCGCGCCGAGTGGGCGGTCGCCTGGGTGGAGCGCGGCGACAGCCATCTCGCCTCATACTGCAACACGGTGCCGACGACGCAGGGCGGCACCCACGAAGCCGGCTTCCGCAACGCCCTGCTGAAGGGCCTGCGCGCCTGGGGCGAGCAGCGCGGCCAGAGCAAGCGGGCGGCGGCGATCACGGTCGAGGACCTGCTCGGCTGCACCGTCGGCAAGCTCTCGGTGTTCGTGCGCGAGCCGCAGTTCCAGGGCCAGACCAAGGAGAAGCTGACCAGCCCGGAGGCGGCGCGCCTGGTCGAGCAGGCGCTGCGCGACCGCTTCGACAGCTTCCTCGCCGGCAACCCGACGCAGTCCGACGGCCTGCTCGCCTTCGTCATCGAGCGCGCGGAGGACAGGCTGCGCCGGCGCGAGCTGCGCGACACGCCACGCAAATCGGCCACACGCCGGCTCCGGCTGCCGGGCAAGCTGGCGGACTGCACCTCCGAGGAGTCGGGGCGCACGGAGCTGTTCCTGGTCGAAGGCGACAGCGCCGGCGGCTCGGCCAAGCAGGCGCGCAACCGCGAGACCCAGGCGGTGCTGCCGTTGCGCGGCAAGATCCTCAACGTCGCCAGCGCCAGCGTCGAGAAGCTGCGCCAGAACCAGGAGCTCAAGGACCTGGTCGAGGCGCTGGGCTGCGGCGTCGGCGAGCGCTTCGAGGCCGGCCGCCTGCGCTACGGCCGGGTCATCGTGATGACCGACGCCGACGTCGACGGCGCCCACATCGCCTCGCTGCTGATGACGTTCTTCTACCGTGAGCTGCCGGAGCTGATCCGGCTCGGCCACGTCTACCTGGCGCAGCCACCGCTCTACCGCCTCACCCAGGGCGCAAAATCGCTTTACGCGATGAACGACGCCGACCGCGACCGCAAGCTGCGCTCCGGCTTCAAGGCGGGTGCCAAGGTGGAGATCAGCCGCTTCAAGGGCCTGGGCGAAATGCCGCCCTCAGCCTTGCGCGACACCACGATGGATCCGGCGCGCCGCACCCTGCTCAAGGTGATGGCAACACCGGAGACCCGGCTGGCCACCAGCACGATGGTGGAGAACCTGATGGGGCGGCGTCCCGAACTGCGCTTCCAGTTCATCCAGGAGCGGGCAACGAGCGCGGTTGAACTGGACATCTGAGGGAGACAGGCCGGGGGCTTTCCCTCCGTGAGCCCTTCCAACGGCGCGTTGCGCCGTCGGCACCTTTGGGCTCACTCCGCCCCTGGACCCCATTAAAGACGGAGCCTTTAAAATCCATTTCTTGTTCTTGTGCATCGGGCGAGGTCGGTGCGGTCGGAGGCAGACTCATTGGCTTTGCCAAGCAAGAACGCACCCGACATGTCTCCGCACGGATGCGGGTCTGGCGCGTGACGGGTCCAGGGCAGGGACCTGGCCTTCCTAAAACCCGAACATGTGATCGAGCGAGAACGCCCCGTCAGCCGTCATCAGTCCATGATAGCCGAACAGTCGGCACGTCGCGTCGCGCACGATCACGTAGCCGCCCTCCCCCGCCTGCGCCACCAGCTCCGGCCCGAACGCCTCGTGCGCAAACACCAGCGCCGAGCCGGAGCAGGCGAGCGACAGCGGTTGCTCGGCGAGCACCGTGCCGGCGGCGTCGTGCAGGATCAGCACGGTTTGCGAGCGCGCGTGCCACGGTGCTGAGGCGGGATAGATCAGCGCGGCGAAACTGCGTCGAGCCGCATTGCCGCCGTGGGTCTCGCCCAGCTTGAGGAACAGCCGGGTGGAGAGCCCCGGCGGCGGGCCGGCATAGCTCTGCGGCTCGTCGCGATAGGTCATCGCGGTGTTGAAGATGTGTGAGCCGAAGCTGCTCTCGGCGGCGTGGCCGGACTGCCTGTCCTCGTAGCGCACCAGCGCGTGCAGCCAGCCATCTGCCTCACCGCCCTCGGCGAAGTCGTAACGCAGCTCGGCATGCCCCGCCTCGACGTCGAAGTCGTCGAGGTCAACCGCCAGCGCATGGCTACGCGGCAGGTTGCCGAGGAAGCGGCTGGCGACGGCGCTCCCCGCGCGATCGAACACGTCGAGGCGCAGCGGCAGGCTCAGCTGGCTTTCCGCCATCGGCGTCGGCAGCACGACCGAGCGATAGCGGGCGCGCGGCATGATCGGGAACGGCAGGATGTAGCCGCGGCCGAGCAGCGGGCTGAGCGAGGCGATGCCGGGATCAGGCCGCAGGTCCGCCCGCTCGACGTTCATGTGCGCAATCCGCGTCCGCCCGCGCCGCTCGACCTCGTAGCGCGGCCGCACCACGTGGCGGCCGGAGCGCAGCTCGAGCTGGGCCGGCCAGCGCAGGCCGGGCAGCACGGCACCGACGTCGATGGCGACCGAGGCGAAGGGCGGCACCGACTCCGCAAGCGCCACCGGCTGCTCGGCGCCCATGCGGTCCAGGCTGATCGCGCCGGCCGGGATCGCCACCGCGTGGCTGTTCTGCAGCCACAGCGTCACCCGCTCGTCCTCGCGCGGCGCCGGCAGCCCGGCGTAGCGGTCCGACGGCCAGGCGTTGGCGTCGTGGGTGACGGAGAGGCTGGACTGCCCGTCATGGCCGTAGGTGTCGAGCGCGTATTTGACGACGTCGTGGCCGGCGGCGCCGATCGCGTGGATGAACAGCTGGCCGGTGAACTCTGGCAAGCCGAAGCGCGCGCGCACGGCGCGGCTGTCGATCACGATGCCGGCCGGCGTCTCGGCGAGCGGCTGCTCCCACTCGGCGAGCACGGCGCCGCCGCCGTCATAGAGGCGCAGCCAGAGCCGCATCGCCCGACCGCCATGGCTGGCCCAATAGTTCGCCGTCACCAACCGCGTCGACAGCCCGCCGGCATCGCGGAAGAAGGCGAAGTTGGTCGCGAAGTTCAGCCGGTCCAGCGTGCGGCGCGGATTGGTCAGCATCGCCGACGGCAAGCGCGCGGCGTCGAGCGAGACCACCCCGAGGCCGGCCGGCAGCAGCGGCGCGATCCTGGCCTCGATCCGCGCCGTGTCGAAGCCGGCGATCAGCAAGGTCGCGGCCGCCGACCGGGCGACGTCGACCAACGGCCGCGTCGGAACGCCGACACGCCGCAGCCCGACCTGCTCGACATCATGCACGTAGCACTCGCTCGGCGCCGGCATCCCCGGGTTGAGCGCCCAGAGCGCGTCGGCGACGCCCTCGGGATCGTAGAGCGCAAGCGGGCCGGCCGCGGTCAAGCGCTCGGCGAGGCTCGCCAGGCGCTCGGCGATGAGCGGATGGGCAAACGCCTTGTAGAGCACGTTGCCGCCCTGGGCGGCATCGAAGGTCCTGATGTCGAGCATGGCCGCCTGAGTTACAGCAAATCGGGGAAAAGCCAGAGAGGAAGGCCAGGGGCTTGCCCCTGGACCCCATTAAAGGCGGAGCCTTTAAAATCCATTCTTTATCTGTGCTCCCATGACGAGAAGGAGGCCGTGGGAAGCAGGATTAAATGGCTTCGCCAAGTCAGAAAGTGCCCGCCTGGACTCTTAATTGATGCGGGTCTGGGGGCGCCGCCCCCAGCGGGTCCAGGGCAGAGCCCTGGCCTTCCTTCTAAAATCCAAGCCGACGGCACATCGCGTCCGCAGCCTCCTGTGAGTCGTCCAGCGGCCGGACGTCCCAGCTCTCCAGCCGCCCATTGAACTCCCGCACCCGCCCTTCATCGACCATCGACTGCATGAAGCCGTCGATGCGCCGCGAGCGGCCGGGCAGCCGGGCGAGCAGCACCGGCGCGCTCGTCGCCACCGCCTCGGAGACCATCGAGACGCTGTCGACCGTCGCCACGATCGCGTCGGCGCAGGCGAGCAGCCCGTAATACGGGTTCTCCCCCGCCATGTCCCACAGCCAGGCGCCGAGCGGGATCAGCCGGCGGCTGAGCGCCTCGCGCACCGCGGCCGAGGTCCGCCGCGAGGGGGTGAGCGCGAGGCCGACATGGTCGCGGCGCATCAGCAGCGCCAAGCGGTCGGCCAGCGCCTCGCCTTCCGCCTGCTCCAGCCGGTGCCGGCCGTTGCTGCCACCGACCAGGACGGCAACCAGCGGCCGCGGCAGGCCAGCCAGGCGCGGCGCCCAGAGCAGGCGGGCGGCAGCCAGGCGCTCGGGGGTGGCGCGGTGCAGCGCCGTGCGCACGCTGACGACGTTGTCGCCGCGCAGCCGGTCGTGGCGGTTGACGACCACCAGGTCGAAGCGATCAAGCGGCAGCCGTGGATCCTGCACCTGCACGACGCGCACGCCGCGCCGCCGCAGCGCCGCGCCGACGGCGCCGCCGGCGCCGCCCGCGGTGATCGCCAGCGTGCCGGGCGGCAGGGCGGCAAGGCCGGTCGCCTGCAGCGGATCGGGCCAGAGGCGCGGCGGCACCCAGCGCCACGGCGCGTGCGGCTCGATCGATAGCGTGTCCGGCGCGAGCCCGGCGCGCTCGCCGAGGCCAAGCGCCTGCGCCTGCAGCCCGGCATAGTTGCGACAGATGATGCAGCTGGCCGGCAAGGCGTTCATGTCGGGCTTGTCGGTGCGCCGACGCGCCGCGTCAATCACGCCTGCGGCTTGCCGCAACGCAGCAATTGCTTGACTTTCGAGCCCGCCTCCACCATCACAGGAGAGCGCGATCTGAAGTCGCTGTTCCTGGTTGCCCTGGCGATCTGCTCAGTTTTTGTCTCAGAGCTAAGCGCCGGTGACCGGTCCTGTTGGCCGGAGGGCGCTCGTCGCCCGCAACCAAGGTTAACCACACGTGACGACTTTCGCTGAACTCGGCCTGGCCGAACCCCTCCTGCGCGCCCTGACGGTGGAGAACTACACCGTGCCGACGCCGATCCAGGCGCAGGCAATCCCGATCGCGCTTGCCGGGCGCGACATCGAGGGCATCGCCCAGACCGGCACCGGCAAGACCGCCGCCTTCGCGTTGCCGATCCTGCACCGGCTGCTCGCCAAGCCGCAGCCGCCGGTGCGCCGCGCGTGTCGGGTGCTGGTGCTGGCGCCGACGCGCGAGCTGGCGGTGCAGATCGCCGGCAGCTTCCGCGCCTATGGCCGCCAGACCGGCTTACGGGTGGCGCTGATGTTCGGCGGCGTGCCGAAGTTCCGCCAGTCGCAGTCGGTCGAGCGCGGCGTCGACGTCCTGGTCGCCACCCCCGGACGGTTGCTTGACCACCTGTCGGACGGCGCGATCCGGCTCGACCTGGCCGAGATCCTGGTGCTGGACGAGGCCGACCACATGCTCGACCTCGGCTTCATCATCCCGATCCGCCGCATCGCCGCCATGCTGCCGGCCCAGCGCCAGACGCTGTTCTTCTCCGCCACCATGCCGCGCGAGATCGCCGCCCTCAGCGCCACGCTGCTGCACGACCCGGTGCGGGTGGCGGTGAACCCGGTGGCGACGGCGGCCGAGCGCGTGGAGCAGGCCGTCTGCTTCGTCGAGCAGTCGCACAAGCGCACCCTGCTGGCGCAGTTCCTCAAGCGCGATGACGCCGGCGGACGCACGCTGGTGTTCTCGCGCACCAAGCACGGCGCGGACCGCATCGTGCAGCATCTGGAGGCCTCCGGGCTGCGCGCCAATGCAATCCATGGCGACAAGTCGCAGGCGATGCGCGACCGAGCGCTGCGCGACTTCCGTGAGGGCCGCTGCAACATCCTGATCGCGACCGACATCGCCGCGCGCGGCATCGACGTCGACGGCATCACCCACGTGATCAACTACGACCTGCCGAACGTGCCGGAAAGCTACGTCCACCGCATCGGCCGGACGGCGCGGGCGGGGCAGTCCGGCATCGCCATCAGCTTTTGCGACCGCTCGGAGCGCGGGCACCTGCGTGGCATCGAGAAGCTGATCAAGTCGCGCATCAGCGTGGTCGAGCCGGAGCTTCTCGCGGCCTGACGGCACGCCGGAGCGTCTCGCGACCTGACGGCATGCCGGAGCGTCTCGCGACCTGACGGCATGCCGGAGCGTCTCGCGGCCTGACGGCACGCCGGAGCGTCTCGCGGCCTGACGGCACGCCGGAGCGTCTCGCGACCTGACGGCATGAAGGAAGGCCGGAGGCTGTGCCTCTGGCTTGCCATCACGCATCAGCCTGGCCACCGCCCCGCTAAACGCTGGCCCCCGCCGGCCGGCTCACCGGGCAACCAAGTTCCGGCGCCAGCGGTCTTTGCGGCCCCTCCGGCAGCGTGCCCGCCACGACGCGGTTACGACCGAGCGCTTTTGCGTGATACAGCGCCAGGTCCGCCTCTCTGATCAGGTCCGCCGGGAGCTTCGCCGGCAGGCGCAGCGGGTGCGTCGTGGCGACCCCCACGCTGAGGGTTAGCACGCCATGGGGAGACTTGCCGTGCGGGATGGCGAGGCTGGCCACCGCCTCTCGAAGGCGCTGACCGATCAACTCCGCTCCCGGCCGATCTGTGGTCGGCAGGATGACGGCGAACTCCTCTCCGCCATAGCGGGCGCCGAGGTCCGCCGGGCGCAGCGCTGAGCGGCTGATGCAGTCGGCAACAGAACGCAAGGCGGCGTCTCCCGCCTGGTGGCCATACTCGTCGTTGAAGCCCTTGAAGAAGTCGACGTCGACAAGCAGGAGCGACACCTGCCAGTCGTCGCGTTTGCCACGCCGATACTCAGTCTCCAGAGCCTGGTCGAAACGCCGACGATTGGCCAAGCCCGTCAGGCCGTCGGTCTGCGCCATGCCCGCCAGCACGCGAGCGGACTCGGCAAGCCGCGCCTCTGCCGCCGACCTCAAGATCAGCTCACGACGCACCAGCAGGCTGAGCGCCATCGTGACGGCTGACAGCACCAGCAGCGCCACGGTGATAATCATGGTTTTCGCGCGCCAGGCCTGAAAGATGTCGTCGACCGCCACGCCGACGAACACGATGAACGGATAGTCGCCGACATGACGGTAGGCGAACAGACGCCTGACGCCGTCAGTGTAGGCATTGCGCACGAATGAACCGACCTTGGCTCGCCGACTAAGATCGAAGTTGGCGCTTTCGCTCACGTCCATGTCGATGTCTTTGGCGACGAACGGGTAGCGGGCGGCGATGTGGCCGTCGGCACTGACCAGCGATATCGACCCACGTCGCCCGACATAGAGCTCCTGGAAGAGCTCCTGGAAAAAGGACATCTCCATCGTGCCAAGCACCACGCCGTCGAAGCGACCATCCGCCGTCACGATGCGGCGGGTTAAGACGAGCTGACGCTGCCCGGTCAGACGACCGCGGACGGGCCCGCTGATGTAGAGGCCGAGATCGGGCTGGTCACGTTGCGATTTGAAGTAGTCGCGATCGGCGTAGTTGCCCGTCCGCGGGGGCCAGGCACGCGAGTCGAACCTGACGTTGCCGAGTGCATCCAGGACCAAGATCGCGCCGAGATCTTCTGCAGCCGCCGAGCGGTCGAACAGCGCCGCTTGCCGGACCTCGGGCGAGGCCTGCCAAATCCCGGGCTTGGCCAAGTTCTCGATCACGCCCCTGAGCGACAGGTCGTAGATGGCGATATTGCGGGAGATATCCCGCTCGAGAGTTGTCGTCAGGTTGGCAGATGACTGCGCTGCGGCATCCCAGGCGTGCTGCCGCGCCTGCATGGCGATGAAGCCGCTCAGGCACAGCATGCCGACGCAGATGACAATACCGAGCGGCGCGAACCACCAACCCGCGGTCGCCTTCCGACCCGGCGGTATCACCCGCGCCTGCCCGGCGCCTGGCAGCATGCTCGACCCTTCCGTAAACCCGACACCGAGTTTGCCGCAGGTTGGTTAAACAAGTCTTAATCGCCGTCGCCCCAATGGCATGTTCAAGTTGGCTGATCAATCAACCGAGACCCCCAAGCACGCGGCTGTCGACAGCTCGCCGCCGTTTGACCGCGGCGCACGGGCGTCACCCCGCCACGGCACTCACCGAGCGATGCGGCGACATGGCGCGCGATGAACAACCGGCCGGTCAGATCGCGGGTTCGGGCTCACGGCAGTGGACACGGCCGCCTTGCAGCGAGTTAACCCTGCCGACGAGCCGCAAAGCTGATAGACGGTGGGTGATCAGCAGCGTGGTCCTACCGGAGATCAGCTTAGTCAGGGCATCGAGCACAATGCGCTCTGATTCCGCATCGAGACCTTCGGTTGGCTCGTCAAGGAGGAGGATCGGCGCGTCCTTGAGAAGCGCACGCGCAATCGCCAACCGACGCGCCTGGCCGCCCGACAATCTTGCGCCGTTCTCGCCGACCACCGTGCTCAGTCCATACGGTAGCGCACTCACATCCTCATCCAGATGGACGGCACGCAGAGCGTCCATCAGGTCGGAATCGGTCGCATTGGCACGGGCCAGCGTCAGGTTCTCCCGCACGCTCGCGTTGAACAGGTGGGTCTGCTGCGAAACGACACTGAACAATCCCCTGGCCGTCTCCCCATCCAGCGCCCGCAGTGACACGCCGCCAACAGTGACAAGGCCGTCATACTCCCAGAAGCGAAGCAGCACGTTGAACAGGCTGGTCTTGCCCGATCCACTTGCCCCAACGATACCTTGCGCCTCACCCTGGGCGATATCGAGATCAAGGCCGTCAAGCGTCCAAGCCGCACTGTCGGCATAGCGCATCCGGAGGCTGCGGATCCGGATGTCGAAACGCTGCGGAGGGAGCGCATCGTCGACTGGTTCACTGACGGCCGGAGCGGCGTCGACAAGGTCGAAGATCCGGCGTGCAGCGGCGAGGGTTTCGCCAAGCGCGAGAAAAGCCGACGGCAAGGGTGCGACAGCCTCGAAGCTTGCGAGCACGTAGAGGCAAACGAGTGCGAGGTCCGGGCCAGCCAAGCCGCCCGCATGGACCACCGGGATCAAAACGATCAGCCCACCCCACAAGACGAGTTGCGCCGTGAGCCCGGACAGCGCCGAAGTGGCGGACCCGATCCAAGCCTGGCGACGCTGCTGGGAGACCAGAGAGACGCCGAGTCGCTCGACGGTCGCCGTCTGCCGCCGGGCTGCCTGGGCGATCAGCAGCTCAGCCAGTCCCTGAGTGGTCTCGGATATCACGGCACGCAAGACCGCGCGGATCGAGACGGCCCGCCGCCCTGCGGCCCGGCCGAGATACTGGGCGAACAGCGGCAAGGCGACGCCGGACACCAGCAGGCCGACGGCCTCGATCCAAGCGGTCGTGACGCTGTACAGGGTGAGGAAACTCACCAGAACCACCGCAGAGATGATGGCCGCGGCGGTCGGAGCCAGGACACGAAGATAGAGGTTGTCGAGATTGTCGATATCCGAGCGGATCCGGCTCAGCAGGTCGCCGCCGCGGTGCATTTGTAGTCGCACCGGTGCAAGCGGTTCGAGGTGCCCGTAAAACCAGACCCGCAATTTGGCGAGCAGGCGCAAGGTCGTCTCATGCGTGACCAGACGCTCAAGATAGCGACCAACCGTGCGGAGTACCGCCAGGCCGCGGATGGCAGCGGCCGGAGCAAAATACTCGATGGGCGTCGCCCCGAGCCCCGCCAGCGCCATGGCTGTGATGAACCAGCCGGACAGGGCGAGCAGGCCTACATTGGCGAGAATGACGACGACGTTGAGCGCGATGCCAGCGACGACCCAGCGCAGGGTGGGGCGGCAGAACGACAGTAGACGAAAGAAGTCCCTCATGCGCCGCGCCCGGCATTGATACCCATAACGCTGGCGTAGGTCGCGCCGCTAGAGGCGAGGTCGGAATGACGGCCGCGCTCCACGATGGCGCCACGCCGAAGGACGAGGATCTCGTCAGCGTCGCGGACGGTCTCCAGCCGGTGGGCGATGACCAACATGGCGCAGCGCGAGGACAACGCATGGATCGACCGAGCGATGACGGCGGCAGTTCCATGGTCGAGAGCGGCTCCGGGCTCGTCCAGCACGACGAGGTCCGCGTCAGAGAGGAAGACGCGCGCAAGCGCAATCCGCTGGATTTCACCACCCGAGAGGCCCTGACCGTGATCGCCAAGCATCGTGTCAAGGCCATGCGGCAAGCCGTAGATCAAGCGCGCGGCATCGGCCTGCTCGATGGCCCGCCGAACCCTCGTCTGATCGGCCTCGGGTCGGCCAAGGCAGATGTTATCCAGGACGCTACCATGGAACAGCGTCGGGCGTTGCGGCAGCCACGCGATACGCGCCCGCCAGGCTGCGGCGGGCAGGGTGGCGAGGTCCTGCCCGTCAACGGTGATGCGGCCGCATGTGGGCGCGAGAAAGCCGAGCAGGAGCTGGCTCAGGGTGGTCTTGCCGGCGCCGGACGGGCCGACCAGCGCGGTCCGGCAGCCGCGTGCGAGCATCACGTCAATCCTGTCGAGCACCAGCGCCTCGCCGTACGAGAAGCCGACCCGCTCGAGGCAGATCTGCTGGATTGGTCCAGCCCGGAGGATGCCAGGCCGCGTGGAGACAGGCTCGACCGGCGTCTCCAACAGCGCGACGATCGCCTCCGCCGCGCCGATCGCCTCCATGCGCGCGTGATACTGCGTGCCCATTGCGCGAAGCGGACGATAGAACTCCGGTGCAAGCAGCAATACGGCGAAGCCAGGCAGGAAGTGCAGGTCACCGTAGTAAAGCCGAAAGCCGACATAGACGGCGACCATGGCGATGCTGACGGTGGCGATGAACTCGAGCGCGAGCGATGACAGGAACGCCACACGCAGGACATCCATCGTGCTCGTGCGATAGGCGTCGGAGGTCTGTGCGATCGCCTTCGTTTCCGCACGGCTCGCATTGAAGAGCTTGAGCGTGGTCAGGCCCTCAATCGCGTCGAACAGATGGGCCGCGAGATGGGCAAGCTTGCGCCACTGGGCCTGGTTCAGCGCTTCGGTGCCACGGCCTATCAGCACCATGAAAATCGGTATCAGTGGCGCCGAGACGGACAGGATGATCGCCGAGACCCAGTCGGCTGGCACGACAAAGGCGAGTATCGCCAGCGGGATGAACGCGACAAGGGCGCGCTGCGGAAGGTAGCCGACATAGTAGCGGCCAATGCTTTCGGCCGCGTCAAACACCGTGTTGGTGACCGTGCCGGTGCGTTGCCGCCGCGTCCACGACGGACCGAGCGCGACGATGTGGGCCTGCAGCGCGACACGGACGGCCAGCACCACCCGCGCACCGGCCTCGAATGCCACGGCCTCGCCCATGGCGCTGGCGATGCCGCGCATGACAAAGACTGCGAGCAAGGCCCACAGCCACGGCCAGACCGTGTCCAGACCGTGACCCGCAATCACCACGGCATCGACGACACGGGCGAGTAGCCAGGCCTGGGCGATCAGGGCGACGCCGCCGATCGCGCCGAATGCGACGGCCGCACTCAGCGGTGCACGGACGATGCTGGCCTTGCGGCGAAGAAAGCCCTCCAGCTTTTTTCGCTCGTCACTCGGCATGGGTGCAGAGTGGGTGGTCACCTTGACGGACCGGCGAACACGATGCCGACGCTCAGCGCTTGTTCGCGAGACGTTGCCACTCGCCTCGGGCCAGCATGGCGTAAAGCCCAAGCGGCAACAGGAACATGACAAAGGCCGCACGCTGCAGGGTGGGCGACAGGCCGAACGTGGCGGCACCGATCCCGATGCCGACCACCGGGCCGATCAGGAACAATCCCAAAACGCGGACATTCCACAGCGCCTGGAACGCCAATCGTAGGCGAGCAGTCGCGCTCATGCATGATACGACGCGAGCTTGGCGACGCGAGCCCGAAAAACCCAGATTTGATACCAGTTATACATCAGCATGACCGGGAACAGACCAGCGACCGTAGAGAAGAAGGTGACTGGTGAGATCTCCCTGCTCGCGGCGGCGTCGATGGTCCAGGTGTCCGGGATCATGTACGGGTAGATCGTCGCCAGCAGGCCTGCGGCCATGATGACGATCGTCAGATCAAGCCAGAGCAGGGCTGCGATGTCGCGGTCACCGACCCAGGCGCGACGCATCAGGAACGAGGATGTGAGCGCCGCCACCGGGATCAGCCACCATGCCCAAAAATACGGGCCGAACCAGGTGCGGCCCGCCCAAGGAAAGGTGACCGCGATCCAGAGCGTCGATGCCGGGACGGCGGCGACGGCCAGGTAGAAGACGGCGCTGCTCCAGGTCGCGGCGTGTTTGCGGACCGGCTCTTCCGCTTCGAACCGTGCCCGCACGAACAAGCCGCCCGAGAGCGACACTGCGATGACAGCGGCAACGCCGATCCAGATGCTGAACGGACTGATGAAGCGGAACGCCCCGCCGACATAGGTCGGGATTTTGTCGGGCTCATGCGTCAGGGGAAATCCCTGCAGCACGGCACCGACGCATATCCCGCCAAAGAAGGTTACGGCCAAACTCGAGAGACCGAACGCCCAGTCGGTGAAACGTCGTGTGCGATGTGACGCGAGGTGGCGGAATTCGAGGGCGACCGCGCGGGTGAGGATGCCCCAGAGCACCAGGGCGAGCGGGATCATCAGGTAGCTGAGCGCCGAGCCATAGGCGAAGGGGAATGAGCCAAATAGGACCCCTCCCGCAACGATGAGCCAGGTCTCGTTCGCATCCCAGGTGCCTGCCATCGCCTGCATGATCGCGCCGCGCTCGTCCTCGTCGGTGACGACCAGGGAGAAGATGCCGGCACCGAGATCGGCGCCGTCGAGGACGATGTAGAGCAGGATCGAGAAGGCGACCGTCAGCCACCAGCCGACGGCGAGCACATGCTGAGCGTGGGTGAGCGTGTCCAAGGTCACTTGGCTCCGAGGTTGCGTCCGTGATCGGGGAAATCGGTCGCGGCCATTGTCGTCACGCCGGTTGCAGGCTCGGCTGACCCGGCCGCACCGACGTCTCCGCCTTCGGCGTCTCGACCGTGCCATCCGGGGACAGGCCGTCCTTGGCAGGCGTGCCGAGCGCCTCGTCGCCTGCCTTGGGGATCGGATTGCTCAGAGCTGGCCCATCGTGGATCACCTTGCCGATAAACCACCAGGTGGCACCCCAAACCATCAGCTCGAAGCCGGCATAGCCGACCAGCCAGAGCACCTCCTGGGCGACTGACATGTGGCTGACGCCCTCCGAGGTGCGCATCAGGCCGAACACCACCCATGGCTGGCGTCCAACCTCACGCGTCCACCAGCCGACCCAGACCGAGATGTACGGCACGATGGCGGCAAACACGGTGGCGCGGAGGAACCACTTGTTGGCGCCCGCTGTCCTGACCGCCAAGCGCCTGCGAAGCACCAACCAGGCACCCCAGCCAGCCATCAGGACCATGAAGAAACCGCAGGCGACCATGACGCGAAAGCCATAGAACGGGATCAGCATCGGCGGCCGGTCTGCCAACGGGAACTCGTCCATGCCGCGGACCGTGCCGCTCCAGGTATGGGTCTCCAGCAGGCTCAGCACATGCGGAATTTTGATCGCCCAGGCATTGCCGTCGCCCGCAGCGTTCGGCCACGCCACCAGGTTCCAGTCGGTGTCGGGTGTGCCATCTGGCTTTCTTGCGTGCCAGTGCCCCTCCATGGCTGCAAGCACGGTCGGCTGGTCATGCGCGACGGTCAGCCCCATGCCGTCGCCAAGCCAGACCTGCAACGGAGCGACAACCAGCAATGCCAGTATCGCACCCTTCAGAGAGCGTTGGAACATCGCCACGTGGCGTTGCTTGAGCAGGTACCAGGCTGACACTCCAGCCACAAAACCGAGCGCAACCTCGAACGATGCGATTAACATGTGCGGAAAAGCGTAGATAACATCAGGGTTCAGGATGGCGAGCCACCAATCCTTGACGACGAACACTCCGTGACGGAGCGTGACCCCAGTCGGCGTCTGCATCCAGGAGTTGGCAACCAGAATCCACAAGGCGGACAGGCTGGACGACAGCGCGACGTTGAACGTCGCGAACAGATGCATCTTTCGGCTGATCTTGCCCCAGCCAAAAATCATCAGCCCGATAAAGCCAGCCTCGTACATGAAAGCCGTTATTGTCTCGTAGCCGAGGATCTGGCCGAAGAACGGACCAGCGGCCTCGGAGAACGGGCCGTAGAGGATCCCGAACGCGAGCTCCATCGTGATGCCGGTTGCCACGCCGGCGGCGAAATTGATGATGAGCAGCCGCTCGAAGAAGCGGCATAGCCGATACCAGTGGTCGTCCGCTGTCCGCAGCCACAGGAACTCGCCGACGAACATCATGGCGGCGAGCCCGATGGTCAGCGGCGGATACAGAATGTGAAGCGTCGTGATCCAGCCGAAATCTAACCGCGACATCAGCAGCGGAAGCGAGTTCTCCAGCATTTTCTAGTCGACCCTGTTATGTCTGCACCACCGATGAGAGATGGTGTCGGCGACGTCCAGGATCGCATCTGGTGCGTGAGAGGCGGAACGCCACTGATGCTTCTTGCAAGCGTCTGGCCTGCAAACAGGGTGCTCGCTAAGGCCGCTCGGATGCTTATGTAGAAAGCTGCCTTATCGGTTGCGGGGCTTGGCGCCAGAGCCTCAAGCGTCGGAATACGCCCGATCAATGGCGGCAGCCTCGCGCGCGGCAGCTGGTCCGCCTCGCCCGGCGTGAACCCGGCGCAGTGGGTCGCCACCGGCATCGCCTGCTCCTGCAACAGCGGCACGCCCAGGGCCTTGCCGTGCACCCGCCGCAGCTCCTGCTGGGGGTTAGCTGACCGGCTCCAGCCCGTCGCCACGACGCATGTCAGGGTGCGTGTGGAAGAGCGTGGAGCATGGGCCCCTCAGCGGGATCATCGGGCGTCGTAAAGTTCGTCGGGCAGGCTGGGATAATGCCGCCTGGCCGTCGCCTGCGTGCTGAGGAACAGATCTGCTCCGTGTCGGCATGAGCGTCGGCACTCCAACGTCCCAGCTTGCGTCAGAGGAGTTCGGCAAAGTCGCAGGGGCTCGGCGAACAGGCGCCACGCCTCAGTCACAGACACTGCTGACATACCTCGTGCCGACCTGCAGTCGCGTCACGCACGTCAAATGCTGCATTTTAGAAGCGGAAAACGATGCGACTTCTCTCCAGGCAACGTCTGAAGAGCGGTCGTTACGATAACGTTTTATAAGCCATCCGACATCAACGCTGGCCGCTCACCAACTGCCGCGCCGTGGTGGCCAGCACGTCGCAGCGCTCGTTCATCACGTCGCCAGCATGCCCGCGCACCCATCGCCACTCGATCTCGTGCGCCGCCGCCGCCGCCAGCAAGCGGCGCCACAAATCCATGTTCGCGACCGGGTCGCCGGCGGCGTTCTTCCAACCGCGGCGCACCCAGCCGGTCGACCAGCGAGTGATCCCGCTGCGAACGTACTCGCTATCGGTGTGCAGCAACACCCGGCACGGCCGGGTCAGCGTCTCGAGCGCCGCGCAGGCGGCGGTCAGCTCCATCCGGTTGTTGGTCGTCGTCGGCTCGCCCCCGGTCAGCTCCCGCTCGCTGCCGCGGAAGCGCAGGATCGCACCCCAGCCGCCCGGGCCGGGGTTCGGCTTGCAGCCGCCGTCGGTCCAGATCTCGACCGGCAGGCCCGCGCTCGGCTCAGACGCCATAGGCGGCCGCAGTCCTGACATCGAGGTGGAAGCGCAGTCGCTTGAGGTATTCGAGCGGGTCCTTGCGCACGACCAGCGCGCCCACCGGATGGTTCAGCCAGTCATAGAGGCGGGTGAGCAGGAACCGCATCGCCGCCCCCCGGGCGAGCACGGGCAGCGCCGCCCGCTCGTCATCGCCGAGCCGGCGGACGGTCTCGTAGCCGCGCAGCAGGGCCCGCGCCTTGGTGACGTTGAAGGCGAAATCGGGCTCGAAGCACCAGGCATTGAGGCAGATGGCGACATCGTAGGCGAGGACGTCCGTGCAGGCGAAGTAGAAGTCGATCAGGCCCGAGACCGCGCCATCGAGGAAGAACACGTTGTCGGGGAACAGGTCGGCATGGATTTGCCCGCGCGGCAGGCTGCTCGGCCACTCGGCCAGGATCGAGCGCAGCGCCGTGTCGAGCACCGCCGCAAGGCCCGGCAGCACCTCGTCGGCGCGCGCCTGGCAACTGCCGAGCAGCCCCGTCCAGGCCGCTGGCCCCAGGCTGTTGGCGCGCGTCTCGGCGAACCCGCGCCCCGCCTCGTGCAATGACGCGAGCGCCGCGCCAAGCGGCTCGCAATGCGCTTGCCGAACCCGGCGCGGCCAGACGCCGGGCAGGAAGGTGGTGATCGCGGCGTGCCGCCCGGCGAGCCGGCGCAGGCTCGCGCCATCGCGCGCCGGCACCGGGTGCGGACAGGCCAGGCCCTGGCTCGCCAGATGCTGCATCAGGCCGAGGAACCACGGCAGCTCCGCCGGGTCGACGCGGCGCTCATAGAGGGTGAGGATGTAGTCGCAAGCCAGCCCGTCGCGCCGGGTGCGCAGCATGTAGTTGCTGTTCTCCACCCCCTCGGCGATGCCGCGAAAGGCGATCGGCGTGCCAAGCTCGTAGTCGTCGAGGAACTGCGCCAGCGCCTCGTCGGACACGTCGGTGTAGACGGCCATGTCCGGCCTGCGGTCCGGATCGGCGGCTCAGACCAGCGGCGACGGCAGCCTGAAGGTCACGTCCTCGGTGGTCACCTGCCGCTCCTCGATCTCGAGCACGAAGCGGGTCGCGAGCTCAGCGACGACCTGCTGCACCAGCGCCTCGGGCGCGGAGGCGCCGGCGGTGATGCCGATCGTGTTGACCCCCTCGAGCAGCGACCAGTCCATGTCGGAGACCTTCGGCACCAGCACCGCGCGCCCTGCTCCGGCGCGCTCGGCCACCTCGCGCAGACGCTGCGAGTTCGACGAGTTCGGGCTGCCGATCACGATCACGAGGTCGCACCCGGTGGCGATCGCCTTAACCGCCGCCTGGCGGTTGGTGGTGGCGTAGCAGATGTCCTCGCGCCGCGGCCCCTGCATCGTCGGAAACCGCGCCCGCAGCACCTCGACGATCTCCGCCGTGTCGTCGACCGAGAGCGTGGTCTGGGTGATGAAGGCGAGGTTGTCCGGATTAACCGCCTGTACCGTCGCCGCCTCGCCGGCATCCTGCACCAGCGTGACCGCACCCGGCGGCAACTGCCCCATCGTGCCGACCACCTCGGGATGGCCGGCATGCCCGATCATCAGGATGTGCCGCCGCTCGGCGAAGTGCCGCTCGGCCTCGCGATGCACCTTGCTGACCAGCGGGCAGGTCGCGTCCAGGTAGGCGAGGTTGCGCCGCTGCGCCTCGAGCGGGACCGATTTCGGCACCCCGTGCGCCGAGAACACCACGTGGGCGTTGGCCGGCACCTCGGTCAGCTCCTCGACGAAGATCGCCCCCTGCGCCTCGAGCGCCTCCACCACGGTGCGGTTGTGGACGATCTCATGGCGCACGTAGACCGGCGCCCCGTAGCGCCGGATCGCCTCCTCGACCACCCGGATCGCCCGGTCGACCCCGGCGCAGAAGCCGCGCGGGCCGGCCAGCAGAACGCGCAGCGTGCGCACCGGGCTGGCGGCATTGCCCGCTGCCGCATCGGGCGCAAGCGAGGGGGGGAGTGTGTCAGGCATGGCGTCCCTGATAGAAGTCGGCGCCGATACTATGGCGATCCCGCCACGCCGACGCAAAGCCCACCCCCACGGCCGGCACCCGCCGGCCGCATGGCACACCCGACCGGAGACCCGGATGACGCTGCTGACCACCCCGCCGACCTCGCGCGCCAGGCTGGCCGCGGCGGTCGGCGCCATCCTCCCTGTCCTGCTGCTCGCCGGCTGCGGGCAGGATGACCCGAACGCGTTTCCGCCGGTCTGCGCCAAGGTCGCGATCCTGCACGACGCCGCCGACCTTACCGTCAACACGCCGAGCGGCCACGACCTCACCAACCTGATCGTCGACGGCCGCATCACCCGGCTCGACGGCCATTGCAAGCCCGGCCGCGACAACCTGACGCTCGACACCGAAATCGTCGTCAGCATGGACCTGACGCGTGGTCCAGCGCTCAAGACGCCCTCGACGACGGTGCCCTGGTTCGTCGCCGTCGCCCGCGGCGAGCAGATCCTCGACAAGCACGTGTTCAACCTGCCGGTCACCTTCCCGCCCAATACCGACGGCGTGTCGGTCACCACCGACCCGGTGCTGCTGCACCTGCCGACGACGCATGGCCTGTCGGGCCCGAACTATCACATCATCGTCGGCTTCCAGGTGACGCCGGACCAGCTCGCGCTCAACCGACAGCGCGGCGAGCGTTAGCGGCAGCGCGGCCCGCGGCCCCAGACCTCTCGTGGGATCTAGACGGGTTCTTCCTTGCTTGGCGAAGCCATTCAATGCTGCTTTCCAAGCACTGCATTCGGCCTGTGACACCAAGAAGAAATGGATTTTAAAGGCTCCGCCTTTAATGGGGTCCAGGGGCAAAGCCCCTGGCCTTCCTCGAGAGTCTGGCCGGAAAGGACACGGCGTGCAGCGCTTCTGGGACCAGGCCTCTCTTGAGCCCGTCGAGGGCGGCTTCACGATCCTGCTCGATGGCCGCCCGATGCGCCTACCAGGTCGCGCCAAAGGGGCGGCGCTGCTGCTGCCTGGCCCGGCGCTCGGCGCCGCGGTCGTCGCCGAATGGCAGGCGGCCGGCGGCCGGCGCGACGGCCGCTTCGAGATGACGGCGTTGCCGTTGACCCGGCTGGCCGCCACCGCCCAGGACCGGATTGCCCCCGACCCCGAACCGGTGATCGATGCGCTCACCGCCTATGGCGAGGACGACCTGCTCTGCTACCGGGCCCTTGCGCCCGCGCCTCTGGTCGCCCGCCAGGCCGAGGCCTGGCAGCCCTGGCTCGACTGGGCCGCCGACACCCTCGATGCCCGGCTGCGCAGCACCGCCGGGATCGTTCACGTCGACCAGCCGCAAGCGGCGCTGGCGGCGCTGCGCCGGGCGCTGACGCGTCATGATGCCTACATCCTGGCCGGCCTCGGCGTTGCCGTGCCCGCGATCGGCAGCCTCGTCCTTGGCCTCGCCTTGGCCACCGGCGGGCTGACGGCGGGGGCGGCGCATCGGCTCGGCCAGCTCGACGCGATCTTCCAGGCCGAGTTCTGGGGCGAGGACGAGGAGGCGGCGCTGCGGGCGAACGCGATCGGCCAGGATGTCGAGGAGGCGTCGCTGTTCATGGCCCTCGCCCGCCAGGACGGCGCCTCGTGAGCGGCCTCGAGGCCGGTGGTGACGCCCGCCTGCGGCTGCTGATCTCGGGCCGGGTGCAGGGCGTCGGCTATCGGGCGTGGCTGGTCACCGAGGCGCGCCGGCTCGGCGTCGCCGGCTGGGTGCGCAACCTGGTCGATGGCCGTGTCGAGGCGCTGCTGCTCGGCGAGGCGGCGAGGCTGGAGCGCCTGGCTGCAGCCTGCGCGGACGGCCCGGACGGCGCCGTCGTCAGCCGCATCGATCGCGCCGCGCCGCCCGCGCCCGACGACGTGGCGGCCGTTGCCGGGTTCGAGCAGCGTTGATGCGCGGTCGCGGCGTGGTCGGCCGGCGTCTGTTGCAGGCGGCGGTCGGCGTGCTCGCCCTGGTGCCGATCCTGGCCGGACTCGGCGGCATGATCAGCGGCGTCGGTCTGACGGGCGGGTCGGTGGTCGACCTCGCCGGCCGCGCCACCGACAGCCAGTATCGTTACCTGTCCGGTTTGCTGTTCGCGATCGGCGTCGGCTTCTGGAGCACCGTGCCCGACCTGCCCCGCCAAACAAGGCGTTTCCGGCTGCTCACCGCCCTCGTCGTGGTCGGCGGCCTGGGCCGTCTCCTCGGTGTGATCGAGCACGGCGCGCCGCCCGGCCCGATGCTGTTCGGGCTCGGCATGGAGCTCGTGGTGACGCCGTCGCTGTGTCTTCTGCAGGCACTGATCGCGCAGCCCGACTAGTCAGGCTGCGTCGCGACAGGCCGGCGCCGTGCCTGGCCTAGCCGAAGACCTCGTCAAAGTAGCGTCGCAGCGCCTGATCCACCTCGTCCATGCCGGCGGCAACGCCGAGCGCCTGCAGGCTCGTCACGCCATGCTCGCGTATGCCGCACGGCACGATGCCGGTGAAATGCTCCAGCGCGGGCGCGACGTTGAGCGCGATCCCATGCCAGCTCACCCAACGACTGATCCGCACCCCGATGGCGGCGATCTTCGCCTCGCCATCCCCGCGGCGCACCCAGATGCCGACCCGGCCAGGCCGCTTCTCGCCGAGCACCCCGAACCGGGCGAGCGTCAGGATGAGCCAGTCCTCCAGCCCCTCGACATAGGCGTGGGTGTCGCGCGGCCGCACCCGGCCATGCGGCCGCTCAAGGTCGAGCATCAGGTAGGCGGTGCGCTGGCCGGGACCATGGTAGGTCCACTGGCCGCCCCGCCCCGCCTCGAAGGTCGGAAATCGCTGCGGGTCGGCAAGGTCGGACGGCTTGGCCGACGAGCCGGCCGTGTAGATCGGTGGGTGCTCCAGCAGCCAGACGAGCTCGCCAGCGCACCTCGCCCGGATCTCGGCTGCCCGCTGCCGCATCGTGGCGAGCGCCACGGGGTAGTCCACCGGCGCGGTCGCAACCTGCCACTCGGGCGGTGGATGGCCGGACCATGATGCGGTTGCTGCACCAGGCGTCATCGGCTATAGCGCCTCGCCCGGAGCCGGATCAGCTGCTCCGCGGCGACGCTGCGGCCGTGGCGAAATGGTAGACGCGCAAGCTTGAGGTGCTTGTGGGGGCAACCCTGTGGAAGTTCGAGTCTTCTCGGCCGCATATCACCCGAGTTAGTCACCCCAGCCGAACGATGCCAGCGCCGCCGCTCGGCCCGCCTAGCCGCCCTTCTGCTCACCCGTCTTGGACGGATGCTCGAGCCGCTCGGCGCCGGCCCGCGTGCCGCCAAACCGGTCCGCGCCCTTCGCGTCCTCGGCGCCCTCTATCTTGTGGTTGCCGGTGTCCTGCTCATCGTCGGTGTGCTTGATGGTGGTCTCGGTATGCGGCTGCTTCACGGTGGCCTCCCTGCGTGCCGGCAGTCCCAACGCGCCGCCAGCGCGAGGTTTCGCCAGTGCCTGTCAGTGTGATCCCGCGGTCCTGCACTGATCGATCGCCAGCTCGATTGAGAGCAGCAGTGCCTGCAGCGAACGCCGCAGCGGCTCGCCGTCCGCGGCCGGCAAGTCCAGCAACGCCGCGCACAGCCGTCCGACCTGGTCGTCAAGACCGGAGAGGTCGACCGCCCGGCTGCGCATCAACACGCGCGAGACGTCAACGCCGCGACGCAGCGCGACGGCATGCCGGGCGAAATCAGGGCGGGGCGGAGGCGAACTGCTGATGTCCATAAGCGGATTACACCAGCGAAAGATTACCGAACGGTTGCTGCGCAGGGATTAACATTATCCTCATCTTTGCCCGCCATCCTGGGCAGCAGGAGGATCACGCATGGACATCGACAGGGCGGTGAGCGCCTCGTTGCGCCGGCTTGTGCAACGGAGCGCCGCGGACAGCACGACCCCCTTGCCAGGGCGCGGCTCGCCCCACGCTCGCGCGGGGATGCCGGCGGCGGCTGCACCCGCAGGTCAGGTCGAGGCGGTGAGGTCGGCTGCCACTCGGCAGTCCCTGCTCGCCCTCGTCTCGGCCAGGTCACATCTGTGTCGCGCGCTGGCCATCAGCGACGCACTTCGTTAAGATTGTATATGCGTGTAACATACCACCATGGAGAGTGGTAGCAGCTCAGTGACGACGGTTTCGGCACCCGTGAACGGCGTGGATCACGCTGCCGGCTGGACGCGGGCGACGCCGCGCCGGCGCGCCCGTCCGCCAGGCTCGCTCGGACGCGCGCTGAGCCTGGCATTTTACCGTTGGCTGCGGCGCGAGCGGCTTGGCCGTGATGCGCGGCGGCGGCTGATCGAGCGGCTGGCGGACCCGCAGGACGACATGCTGCAGGCGCTGCTGCAGGAGGGCAACTCCGGCCTCGCCGTGCTCGACCGCGGCGGCGTGGTTGTCAGGGCCTACAACCTGCTGGCGCTGCTCGGCGGCGGCCCGCCCGAGGGTCGATCGCTGGCCGAGATGCTGCCCGCGGCAGATCGCGAGCCGATGTTGGCGCGCCTGGAGGAGGCACGCCGCGGCATCGAGCCGCGACCGCTCGACGTCAGCCTGCTGCCGGCGGGGTTGGAGAGCGAGCGGGCGGCCGAGATCGGCATCGCCGTGGTGCGTGAGCTTGACGGCCGCGCCAGCGGGTTCATCGTTCGCCTGCGCGACGTGACGGCGCTGCGCCGTCTGGAAGCCCAGCTCGCCCACGGTCAGCGTCTGCAGGCGGTCGGGCAGCTTGCCGGCGGCGTCGCGCATGACTTCAACAACCTGCTGACCGCCGTGCTCGGCGCCGCCGACGAGGTGCTGCGCCTGCCCGGCCTCGCCGCCGCCGCCACCGCCGATCTGCAGCAGATCCGCGGCAGTGCCGAAAGCGGCGCCCGGCTGGTGCGCCAGCTCCTCGCCTTCAGCCGTCAGCAGACCCTGCAGCCGGTGCCGCTCGCGGTGAACGACGAGATCCGCCGGGTCTCGGAGTTGCTGGCACGCAGCATCGGCGCCCAGATCCGCCTGATCTTTCAGCTTGCCCAGCCGGGACCCACGATCCGGATGGACCTGGCGCAGTTCGAGCAGGTGCTGATCAACCTCGTGGTCAATGCCCGCGACGCCATGCCGGGCGGCGGCACGCTGTCGCTGCGCAGCCGCACATGTCGCCTTGAGGAGGGCTCGCTGCCCATGATTGCCGGTGGCGAGACGATTCCCGGCGGGTCCTACGTCGTCATCGAGGTCGAGGATGACGGCGCTGGCATGCCGCCGGAGGTGCTGGCACGCATCTTCGAGCCGTATTTCTCCACCCGGCGGGAGCAGGGCGGCAGCGGCTTGGGGCTGTCGACCGTGATCGGCATCGTCCGCCAATCCGACGGGTTCGTGGAGGCGCGCAGCCATCCGGGCCGCGGCGCGTGCTTCTGCGTCTACCTGCCGGCCGCCGAGCCGGCTACCTGTCAACCATCGCCTGCGCCGGCGCCATCCGTGCCCACTGGTCCCGCATCGGCGGGTCAGCCCGCCAGCGTCCGGACCGTGCTGCTGGTGGAGGATGAGGCGGCCGTTCGCGGCCTCGCCGAGCGTGTGCTTGCCCGGCGCGGCTGGCAGGTGCGCGCGGCCGGTGATGGTCACGACGCGCTGCGTTTGATCAGCGACGACGAGCCGCTCGACCTGCTGGTGACGGACGCCGTGATGCCCGGCATGGGCGGGCCCGAACTGATCGGTCGGCTTCGTGCCGGGCGGCCGGAGCTGCCGGTGATCCTGGTCTCGGGCTATGCCGAGGAGACGCTGCACACCGATCTTCGTCGCGAGTCGATCGTCTTCCTGCCCAAGCCATACAGCCTCGCGGCGCTGAGCGAGCTGATGGACAGGCTTGTGCCGGCCGCCTCGGCGGCGCGCCAGGACGCTGAGCCGACCTCCATCGCTGGGCCGACCTCCCTCGTTCACAATCCGTTCTAAAGGTTAACAACCCGCTTAACATCGAACAAGCCATGAACATTTATGTGGCTCGCCGCCGCATCAGGCGGTTGCTTGGGCCTCGGCAACTATGACACAGTGGGCGCCGAAGACACGCCGCAGGCGAATAACTCGCCTGCCTGACAGCGCCAGGTTGCGTGGTCGACCCGGAGATTGGCTTGCATGGAAAAGAACAAGGCGCTGGACGCAGCACTCAGCCAGATCGAGCGTGCGTTTGGCAAGGGCTCCGTCATGCGCATGGGCCAGCGCCCGGGTGACGAGCAGATCGAGGTCGTCTCCTCCGGCTCGCTTGGCCTTGACCTGGCGCTCGGCATCGGTGGCTTGCCACGCGGCCGCATCGTGGAGATCTACGGGCCCGAGAGCTCCGGCAAGACGACCCTGGCGCTGCACGCCATCGCCGAGGCGCAGAAGCTCGGCGGCACCTGCGCCTTCATCGACGCCGAGCACGCGCTCGACCCGACCTACGCCCGCAAGCTCGGCGTCGACGTCGACAACCTGCTGATCAGCCAGCCGGATGCCGGCGAGCAGGCGCTCGAGATCGCCGATACGCTGGTGCGCTCCGGCGCCATCGACGTGCTGGTGGTCGACAGCGTCGCCGCGCTGGTGCCGCGCGCCGAGCTCGAGGGCGAGATGGGCGACACCCATGTCGGCCTGCATGCCCGGCTGATGAGCCAGGCGCTGCGCAAGATCACCGGCTCGGTGTCGCGCAGCAACACGATGCTGATCTTCCTCAACCAGATCCGGCTCAAGATCGGCGTGATGTTCGGCAACCCCGAGACCACCACCGGCGGCAACGCGCTGAAGTTCTATGCCTCGATCAGGCTCGAGATCCGCCGCATCGGCCAGATCAAGGACCGCGACGTCGTCACCGGCAACCAGACGCGGGTGAAGGTGGTCAAGAACAAGCTCGCGCCACCGTTCCGTCAGGTCGAGTTCGACATCATGTATGGCGAGGGGATCAGCAAGGTCGGTGAGCTCGTCGACCTTGGCGTCAAGGCGAACATCGTCGAGAAGTCAGGGTCCTGGTTCAGCTACGACAGTCAGCGCATCGGCCAGGGTCGTGAGAACGCCAAGCAGTTCCTGCGCGACCATGCCGACGTCGCGGCCAGCGTCGAGAAGCGGGTGCGCGACCAGGCGGTGACGGTCGCCAGCACCCTGCTGATCCAGCCTGACGAGGCCGAGGCCGAGGCGGCCGACTGAGCACGCGCACGCCCGTCCTCACCAGGCCGCCGAGCGCCGAGGATTGGCCGGGCGCCGCCGTCCTGACCGCCGACGACGAGGCGCTGGTCGAGGCGGCCAAGGCGGCGCTGCGCCGACATTACCGGCCGTTCTGGCACATGGTCGGCGCGGCGTTGCGCAGCCGTGACGGCCGGATCTGGACCGGCGTGCATCTCGGCGCCACGGTCGGTCGTCTGCAGGTCTGCGCCGAGGCGGTGGCCCTCGGCCGGGCGATCATGGAGGGCGACGGCTCGGTCGCCTGCGCGGTCGCGGTCCGTCACCCCAAGCCCGACGAGCCGTCGCAAGACCTCGCTGTCGTCCCGCCCTGCGGCGCCTGCCGAGAGATGCTGGTCGATTTCAGCCGCGAGGCGCAGGTCATCGTGCCGTTGCCGGCCGGCTTACGGCGCCTGCCGGTGAGCAGCCTGCTGCCGCTGCCCTACCAGCGAGCGTGCTAGGCGGTCCCACCAGGATGGCCGGCGGCCGATTTGATCCGCGGCGACCGCCCACCGATCCGGCAACACTGGTGCCCTGCACCCAGGTCGGAGCCGAGCCTGCTGCCGGCGGTGGTCGCTCCGATCAGGACGGCTTGATCAAGAGGGCGCGGAAATCATTGACGTTCGTCAGCGTCGGCCCGGTGATCACCTGGTCGCCGAGCGCCGCGAAGAAGCCGTGCCCGTCATTGTCGGCGAGGCGCCCGCGCGGGCTGATCCCACACGCCAGGGCGCGGGCGAGCGTGTCGGGAGTGACGATGGCCCCGGCAACCTCCTCCGCGCCGTCCACCCCATCCGTGTCGCCGGCCAGCCCGAAGATCCCCGGCCGGCCGGCGAGCTCGATGGCGAGCGAGAGCAGGAACTCCACGTTCCGCCCGCCGCGACCCTGGCCGTGCACAGTCACCGTGGTCTCGCCGCCGGAGATCAGCACGCAGGGCGGCGGCGCCGGTTGGCGGTGCAGCGCAACCTGCCGGGCGATCCCCGCCATGACACGGCCAACCTCGGCGGCCTCGCCCTCGATGGCGTCACCCAGGATCAGCGGCGTGACGCCCGCCGCGCGGGCCACGGCGGCGGCGGCCTCCAGCGAGGCCTGCGGGGTTGCGATCACCTGCGTCACCGTGTGGAGAAAGGCCGCGTCGCCGGGCTTGGGCGTCTCCGCGGCGGGGTCAGCGAGGCGCGCCCGTATCGAGGCCGGAACCTCGATCCCGAACCGCGCGAGCACCGCGGACGCGTCGGCCAGCGTGGTCCCATCCGGCACCGTCGGCCCGGACGCGATCACCGACGGGTCGTCGCCGGGCACGTCGGAGATCACCAGCGTCAGCAACGGCGCCGGCGCCGCGGCGGCGGCCAGGCGCCCACCCTTGATCGCCGACAAGTGCTTGCGGACGCAATTCATGTCGGCAATGCCGGCGCCGCTGCGCAGCAGCGCACGGTTGATCGCCTGCTTGTCGGCCAGCGACACCCCGCCTCCCGGCAGCGACAGCAGCGCCGAGCCGCCGCCGGAGATCAGGCAGAGCACCAGGTCGTCCGGCCCCAAGCCCTGCACCAGCGCCAGGATGCGCGACGCGGCCAGTTGCCCGGCAGCGTCCGGCACGGGATGGCTGGCCTCGACCACTTCGATGCGGGGCAGCGGCCCGACGCCATGGCCGTAGCGGGTGACGACCAGCCCGGAGAGCGGGCAACGCGCCGGCCAGTGCGCGTCAACCGCACGCGCCATGGCGGCAGCGGCCTTGCCGGCGCCAACCACCACCGTCCGGCCGCGCGGCGGCGCCGGCAGGTGTTTGGCGATGACGTGGTCTGGGTCAGCCGCCTCGATGGCGGCGTCGAACATCCGCCGCAGCAGCGCGCGCTCGTTCATGGCGTTTTCCTTGCGACACGTCGTTGCCGATGCCGGCCGCCGGGCGACACCGCCATCGGATAGCCTCGCCCGCACGTGCGTCACCGGATCGGTGCGACGCCGGATCGGACGCGCCCGCGCCGGGCTCGCTGACGAGCCGACGCGCTCCCGCCCTACGCCGACGCAGCGACGCGCTGGCGCTGCTCGCCCAAACCGGCAATGCCGAGGCGAACCACGTCACCGGGCTTCAGGTAGACCGGCGTCGGCTTGATGCCCATGCCCACGCCAGGCGGCGTTCCCGTTGCGATCACGTCGCCTGGAACCAGCGTCATGAACCGGCTGACGTAGGAGACGATGGTCGCAACGTCGAAGATCATCGTGCGCGTGTTGCCCGACTGCCTGCGGCGGCCGTTGACGTCCAGCCACATCGCCAGCGCCTGCGGGTCCGGCACCTCGTCGCGGGTCGCGATCCATGGCCCCAGCGGGCCGAAGGTGTCGCATCCCTTGCCCTTGTCCCACTGGCTGGACTGCAGTTGAAACGCCCGCTCCGACACGTCATTGGCCAGGCAGTAGCCGGCGACATGATCGAGTGCCGCGGCCACGGTGACGTTCGCGGCGCGTGAGCCGATCACGAGGGCGAGCTCAACCTCCCAGTCCAGCCTGGTCGAGCCCGGCGGCGGCACGGTGTCGTCGTTCGGTCCGCACAGGGCGGTGATGGCTTTCAGGAAGATGATGGGCTCGGACGGGGCCGGCATGCCGGCCTCGGCGGCGTGGTCCGAATAGTTCAGCCCGATGCCGATGTACTTGCCGATGCCGGCGAGCGGCACGCCGAAGCGGGGCGACCCCTGCACGAGCGGCAGCGTCGCCGGGTCGATCGCCATCAGCTCGGCCAGCGACGCGGGCGACAGGTCGGCGCCGGTGAGGTCCCGGCGCCGGCCGGACAGGTCGCGCAGGCGGCCCGCCGCATCGATCAGGCCCGGCGTCTCGCGGCCCGGCTCGCCGTATCGGCAGATCTTCATGACGGATCCTTCACGGTCTCAGCGGCCGCGCGGGCATGCCCATAGCAGGTTCAGCGCCGGGTTCGACATCGGCGGCCGCTGCGACCCGTGTCGGCGATCGACCCCGGCGGGTCAGCCTGATCGACAACCAGGCTCGGTCAGCCACCTGCCCAGCCAGGGCGACCGCGCCAACCCAAAAGCCGCCGCGGTGCTGCGAACGGCCCGCGCGCAAGGCCTCGCCGACGCGGCGGGTGCCGAAGACGCGGTGGTGCGGGCGGCCGCCATGGGGGGGGGGGGGGGGAGCCGATCTATCGCCGCTACCGTCGCGCCGGCCAGCACACGGCCGGATGATGAGACGGCAACGGGTTTTGCCCCCTTGACCCCACCAAGGCCGCGGCTTTGGCAACATCTCGTTAGGGATTGTGGCCTGGGCCGTCTGACACGCCTCGGGCCTGTCGTGACATCACGCCCAGCGAGGCCTCAGCGTCGGCGCGGCCGCAGCGTCACCACTGTCTTGCCGCCGGCTTGCGGCGCCGCAGGCACCGTCCACCCGGCGATGCTGCGCGCGCAGGAGCGTGCCTCCTGATTGGTGGTGATGCCCGGGAACAGCCGTCTGACCTCGATCGCCGCGGACAGCTCGCCGTCCCGCTCGAAGGTGGTTCTGATCGCCTCTGCCTGGGCCTCGGTGATGCTGAACATGACCCCCAGAGTGAGCGGCAAGCGCGCCGGCGGCAAGCCACATCCGATGACACGGCGCACGCGGCGGGCGCCGCCGGCCACGGCGATGAACCACGGCTGCCGCCAACCCAATCGCACGATCGCCTCCGGCCTCCTCACAGGCTAACGTCACGCTGGGTCCGTATCGAGCCTGCAGGGACGACATGCGCGATCGGTTGTGCAATCGACCGGCCGGCCGCGTGCTCGCGCTGCTGGCACTCCTCGACAGCCAGCCGATGGCCGCGGCGGACCCGGACCCGACGCTCGAGCATCCGGGCCTGCAAGCCGACGCCGACGTCTTCGAGGTCAGCCTGCGCCGGCTTTTCCCGTCGCCGGTCGCGCCCGCCGCCCTGGCGCGCGCCAGGGCGACGGCGCGGGCCGACGCCGCCGCGAACTGGCGCGAGGCATTACCCGCGCTCGAGATGCTGGTGGGCGGCGCGCGCGATCGATCTCTGGCGACGGCTGCCGCCCTCGACCCGCTGTGGCCTCAGGCCCAGACCCCCAATCAATACCCGTCAGGCATCGTGGGCGCTGATAAACCCGTCCACCGCCGCCAGAAACAACTCGGTCTGCTCGACATGCGTCAGGTGGCTGGCGTTCTCGAAGATCTGCCAGCGCACGTCGGCGATCCGGTCGGCATAGGGCTGCACCACCGCCGGCGTCGCCTCGTCGTGACGCCCCGAGATCAGCAAGGTCGGCACCGCGACCCGGTCGAGACGATCGATGATCGACCAATCCTTGATCGTGCCGATGCAGTGAAACTCGCTCGGCCCGTTCATCGTGTGATACACCGTCGGATCGCCCTGCATCGCCGCGAAGCTCGCCTGCACCTCCGGCGGCCACGCGACCCGGCACAGATGACGATCGTAGAACACCAGCACCGCCTTCTCGTAGCTCTCCGTGTCCGTGCTGCCGTCGGCCTCGTGCCGCAGCAGCGTCGCCTGCACCTCGGGCGGCAGCAGCGCCCGGAGCCGGTTCGCCTCCCGCACCCAGAGCGCCATCGAGGCGGGCGAGTTGGCGATCACCATCGATCGCAGGCCGGCCGGTCGGCGCACCGCGTGCTCGGCGGCGAGCATGCCGCCCCAGCTCTGGCCGAGCAGATGGTAGCGCCGGGTGATGCCGAGGTGGCGGATCAGGTTATCGAGCTCGTCGACGAACAGCCCGACCTGCCAGAACGAAGCGTCCTGGTCGGCCAGATGCGCCGAGCGCCCCGACCCGACCTGATCGTACAGGATCACCGCCCGTCCGCCGGCCGCGAGCGCCGTCAGCCGCAGCAGGTAGTCGTGGCTGAAGCCCGGGCCGCCATGCAGCACCACCAGCGGCGCCTCGTCGGCGTCAAGGTCACCGTCGACGCGGTACCAGGTGCGCCAACCTCTGAAATCGGCCTCGCCCTCGACCGGCGCCATCCAGCCCCTCCGCTGATCCGTGTCAGCGTCTCATCGTCACGCGAAGTGGCTCGCCAGCTCGTGGTCGGGCGTGTTTGTCAGGTCCTTGCTCAACGCCTTGCCAAGCTTGGCCGACGCCGACTTGTCCATCTCCGCACGAATGTCGTGCAGCACGTGCGCCGACGCCGCCAGCACGATCTCGTCGACCTTGCCGGTCCGCACCGCCTCGTTCAGCCAGTCCGCCACCTGCTTGGCGAAATGCGCCTTCGCCTGGTCGTGCGGATCCGCCTTGGGCGCCTTCAACTGGCTGGTGCCGGCACTCGGATCGTCGCTCGCGTCGCCATGTCCACTGTTGTCGAAGCGATGCAGCGTCCGCATCTCGCCGCCCTCCAGGGTCAGGATGCGCGCCTTGCCGCCATCCGCCACCACATACCAGACCGTCTTGCTCATCTCCGTCTCCCCAGATCGCCGGGCGGCGTCACGACTGCGGCCGACCTTCCCGTGCACTCTCTCGCACGCTTTCGCCCCCGCGTCAGCGCCGCCCGGCACCCGAGCAGGGCCGCCGTCGCCTGGCTAAACGAGCAAAAGTTTTTTGGTTCTTTTTTGCAAAAAAGAACCGCTTCATTGCTACCTGAGGCGAAAACCAGGAGGTTCGCATGAGCATTGCCGTCATCGGCACCGGCCTGATCGGCCGCGCCTGGGCGATCGTCTTCGCCCGCGCCGGCTTCTCCGTCGCGATGTGGGACCCGGCCGAGGGCACCGCCGCGGCCGCCCTCTCCTACATCGCCGAGCGCCTGCCGGAGCTGCACCAGGCCGGCCTGCTGCAGGACCCGCCCGACACCGTGCTCGCCCGCCTCACCCCCGCCGAGACCCTGGCGGACGCGCTGCAGGGCGTCGCCTACGTGCAGGAGAACGGCCCGGAACGCCTGCCCGACAAGCAGGCGCTGTTCGCCGAACTCGACCGTCTCGCACCCCCCGAGGCGATCCTCGCCAGCTCGACGAGCGGCATTCCGGCGAGCGCCTTTACTCAGGCCCTGCCCGGCCGCGCCCGCTGCCTGGTCGCCCATCCGGTGAACCCGCCCTACCTGATGCCGTTGGTCGAGCTGTGCCCGGCCCCCTGGACGTCGCCGGACGTCGTCGAGCGCGCCCGTGCCCTGATGCTGCAGGCCGGTCAGGTGCCGGCGACGATCCGGCGTGAGGTGCAGGGCTTCGTGCTGAACCGCCTGCAGGGCGCACTGCTCGCCGAGGCATTCCGGCTGGTGGCCGACGGTGTGGTCTCACCGGCCGATCTCGACGCCACGGTCAAGCACGGGCTCGGCCTGCGCTGGGCGTTCATGGGCCCGTTCGAGACGATCGACCTCAACGCGCCGGGCGGCCTGCAGGATTACTGTGCCCGCTATGGCGGGCTGTATGCCGAGCTGCAGCAGCAGATGACGCCGCGCGCGTGGGACGCCGCCCTCGTCGCCGAGCTCGAGGCGGCGCGACGCGAGGAGCAGCCGATCGCCGCGCATACCGACCGCCAGGCCTGGCGCGACCGCCGCCTCATGGGCCTGCTCGCCCACAAGCAGGCCGCTGAGCAGGGCTGATGCGTCCAGGGTCCGGGTCACGCGCCTCACCCCTTGACCTGCGTTCAAGGAAGGCGAGGGCTCTGCCCTCGACCCGTCACCCGATAGCGTGCTGCGCACGTCATCCGATAGCGTGCTGCGCACGTCATCCGACAGCGTGCTGCGCACGTCACGCGACAGCGTGCTGCGCACGTCACGGGGGCGGCCCCCCCAGACCCGCAGTCATGAAAGCTAGGTGGTCAAACAGACGCTTTCTTGGCGTGCGCAGCCCATCAAATGGCTGCACCGCTCGCTGTCCGACCGCCTGGGCCACAGTCCCTTACGAGATGTTTCCAAAGCCTCGGCTTTGGTGGGGTCAAGGGGCAACGCCCCTTGCCTTGCCTTGCCTTGCCTTGCCTTGCCTTGCCTTCGGGCGGTTCCACCCCGTGCAGAACCGCTCTAGAACCTACCGCGCAGGCCTCAAGGAGAAACAACGTGCAAGCCCTCGTCCTCGAGCGCGTCAAGCAGCTCGCCCTGCGCGACATCGACCTGCCGACCCGGCTCGGCCCTGGCGACGTCCGCGTCGCCATGCACACCGTCGGCATCTGCGGCAGCGACCTGCATTACTACCTGCACGGCCAGATCGGCCCGTTCATCGTGCGCGAGCCGATGGTGCTCGGCCATGAGGGCTCCGGCCGGGTGATCGAGGTCGGCGCCAACGTCCGCGAGCTGGCGGTCGGCGACCGCGTCTGCATCGAGCCCGGCGTGCCGGACTGGTCGTCCCGCGCCTCCCGCCTCGGCCTCTACAACCTCGACCCCTCGCTCACCTTCTGGGCCACCCCGCCCGACCACGGCTGCCTCACCCCCGAGGTGATCCATCCGGCCAACCTCACCTACAAGCTGCCCGACAGCGTCTCCTACGCCGCCGGCGCCTTCGTCGAGCCGCTCGCCGTCGGCATGCAGGCCGCGACCAAGGCGCGCATCCAGCCCGGCCAGGTCGCCGTCGTGCTCGGCGCCGGCACCATCGGCGTGATGACCGCGCTCGCCGCCCTGGCCGGCGGCTGCTCGCGCGTGCTGATCACCGACGTGCAGGACGAGAAGCTCGCCATCGCCGGCCGCTATGCCGGCGTCGAGACCGTCAACGTCGCCAAGGAAAAGGCCACCGACCGGATCATGTCGATGACGGCCGGCTGGGGTGCCGACATCGTCTTCGAGGCCAGCGGCAACCCACGCGCCTATGCCGGCCTCTTCGACCTCGCCTGCCCCGGCGGCGCGGTCGTGCTGATCGGCAACGTGCCCGGCCCGATCACCCTCGACATCATGGCCGCCCTGGTCAAGGAGCTCCGCGTCGAGCACGTGTTCCGCTACGCCAACGTGTTTCCGCGCACGGTGGCCCTGCTCGCCTCCGGCAAGATCGACCTGCAGCCGCTGATCTCGCGCACCTACCCGTTCAAGCAGTCCGTCGAGGCGTTCGAGTTCGCCGCCGAAGCGCACCCCGACGTCGTCAAGGTGCAGATCGAGATGTAGCCGGCTCGGCCGCGGTCGCTCTGGATCGCGGTCCACCGCTCGCCGCCGCGGCGACGCGCCGTCAGCAGGTCACCGGCGGGGTGCTGTCCGTCAATCCGGTTCACCCGCGGGCGCGGACATCTCCATCCACATCGCTCCCAGGGCCTGGCCGTCTGGATCGGCAAAATCGCGGGTGTACATGGAGCCATGGTCTTCGATCGGATTGATGTCGGCGGTGCCGCCATGCGCGACGGCCGCGTCGCTCATCGCATCGACGGCGTCGCGGCTCTCGCACGACAACGCCAGCATCACCCCGCTCGACGTTTTCGGCGGCATCGGACGGCTGGTGAAGGTCTGCCACCTGGCATGGGTGAGCAGCATGACGGTGATCGCGTCGCTCCAGACCATCCAGGCAGCCGTCTCGTCGGTGAACTGAGGATTGTTCCTCAAACCGATGGCTTCGTAGAAAGCCCTCGACGCTGTCAGGTCGGTGACCGGCAGGCTGATGAAGATTGTCTTGCGCACCGCTTCCCTCCTGATCCGCTGCCGCTGTTATGCGCTTGCCGAGGCCCTGAGGCACGGCTTTCGACGGCTCCGCCGTTCCCCGGGTCCGGGGCCGGAGTGGGCCATCAGCTCCGGCGGCAAAGCCCCTGGCCTTCCGCCGCCTGCCGTCCCTGCTAGAACTCCCGCCATGCTCCAGAACCAGGCCCTGGCCAGCGAGACAACCCGGCTGCTGCGCCGCCTCAGCGCCAGCATCGCCGCGCTCACCCTGCTCGTCGGGCTGGCGCTGCTCGTCCCGGAGCCGTTCCGCCCCGAGCTTCGCCGGTCCGGCCTCGCGGCGCTGCCGCTGGCGACGCTGCTGTCCCTGCTGGGCGCCTCGCTCGGCACCTTGATCGTCGCCGAGGCGCGCCTGCGCGTCGCCGAGGAGCGCGCGCCCGCGGCCATCATCGGCAGGGCGGCCCGGCTGCCGCAGGCGGCGCTGCTGGCGCCGGCCGGGCTCGCCGCCCTGGCGACCGCCTGGTGGCTGCCGCCCCGCCTCGCCGCCCCGCTGGCGCCGACCGCCGTCCTGGGCGGCGCAGCGCTGGCATCCGCCTTCGCCCTGCTGATCGTCGAGCGGCTGCTGGCCGCCATCGAGCCGCGACGGCTGCCCGAGGCGGCCGGCCTGCGGGCGCTGGCCTTCGCCGCCGTGCTGGCCGCCTTCATCGCCGGCCTGATCGAGATCGCCGCCGGCCTCGGCGCACCGTTCACCGTGCCGGCCATGCGGGTCGCCCTCGCCGTCGCCGCACTGATCGGCCTGGAGCTGGCGCTGCGGGCGCTCGGCCGGCTGTTCCTGCCACCCCCACCAGCGGCGAGCGCCGAGGCGGCGGTGCAGTCGCTGCTGGCGGCGACCGTGGCCTCCGGCGGCCGCGGCGGCGTCGCCGCGCCGATCCGCCGCCAGCTCGGCATCGACTTCTCGCGCTCCTGGGCGCTGCTCTACGTCCGCCGGGCGGCACTGCCGATGCTGCTCGCGCTCGCCCTGATGGTCTGGGCGATCAGCGGCCTGGTCGTGGTCGAAATCGACCAGCGCGCCGTCTACGAGCGCTTCGGCGCCCCGGTCGCGGTGCTCAAGCCAGGCCTGCACGCCATCCTCCCCTGGCCGTTCGGCGCCGCCCGCACGGTGGAGTTCGGCCAGACCCACGAGGTCCCGCTCGGCGCCGAGCCGGAGGCGGCAAGCGCCCCCGTCGGCGCCGAAGACCCCGCCCCCGCCTCGGCCGACCGCCTGTGGGAGCAGCCGCATCCGGGCGAGCTGGTGCTGCTGATCGCCACCGAGAGCGCCGGCCGCCAGGGCTTCCAGAGCGTCGCCGCCGACCTGCGGGTGCTCTACCGGGTCGGCCTGAGCGACCGCGCCGCGGTGCAGAGCGCCTTCTCCACCGTCGACGCGGCGCGCCTCGTCCGCGCCGAGGCGGGTGCCGCCGCCTCCGCCTACTTCGCCGCCCGCACCCTGCCGGACGTGCTCGGCGCCAACCGCGAGGCCCTGGCCGAAGCCCTGCGCCGCACCGTGCAGTCCGGGCTCGACCGCGCCGGCAGCGGCCTGCAGGTCCTGGCGATGGTGGTCGAGGCGATCCACCCCCCCGCCGGCGCCGCCGACGCCTACCACGCCGTCCGCGCCGCCGAGATCTCCGCCAACGCCTCGATCTTCGCCGAGCAGGGCCGCGCGCTGGCCGTCCGCGCCCAGTCGCGCCAATACGCCGAGGGCCAGCAGGCCAACGCCGAGGCCGCCCGCGCCGAGCTGGTCGGCGGCGCCGACGCGGCCCTGACCCGCTTCACCGCCGACCGCGCCGCCGCCGCCGTCGGCGGCCCCGCCTTCCTCGCCGAGCGCTACTTCGCCGCGCTGACCACCGCGCTCGCCCGCACCCCGATCACGGTGATCGACAGCCGCCTCGCCGGCGCTGCCGGCCCGGTGCTCGACCTGCGCCAGCTCGGCGGCGCCGCCGCGGCCGCCACCACCGACACGGAGTAACGCCATGGATGCGCATCACGACCATGGCGACGACCATGGTGACGACCATGGTGACGACCATGGGCACGATCATGGGCACGGGGGCCACGGCCACGGCCTGCTCGGCGGCCACCATCACCACGACCACGGCGGCGGCCCGCCGGAGCGCGGCTGGCGCAGCGCCGTGCGCCTCGTCCTGGCTCTGCTCATCGTCGTCGCCGCCGGCCTCGCCGCCTCGGCGGTGATGGTGAGCGCCGGCCAGGCGGTGGTGGTCACCCGCCTCGGCGACCCGGTCCGCGTGCTCACCCAGCCCGGTCTCGCCTGGAAGCTGCCGCCGCCGGTCGAGACGGTGATCCCCGTCGACCTGCGGCTGCGCACCACCGGCTCCGGCCTGCAGGACGTCGGCACCCGCGACGGCTTGCGCATCCTCGTGCAGGCCTACGTCGCCTGGCAGGTCGCCGACAATCCCGCCGACATCCGCCAGTTCGTCCGCGCCGTGCGCAACGACCCCGACGAGGCCGCCCGCCAGCTCCGCTCCTTCATCGGCTCCGCCCTGCAGGTCACCGCCAGCAATTTCGACCTCGCCGACCTGGTCAACACCGACCCCGCGCATGTCCGGCTCGACGCCTTCCGCCGCGGCCTGCTCGCCGCCCTGGCGCCGCAGATGAAGCGCGACTACGGCATCACCGTGCGCGCCGCCGGCCTCGAGCAGCTCAGCCTGCCCGAGGCCACCCTTGCCGCCACCGTCTCGCGCATGCGCACCGAGCGCGAGACGGTGGCCGCCGAGCGCACCGCCGAGGGGCTGCGCGCCGCCGCCAAGATCCGCTCGGACGCCGCCCGCGACAGCCGCATCGAGGTCGCCCAGGCGCAGACCCAGGCTGCCGACATTGAGGCCGCCTCCCGCCGCGACGCGGCGGCGATCCAGGCGCGCGCCTATGACGGCGACCCGCAGCTCTACATGGAGCTGCGCAGCCTCGACACCCTGGCCGCGGTGATCGGCCCGAACGCCCGGCTCGTCCTGCGCACCGACGCGGCACCGTTCAACGCCCTGATCGAGGCGCCGAAGGCGCTGCCGAAATGAGGCAAGCAGCAAGCGGTTCTTTTTTGCAAAAAAGAACCAAAAAACTCTTGCCCGTTAAGCCCGCGACAGCGCGGATAGAAGTTTTCTGCTGCTCTTTTTCAAAAGAGCAGACCTTCCTTTGAGCCTCTCGCTCCCGGCCCCGGACGCCGAGACCCACGAGACGCCGCCGCATGTCGGCGAGCGGCCCGAGGCCGGCGTGCCCAACGGCCCGGTCGTGCAGTCGCTCCGCGTCGGCTTCCGGGTGCTGCAGCTCGGCACCCTGCTGCTGTTTCTGGCCTGGGCCACCGGCAACATGCGCGAGCTGCAGCCCGGCACCCAGGCCGTGGTGCTGCGCTTCGGCCGCATCGTGCGCGCCCAGGCCTCCGGCCTTGTCCTGGCCTGGCCGCGGCCGGTCGAGCAGGTGGTGCGCCTGCCCTCCGGCGAGC
Organism: Acetobacteraceae bacterium; assembly: GCA_965198995.1. GTDB lineage: Bacteria > Pseudomonadota > Alphaproteobacteria > Acetobacterales > Acetobacteraceae > CAXMMR01. Next base: position 2,746,162 of record CBDAQG010000002.1, read on the forward strand.
GCCAGATGCAGCTCCAGATCGTCCCCAGCGTCGCCCCCGCCGCCAGCGGCGACGTCTCGAACCAGGCCTTCCTCACCAGCCCGCTGGAGGGCGACACCGCACCGGCCGACGCCGCCGCCTACCTGACCGGCGACGGCGGCGTGGTGCTGATCGAGGCCGCGGTCACCTGGCGGATCAGCGACCCGGAGGCCTACATCCTGGCCTCGGCGCACGTCCTGCCCGGCCTGCGCCGCGTGTTCCTCGACGCCGCCGCCACCGAGACCGCCGGCCGCCGGCTCGACGACTTCCTCGCCGTGCGCCCCGAGGACGAGGGCGACCTCGCCCTGGAAGCCTCCCGCGCAGCCCTGCGCGGCGCGCTCGCCGACCGGATGAACCGCACCCTGGCGCCGCTCGGCCTCGGCATCGCCGTCACCCGCGTCGACGTCACCGCCCTGCTCCCCCCGGTCGCCAAGGCCTCCTTCGACAGCGTGCTGGAGGCCGCCCAGCGCGCCGACGAGGGCCTCGCAGCCGCCCGCACCGACGCCGCCCGCACCCAGCAGCAGGCCGACCGCACCCGCGACCGCACCCTGGACGACGCCCACGCCGCCGCCGCCGAACGGGTCGAGGGCGCCCGCGGCCGCACCGCGACCATCCTCGCTCTGGAAGCCAAGATGGACGCCCAAAGCCGCCCGGCCCTGCTCGACCAACTCTACCGCGACCGCATCGCCGGCGTGCTGCGCGCCGCCGGCCGGGTCAGCACCGTCCCCCTCGACGGCGAGCACGTGATCCTCTCGGGAGCCCAACCATGAGCGCCACCACCGCCGACGGCTTCGCCCCCGCGCCAAGCCGGGTCGGCCTGCTCGCCCGCGCCGAGCGCCTGCTGCTGGCGGTGCGCCTCACCTTGGCGATGCTCGCCGCCGGCCTGCTGGTGATCGCGCTCGGCTGGCGCTGGGCCTTCCCCGCCGACACCGCACTCGCCAGCCTGGTCGCGGGTGTAGCCGCCGCCCTGGTCAGCGCGCCGGTGATCGCCTCCGCCTGGCACTCGCTGCGCCACCCGAGCCTGCACGGCGTCACCGACCGGCTAATCGCGCTCGCCCTCGTCGGCGCCTGGGCCAGCGGCGACCTGATGACCGCCTCGGTGCTGCCGATCGTCATGATCCTCGGCCACGTGCTGGAGGAGCGCTCCCTGATCGGCTCGCGCGAGGCCATCGGCGCCCTCTCCAAGCTGGCCCAGACCGAGGCCCGCCTGGTCGGGACGGACGGCGCCGTCACCGTCGTGCCCGTCGGCTCGCTCCGCCCGGGCCAGCGCATCGAGCTGCGCGCCGGCGACCGCCTGCCCGTCGACGGCACCGTGCTCGAGGGCGAGGCCAGCCTCGACATGGCCTCGCTCACCGGCGAGAGCGTGCCCGTCGACGTCAGCCCCGGCAGCGCCGTCGCCGCCGGCTCGATCGACACCGACGGCCACCTGGTCATCGAGGTCACCCGCACCGGCGAGGGCACCACGCTCGGCCGCATCATCGCCCTGATGCGCACCGCCGAGCAGGCCAAGCCGCCGGTCACCCGCCTGCTGGAAAAATACGCCGGCCAGTACATGGTCCTCGTGCTGATGATCGCCGGCGGCACCTGGTTCGCCACCGGCGACACGATGTCGACCCTCGCGGTCCTCGTCGCCGCCTGCCCCTGCGCCCTGGTGCTGGCCGCGCCCGCCACCGCCATCGCCGCCATCGCGGTGGCCGGCCGCCACGGCATCCTGATCAAGGGCACCGCCTTCCTCGAGAACCTCGCCGACGTCACCTCCGTCGTCTTCGACAAGACCGGCACGCTCACCACCGGCGAGCTCACCCTGACCGGCGTCGAGCCCGCCGACGGCGTCGCGCGCGCCACCGTGCTGCAGCTCGCCGCCGCCCTCGGCAGCGCCAGCAGCCATCCCGTCAGCCGCGCCGCCTTCAGGGCCGGGCAATCCCCCCTGCCCCTGATCGACCAGCAGCGCGAGGCCGGCGGCTTCGGCGTCACCGGCCTCTGCGGCGGCCAGGTCGTCGCCTTCGGCCGCGCCGACCTGCTGACCCGCCTCGCCATCCCACTGCCGCCGCTGCCCGACCACGAGGGCCCGATCGCCGGCCTCGGCGAAGTCGTGGACGGCACCGGCCGCTTCCTCGGCTGGCTGCTCTTCGCCGACCAGCCGCGCCGCGAAGCGGCCGAGGCCCTGGTCGGCCTGCGCCAGCTCGGCCTGCGCCGTCAGATGCTGCTCACCGGCGACCGCCTGCCGGTCGCCCAGCGCATCGCCGCCGCCATGGGCATCGGCACCGTGCAGGCCGGCGCGCTGCCCGAAGACAAGATGAACCGCGTGCTGAGCGAGGTCGACGCCGGCTGGCGCCCGATGGTCGTCGGCGACGGCATCAACGACTCCCTCGCACTGCGGGCCGGCGCCGTCGGCGTCGCCATGGGCGCCGGCGGCACCGACGTCGCACTCGCCTCCGCCGACCTCGTCCTGCTGTCCTCCGACCTGCGCCGCCTCGGCACAATGATCCGCCTCAGCCGCCGCTGCCGCCGCACCATCACCGTCAACGTCGCCATGGGCCTCGGCTGGACCGTCCTGCTGATCGCCGCCGCCGCCACCGGCTCGCTCGGCGCCGAGGGCGCCGTCCTGGCCGCCCTGCTGCACAACCTGGCCACGTTCCTGGGCCTGGCCAACGCCGGCCGGCTGCTCCTGTTCGACGAGACCGGCGCAGGGCAGTAAGGCAGCGCCCCCTTTGCTGCCGCCGTCAGCCCGGCTGCCAGCAGGCCGCGCACGTCCCGTCAACCTCGACCACCGCCACGCCGGGATGGAACCCCTCCCGCTCGGCCGCCCGCTCCAGCGCCCGGCTCACCGACCGGTCCTCCATCTCCGCAACCGTGCCGCACCGATTGCAGATCAGGAACTGCACCGCATGGTGGTGCCCCGTCTCGACGCACGGAATAAACGCCGCCAGCCGCTCGACCTTATGGATCAACTGCTGCTCGACCAGAAAGTCCAGCGCCCGATAGATCGTCGGCGGCGCCGCCGTCTTGCGCGTCTCCTTGAGCAGGTCGAGCAGCTGATAGGCAGTCAACGGCCCCTTGGCCTGCAGAACAAGCCGCAGCACATGGCGACGCAGCTCGGTAAGCTGGATGCCCTGCCGCACACAGCCCTGCGCCGCCTGCTCCAGCTGCGCCTCGACATCCCGCTCCGACCTCGGCGCCATGCAAACCCGCGTCAATGATGCCAACAAACGTTATACTTATATCATCCGATCAGCAAGGAACTCTGCACCGACCGGTTGCCAAAGGCCGCCGGCCGTCAGTCGGGTACACGGGCAAAACCCCCGGCCTTCCCTAGAGTGAAAGCACCATAACCCCGTCCCGAACCTGCACCGCCATCACCTCGATCGAGCAATCCGGCCCCGCCCCCGTGCGCAGGTCAAAGACCCGGTCATGCAGCGGGCACATCACCGTCCCGCTCCCGGTCAGCCCGTCCGCCAGCGGGCCGCCGCGATGCGGGCAGGTCGGCTGCGTCGCGAACACCTCGCCGCCATGCAGGTGAAACACCGCCAGCGTCCGCTCCCCCACCACCACGTTGCGCCCCTCGCCCACCGGGATCTGCGCCAGCGGCCCCAGCACGTGCTCAGCCCCGCTCATCTCAGCGCACCTCTTCCGGCACCAGGATGTCGGCGAACTGGTTGGCCGTTTTCGGGCGAGCAGCCTCCCGCCACGGGTCGCGCGCCGCAGCGATCGACCGCGCCATCGCCGCGTCAAGCTCACCCACGATGCCGTCGCTGTCCTCCACCACCACGGCGCGGATCCGCTCCAGCCCAATGCGCGGAATGAAGCTGTAAGTCCGCTCCTTCCACTTCGCGTGCTCCCGGTAGAACTGCATGAAGCGCGCGGTGATCGTCATCACCGCGTCCTCGCCCTCCACCGTGCACAGCAGGTCGCCCTTGCGCACATGCGCCCCCGCCGCCCCGCCGATGTAGATCTCCCACTTGTCGTTGCCGATCGCCACCGCGCCGACGTCCTTGACCATCGCCTCGGAGCAGTTGCGCGGACACCCCGCCGTCGCCAGCTTCAGCTTCGCCGGGCTGTCGACGCCGCGGAACCGCCGCTCGATCTTGGTCGCCAACCCCATCGAGTCGCCGAGCCCGAACCGGCAGAACTCCGTCCCGATGCAGCTCTTGCACGTCCGGTAGCTCTTCCCGTACGCATGCCCCGACGGCATCCCCAGATCGGCCCAGATCTTCGGCAGATCCTGCTTGGCGACGCCCACCAGGTCGATGCGCTGCCCACCGGTGAGCTTGACCAGCGGCACGTTGTACTTCTCCGCCACCTGCGCGATCCGCATCAGGTCGGCCGGCGTGGTCACACCCCCCGCCATCTCCGGCACCACCGAGAACGTGCCGTCCTTCTGGATGTTGGCGTGCACCCGGTCGTTGATGAACCGCGCGTCCCGCTCGTCCTCATACTCGTCCGCCCAGACCGTGATCAGCAGCGAGGCCAGCGCCGGCTTGCTGCCCGCATCCTCATGCCCGCCGCCAAGCGCCGCAAACACCGAGGACACCGAGCGCAGCCCCTGCGCGCGCACGGCGGCCACCAGCTCCGGCTTGGTCATCGGGATCGTCGGCACGTAGTAGTGCACCGACGGATCCGCCTCCGCCGTGCCGCCGCAGAACCACTCCACCACCTCGCCCACCAGCGTCTTGCACGAGCCGCAGCCCATCCCCGCCCGCGTCGCGTCCATCACCGACTTGGCCGAACGCTTGCCCGCCGCCACGCAGGCGCCGATCGCCCCCTTGGTCACGCCGTTGCAGTTGCACACCTGCGTCTCGGCCGGCATCTCGTCCAGCGTCACCTTCTGCGACGGCGTGCCGAGGTCGAACAGCAGCGACAGCCGCTCCTCGGGCAGCGGGCTGTCGCGGTCGAACGCCTGCATCAGGTAGGCGGCCTTTGAGATGTCGCCCATCAGGATGCCGCCGATCAGCCGCCCGTCGCGCACGATCAGCTTCTTGTAGGTGCCACTGCGCGTCTCGGCGAAGCGGATTACCTCGTCACGCTCCTCCTCGGGCTCGGTCAGCCCCATCGAGGCGAGCTCCACCCCCATCACCTTGAGCTTGGTCGCCAGCTTCGAGCCATGATAGGCGCTGTCGACGTTGTGCTCGGTCACCTGGTCGGCGAATACGCGCGCCTGCTCCCACAGCGGCGCCACCAGCCCATACACCGCCCCTCGATGCTGCGCGCACTCGCCGACCACGAAGATCCGGCGGTCGTCCAGCGCCCGCATGTGGTTGTCGACCACGATCGCCCGCTCCACGCACAGCCCGGCGCGCTGCGCCACCTCCACGTTCGGCCGTATGCCGGCCGCGATCACCAGCATCTGGCAGGCGATGCTGCCGCCATCCTTGAACCGCACCCCGGCGACCGCGCCGGCCTCGTCGAGCGCGATGCCGGTGGTGCGCTGGCCGAGATGGATGCTCACCCCCATCCCCTCCATCGCCCGCCGCAGGATCCCGCCCCCCTCGGCGTCGAGCTGCGCGTTCATCAGATGCTGGCTGAGATGCACCACGTGCACGCTCGGCCCGTGCGTCATCAGCCCGCGCGCCGCCTCCAGCCCCAGCAGCCCGCCGCCCAGCACCACCGCCGTCTGGCTCTGCCGCGCCATCGCCATCATCGCGTTGCAGTCGTCCAGCGTGCGGAAGCCGAACACGCCGCGGCGCAGCTCCCCGGCCTCGTCGAGCACGTTCTCCATCGGCGGAATGAACGGCCGGCTGCCGGTGGCGATCAGCAGCACGTCGTAGCGCTCCTGCACCCCGTTGGCCGCGCTCACCACCCGCGCCGTCCGGTCGATCGTGGTCACCCGCGCCCCGGCATGCAGGGTGATGTCGTTCTCGGCATACCATTCGAGCGGGTTGATGTAGATGCCGCTGGTGTCCTGCACCCCGCTCAGCACGTTGGACAGCATGATCCGGTTGTAGTTGCCGTAGGGCTCGTCGCCGAACATGACGATCCGGTAGAGCTCGGCGCCGCCGCGCGCGAGCACCTCCTCCACCGCCCGTGCCCCAGCCATGCCGTTGCCGATGACGACGAGCGTCTGCTTTGCCATGACCGTTTCCTCCTCAGACTTCCATCAGGCCCATGTCGAGCACCACGTGCCCCGAAACCCCCTCGGGCGCGGCCAGGTGCAGCGTCAGCACGCTCTCGGGGAACAGATCCTCGACCACCGCGAGCGGCACGTGCATGGCGGCGCGGGCGCCGATCGGAAACAGCCGCATCGGCGTGCCGTCACGCATCAGCGCCAGCGCCACCAGCGCGTCGCTCGAGTTGCCGGCCCGAATGTAGATCAGCTGCGCACGATGGTCGGCCGGCACCGTGTAGGTGGTCGCCGCGTCGAGCGGCACCGGCCGCTGCAGGCCGGCGCCGGTAAAGGCGAAGATGCCGGTGATGATGCGGGGCGTCGATGCGATCATGAACTGAAATTCCTCAGGGTGCAGCGGGGGGGTGCAAAAAGCGGGGGGGGGGGGTGCAGCGGCGGCGCGCAGCGGGATGGTCATGCGGTGGCGACGGCCTCGATCCGGGCGGCGCACACCTTCAGCTCCGGCATGCGCGAGATCGGGTCGACGGCGTCGTTGGTCAGCAGGTTGACGTTCGAGGCGCCCCCCCAGTGAAACGGCACGAACAGCGTGTCGCGCCGGATGTCGGCGGTCAGCCGCGCCGCCAGCATCGCGCTGCCGCGCCGCGTGGTCACGCAGGCGAGCCGCCCGGCCTGCAGCCCCACCGAGGCGGCGGTGTCGGGATGCACCTCGACGAACGCGGCCGGCTCGGCGCCGTCGAGCTCGGCCACCCGCCGGGTCTGGGCGCCGCTCTGATAGTGGGTCAGCACCCGCCCCGTCGTCAGGTAGAGCGGATACCGCGCGTCCGGCTCCTCCGCCGAGGCAAGCCGGGTCACGGCGGTAAACCGCGCCCGCCCGTCCGGATGGCCGAAGCGCTCCAGGAACAGCCGCGGCGTGCCGGCATGCGCCTCGTCCGGGCACGGCCAGAACAGCCCCTGCGCCTCGCGGATCCGCGCCGGCGCCATCCCCGCATAGTCGGCCGCGCCCCCCGAGCTCGCCCGCCGCAGCTCGGCGAACACCTCGTCCGACCCGGCGGCGAACATCCCCTGGCAGCCGAGCCGGTCCGCCAGCCCGGCGATGATCCTGGTGTCCGTCCACACTCCCGGCGGCGGCGTCTTGGCCGCCCGCCGCTCGATCACCCGCCCCTCCAGGTTGGTCATCGTGCCGCTCTCCTCCGCCCATTGCGGCACCGGCAGCACGATGTCGGCAAGCTCCGAGGTCTCGGTCAGAAACTGGTCCAGCACCACGAACAGCTCGAGCTCTGGCAGCACCGATGCCAGCCGCGCCCCGTTCGGCGTCGAGACCACGATGTTGCTCGCCGCCACGATCAGCCCCTGCACCCCGCCCGGCCGCCCCAGCGACTGCAGCATCTCGATCGCCGGCATCCCGGGGTGCGGCAGGCTGTCCGGATCCACCCCCCAGACCCGCGCGACGGCGGCGCGATGCTCCGGGTTGTCGAGCTTGCGATAGCCCGGCAACTGGTCCGCCTTCTGCCCGTGCTCCCGCCCGCCCTGGCCATTGCCCTGCCCGGTCAGGCAGCCCCAGCCGCAATGCCGTCGCCCGGCCTGGCCCAGCGCCAGCGCCAGGTTGATGAACGCGGTCGCATTGGCGGTGCCCTGGCTCTGCTGCTCCGGCCCGCGCCCGCTCAGCACCATCGCCGTCGCCGCCTCGCCCAGCAGATGCGCCGCCCGCTCGATGTCGCGCGCCGGCACCCCGGTGATGCGCTCCGCCCGGTCCGGCCAGTCCGCCGCCACCGCCCGCCGCACCGCCTCCCACCCCACCGTGCGCGCGGCGATGAAGTCCGCGTCGATCAGCTTGTCCCGGATCGCCGCGTGCAGGATGCCGTTGGCCAGCGCGATGTCCGTCCCCGGCGTCAGCGCCAGGTGCAGGTCGGCGAGCTTGGCCGTCGCGGTGCGCCGCGGGTCGGAGACGATCAGCGTGCCGCCCTGCGCCCGCTGCGCCTCGAAATACTGCATGATCGGCGGCATCGTCGCGGCCGGGTTCGACCCCGCGATCAGAATCGCCTCCGCGCCAGGGATGTCCTCCAGCGGAAACGGCAAGCCGCGGTCGATCCCGTAGGCCCGCAGCCCGGCCGCGGCAGCCGACGCCATGCACAGCCGCCCGTTATAGTCGACGTTGGCGGTGCGCAGCGCCAGCCGGGCAAACTTGCCGAGCAGGTAAGCCTTCTCGTTGGTCAGGCCGCCGCCGCCAAACACCGCCATCGCGTCGGCGCCATGCCGCGCCTGCACGCGCCTGACCCCCTCGGCCACCCGGTCCAGCGCCTCGTCCCAGCCGGCCACGCGCAGCGCACCACCCTTGCGATCGCGAACCAGCGGCGTCAGCAGCCGGTCCGGATGGTCGATCAGCGCCGCCGCCGTCCAGCCCTTGCGGCACAGCCCGCCCTTGTTGGTCGGGAAATCCCGCGCCGACACGCTCCAGGCGCCGGCCGCATCCCGGTTCAACATCATCCCGCACTGCAAGGCGCAGTACGGGCAATGCGTCGCCGTCGCACTGGCCCCAGCCCGGGCCTCCACAAGCAACGCATCCGTCGCGGCGCCGTCCGGCATCGTTCAACAGCATCCCGTCGGCCAAGCCTCGATCTTGTGCACGTTTCGCGCCGTTGTCAGCCCCTTTGCGGAAGGAAGCATAAGCGGAAGGCAGGAAGGCCAGGGCTCTGCCCTGGACCGGGCGCCCATCGCACTCGTGCGATGGGTCCCGACGCTGGGGGCGGCGCCCCCAGACCCGCATCCGTCGGAGTCCAGGCGAACGCTTTCTTGCTTGGCGAAGCCGATCAACTCTGCATCCCACGTCACCGACCATCACATGGGAAATGAATAAAAATGGATTTTAAAGGCTCCGCCTTTAATGGGGTCCAGGGGCAAAGCCCCTGGCCTTTCTTGCTAGACGGACCGCGCCCCGACTAGGCCGGCGCCGCGCCCCATTTGTCGTTGCGCGAGGGCCTCGTCGTACAGCGCCTGCTCCGTCGTCTTCGTCGCCGCCGAGAACCGCACGCAGAGCGCGCAGAAGGCGAGGCACAGCACGGTCGCGCCGAGGATCATCAGGCAGGTGCGCTGCGAGCTGATCTCGCGGTTCAGCAGCGCCGCCACCACCGCGCCGACATTGCCGCCGGCGCCGATCACCCCGCACACGCCGCCCATGCACTTGCGGTCGATGAACGGCATCAGCGAGTAAACGGCGCCGGCCGACATGTGCAGGAAGGTGCCGAAGAACAGCATCGTCATGATGGCGATGGCGGCCGACGGCGCCTGGCTGAACATCAGCAGCCCGACGCCCTCGCAGATCATCATGCCGCACAGCAGCCCGGTTCGGCCATCAAGCCCGAACCGCCGCGCCGACAGGTCGCTGAACACCCCGCCCAGCGGCCGGGCGAACAGCGCCAGCAGCCCGAACAGCCCGGCGGCAAGCCCTGCCGTCTCGAACGAGAGCCCGAACTTTTGGATGTAGTAGGTCGCGGCGATGTTGTGGATGAAGATCTCGATGCCGAAGCAGCCGGCATAGCACGTCGCCAGCAGCCAGACCCGGTAGTTGCGCATCGCCTGGGCCATGGCGGCCAGCCCGCCCTTCTTGGCGCCTTCGGCCGTGAGGCCCATGCGCCGCACGTCCTCGAGGTTGCCCTGCGGCAGGTCCTGGGTCAGCCGCGCGTAGAGCACCGCCATGATCAGCATGGCGACGCCGGGCACCAGCAGCGCCGCCCGCCATCCCCAGGCCTTCTCCACGCCGAGCGAGATCGCCAGCGTCGCCAGCAGCGGCATCACCGACTGCGCCACCCCCGCCCCGGCATTGCCCCAGCCGCCCACCGTCGCGTTGGCGGTGCCGACCACGTTGGGCGCGAACATCACGCTCGCATGATACTGCGAGATCACGAACGAGGCGCCGATGATGCCGATCAGCAGCCGGAAGAACAGCAGCGAGGCATAGGACTGCGCGAACGCCAGGCCGAACACCGGCAGCGAGCCCAGCGCCAGCAGCCACACATAGGTCCGCCTGGGGCCGTACTTGTCGCAGAGCGGGCCGATGATCAGCCGCCCCAGCACCGTCACCAGCACCGCGGCGATGTTGATGTTGGCAACCTGCAGCGTGCTCAGATGAAATTGCTCGGCGATCTTGGGCATCAGCGGCGCCGCCGCGAACCAGGCATAGAAGCACACGAAGAACGCCAGCCACGTCATGTGGAAGGCCCGCATCTGCACCGTTTTGAAGCTGAACAGATCGATGCCGGTCGCTCGCCGCGCCGCTCCGTCAACCACTGTGGCCATGCCGTTCTCCACCATCGCCCTGCCAACGCATCATCGGCGCGCCGCATTTCGTGCATGTTTCGTGCCAGGGGGTGGACTGCGGCGCGAGCGGAAGCAAGGGACGCTTTTTTGGAAAAAAAGCAGCAAAAAACTTTTGCCCGTCAGCGATGAAACGGCGGCGGTAAGCGTGCTAGCACCATAGTCGAGGCAGCCCACCACCCGGGGGCAAGCCTGGAAGTCTTGCCTATAGGCAAGTTTCAGCAAGTCATTGAGAAACATGAACTGCTTCACGCCTTGAGGCGTTCGGCCGCCGCCCTGACGCGGCCAATTTGCCCTATAGCATTGATAAACAATCAAATTCGGCAATCTTGCTGTATTTCACCTGAGTCACAAAAAAATCGGGGTCCGGGGCCTCCCGGCCCCGGCGGGTCCAGGGCAGCGCCCTGGCCTTTCCTCCGTCGTCCACCTACGGACTTCTGGCTGATCGCCGCTCATGCGGAACAGACGATGACCGGCTGAACCGCGAGGTGACCAGCGTATGCAGAACGCCCTACGCTTCCTCTCGCGAACCCGCCTGTCCCCCTGGTCGCGCTACGGCCTGGTCATCGTCGCGCTCGCACTGATCTCGCTGATCAGGCTGGTGGCGCCGCTCGATACGGCGCCGTTCCTGCTCTATCTGCCGGTGATCTTCCTCGTCACCCTCGGGCTCGGTTGGACATCCGGCCTGATCGGCATCCTCCTGTCCGACCTGCTGGCCGCGTTCTTCTTCCGGCACGACACCGCACGCCCGAATTTCAGCACGGGGCAGGTGATCGCGCTGGTCGAGTACCTCCTCACCGGCGCGGCGATGGTCGGCGTCTGCGCCGCGCTGCGCCGCGCCGTCCTCGACAACGAGCGCGTCATGGCGGATCTGCAACTCAACCGTCACGCCCTGCAGCTGGCCAAGGAAGAGGCCGACCGCGCCAAGCAGGTCGCCGAGGACGCCAGCAAGGCCAAGAGCGCGTTCCTGGCCAACATGAGCCACGAGCTGCGCACGCCGCTCTCCGCCGTCATCGGCTACAGCGAGATGTTGGAGGAGGAGGTCGAGGATCTCGGCGACAAGACGATGCTGGCCGACATCGGCAAGATCAAGTCGAACGCCAAGCACCTGCTCAGCCTCATCAACGACGTCCTCGACCTCAGCAAGGTCGAGGCGAACAAGATGGACATCTACGTCGAGCCGCTCGAGGTCGCCCGCTTCGCCCAGGACGTCGCGTCGGCGGTCGAGAGCCTGGTGCAGCGAAAGCGCAACACGCTCACGCTCGACGTCGCCGCCGACATCGGATCCATGCGCACCGACATCGTCAAGCTGCGCCAGTGCCTCTTCAACCTGCTCAGCAACGCCGCCAAATTCACCGAGGCCGGCCGCATCACCCTGTCCGTCCGGCGTGAGGCTGACGCCGGCGTCGAGTGGCTGAGCTTCGCCGTCAGCGACACCGGCATCGGCATGACGCCGGAGCAGTTGCAGCGGCTCTTCCAGCGCTTCATGCAGGCCGACGAGACGACCACGCGGCAGTTCGGCGGCACCGGCCTGGGCCTGGCGCTGAGCCAGGCCTTCGCCCAGCTCCTCGGCGGCAGCATCGTCGTCCAAAGCGCTCCGGGCCAGGGCACCTGCTTCACCCTTCGCCTGCCGGCAGCACCGGCAGCACCGGCAGCGTCCGGCGCCGATGCCGCCGGCGCGGCCTCCTCGCCCGACGAGCCGACCAGCCGCGACCTGGTCCTCATCATCGACGACGAGGCGGCCCAGCGTGAGTTGATGACCCGGTTCCTGGAGCGGCGCGGCTACACGGTGCGATCGGCGGCCAACGGGCCGACCGGTCTCGACCTGGCCGCCGCCCTGCAGCCCCGCGTCATCCTGCTCGACGTCATGATGCCGGACATGGACGGCTGGTCCGTCCTGGCGGCGCTCAAGCAGCGCGCAGAGACCGCCGCGATCCCCGTCGTGATGGTCAGCTTCGTCGCCGACCCCGCTTTGAGCGAGGCGCTGGGAGCGGCCGATGCCCTGCCCAAGCCGCTCGACTGGGCCAGGCTTGAGACCACCCTGACCCGGCTGCGCGAGGTGGGCGGCAACGCCCTGGTGGTCGATGACGATGCCGATACGCGCCAGCGCCTGCGCACCGTCCTGGAGCGCGCCGGCTGGTCCGCCCACGAGGCGACCAACGGCGCCGAGGCGCTGCTGATGCTCAAACCCGTGCCAGACCTCATCCTGCTCGACTTGACGATGCCGGTCATGGACGGCTTCTCGTTCCTCCATCGCCTGCGCGAGACGGCCGGCTGCGCCGACATCCCGGTCATCGTGCTGAGTGCCAGGGACATCACCCCCCTCGAACGCGACCAGCTCGCCAGCGCCGACAACATCCTCAAGAAGGGCGAGACCAGCATGTCGGACCTGCAGGCCGAGGTTCGGCACGTGCGGGACGCCAAGCTGCACCGGGCCTGAACCAAGGCGGCCGGCGTCGCTCAGGCCGCGCGCAGCAGGTGCAGGCTGAACAGCTCCGGCGCATCGAGCCAGACCCGCACCGGCTGCCAACCCGCGCGGCGTGCAATCGCCGCGAACAGCTCAGGCCGCCATTTGTGCGAAATGTCGGTCCGCAGGCTCTCACCGGCAGCAAACCCGACCGCCCGGTCGCCGATGCGCAGCGTCAGCGCCCGCCTGGCGATCAGGTGCGCCTCCGTGCGCAGCGGATCGTCGAACACCAGCGCCGCGTGGCGGAAATCGTCCGGATCGACCTCGGCGCCAAGCTCGTCGCGCAGCCGCACGAGCACGTTGCGGTGGAACGCGGCCATCAGCCCGTCCGGATCGCCGTAGCCACGCCGGATGCTGTCCGGGTCGCGGTTCGGATCCACGCCGACAAGGAACCACGCGCGGCCAAGCGAGCGGCGCATGCGGGCCAGCACCTCCACCAGCACCGGCTCGTCATAGGTGCCCAGCGTATTGCCCGGATAGAAGCCCAGCACCGGGCCGTCCTGCAGCCCCGGCGGCAGCTCCAGCGCCGCCGTGTAGTCGCCGCACACCGGATCGACCGCCAACCCGGGATAGTCGGCGGCCAGACGCGCCGCCGACTGCGCCAGGAACGCGCCGGCAATGTCCACCGGCACGTAGCCCCGCGGACGCCGCAGCGCATCGAGCAGCACGCGTATCTTGTGGCTGGCGCCGGAGCCGAACTCCACCACGGCCACGTGCTCACCCACCAGGCCGGCGATCTCGGCGGCGTGGGCGCGCAGCAGCGCGGTCTCGTGTCGCGCCACGTAGTAATGCGGCCCGGCGGTGACGCGGTCGAACAGCTCCCCGCCTTTGTCGTCCCACAGGTAGCGGCCGGGAATGGCTTTGCCGGGCCGCGACAGCCCCTCCAGCACGTCGCGCAGGAACGCGCCCCCGGGCCCGTCCGGCACGCCGGCCTGGGCGGCCCGATGGGGTGCGGCGTCGGGCCGCTCGGTGGTGGGCATCGTCATCGGGCGGGCTCTGCGATCGGGGTGGGGCAAGGCGCGCCGGCCGCGCCGCCACCACAACGCGGCCGGACGCCCGCCGGTCGCGCGGGCCCGCAGCCCGGAACTCGTCGGCGCATGCGGCGCTTACAGCGGCTGATTTTGCTCCACGGAAGCAGAGGCAAGCAATGCCAACGGCGATGCCAGTGCCCTACCGGCCCGACGTCGAGACGCCGATCCCGGATGAGACCGAGTACGATCGCAAGCTGACCGACGCCATGCTCGGCGTCAGCAAGACGGTGTGGCAGGACACGGGGCACGTGCGGCGTTCCGTGCATGCCAAGAGCCACGGCGTGCTGCGCGGCGAGCTGGAGGTGCTGCCGGCCACGCCCCGCGAGTACGCCCAGGGGATGTTCGCAGCACCCGCCCGCTTCCCGACGATCCTGCGCCTGTCGACCACGCCGGGCGACGTGCTCGACGACACGGTGTCCACCCCACGCGGCCTGGCGGTCAAGGTCGTCGGCGTCCCCGGCGAGCGGCTGCCGGGCTCCGAGGGCGACTGCACCCAGAACTTCGTGCTCGGCAACTCGCGAGCCTTCAACGTCCGCGACGCCAAGGACTTCCTGGGCAACGTGCACCGGCTCGGCACCTTCACCGACAAGGTGCCAAACCTGAAGAAGGTCGTCTCGGCGATCTCGCGCGGCGCCGAGCACGCCCTGGAGGCGGTGGGTGGGCAAAGCACGGTGCTGACCACCTATGCCGGCCAGGCGATGACGCACATCCTTGGCGACACCTTCTACTCGCAGGCGCCGCTACGCCACGGCGACTACATGGCCAAGCTTTGCGTCTCGCCGATCTCGCCCAACCTGCTGGCGCTGCACAACGCTCCGGTGTCGCTGTCCGGCCGCCCGGACGGCCTGCGCGAGCTGGTGCGTGAGTTCTTCCTGGCCCAGGGCGCCACCTGGGAAGTGCGAATCCAGCTCTGCGTCGATCTCGACACGATGCCGATCGAAAACGCGTCGGCGACCTGGCCGGAGGACAGCAGCCCCTACGTGGCCGTGGCGCGCATCACCGTGCCGGCGCAGGATAGTTGGGGCGACGACAAGGTGGGCGCGATCGACGAGGGCATCACCTTCTCGCCCTGGCGCGGGCTGCTGGCGCATCAGCCGCTGGGCTCGATCATGCGGGCGCGCCGGCGGGCCTATGAGAGCTCCGCAGCCTATCGCCGCGAGCGCACCGGCCTGCCGCTCGCCGAACCGCGCGGAGCGAGCGACCTGCCAGTCGCCTGATCCCGACCGTCCACGCCTTAACCCTTCATTCAGCTCTTTGCGTCATGCTGCCTGCAGGTCGACGATTGGACGAGGGGCTACGCTCGCAATTGCCTGGCTCAGACGAGCGGCGCGGTTGACCGCGTTGCAGGTCCGGTTGGCTCGTCAGGCGTTCGGCGTCTGCCTGATGAGCCACCTAGAGCATATCAGCCTAACTGCGGCCGCGTAGCGATTGTCGGCTGATAAATTGCTCGCCAAAGACAATGGGAGTGGTCCCGCCCTAAGTGGAACCGCTCCCGGCCTGACCGAAGGTCCTGACGGTGCCGTGGATCAGCCTGCGATCCGTCCGCCAAGCTCGTCCTCGATGTAGATCCGTATGATCTCCTCCATCGACCGCTCCGCCGTGAAACCAAGCTCCGTCGCCCGCGTGGCTGCGAAGTCGCACGGCCAGTTGGCGACGATGCTGGCGATCGCCGGATCGTGTTGCCGCCGGATCAGCGCCACCGCCTTGTCGCCGGCCACCCGGCGAAGCGCCTCGACCTGCTCTTCGACCGTCGCCGACAGGCCGGGCATCGTGATGTTGCGTCGGGCGCCCAGCTGCGAGAGCTCCATGGTTGCGGCGTGGGTCAGGAAGCCGATCGCGGCGCGCGGGCTGGCAAACCAGTGCCGCACGGTCGCCGCGACGGGAAGGATCGCCTCGTGGCCCTGCAGAGGCTCTCGCAGGATCCCGGAAAAGAAGCCCGAGGCGGCCCGGTTCGGCTTGCCGGGGCGGACGCAGATCGTCGGCAGCCGGATCCCGATGCCATCGAGAACACCCCGCCGGGTGTAATCCGCAAGCAGCAGCTCGCCGATCGCCTTCTGCGTCCCGTACGACGTCAGGGGCGCGAGCAGGAAGTCGTCGGAGATCGTGTCCGCAAACGGCCGGCCGAACACGGCGATCGAGGAGGTGAAGACAACGCGTGGGCAGTAGGGCTGCTTCAAGCCCTGCTGCCTGATCGCCTCGAGCAGCAGGCGCGTGCCATCCAGGTTGATCCGGTAGCCGCGCTCGAAATCGGCCTCCGCCTCCCCCGAGACGATCGCCGCCAGGTGAAAGATCGTGTCCGGACGGGTCGCGATGATCTCGTCGGCAACGCCCGGCGACGACAGGTCAGCGACGATCGCCCGGGTGGCGCCGTCGAACGTCTCCGGCCGGTCCGGCGCCACGACGTCGACCAGCGTCAGGGCAAGGTCACCCGCACCGGACATCGCATCCGAGGCCAGCCGCTGGCTCAACTTGCGACCGATCATTCCAGCCGCACCGACGATCAGACTATGCATTTGCTCCCCCCTGGCCGCCGCGGTCGGGCCTGTCATGGCTGCCGGCCTGCCCGATCACGGGCCCGCCGCCGAGAGCCAACGTTGCAAGCCCGCAACGGAGCGGAACTCGGACACGCTGTGGACGCCGCCCTCGCCAAGCACGCTCCGGATCAGTCGAGCCAGGGCGCCGCCAGGTCCAAGTTCGAGAACCCTGGACACCCCGGCGCTGCGGCAGGCATCCATGCAGGCGGCCCAATCGATCGTATGGCTAACCTGCAGCGCCAGCTTGTCCAGGCCGAGCGCAGGATCAAGCACCGCACTGCCATCGATCCCGCTCAGCAATCGGATGCCGGACGGTATCTCCGCCGCGACGGGCGCGTCGGCCAGCGCCTCGCGAAACCGCCGGCTCGCCCGCTCAAGCATTGGCGTATGGGAGGCGACGGCGACCGGCAGCATCGTCGCCTGGCCGCCATGCGCGTCGGCATCCGCAACCAGCGCCTGCAGACACAGAGTCGTCCCTCCGACCAGCATCTGGTCGAAGGCGTTGACGATGGCGACGTGGCAGTGCCGCGCGCGGCAGAGCGGTTCCAGCCTTGCCCGTGCGAGCCCACGGATGGCAACGAGGCCGGACGGCTCGTCGGTGTCCGCATCCATGACTGCCGCCCGCCGAACGGCCAGGCGAAGCACGGTTGCCACGTCCAGCAGGCCCGCGACGCCCCAGGCGGCAAGCTCACCCACGCTGTAGCCGGCAACCACGAGCGGCCCCGCCACGATGTCGCGCAGGACCGCCCAGGCCGCCAGAGCCTGGGTGCAGCACAGCACCTGTCCAACCCGGTTGGCGTGCAAATCCACTCCGTCAGGCCGGCGCACCAGCGCCCGCGGATCACGCCCGTCGAGCGCCGCCCGGGCGGCCCCGAAGACGGGCGCGGCCTGCGGCGCCTCGGCCAGCAGGTCGAACATGCCGGCATTCTGGGCGCCCTGGCCGGAGCACAGAATGGCAAGGCCAGCCATCAGCGCTGACCCGGCTCGTCCAGGAACACGCAGCAGGCCAGCAGGTCGGCGCAGCCGCCGGGACTGAGGCCACGGGCGACAAAATCCTGATGGATGCGCCAAGCCCGGTCACGCCAGTCGGCTTGCGCAACCCCGCCGGCGGCGAGGAACCGGCGGGCGGCCCGGCGGGCGACGTCGAGACCCTCGGCGCCGCCTCGGTGCAGCAGGTTGGTGTCCTCCAGGCAGGCCAGCAGGGCGAAGAAAGCCTGCACCCGTGCGGCTTGCCCATCGCCGTGCGCTAGCGCCCGTCCCAGCCGCAACGCCGGCAGCCCGACGCCGACGACATGCGGAAAGCCAGCCGCAGCCTGCGCCCGCGCGCCCCCGGCGCCAAAGCGCAGCAGGGCCGCGGTGCCATGGCTGTGCAGCGGCAGGGGCCCGTGGACGATCGCACGGCCCCACCGCTGGCGCACGATCGCGCACAGCATGGCGGCGCGGGACCGGCGATGCAGACGCGCGTCGGCGGCGCTGCCCCCGGCCGCCCCGGCCGCCGCACACAGCAACCCAAGGCCGAAGATGGCGCCGCGATGCGTGTTGACCCCGCCGGTCGCGCGCAGCATCGCCCGCTCCGCCCGGATGCCGATCGCGCGCAGCTCGCCCATCGCGGCGCCCGATGCCCCAGCCACGGCCAGCTCGGCGAAGCACGGCCGAAGCGCCGCCACGCTGGCCCGGAACATGTCCGCATCCATGTCCGTGTGACTGCCCGTATCGACATGGCTGACGAGGCCAGGCTTGGGCCACGTCTGGAGCTCGGACAGCAGCGCCGCGGCAGCATCATCGGCAATCCGCACATCCGTCCGAGCACCGGGACAACGTCCCGCCGGCCGTAGCACGGCGACGCTCATGACGATGCTTCGCGGCAAAACAGCTCGTCCTGGCGCCGCATCTGCACGCCATTCATCGTCTTCACCAGCACCGTCGCTGACGGCCCCTCCACCTGCGCCAGCTCGCGCCAGCTCACCCCGGCCCCATCAGGCAGCACCAGTTCGCCATCGAGACGCACCGGACTTGCCTCGTCGAGACGGATCAGCGCCCGGATAAGCAGCTCGGCGGCCGCCGCGCCAGGAACCGGCCAGAGCAGGTCCAGGTCCGACGTGTCGGTCAGGTAAGCCAACCCGCTCACATGCTGCCAGAGCAGCGCCCCGAACACGTGAGCAGGCACGCCGGCGCTCTCGCCAAGCCCGACCAGACGCCAGATGACGTCGCGCCAGGCGTTGGGTGCGGCGGCCGCCGCCGCGCGCAGCGACACCGGCGGCAGCGGCGTCACGGCCGCGTCAGGCGGGAAGCTGAAGGCGAGGCGCCGCTTGCCGTGGCTCGGCGGCAGCGGCAGCGCCGCGGGGATGACGCCCGACGCATCGCCGGCCACACGCCGCCGCACGATCACCGGCCGACCAAGGCGGGCCCAGCCGGCGACCAGCGCCACCTCCGCGAGCTCCGGATGACACCGCAGCATCGCCTGCCAGGCCGCCGGCTCAGGACGCAGCAGGTCATGCCGCCGCAGCGTCGCGGCCCTTGCCGGTGACCTCGGCGATCACCCGCAGGGCGACGTCCGCCGCCATCGCCCTGCCGTTGCGCTCGGCGCCAAGCCGGTCGCGAACGTCCTGCGGCCCGGCCCGGCGCAACGACGCCTCGAGCTGCTCGTCCAGTGGCGCCCCGGGATCCCAGACCTCCGCCACCGCGCCGGTCTGGGCGAACCGCTCGAGGCCGGGCGCAAACACGGGCGTCGTCTTCGCCAGCTCCGTCAACCTGCCTTCCGCCAGCTTGGTCACCCGCGCCATTGACGGCAGGTCCATCACCGCCGGCTCGGCGCCTGGCAGGCAGACCAGGCTGTCGGTCGCCAGCGCCGTCGCCAGGAACGCGCCCGCCGCGGCGCGGCCATACTCGAGCCCAAGCGTGCGATGCCCGGCCTGGCTAGCCAGCAGCAGGGTCTTGGCGAGATGGGCGAGATACTCGTTGAGGCCGAGCAGCTCCTCGCGCCGGGCCATCACCTGCCCCTGCGTATCCACCAGCACCAGGATCGGCGTGTCGCCGCCCGCCCCGACGACGCCGAGCACGTGCTCGGCCAGCACCAGCACGCCGGCCGCGCCGAGCGCCTCGCCGTTCGCCACGCCCACGACCGCGACCGGCCCGCCGCCGCGCCGCCTGGCCTGGCCGGTGATCCAGCCCGCCGCGCTCACGCCAACGTCGTGGCCGGCGGGGAACAGGCCGGCCAGCACCTCATCGAGCGTCATGATTGGCCTGCCTCAAACCGTCGGCGATGGCGACGAACGGCCCGTCATCCATGTCCCGGATCGCCGCCGGATCCTCGATCCCAAGCGCTGTCCACAAGGCGAGCGCGTCCTCGCACCCGCCGAGCGCCCGATGCCGCGTCGCCAGACGCGCCTGCTCGGCCTGCAGTGTCGCCAGGTCAAACGCCGGCGCCTGGCCGAGTGCGGCAAGCGCCGCCTGGCGAAAGCCGCTCATGCTGTCCGGCGCGAACGCATCCGCACCGCCGATGAGCCGACGGTTCTTGCCGCCGACCACGCTCCACACCAGCGCCTTGTCCGACGCGTCGAACTCCTCGACGCCCTTGTTAGTCTCGATCACCTCCGGCCCGGTGACGCCGGTGCGGCCCTGCTCGGAGATCACGATGCGCGAGCAGGTGGCCGCCGTCAGGCCGGCGCCGCCGAACGCCCCGGACCTGCCGCCGACCAGCGCGATGACGGGGACCCCGGCGGCTCTCGCCTCGACGATGGCGCGCATCACCTCGGCGACCGCGAGCTCGCCCGCATTGGCCTCCTGCAGCCGCACCCCGCCACTGTCCAGCAGCAGCAGCACGGCACGCGGCCGATGCTCATGGTCGCGGGCGGCGCGCAGCAGGCCGACGATCTTGGCGCCGCTCACCTCGCCGAACGTGCCGCCCATGAACTGGCCCTCCTGCGCCGCCAGCAGGATGTCGTGGCCGTCGAGCAGGCCACGGCCGATCACCACGCCGTCGTCAAACGCGGCCGGCAGGTCGAACAGCGCGAGGTGCGGGCTCTGCACGCGCTCGGCCGGGCCGAGAAACTCCACGAAGCTGCCAGGGTCCAGCAGGCCGTCGACACGCTGGCGCGCCGTCGCCTGGAACCAGCTCGCCTGCCTGCGCGTCGCTGCGGCATCCATCAGTCGGCCTCCATCGACGCGGTGCCCTGCGCCAGCCGCAAATAGACCGTGTCCGGCCGGGCGCCGCCATCGTTGATGGAGATGCGCAGGCCGCCGGGCGAGTGCCGGTCGACGAAGTCGGCGACGACCGCCTTCCAGGTCTCGCCGAACCCGGTCGTCGTGGTGTTGATCTCCACCTCGCACTCCCGACCGGGCAGCACCCGCTCCAGCAGAACCTCGAGGTTGCCCGAGGCGACGACGCCGATAATGGCCTGCCCCCTGCTGCCGGCAAGACGGCGTCTGGCGGCATGCTTGATCCGCAGCGTCTCCATCAGGCAAATGATCCTACCAGTTGCGAAATTTGGCCGGCGGGTCGTAGAGGTTGCCCGACCAGCGCATCAGGTCCTTGACGGAGCGCGCCGCGAGCAGGCTCCGATGCACCTCGAGCGGGTTGATGCCGAGATCCTCGGGACGCTGGATGATCTTGCGCTCGCGCAACGTCTCCACCATCCTGCGGTCGCGTGCGCGACCCACCTCGGTGTAGCCGGCGATCCCGCGTACGGCCTGCTCGCGCTCCGCCGCGGTGCGGCACAGCAGCAGGTTCGCGATGCCCTCCTCACTGACGATGTGGGTGACGTCGTCACCATAGATCATGATCGGCGCCAGCTCGAGCTTCAGCGTTTCCGCGAGATCGAGGCTGCCGAGCCTCTCGACGAAGCTGGGCACCATCTTCTCGCCGAACGTTTCCACGATCTGCACGACCAGCTTGCGGCCACGCGCCAGCGCGCCGTGCCCGTCGGAGGCCTCGCGGCCGGCCTTGAGCCAGGCGTCGCTCGGATGGCGCCGTCCATGCGCGTCGCAGCCCATGTTCGGCGCCCCGCCGAAGCCGGCAATGCGGTCCTGCGTGATCGTCGAGCTGTTGCCGTGCAGGTCGATCTGCAGCGTCGAGCCGATGAACAGGTCCGTCGCATACAGGCCCGCGACCTGGCAGTACATCCGGTTGGAGGACATCGAGCCGTCACGCCCGCCGAAGTAGACGTCCGAACGGGCGCGCATGTAGGCATCCATGCCAACCTCCGAGCCGAAGCAGTGGATCTGCTCCACCCAGCCGGATTCGATGGCCGGGATCAGGGTCGGATGCGGGTTGAGCGCCCAGTGGGTGCAGATCTTGCCCTTCAGCCCGAGCCTCTCGCCGTAGGTCGGCAGCAGCAGCTCGATCGCCGCGGTGTTGAAGCCGATGCCGTGGTTGAGGCGCTTCACGCCATACTCGGCATAGATCCCCTTGATCGCCATCATCGCCGTCAGGATCATCGTCTCGGTGATCTGCGCCGGATCGCGGGTGAACAGCGGCTCGACATAGAACGGTTTGGGCGAATGCACGATGAAGTCGATGCGGTCTGCCGGCACGTCCACCCGCGGCAGCGTGTCGAGGATCTCGTTCACCTGAGCGACGACGATGCCGTCCTTGAACGCCGTCGCCTCGATCACGACGGGGGAGTCCTCGGTGTTCGGACCCATATACAGATTGCCGTCGCGGTCGGCCGCGCGAGCCACCGTCAAGGCGACATGCGGCGTCAGGTCGATGAAGTAGCGAGCGAACAACTCGATGTAGGTGTGGATGGCGCCGAGCTCGATCTTGCCGCCGTTCAGCGCCCGCGCCACCGCACCGCCTTGCGGGCCGGAGTAGGAGTAGTCGAGCTTCCTGGCGATGCCGCGGTCGAACAGGTCGAGATGCTCCGCCAGCACGATGCCGGATTGGACGATGTGCAGGCCGTGGATCTTCTGCGGGTTGGCCCTCGCCAGCGCGCGGGCAAGCAAGTCCGCCTGCTTCTGGTTGTCGCCTTCCATGCACACCCGGTCACCTGGCCGGATGATCGCCTCCAGCAGGAGGGTCGCGTCGTCCGCCTCGACCATCTTGCCTCGCGCATAGTGCCGACCCGCCCGCAGGCGCTCGTCGCGCGACCTCCTGCCCTGCTCCCAATCAACCCTGCCGTTCATGTCCGATCCGTCCGTGATGGCTGCCGCTGGCTCAGTGTCCGGTTGAAAACGTTGATTGATCAGAACGACGGCAAGGGGCTTTCCCTGTGTAAGCCTTGCCGACTGCGCCTCGCGCAGGGATGGAGGCCCGGGACCTCAGGCCCAGCCGGTCGAGGGCGGAGTGAGCCACAGGTTCCGACTGCGCGCGCAGTTGGAAAGGCTGACGGAGGGAAAGCCCTCGCCCTGCTTGGAGGCTCCAGACAGCCGCTCAAGCCATCACCCCCGCCAGCGCCCCGCTCATGCACGTCGCCACCGTGCCGCTGATGATCGATCGCAACCCCAGCGCGCCGACCTCCGCCCGCCGCTCGGGCACCATCGCTCCCAAGCCGCCAACCATGATCCCGACGCTGCCGAAATTGGCGAAGCCGCACATCGCATAGGTCACGATCGTGCGCGACCTTGCCGTCAGCGCGTCTGGCGGCAAGGCAGCCAAATGCAGATAGGCCACGAACTCGTTCAGCACCGTCTTCGTGCCCATCAGCAGCCCGGCCGTGCCGGTCTGCCCCCAGGGCACCCCCATCAGCCAAAGCACCGGCCGGAAAGGCAGCGCGAACACCCGCTCCAGCGACCAGCCGCCGGGCAGCCAGGCCAGCAGCAGGTTGACGAGGCTGACCAGCGCCACCGCCACCAGCAGGGTCGTGGTGATCCCCACCAGCGGGCCGATGCCGTCCGCGGTGCCGCGCACCAGCGCGTCCAGGCTGCCCAGCGCGCGGCGGGTGGCGGGCGCGGCGGCGAGGGTGACGGTGGCGGGGGCGAACGGCACCATGATCGCCGAGACCGCCAGCGCCGCGGGCGTGCTGATCACCGAGGCGGTGATGATCGCCGCCAATGCGCCCGGGATCACCGGCCCCAGGATGGCGGCGTAGATGACCATCACGGTGCCCGCGATCCCCGCCATGCCGCAGCTCATCACGGCAAACAATTCGCCTCGCTGCAGTCCCTGCAGGTAGGGGCGGATCAGCAATGGCGCCTCGATGTTGCCGACGAAGATGTGCACCGCGGCTGCCAGGGCGAGCGGCCCGTCAATCCCCAGCGCCCGCCGCAGCAGCAGCGCGAACGCTCCGGTTATCCATTGCAACACGCCCCAGTGAAACAGCAGCGAGCCCAACGCGCTGATCACCAGCACCAGCGGCAGCACCTTGAACGCCAGGATCAGGCTCGCGCCCGGGCGGATCTCGACGAACGGCAGCGCCGCGCCGCCTAGATAGCCGAACAGGAAGCTGGTGCCGTCGTCGGTCGCCCGCTGCAGCGCCTCGACGGCGCCGTTCAGCAGCAGGACCGCGTTGCGGGCGGGCGCCACCGTGATCAGCAGCACCGCCAGCGCCAGCTGCAACACCAATCCGCCGGCCACGATGCGCCACGGCACCGCCTGACGGTTCTCACTGAGCCCGTAGGCGAGCAGCAGCAGCGTCAGCCAGCCGAGCACTCCGCGCATCCAGTGGCCCCGCATCGTCGCCGGTCGGACTTACACCGCGTCGGCGTCGACCGCCACCCGCCGCACACCGCTGGCGACGGTCAAGGCGTCCGGTCGTGCTGCCGCTCAGCGACGGCAGATGAGCGACCATACGAGCGCGCACCTCTGTTGCTGCCTCTGCTCCCACCTGCCCAGCAGCAGCTTGCCGACCGCGGCTGTGACAGCAACCACTTGCGGGCCGAACTGGTTGGGCGCGGCCTCGCGCCGCTCAGCCGCAAGGTCCAGAGGGTTACGACGGCGGCCTCTACCGCCAATGCCCCGAGACCGCCTCTGGCCGCGTCAAGCACTGGCGCCGCGTGGCCCCGCGCAACGATCGATGCGCCCACACCCTCTGATCGGCGAAGGCAGTCTCGCCGACATAGCTCGGGTCAGAGCCACCCATCGCGCCCGCAATCATAAGGTTGGTGCCGCCGACCGCCGTGACGTTCGGGTCGGCGGCCCGAACCGAGACGCCGGCGACGAACGATCCGCCGGTGCCGGCGAAAGAGCCGGAGCTCAGACAGCCGCGGCCGCCCGCATCGCCGGACGCGCCGACGACGGTGATGCCCCTGCCGTTCCCCTGTTCGTCGATCTCCGAGTGGAGCCGAAGCAGGCCAGTCTTGTCGACGCCGTCCTGGTCGACGCCGACCTGGTCGACGCCGTCACTGTGGACGTCGTGACTGTAGGCGTCGTGACTGTGGGCGTCGGTGTCGTAGAGTTCGCACTGACTAAAGCACATCGACGCCACGTCGGCGGTATTGTCGTTGTCGACGGCCAGTGGAGCGGAGACCAGCGACCGGTCGCCAAGATCGGGCCTGGCGTCAAGGATGACGTGTGAGCCGGGCGCGCCGCCAAAGACCTACTCCCCCGATCTAGTCCAGAGGCTAGCGGGCGGTGTGGCGAGCCGGATGTGCTGGGTGCCGGTACGCCGACTGACAATCACACCGAGCGCTCGCCTGAACACACGTCCCGGTTCCTCCAGAACCGATGGCGTGAATGCGAAGCCGCCGCCTCGACGTCAGCATCGCCCCGCGCTGATACCCTCGCAGCCGCTCGACGCAGGATTGATCCGGGCGCACGGTGGCAACAGCGTCGCCGGAACAGCTAGTGCAGAGTAGGCGCGCCGCACTCCTCTTTCGTCAGATCGTTCCTGCCGATCGAACCTAAGTCACCGACCACATTGCCGCCGGAGACGAGGCGGTTACGGCCACGTTGCTTAGCGAAATAGAGGTTGCGGTCAGCCTGAGCTAAAACCGTCAGCGGGTCGCTGCCCGGCTGACCGAGTGCGAAACCGATACTGATCGTGACAGTCAGTCTCGGATCCAGGATTTGCCAGTCAAAGGCATCGACGGATGCTCGCAAACGTTCGCATAGCATCACGCCCTCCTCTTCTGAGATGCCCTCCAGGATGATCAGAAACTCTTCCCCCCCGAGCCGACCGGCTGAAATGTTTCGCTGGCTGGCGGCTCGCAGGATTAATCCAAGTCGGCGCAGCACCTCGTCCCCAACGATGTGCGAGTGCGTGTCATTGATCGCCTTGAACTGATCAACGTCCGCCACGGCGATGCCGTAGCTGGATTGAGCATGCCGAAGCGCCTCAAGCTGAGCGTCAAGCCCACGACGATTGCGCAGGCCGGTCAGCGGGTCTTCGCCGGCCAGACGTTCAAAATGCGCGGCGTGCTGCTGGAGAGCATCGAACTCCTGCTGTCGCGAGAGCGTCCGTGCACGCACCTGGCTACGTTCTGCCGAACGTCTGATATAAAGCTCGAAATACTGCTGATAGGCGTAAAGAGCCTCCTCGAAACGGCCGCACTCAGCCAGAACATCCGAAAGCTGCTTGGCGATCTGCACGCTGAGACACAGCGTGCCGGTCTCGGTCGCCAGCTCCATTGCCTCCAGGAAGCTTAACACCGCGCCGTCTCGGTCACTCCTCGCGGCAAGAAGAAGTCCTGTCATCTGAGCGATGACCGAACGTTGGTTGCCCATGACGGTCGTCATCGACAAGGCTTGGGCCTGCGCCAGGGAGGTTTCGGCTTCCGTCAAGACACCACTCACGATCTGTAGCTCGGCAAGATTGCAAAACGCGATGAACGCTCCCCAGGTGTCACCACCGTTCAGGCAAGTCGTCGCGGCTTCATGGGTGAGAGCAATCGCGCGCTGACGATACGCCTCAGCCGCATCCTGATCGCCCAGAGCTGCCGCGGCATCACCCAACGAGATCACCGGAAGTGCGGCGTTACTAAGCCACCTGCCCGTCGCCACGACGTCGCCTGCCACGCGCGCAGCGGTGACGGCCTGCATGCCAGCCTGTTCGGCCAAATCATGTTGCTGCAGCATCCACAGCACAACGCACAGCGCATTCGCAGCAAAGCTCCGAGCCGGGTAGTCACCCGACTGTTCAGCCAGAGCCGCCGCCCGCTGTGCCTCGTTGATCGCGTCCTCGTCGCCGACCTCGCTCATCAGCCAGGCCAGCGTCGAGCGCGCCGTCGCTTCATGCGCGGCATCGCCCAGGTCGCACCAGAGCGCCGCTCCCAACTGGGCGTAGCGAAGGCCGTCCTCCAGCCGGCTCAACAGCACGCAAAACCAACCAAGATACTCGTTGGCAAGGGCCAGCGCGCGGGTCTCGTCGCCGGCGACCGCCTCGTGCCGGATCTCCTCGGCCCGATGACGCGCCGCCTCGATCTGCCCGACGCAGGAAAGCTGCCAGGCATCCGCCAGACGCGCGAAGAGGTCGTGAGGATGAGAACTCTGCATGATCTTCGTGACCGTTCAGTCTCCTCACACATACAGCCCGCCGGTTTAAATTTCGTTAAACGGGCGCGGCTTTCGCCGTGTTGGTAGGCGGCAAGCTGCGCCGTCGCCCAGCTCACCGACACAGAGGCGAGATGGCGCAAAAGCGAGATGGCGCTGCGGCGAAATGGGCGTCTGCTCGGCTGAAGCCCGTGCTCGCGGCGCGCAATGCTGCTCGATCAGGGGCGGAGCCGCCCCGGTCGCGGCAGGCCCGCGCCACGACCCGGCTTGAACGCCGAACGGGCGCGTCAGCGGCGCGGGCTGATCCGCTGCGGCAAACCGCCAGTCGGGCGTAACGTGATGCGCAGCATCGGCGCCGGCCTGGCGCCGCTCGGCGCGACGAGGTCGATGGCAGGCAGCAGCGTCGCCAGGATCGCGACCGCCTCCAGCATGGCAAAGCCGGCGCCAATGCAGATCCGTGGCCCACCGCCGAACGGCAGGTAGGCGTAGCGATGGCGCCCCCGCACCAGCTCCGGGGCGAAGCGGTCCGGATCGAAGCGGTCCGGGTCCGGCCACAAGGCTGCACGGCGATGCAGCGCATAGATCGGAACGTAGACTGCGGTGCCGGCCGCGACCGCCAGGCCGTCGAGCGTGACGTCGCGGGTAGCGCGCCGCACCAGCGCTGCGGCCGGCGGAAACAGCCGCATCGCCTCCTGCACCACCTGGCGTGTCAATGCCAAACGCGCGACATGGGCCGGCGCCAGGGGTTCGCCGCCGGTCACGACGGCCACCTCGTCGCGCAGGCGAGCGGCAAGCGGCGGGTGCTCGGCCAGCAGCCGCACGGTCCAGCTCAGCGCCACCGCCGTCGTCTCGTGACCCGCCGCAATGAAGGTCAGCAGGTTGTCCGCGACCTCGTCGTCATCCATCGTCTGGCCGCCCTCGCCGTCATGGGCGTCGAGCAGCAGCCCCAGCAGGTCGCCCCGGCGCTCGCTCGCCGACCGGCGCTCGGCGATCAGCCGCAGCATGTCGCAGCGCAGCGCGGCGCAGGCGCGCTCGGCCCGGCGGCGGCCGGGATAAGGCGTCCAGCCCGGCGCACCGGCGAGGCCGAGCGCGATCGCCCAGCCGACCGAGCGCAGGTAGTCGTCGATGTTGCGCGCAACGCCGGCCGGATCGATGGCATCGCCATCGGACAGCATCGTCGCGGTGATGATGTCGAAGGTCGTCCGCGTCATCTCGTGGCAGAGCTCGACCTCGGTCTCCGGCGCCAGCGCCTGCCAGCGCCCACGCATGCGTGCCGCGCTGGCCAGCATGGCCGGTAGGAAACCGTCGAGACGGTCCGGTCGGAACACCGGCGCCGCGGCGCGCCGCTGCCAGCGCCAATGCGCGCCCTCCGCCGTCAGCAGCCCGCGTCCGAGCGCCGGGCGCAGCACCCGCGCCATGGTCTCGCCCTTGAGGAAGGCGTCGGCCTGGTCGTTGAGCAAGGCGCCGATCAGCGCCGGCTCGGTCACGAACAGGGTTTCCCGCCCCAGCAGGCTGGTCCGCACGACCGCCTGGGTCGCAAGCTGCGCCGGCCAGGCGTTGAGCGGGTTGGCGATGGTCCGGCGCAGCGTGCGCAGCACCGGACGCCGATGGAGCGGCAAGCCTGCGCTGGCCATCACCATCGCCTGCCGTCTCGCCTCATCGACCATGTCGGACGGTACCACGACGTCACGCTAGATGGTTTTGACCCGGCCTGCCTAGGACCGAGCCTGGCTGCGCCGCTCGTCGTCGCGCGTGCCGATCAGCGACGCATCGACCCCCGACTCCACCGCGGCCGCCGGAGAGCGGCGCAGCCATTCGATACACTGCGCAGATCGAGCAAGACTCCGCCTGAACACCGAGCGCTATAAATGGATGTCGGTGCCCAGGTCTTGAGCCCCGTGCCCCGTCGTGCGGCTGCACGCTGCGCGTGACGGGTCGAGGGCAGCGCCCTCGCCTGGCCTTACGCCGCCTTACGACGATGGCCCACCTTTCGCAGCGCCGGCGCCCCAACGGACTCCACACGGTCATCGCTCGCGGATCACCTCGAGGCGAAGCGCCCGGTTGACCAGCCGTCCGACCTGCAGCGTCAACAGCGCTGTCGCCAGCCCGCCAACCCCCAGGAGCACCATCCGGAACGTGCTGGCCGATTGCGTCTCGGCGCTGAACCCGCTCCTGATCAGGCTGCCCAGGCACACGTAGCCGAGCAAGGCGGGCAGCGCCGCCAGGGTGCCGAGCAGGTAGTCGCGCTCCGAGACCGACAGCAAGCCGAGCGCGTAGCTCGTCGCCGCGAACGGCATCACCGGCGAGACGCGCAGCAGGCAGACAAAGCGCCAGTTCTCCTGCGCCAGGCTCGCATCCAGCCGCGCCAGCCGCGGCCTTCGGCTCAGCAGCCGCTCGATGCCGGAGCGGAAAATGGAGCGGCTGGCGCGAAAGGCGATCCAGGCGCCGGCGAAGGTGGTGGCGCCGGCGAGCGCAAAGCCGCCGGCAACGCCATAGATCGCGCCCGCCGCCAGTCCGACCAGCGACGCCGGCAGCACGCCGCTCGCCGCGACGATGATTTGCGCCGCGGCAAAGATCGCGACGCCGCCGCGGCCGCTGCCGTGCACCATCCCGATGATCCGCGCCACGAGCTCCCCCGGCCGATCGAGCGACCGCGCCGCGAGCACGCCGCCGAGCAGCAGCGCCGTCAGCAGCCCGGCCGCCGTGGCAATGCCCAGGCGGGCGCCCGGCCGCCTCACCGCGGCGCAGTTTCGGCGCCGACCAGCCTGGCGCCGGCCGTCGCCAGGAACAAGGGCGAGCGCAGCAGGCGCATGCGGTGCAGCCGGAACGTCAGCGCCGTGCGCAGCACGCCCAGCCCGTAGACGATGCTGCGCCGCAGGTTGATGGAGGAAGCCTCGGCAAAGTAGCGCGTCGGGCAGGAGATCTCGCCGATGCGAAAACCAAAATGTATCGCCTGCGCAATCATCTGATTGTCGAAGACGAAGTCGTCGGAGCAGGCGAGCAGCGGCAGCGTCGACAGCACCTCCGCGCTCCAGGCACGATAGCCGGTGTGATACTCGCTCAGCTTATGGGCGAGCAGGATGTTCTCAAGCAGCGTCAGCAGCCGGTTGAAGACGTATTTATAGAGCGGCATCCCGCCCGCCAGCGCACCGCGACCCAGGATGCGCGATGCCAGCACGGCATCGTAATGACCGGAGGCGATCATCGAGGCCATCGCGGTCACCAGCGTCGGGCTGTATTGATAGTCAGGATGCAGCATGACGACGATGTCCGCACCGCGTGCCAACGCCTCGGCGTAGCAGGTCTTCTGGTTGCCGCCATAGCCGAGGTTGACCTCATGGGTGAGCACGTGCAGGCCCATGCTGCGGGCAAGCTCGGCGGTCTCGTCGCGGCTCGCATCGTCGGTCAGGATGACGTCGTCGACAGCATCCCGCGGGATCTCGCGGACGGTGCGCGCCAGCGTGCGCGCAGCGTTATAGGCGGGCAGCACGACGACGACCCGCTTGCCTTCGACCACGCCCGCCCTCCCGCCTTGCCGTGTCGCCGCGCCCTTGTCGGCCCCGGCCCCGCCAGCCGCAAGCCGGCTGGCGTCGTTCAGTCATGCCCGGCCGCAAACTCGACCACGGTGTAGCCGCCGACCTGCCGGACAGCGCGCGCCACGCCGTAGGCCGACGTCACCGAGCCGACCGTCACGCCATACAGATTGCCCGGTGCGAAGGCGGCGAACTCAGGCCGATGCCGGGTCAGGTCCGACATGTCGGACGCCCACGCGAACGGCGTCACCGACGTACCGACGACGACCCGCACCGGTGTGTCCCAAACCACCCCCCGGCTCAACGCCGTCACCATGCTGGAGGTCCAGTAGTCGCCCACACCGTGCCGGAAGCCATGCTCGGCGAGCCAGGCGGCCAGCCCCGCCGTGGCAACACGGTCGATGCCCGGCGGCAGCCCGGCTTGCTGCCGGGCAACCTGCACGACAGCGGGCGCGAACAGCGCCGTCAATCCGCACAGCAGGCCGATGGCCAGCCGCGCCGTCCTGACGCTGGCGCCGGCGAGCAGCGCCCGCGCCTCGAGCGAAGCCGCCAGGCTCGCCAGCACGTAGCACGGCACCACGTAGCGGGTCGCAGCGTTGGGGAAGCCAACGCCCGTCGAGATCGCCCGGTAAAATTGATCGCTCACCAGGTCAAGCGCGGCCAGAGAGACGGCGCCGAGCACCAGCAGCTGAACGAGCCCGTCCGCAGGCGCGGCTCGCGGAACCCGCCAGATCACGCGCGCACACAAAGCCGCGACGAAGCCCGCCGCGACGAGGCGCGAGCAGGCCACAACCGGCCTGGCGACAGGTGGCGGCAGCACCACCGCCCGGGCACTGAACACCTGCTGGAGCCCGCGCAGCACCGCGTGCAGGTTCGTCGCCAGGGCCGCCGGCCCGTCCACGAAGGCCATCGAGAGTCCGGGCGCAACCGTGAAGCCGCCCAGTGCGGCGACGGCGCGGTTGACGCCGCTCGCCAGCATCAGGGCGAGCAGCATCACCCCGACGACCAGCCACTCGTCAGGACGCCGGCGCGCCGCCCGCCATAGCCGCAGGGCGATCAGCAGCAGCCAGGGCGCAAACAGATAGACCAGCGTGAACGGGTCACTGGCCGCCGCGGCGAAGACCAGCAGTCCGAACGGCAGCAGCCGCCAGCGCTTGAACGGCCGTCCGCACAGCACCGGCTCGGCGGCCAGCACCGCGTAGAGACCCAGGGTGAGCGGCGCGGTGTGCACAGCCGCGACCAGCAGCGGCACCAGCGCCGGAGCCAGCGGCAGGCCGAGCAGATAGAGGGTCGCGAACGCCGCCAGACCGCGCCGGCCGCCCGCCTCAGCCGCTTGGCGGGTGACGAGCAGACAGCCGGCCACAAGAAAGGCCACAAAGATCAGCGCCGGCGCGACGTAGATCAGCCGTGGCGTCATGCCAAGCACGAGGCTCGGGATCACGAAAGCCGGAAGGTCGCTCCAGTAATAGGTGGTCTGAGCCAGCACCCAGCCCGGCAGCAGCGGATGGCCAGCCCGCACGGTCAGCATCTCGTTGAAGCTTTGCACCGTGTCGGAAATCGGCGCGATGCAGCGTGCAGCGAAGAACTGGCAGGTCACGCACACGCCAAACGCCGCCACGAACAGCACCCGGGCTATACTGACCCGCTTCGGACCGGCAACGCGGAACGGCTGTTGCGCGGGCATCGCCAGCTTGATGGCCCAGGACACCGCATTTCGCAAGCGCGGGCGCCACGGCGTCTCGACCATCAAGGCGCTGTGCCCGGGCCCGCGTGGCGACGCAGGTCGGCTGAGCGGCGTCGCACCGGGGTCAGGTCTTAACGGTAGTTTAAGATTTGTAACCTACGCTACATCGATGATGGAGCAGCCGTTCTCTTCTCGATATCGCCTCTGTGAGCGGGTCGATCACGCTCAACGCTTCTTGACGTGGCTATGCGTCGTTTGTCTCGTGTCTTGTTTCGTCATGTCTGCTGGCCGCCCAGCCCGGGCCCAGTTCACGCGATATCAGAACTACACTGACGAACAAGGGCTTGGCGACCTCACGGTCACCTCGATCGCCCAGGACGGCGACGGCTACATGCTGCTCGGCACCCAGGGCGGCCTGTACCGGCATGACGGAATGACCATAACGTCGTACGACACCACGGTCGGGCTGCCCGGATCAAGCTGGGTCAGAGAGGTGCTGTGCGATGCCGCAGGCCGAACCTGGGTGGTGACCACGAGTGGCGTCTATGTCCGCTTCGGCTCGACCTTCAGCCCGGTCGATCTCGCAACGAAGCTGTTCAAGGCCAACTCTCCGCACGTCCTGGCCGCGTTGCGCTCCAGCGTCGTCGTGCAAGTGGCGGGATCCCTGCTCAGGGCGCCGATACGGTCCGACGTCGTCGGTGCCTTCACACCGCTGTTTGATCCGGCCATGCTCGCCTCGGATCCCCGCCTCGCCAAGGCTGCCTTCGTGGTCGCGGACGGCGAGGACGGCCTGTTATTCGGCTGCGGCGACGCCGTCTGCCAGCGGACGGCGACCGGCGCAATCAAGGTGCACGACATTGCCGACGGCTTGCCGCCGGACGACTGGCAGACCGCTCTTCGCACAGCCGACGGCACGCTCTGGGTGCGCAGCCTGGACCGCCTGGCGCGCAAACCGAACGACGCTGCAAGCTTCACGGTGATTGATGTTCCCGGCCGTCACGACACGTATTTCGCCGCTCACGCAGCCGAGCTTGAGCTTGTCGCCGACGGCCGGAACAGCATCCTGACGCAGTCTGATGATGGCTTTCTTCAATGGGACGGCGTGTCCCTGCGGAGCAATCGGCATCACGCAGGCGGCGTGCCGGATGGCATCATCCTCGCCTTGCAGTTCGATCGCGAAGGCGCGCTCTGGCTTGGCAGCACCGGTGGCGGCGCGTCCCGCAGTCTTGGCGCAAACCGCTGGGAACACTGGACGGTGGAGGATGGGCTACCGGGCAACAGCATCTGGGCCATGGCCCGCCTGCCGGACCACCACCTCTGGGTCGCGGCGGATAATGAGAGCGTGCCGCTTGGCCAGTCCGGCTTGAGCGTGCCAGGCAGCAACTACGTCTTGGCGGTCACCCGACAGGGCCGCTTATGGACCGCGCCCTTCGGGGCGTCATTGGCCCGTCTTGATCCCACGCAGGGGATCGTTGAGCGTTTTCCGTCGATCGGCGTGGTGAAGGGCGCGAGCATCGATCGCAATAATCGCCTCTGGCTGTCGACGTCGGACGCTGTATTCATGCTTGCCGACGCGGACGTGCCACCGTCCGCCGCCGCCAAGCCACAGCGTGTCGGCACGATCTCCGGCGTTCTCGACATCACCACGGACCTCACGGGGTCAACCTGGATTGCCTCTCCCGACGGCCTCTTCCGCTGGCGCCCGGATAGCGGGCTGTCGCGATTGATCCCGCCGGAGGCTCTCACCGGCTCGCCCTTCGCCGCGACCTTCTCGTCTCAGGGGGATTTGTGGGTCGCAACTCAGACCGTAGGGGTGCTGCGCTTTGCTCTCAGGAATGATCGCCTGGTTCCACTCAGTTCAATCGTGGCACCGGAGATCGCGTCCAACGACATCCTCTTCATCCACCACGATCGAGCCGGGCGCATGTGGATCGGCACGGATCGTGGGATCGACATGTCCGATGGCCGATCCTGGCGACGTTTCGACAGCAGCGATGGGCCGATCTCGAATGACATGAACCAGTCCGCGGTGCTTGAAGATGTCGACGGATCAATGTGGTTCGGCACGAGCCACGGCTTGTCGCACCTTCTCGACCCGGACCATCTTCCGCCGCCCGACATGCTACATCCGCCGCTCATCACCAGCGTTTTCCTGGGCGAGAAGCGACTGCCGCCACTCCAGGTCATCCGCACGCCCTGGATACGCGGGCCGCTCACGATCAGCTTTGACGACCTTGACTTCGCCGACAGTCGAAACACGCGCTACCGCTACAGGATAGGCGGCATTGACACCGCTTGGAACGAGACGACAGGCCATGTCATCCAATACGCGGCGCCACCACCGGGCGACCTGAACTTCGACCTGATCGCCTTCGACCCTATCCATAGCACCCGCTCGCCATCGGTCGCCTTCAAGATCCACATCATGGCTCCCTGGTGGCAGCAGCAAACCGTCTACTGGCTGGCCGCTTTGATGGTCGGAGCGCTGGTGGCCGCGGCATGGCGGATGCGGGTTCGCTTCCTCATGCGCCAGCAAGGCCGCCTTGAGATGCTCGTGCGCACGCGGACAACAGAGATCGAGCAGGCGCGGGAGGAACTGTATCAGCGCTCGATGCTGGAGCAACAACGACTTGAAGAGATGGTCGACATCCGCACCGCCGAGATCGAGGAGGCACGTCATGAGCTTCAGCGAATGGCGATGTCCGATGTGCTGACGAGCCTGCCAAACCGTCGCGCCGTCATGCTGGCGCTGGAGGCGGCGATCGAGACTGCATCGCGCGACGAAACGCCGCTTGCCGTCCTACTCTCCGATATCGACAATTTCAAAACCATCAACGACCGGTTTGGCCATCTCGCTGGCGATCAGGTGCTGTCAGCCTTTGGCGCTCGTCTCAATGCTGCGCTCGCGGACCGAGAGTCCGCCGGCCGTTACGGCGGCGAGGAGTTCCTCGTCATCCTTCCTGGCGACCCGCCTTCGGTGATGGCGCGCGTCGAGCAGATACGAACTGCGCTGAAAGACGCTCCCTACCTCTTTGACGGGTCTCTGCGGACCGTCACCGCGAGCGGCGGGCTGGCATTTCTGCGGCCGAACGATACCGCCGTCACGCTGGTGGCGCGCGCCGACGTCGCTCTATATCTGGCGAAAGAGAACGGCCGTGATCGTGTTGAAATCGAACAGGACTGGCAGGTCGCGCGGCGCCGAGCACCTCTGGTCCTCAAGGAACGGGATCTGGAGCACGAACTCCGCGCGGCCCTGGACCGCGAACAATTCACGGTGCATTTCCAGCCGGTCGTCGACATCAGCAACGACGTCGTGACATCTTGCGAGGCTCTTCTACGCTGGCGCTCGCCAACACGTGGCAATGTTCCTCCAGGTGATTTCATTCCGTTCGCCGAGCAGCACGGCCTGATGCCGGACATCGGTGCGTGGGTGCTCCGCAAGGCGTGTCATGAGGCTGTCAACTGGCCACAGCATGTTCGCGTCTCGGTCAATCTATCGCCGTCGCAGTTCTATCAGGCTGGCGTCGTCGACAGCATCGTCGACATTCTTGCCGAAGCTGGGCTTCCAGCCGCACGACTGGAGCTTGAGGTGACCGAGACCGCGATGATTGCCGATCTGCAGGCTGCAAGCATCGTGCTGAGCGAGCTGCGCCTGCTCGGCATCACCATCGCGCTCGACGATTTCGGAACTGGTTACTCGTCTTTGAGTTTCCTCCGGACCTTGCCGTTCGACCGGATCA
Organism: Acetobacteraceae bacterium; assembly: GCA_965198995.1. Lineage (GTDB taxonomy): Bacteria > Pseudomonadota > Alphaproteobacteria > Acetobacterales > Acetobacteraceae > CAXMMR01. The sequence goes on from CBDAQG010000002.1 coordinate 2,781,907, forward strand.
AAATCGACCGCTCCTTCGTGAAGGACCTGGGCATCAAGGCGGAGGCGTCGGCGATCATCGGCGGCGTGATACACCTTTGCGCCGGCATGGGCGCCACGGTGACCGCAGAAGGTGTGGAGACTGCGCAGCAGATCGACTTGCTACGCGCATCTGGCTGCCGTGAAGTCCAGGGCTTCGGCATTGGTCACCCGGCACCGGCGGCAGAGACCCGGGCTTGGATCAACGCGTTCATAGCCAGTCATGCCAACGCAGGCGGCGTCCTGAACAACTGATCAGCAACGACATGGTGACCGGGGGAGAACCAGCGCAGGATGGTCTCACCCGGCCACAGCACCCGCCAACGGCGCGCTTCCCGCGCGTCACGGATGCCGACGGCGCCCCTGAAACAGCCTGATGCGCTGCCTGGCCGTCCACCGATCGAGCTAGTGTCGATGTTCCCAGACTAGGTTGCCGCGCACCACCAGCCGGTGCGCGCCCACGCCCAGCCCGACGATCGCCAGCACCGCCAGCAATCCCGGCACCCCGGTCGCCGGATCGAGCAGGTCCGCCCAGATCACGCCGGCCAGCGCCAGCAGAACGCAGACCGGGCCGAGCGGAAACAGCGGCGCCCGGGCCGCGGTGTCTGCGGTCAGCCCGCTGCGGCGTCCGGCGATCGCCGCCAAGCACAAGGTCGCATAGGTGGCGACGTTGCCATTGGCCAGGATGGTCACCAGCACGCTCGCCGGCAGCAGGCAGCACGCCAGAGCCACCCCACCGACCACCATCGTCGCAACGTGCGGCGAACCAAAGCGCGGGTGCAGCGCTGCAAGCTGCTCTCCGCCGGCCGGCCAGGCCCGGTCGCGCGCGCTGGCATAGAGCTGGCGCCCGGCGCTCAGCATGATGGCGATCATCGTGTTGAAGATGGCCGCCGCCACAGCCAGGCTCATGACGCGGGCGAGCACCGCCCCGCCGGCCTGGCTGATGAACTGCGCAATCGGCGCCGGCGCCGCCGCAAGCCGGGCGAGGTCGGGGGCGCCCATGACCACCCCGGCCATCGGCACGAGCTCGCTCACCGCGGCGATCGCCAGCGAGCCATAGACGATCCCCGCCACGCTGCGCCGTGCATCACGTATCTCCTCGCCAAAGAAGATCACCGAGCCATAGCCGTTGAACGCGTAGAGGCCGCCGGCCGCACCCACGCCCAGGATGGCGAGCGGCACCGCATGCAGCGCGCCGGCCGGCCCCGCCGCCATCGGCTGCAACAGCCGCGCCACCGCTCCGGGCTGCGCATGGGCAAAGCCGAGCCAGGCGGTGGCGGCCAACGATGCCATCTCGCATCCCAGCAGCGCCCCGGTGACCAACGCGTTCAGCCGGATGCTGAACACCGCAAGCCCCGTCACCGCCATCACCAGTCCCAGCGCCGTGGGGCGGGTGGGCAATCCCGGCAACACCGCCTGCAGGTAGCCGACGACCCCCAGGCTGGACAGCGACATGGCCAGGCACAGGCCACAGAGATTGACCGAGAGCATGGCGAAGCCGGCATCCGGCCCGAGCAGACGCCCGGCGATCGTGTATTCGCCGCCCGCGCTCGGCATCGAGGAGCCCAGCTCGGCATAGACCGACGCCATGGCGATGCCGAGGATCACGGCGGCCAGAAAGCACAGCACCGCCCCGCTGCCCACCATGTGGATCACGTCCGACCCGACGATGAACACGCCGATGCTTGGCGACAGCCCCGCCAGGGTGACGAGCAGCCCGTCCAATCCGCTCATCTCGCGTCGCAGGGTCGGAACAGGGGGTGCGGCGACGGTCATGCGGGGCTCCATGGCCCGCTGCCAGCAAATCCTGTGCCCGCTCCGGACCGGCCCGCCTGTCCACCTCAGTCCGGGATCAGCGCCTTGACCCGGCTGGCAAGCGCCTCCAAGGCGAAGGGCTTGGTCAGGACATGCATGCCCGGATCAAGATGCCCGTGGCTCACCACCGCATTCTCCGCATACCCGGTGATGAACAGCACCTTGAGATCAGGCCGCGACGTCCGTGCCGCATCGGCCACCTGCCGCCCGTTCATGCCGCCCGGCAGGCCGACATCGGTGATCAAGAGGTCGAGCCTACCATTGGCCTGCAAGACCCGCAGCGCCGCCGCACCGTCGGCCGCCTCGATCACGACGTAGCCGAGGTCCTGCAGCACCTCCATCACCAACATCCGCACGGTGGGCTCGTCATCGACCACCAGCACCGACTGCCCGTGCCCCGCGCGCGCGACGTCGGCCGGCTCGGGCGGCTGCTCCACACCGTCGGCTTTGCTCAGGTGGCGCGGCAGATAGAGGCAAACCGTGCTGCCCTGCCCGACCTCGGAGTAGATGCAAACCTGGCCGCCGGACTGCTTGGTGAAGCCGTAGATCATCGACAGTCCGAGCCCGGTGCCCTGGCCGATCGGCTTGGTGGTGAAGAATGGGTCGAACGCCTTCGCGATCACCTCCGGCGTCATGCCGATGCCCATGTCCGACACGCACAGCGACACATACTCCCCCGGCGTCAGCTCCCGCTCACGCGCCGCCCGCCCGTCAAGCCGCTTGTTGCTGCTCTCGATGGTGATCTTGCCGCCATCGGGCATGGCGTCCCGGGCGTTGATGCAGAGGTTGAGCAGCGCGTTCTCAAGCTGCCCCGGGTCCACCAGCGTGGACCACAGCCCGTCCGCCGCCATGGTTTCGATCGCGATCTCCGGTCCCACCGTGCGCTGGATCAGCTCCTCCATGCCGCCCACCAGGCGGGCGACATCGGTGGGCTTCGGCGCCAAGGTCTGTCGGCGCGAGAAGGCGAGCAGCCGGTGCGTCAGGGCTGCGGCGCGTCTGGTCGCCCCCTGGGCGGCGTTGACGTAGCGGTCAACGTCCTTGATCCGCCCCTGACCAATGCGGGTCTGCAGCAGCTCCAGGCTGCCGGCGACGCCGGTGAGCAGGTTGTTGAAGTCGTGCGCCAGGCCGCCGGTGAGCTGCCCGACCGCTTCCATCTTCTGCGACTGACGCAGCGCCTCCTCCACCGCCATCAGCTCCTGCGTACGCTGCTGCACCTCGGTCTCGAGCGATGCCGCCAGGTTCGCCAACGCCTTCTCGGCCCGGCGCCGCTCCGTCGCCTCGCGGGTGCGCTCGGCGATGTCCCGGATGAACGACAATTCGTCCTCGGGCCACTCACGCGGTTCGGCGTGGTTGAGATACAGCAGCGCGACCAGGCCCTCCTGCTCGGTCAACGGCATGTTGACGAAGGCGCGCGCCGTGATCGCTTCAAGCTCCGCGGCGCTGTCGCGGGTGCGTGCATCCAGATAGGCGTCCGTCACGACGGCGGTTTCGCCCCGCTTCAGATCGTCGATGTAGGAACCAAACTCGCGAAACCGCAGGATCCCGGCCAGACCGCGCACTCCGGGGGCGTTCCAGTCGCGGGCGATGGTGATGGTCTCGCGATCGTGGTCGACCAGACCGTAGCCGGCGCGGCTCACCTCCAAGGTGCGGCCGAGGAGCTCGGCGGCGCAGAAGCTGATCTCGTCCGGATCATCCTGCGTGCGAAAGACGTCGCTGAGCTCCACCAGGGCCGCACGCATGCGATCCGCCCGGCGTTCCCGCGTCACGTCGCGCGACACGCCCGCCATCCTCAAGGGGCGGCCGGCTTCGTCGGTGAAGGCCTGGCCACGCGAGGTCACCCAGCGCACCTGGCCGTCGGGCAGTGCGATCCGGTAGGTTACGTCGTAGTCCGCCCGCCCCTTGACCGTCTGCTCCAGGGCGTGGTCGACCAGACGCCGATCCTCGGGCAGGATGGCCTGCCGACAATCCTGCTCGGTAAACGGCTCGTGCGGGGCGCGGCCGAACAGCTCCTTGCAGCTTGCCGACGCCGTCAGCAACAGGCTGCCGAATTCGAGACTCCAGGTGCCGAACCGACCGGCGCTCATGGCGAACGTCATTTCCCGTTCACGCTCCTGCTGGGCGTGCAGCCGGTCCGTCAGCTCAGCCATCAGGGCGGCATTGTTGGTCTCCAGCCCGGCCAGCCGCTCCCGCTCCAACGAGACGTTCACCTGGCTGGCGAAGAAGTAGGCCAGTTTGGCATGCGAATCGAACACCGGCGCCATCAGCAGGCGGTTCCAGAACGGCTCGCCGTCCTTGCGCCGGTTGAGAATGTCGATCTCGATGGGCTGCACGGCCGCTACCGCCTCGCGGATGCGCCGCACGGTGTCCGGGTCGGTCTGCGGCCCTTGCAGGAAGCGGCAGTTGCGGCCGAGGATCTCCCGGCGCTCGTAGCCCGTCAGGCGGCAAAAGGCATCGTTGGCGAACACCATCGGGTTGTCCGCCTGCCGAGGATCGGTGATGACCATGGGCATGCGGGTTGCCCTGACCGCCGCGACGAACGGGTCGGTCCCGTCATCCATGCCGCGCACCTCGTCGGCGATCCGCATGTCCGAGGAGTTCGTTCGGCCATCATCAAGGTTGGCGGAGCCCTGCGGGCCGCTGCTGTCTGTCGCCAAGTCGGGCTCCAACGAAAGGCGCGAAATATCAGTTGTGCTGCCGCTCAGCTAGTGACGGTCAGCCGGCGGTGCATCTACGGCCCGCTCGACGGCCGACACGTTGCGCATAACGGGTCAAGGGCAGAGGCCTCGCCGTCCGCCGACGTTTCCCAAACAGCCTCGGGCAGCACCGCAAACTCAGCACGTCAACGTGTCAGCTTACGCAGGCAATGCAACATTTTGGCACTCGGCAATCCCAATTTTGTTGTTCTACCTAAGGTTGTGTGATATCTCCTACACCACAACCGCATGCTGCGGCTTGCTGTAGGAGCTGGGTCTAGATGGCGAACGTGACAATCGCAGGCGCAACGGGTGCTGTCTTTGCCGTGACAGGCGCTGGTCTTGCCGCAGCGAGCGCAATCGCGTCAGCACTACAGAGTGCCAGTCAGGCGGGAAGTCTGACCGTGGCGACTGTGTCCAACGGCTCGCCGTCGGCGCTGTATTCCGGCATTGGCGAGTTGGTGTTCGACACACCGTCGGCAGATCCGATCACTGTGCCGGCCGGCTACACGTTCGTGATCGATCCGCTCGACGCGTCGGCAACGGTGAACGGCGGCAGCACTTCGGTCGACGTTCTTGCGGGGTCCGGCGGACTGACGTTTAATGCCGGCAGCGGCGGTGGCACAATCATCACCGGTGGCAACAGCGTGTTCAACGCGTTGTCCGCTGGCGGCGGGGCTTACAGCCTCGTTGCCGGAACAGGTGACGACACCGTCAACGCGGCGTCCGGCATGCTGACCGTTCAGGCCGGCTCCGGCACGAGTTCGGTCGTGGGCGGCTCCGGCACCCTGGTGTTCATCGCCGGTAGCGGCGACGCGACCGTTGAAGGCGGCACTGGCGTGTCCAGCGCCTATGGCGGCGGCGGCACCGCCCTATTCCAAGGCGGCAGCGCCGGCGGCAACGTTCTGGTCGCCGGCACCGGCAACGCCACCCTGATCGGTGGTGGCAGCGGCGACGAGCTGGTTGCAGGCAGCGGCAACACGACCATCACCATGGATGGCGCCAGCACCGCGTATGGCGGTGCCGGTGCCGCGACGATCTATGGCTCGTCCGGCAGTGAGATCGTGGCTGGCAGCGGCAACACGACCATCACCCTGGACGGCGCCAGCACCGCCTATGGCGGTGTCGGTGCCGCAACGATCTATGGCTCGTCCGGTAGTGAGATCGTCGGCGGCAGTGGCGACACGACCATCACCCTGGATGGCGCCAGCACCGCCTTCGGAGGTGCCGGTGCGTCGACCATCTATGGCTCATCCAGCAGCGAGCTGGTGGGCGGCAGCGGAGCCGTCCTGATGAGTGCCGGCGACGGTAGCAGCGAGGCGCTGTATGCCGGCACCGGAAGCTCTTCACTCTTCGGCGGCAGTGGCGCCGACACCCTGGTCAGCGGCAGCGCGGGCAGCGCGACGATGTCGGGCGGCACCGGCGACACGACGTTTGTTGGCGCCGCCGGAGCGTCGACCGCAGTTGGCGGCGGTGGTAACGACACCTTCTACACGAGCTCAGCCAACATGACGATTGTGGAGGGTGCCGGCGCCGACACGGTGGTGTTCGGCACCGGGGCCGCCTCCGTGCTCGGGGGCGTCGGTCCGGACCTCTACGACGTCATTGCAGGGTATGCGGGTGGGTCCGACGTGATCTCCGACTTCAAGGTCGGCACCGACCAGATCGCGCTGTTCGGCTACGGCGCGGGTGCGGCGACAACGACGACCAATGCCGGCGGCACCGTTGTCAGCCTCACCGACGGGACCAAGATCACCCTGCTCGGGGTCACGCACCTGAGTAGCACGTCCATCGTCTGAAGCGTGCCGCAACAGCCGACCAAGGTCCAGAGCGGGACGGCTATAGAGGCGCCAGATACGTGCCACGCACGACGCGCACCGAACGGAGCCAAGCGGGGGTCAAGGGCAGGCAGGATGCCGTCACCCTTCCCACCTGGCGACGGGCTCGTCGCCCAATTCTTGCCACGAACGATCGCCGCAACGAGTTGACGGTGAAAACGGCCGCCTGTTCGAGCGATCTCAAGGTAGCGCGAGATCGGGTCTCGCTGAGATCACGCTAAACCAGCGCATTGAACGCAGCTTCACGCTGTCACCGGTTGGCTGACCCCGCCTGGGTCTAGAGCAAGATCAGCCTAACTGCGATCACGTAGCGATCTTAGGCTGATAAAACTGCTCGCCAAAAACGAATAGAGTGGGTCCACTCTAAGCGGCATCGCTCTAGGCGCCGGCACTCCCCACATTGAAACGAAAATAGCCTGCACGCTATCGTCGCCTGGCTGGCCGCACCATCGCGCCCGCCCGTGATTGATGGCCAGTTTCAAGCCATTCGAAAGGTCTCGACTTGCACCCGCAGCCGGTGCGTCACCACGCATTCATCCAGCTAAGCTGTCTTTGAAAACGGCGTCGTCGCCTCTGCAATCTGGTTCGATTTAACCTTCGGTAAAACTATTGCGCCTACAATCGTCAAGACAGATCACGTTCCGGAAGTAAAGTCTTTGACCCCGCATAACGGCCGATCTGCTCTGACCAGCCTGCGCGCCGATGTCACCCTCCTCGCACTCCCGGCTTGTGCCTGGTCGATGGACACCAACACCTGGCGAGCCTGTCGCGTCTGCGGCCTGATCATTCAAGCTGACAAGGCAGACCGGCTGACGCATTGCCCGAGCGCTGTATTCTGAGCACGAGTCGATCCGAATGCGCTCAGGCGGTTCTGCTCATCGCTCTCGCCTTGCTCTGCGTCAAGCCCGTCGAGGCACAAACGCTGACGGAGAATCCAGGTGTCTATTCCATAGAGCGGTATGATGAGAACTGGAGCGGCCTGGCAGGATCCGATGCTCCGAAAGACTGGCTAGATGACCTACACTACATCCCGCTAAGCCCAAACAATCCTGATTTTTACCTGACGGTTGGCGGCGAGCTGCGGGTAAAGTACGACGTCTTTCATCACGAGGGACAAGGCTTGCTTGGCAAGTCGCATGATATCTACGCTCCCGTTCGCGAGCTCGTAGATGCCGACCTGCATCTTGGCTCCCAAGTCCGGTTCTTTCTTCAACTTGGCCGATACGAAGTCGTGGGCAAACCTTACCCCGCATCCTCCTCCAACGCCAATGATGGTCGTATCCAGCAGGCGTTTGTGGACTTAACGTCGTCCTTCAAATGGGGTGATTTGACCATTCGGATCGGACGCCAGGAAATCTACCTTGGCTCTCAACTCTTCGTCTACGTCAACGACGGATCAAACATCAGGACGACGTTTGATGGCGTGCGACTGCACGGTCGATTGTGGTCAAAAATCTCGCTGGACGGCTTTGTCTTGCGGCCTGTCACCCCGGTGCGCCACTCCTTCGAGGACCATAGTGACGAGCGGTCGATCTTCGCCGGCGTCTACGCCAGTGAAGCGTTACTGCCGGGGCGAGCCCTTCACCTCGACGAGTATTTCTACGATCTACAAACCCCGATCCTGGCATCGGCCGGGGTCGCCCGGAACAACCTGCGGGACACGGTTGGACTTCGGCTATGGGGTGGTGTCGGCCATTTCGACTATGATGGGGAGGTCGTCTACCAGTTTGGCCGGTCCGCCGATCGATCAGTGCGTGCCGGCGGCAGTGTCGTGAGGGCCGGATACAGGCTTGCCGGGGTGCAATGGCGACCTCGGATCGAGCTCTTGGGCGCCTTCTTCACTGGCGATCACAACCGGTCGTCCGGGTCGACCAACACGTTTGATCCTCTCTATCCGAAGTCATCGGTCCTGAATGATCCGGGTTTAGACACCTTCGCGAACCTGATCGAGGCTTACCCCAACCTGACGCTTAACTTCACCCCCGACCTCGCGCTCAGGCTGGGTCCACAGTTCCTCTGGAAAGAGAGTGCACATGACGCGGTCTACGTCGCACCATTTACGCCGCTCTCAAGGACACTCCATAACACCCAAACCTATATCGGGACCAACTACCTCGTCGGTCTGAACTGGCTCGCCACCAACAATCTAAGCCTCAGCGCCAGCTTTGTTCATCAAGTCGCTGGGCGAGCGATCACGGCGGCCGGCGGGCGCGGCAGCGAAGTCTGGCAACTCAGCGCGAAGCTGTCCTTCTGAGCAGAGTGCCGTCTTGAGGATCTTGTGATGGCGGTGCGTTGCCGCGCGCCACACCTGGCATGCAGTTTGCACCCTTTACCGCAGCAGGTCTGGGGCAGCGAAGCCCGACAACAGGCCCTGCCGCGTGTCACAAACCTCCCGGCAACGGCGCCCTCCGACGTCATCCTGTCGCCTCGCGGAGCCGTGCATGCGTCGCCACCGCGTTCCCATCGGATTGCTGATCTCGACGCAAGGTCCGTACAGCACGGTGTCGCGCAGCATGCTGTGCGGCGCGCTGCTCGCCATCAGCGAGATCAATCGCAGCGCCCTGCCGATCGAGCTCGTGCCGAAGATTGCAAACCCGGCCGGAGACCTCGCCCGCTACGCGGCCTGCGCCCAGGCCATGCTGTCGTCAGGCATCCGCCACGTCGTGGGCTGCTACACCTCGTCCAGCCGCAAGGAAATCATCCCGCTGTTCGAGAAGGTCGATGCCCTGCTGTGGTATCCCTCCCACTACGAAGGCTTCGAGAACTCCGCCAACGTCGTCTACACCGGCGCCGTCGCGAACCAGCACCTCCTGCCGCTGCTAGAATACCTCCTCACCCGCATCGGCATGCGGGCGTTCTGCATCGGCTCGAACTACATCTGGGCCTGGGAAAACACGCGCATCCTGCGTGAGGCGATCAGGCCCGCCGGCGGCGTGGTGCTGGCCGAACGATACTTCCCGATCGGCTCGGAGGATTTCGACCAGGTCATCGATGCCATCATCGAGGCGCGACCGTCCTTCGTGTTCAACACATTGATCGGCACCTCGTCGTATCAGTTCCTGCGTGCTTTCCGCGCACGCTGCACGTCGCGTGGCATCGACCAGGCGCGTGCCGTCCCGGTCGCAAGCTGCACGTTGTCCGAGCCGGAGCTCGTCGCCATCGGCCCCGACGCGATGGACGGCCACGTCACCTCCAGCGTCTACTTCTCGTCGATCGCCAGCGCCGAGAACGAGCAATTCACCGCCGCCTACCAGGCACGCTTCCGCGCTCATCCCCGCGTCGGCGCCGACGCCGAGGCCAGCTACGTCGCCGTCCGGCTGCTCGGCGCCGCGCTTGCCGAGGCGGGCGGCGCCGATGCGGCCGCCGTGCGACGCGCCGTCGTCTCGAAGCCGTTCCAGGCGCCCCAGGGCCAAGTCGTGATCGATCCGGCGACGATGCATGCGAGCCTCACACCCCGCATCGGATGCTCCGAGCGCGACGGCGGCTTCCGCATCCTGTGCGCGGCGGCGCGGCCCGTGCTCGCCGATCCCTACCTGACGCAAAGCTCGTCGCGGTTCGGCGAGGTGCGGCTGCGGCCGATGCTGCGGCTCGCCTCATGACGTCGCGCAAGCTCATCCAGAATTTCCGTCCCGGCCGGGCCTACCTCCTCGCCGACGCGGCGTTTCCCCGCGAGACGCTCGAGCGTGCGCTGGGCAAGCTCGGGATGTCGCTGCTGGCCACTGGCGCTGCCGATCTCGACCGGATCGACGGTGAGCAGGACGTCATCTTCCTCGACGGTGATCAGCCTTTCGCACCACCGCCGCTGATCTCGCCGGGCGCGTCGGTCGCCGTGGCGCCGGTCATCGGCCTGGTCGGCGTCGAGGCGCCGAGCCGGCTGCGCATGCTCGCCGAGGCCGGCGCGACGTCGTTCCTGCGCAAGCCCGTCGCCGCGGCGGCCGTCTACTCCGCCCTGTTCTTCGGCGTGAACCTGCATCGCCGCCAGCGGGCGACGGAGGAGCGCCTGGCCGCCCAGGAGCGACGCCGCCACCAGCGCCGCTTCGTGACCAAGGCGGTCATCGCGCTCGTGCAGCGGCACGGCCTGTCCGACGACGACGCCTACGCAGCGTTGCGTCGCGACAGCATGCGGCTGCGACTGAACGTCGAGGATTACTGCGAACGCCTGTTCGGGCCCGGGGCGCAAAGCCCGGACCGTCCGGCTGCGTCCTCGAGCGAGCGATCCACTATCGAACCGAAAGGAACAGCGGGTGCGGCAATTTCTGATGCTGGGTGTGGGCCTGATGGCGTTGGCGACGTTGCGCATGGCGATCGCCGCAGAGCCGATCAAGCTCGGCGTGCTTGAGGACCAGTCAGGCGACTTCGCGCTGGCGACGATCGGCAAGGTGCACGGCATCGAGCTTGCCGCCGCCGAGATCAACAAGGCCGGCGGCATCGCCGGCCGGCCGCTGCAGCTCGTCATCTACGACACCCAGTCAGACAACACGCGCTACCAGCAGTTCATGCGCCGGGTGCTGCAGCACGACAAGGCCGACGTCGTGTTTGCCGGCTTCTCGAGCGCGTCGCGCGAGGCGTATCGCCCGATCGTCGACCAGCTCAACGGCTTCGTGTTCTACAACAACCAGTATGAGGGCGGCGTGTGCGACGCCCACATGGTGGTCACCGGCGCCGTGCCCGAGCAGCAATTCTCCACCCTGATCCCGTGGATGATGAACAAGTTCGGCAAGAACGTCTACACGATCGCCGCCGACTACAATTTCGGCCAGATCTCCGCCGAGTGGGTCCGCAACATCGTCAAGCAGCAGGGCGGCAAGATGGTGGGCGAGGAGTTCATCCCGCTCGGCGTGTCGCAGTTCGCCTCGACCATCCAGAACATCCAAAAGGCCAAGCCCGACATCCTGGTCACGCTGCTGGTCGGCACGGCGCAATCCTCGTATTTCGAGCAGGCGAGCGCCGCCAACGTCCACGTGCCGATGGCAAGCTCGGTCAATGTCGGGCAGGCCTACGAGCACAAGCGCTTCAAGCCCCCGAGCCTTGCTGGCATGTATGTGACGACGAACTGGATCGAGGAGGTGGACAATCCAGCGAGCCGCGCCTTCGTCGCGCGCTGGCACGCCATGTTCCCGAGCGAGCCCTACATCAACCAGGAGGCGGAAAACTCCTACGACGCCGTCTACCTCTACAAGGAAATGGTCGAGCGCGCGCACGGCTCGACCAAGCGGGACGACCTGCGCCGCGTCATCGCCGCCGGCGACGTCTGCGACGACGCGCCGGAGGGACGGGTCTGCATCGATCCGAAGAGCCAGCACATGAGCCACACGATCTACCTGGCCCGGGTCAACCAGGACCACTCGATCAGCTTCCCCAAGGTGTGGCCGAACATCCAGCCGTACTGGCTCGGACAGTCCGGCTGCGACCTGACCAAGCACGATCCCGACGCGCAGTACACGCCCGACAGCCCGCCGCCAAAAAGCTGACGCGGCGGCGATTGGCGGCAAACACGGGAGTGCCAAGCGGTGTTGAGCGGCGCGGTCGGGTTCCTCTACCAGTTCGGCGACGCCGCCGCCTTCCTCGTGCTGTGCGCGAGCGGGCTGGCGGTGATCTTCGGCATGATGGGCGTGATCAACCTCGCGCATGGCGAGTTCATCATGGCTGGCGCCTATGCGACCGTCTCGGTCGCCAAGCTCGGCGTGCCGCTGCCGCTGGCGATCGCGGCCGGCGCGTTGTTCGCCGGCGTGCTCGGCATCCTGCTCGAGGTGCTGGTGATCCGCCATCTCTACGGCCGGCCGCTAGACACCATCGTCGCCACCTGGGGCGTCAGCCTGATCGCCTCGCAAGGCACGCTGATCCTGCTGGGCCCGAGCATCGCCGACATCTCAACCCCGCTCGGCAGCGTGCAGTTCGGCGCCCTGACCTACTCGGTCTATCGCTGCGTGCTGATGCTCGCCGCGGTCGCCATCCTCGGCGCGCTCTACGCGCTGTTCGTCTTCACCCGCTTCGGCATCCTCGCCCGGGCGACCATCCAGGTGCCGCACATGGCGGCAGCACTCGGCGTCAACACGCGGCTCATCTACAGCCTGACCTTCGGCATCGGCACAGCGCTCGCAGGTGCGACCGGCGGGCTCTACGCGCCGACGATGACGCTGGTGCCGACGATGGGCAGCCAGTTCATCGTGGAGGCGTTCGTGACGGTCGTCGCCGGCGGCGGCGACGTCTTCCTCGGCACCGCGCCCGCCGGCGTAATCCTCGGCTTCGTCCGCGCCGCGCTGTCGACCTGGCAGGGGCAGCTCGCCGGCCAGATCGGCCTGCTGGTCGCCGTCATCATCGTCATCCGGGTGCTGCCGCGCGGCATCTCGGGCCTGATCCTGCGCGAGCGCGCGTGAGCGCGTCGCTGCCTGGTCCTGGGCCTGGTCCTGGTCCTGGGCCAGCGCCGGTCAGCGCATCGCGGCGCCGGCGCCCGGCCGCGATCCGCGCGCTGTCCCGCCTCGAGGGCCCGCAGACCCTCGGGCGCGGCCGCTGGTTCTGGCTCGGCGCGGCCGCCACGCTCGGCTGCGCGGTCGCCTATCCGCTGCTCGAGGATGCCTACACCGTCGGCAACTCCGTCTACCTGCTCACCTGGACCTTCATGGCGCTCGGCCTCTGCCTGATCTGGGGCTATGGCGGCGCGCTGAGCTTCGGTCAGACGGCGTTCTTCGGCATCGCCGGCTACGTCTACGGCATCGTCACCATCGATTTCGGCGCCGCTTACGGGCTGACGCTGGTCGGCCTCGTCGTCGCGGTCGCCACCGCGGCCGCGTTTGCCGCGCTGCTCGGCTACCTGATGTTCTTCGGCCAGATCAGCGGCGTCTTCCTCGGCATCGTGACGCTCGCCGTGACGCTGGTGCTGGAGCGCTTCATGGCGCAGACCGCCGGCCCCGCCTGGCATGTCGGCCAGGCCCGCCTCAACGGCTTCAACGGCATGAGCGGCATGCCGCCGCTGACCATCCCCTGGTTCGGCAACCCAATCGTGCTGATGCCCGACATCCCGCTCTACTACGTCGTGCTCGCTTTGCTCGTGGTCACCTATCTGGCGCTGCGCATGCTGGTGAACTCAGCCTTCGGCAACGTCCTGGTGGCGATCCGCGAGAACCCGCTGCGCGCCACCATGCTGGGCTACGACGTGCGCCGCTACGAGCTCGCCGCCTTCACCATCGGCAGCGCGCTCGCCGGCCTCAGCGGCGTGCTCTACACCAGCTGGGGCCAGTACATCACGCCGTCCAGCATGGGCCTCACCTCGGCGGCGCTGCCGATCGTCTGGGTCGCCGTCGGCGGCCGGGGCGACCTCACGGCGACGCTGGTCGGCACGCTCCTGCTAGTCGGCGGCTTCCAGGCGCTGACCGTCTACGGCAGCCAATACGCGCTGGTGCTGATGGGCGCGCTGCTGGTGCTGACGGTGCTACTCGCGCCCGCCGGCCTGGTGTGCGCGCTCGCCACCCTGCCGGCGCGCCTGCGCCAGCGCCGACGCGCGCCGTGACGGCGCTGCTCGAGACGCGCCGCCTCAACCGCCGCTTCGGCGGCCTGCTGGCAACCGCGGACGTCGACTTCACCCTCGAGCGCGGCGATCTCCACTGCCTGATCGGCCCGAACGGCGCCGGCAAGAGCACCTTCTTCCGCCTGCTCACCGGCACCTACCCGCCGACCAGCGGCGCGATCCTCTATCAGGGCGAGGACATCACGCGGCTGCGCGCCGAGCAGCGCGTGCGCCGCGGCATCAGCGTGAAGTTCCAGGTCCCCGGCATCTTCAGCGCGCTGTCGGTCGCGCAGAACATGGAGATCGCGCTGCAGCATCACCTCGAAGGGCATGGCCTGACCGGCGAGGTCGCGCGCCAGCTCGCCTTTCTCAACCTCACCCACGAGGCCGCGCAGCAAGCCGGCAACCTCAGCCACGGCCAGAAGCAGTGGCTCGAGATCGGCATGGCGCTGGCGCTCAAGCCGACGCTGCTGCTGCTCGACGAGCCGACGGCGGGCATGTCGCTCGAGGAGACCCGCGCGACCGGCGAGATGGTCCTGGCGCTGAACCGTGACGGCATGACCGTGCTCGCGGTCGAGCACGACATGGCCTTCGTCCGCCAGGTCGCGCGTGCGGTGACCGTGCTGCATGTCGGCCGCGTCTTCGCGCGCGGCTCGGTCGACCAGATCATGGCCGACGACCGGGTCGCGGCGATCTATCTCGGCCAGGGCCACCACCTCGCATGACGCCGGGCGAGGCGGCGCCGCTGCTGCGCATCCGCGAGCTGCGCGGCGGCTACGGCGGCAAGCCGGTGCTGCAGGGCGTGACGCTCGACGTCCGGCCCGGCGAGATCACCGCCGTGATCGGCCGCAACGGCGTCGGCAAGTCGACGCTGATGCGCGCCATCATCGGGCTGCTGCCGGCCGATGATGGCTCGATCCTGTTCCGCGGCCAGGAGCTCGTCGGCCTGCCGGCGCACACCCGCGCGCGGCTCGGCCTCGGCTACGTGCCACAGGGCCGAGACGTCTTCCCCCGCCTCACGGTCGAGGAAAACCTGAAGGTCGGGCTCAGCCTCGGCGGCCGGCGCGCCGACCTCGCCGTCGCCTATGCAAGCTTCGCGGTGCTCGGCGAGCGTCGCGCCCAGCTCGCCGGAACCCTGTCGGGCGGCCAGCAGCAGCAGCTCGCGATCGGTCGCGTGCTGGTCGGCAACCCCGGGCTGCTGCTGCTCGACGAGCCGTCCGAAGGCATCCAGCCCTCGATCGTGCAGGACATCGCCCGGCTGATCGTCGACCTCAACCGGCGCACCGGCGTCGCCGTGGTCCTCGTCGAGCAGAACATTGACATGATCCGCACGGCAGCCCAGCGCTGCTTCGTGATGGACAAGGGTCGGATCATCACCGCGCTGACCCCGGCAATGCTGGACGACCGCGAAATCGTCCGGCGACATCTGGCGGTGTAAGGAGAACACGATGTCCTGGTTCGAGACCTCCATCATGGCCCAACGCGGCGTCGCCCGCGGGCAGGCCGGCACGTCGCACACGATCACCGAAGCCGAGCAGGGCGCCTATCATTACACCTACAGTCCGTTTCCGACGCCGATCCTGCGGGTCGACCCGGGCGCGGTGATCGCCTGCGAGACGCACGACGCCTTCGAGGGCAAGATCGTGCACGAGACCGACCGGCCGTCGGAGACGCTGAACTTCCCCTTCCTCAATCCGCAGAACGGCCCGATCTTCGTCAACGGCGCCGAGAAGGGCGACTGCCTCGCGGTGCGCATCCGCTCGATCGTCCCGCGCGGCCCGCAGCCGGTCGGCACGACCTGCCTCATCCCCGAGTTCGGCGGCCTCGTCGGCACCACGGCCACCGCGCTGCTGAACGACGCGCTGCCCGAGCACGTCCGCAAGTTCGACGTGACCGTCGAGGGCGGCGTGAAGTGGAGCGACAAGCTGACGCTGCCCTACACGCCCTTCATCGGCACCATCGGCACCGCGCCGCAGATCGAGGCGATCTCCTCGCTGGTGCCGGATTATTACGGCGGCAACATGGACCTGCCAGACGTCGCCCCCGACTCGGTGATCTACCTGCCCGTGAACGCGCCCGGCGCGCTGCTCTATCTCGGCGACTGCCACGCGATCCAGGGTGACGGCGAGCTGTGCGGCGTGGCGCTGGAGCACCCCACCACCACGACGGTCCAGGTCGACCTGCTGAAGAACTGGCCGCTCGCCTGGCCGCGCCTGGAGACGAGCGAGGTCTTCATGACCATCGGCTCGGCCCGGCCGATGGAAGATGCGGCCCGCATCGCCTATCGCGAGCTCATCCGCTGGATGCAGGCAGATTTCGGCTTCGACCAGATCGACGCCTACCTGCTGCTGACCATGTGCGGCAAGATCCGCCTCGGCAACATGGTGGATCCGAAATACACGCTCGGCGCATCGATCACGAAGGCCATCGTCGCGGCGCAACGATCATGAGCGGCGCCGGCGCACGGGATGTCCCCAGCGGCGCAGCCGCGCTCGACATCCCCAGCGGCGCAGCCGCGCTCGACATCCCCAGCGGCGCAGCCGCGCTGGACATCCCCAGCGGCGCAGCCGCGCTGGACATTACCGAGTTCACGATCGACGACGTGCAGTCGGGCCTGGCGCGTGGCGACTTCACCTGCGAGACGCTGACACGCGCCTTCCTCGCCCGCATCGACGCCTATGATGGCTCCTACAACGCAATCATCTTCCGCAACGGCGAGGCGATCGCCGATGCGCGCGAGATCGACCGCCGTCGCGCCGCCGGCGAGACGCTCGGGCCGCTCGCCGGCGTCCCGGTCGTCGTCAAGGACGCGATGGACATGCGCGGCTTCCCCACCACCGGCGGCTGGCGGCTGCTGCACGCGCCGATGGGCGGCGTCGACCTGTTCCCCGCCACCGACGCCCCGGTGGTGGCGCGATTGCGGGCCGCCGGCGCGATCATCCTCGGCAAGACCAACATCCCCGTCCTGAGCCACACCGGCAGCCACGCCAACGACAGTTGGGCAGGGCCGACCTACAATGCGGCGGGACGCGCCTTCCTGCCCGGCGGCAGCAGCGCCGGCACCGCGACCGCGGTCGCCGCGAGCTTCGCGGTGCTGGGCCTCGCCGAGGAGACCGGCGGCTCGATCCAGAACCCCGCCTCCGCCCAGGCGCTGGTCGGCATCAAGCCCACCTTCGGCCTGGTCCCGAACGCCGGCGTGCTGCCGCTGTCCAGCCTGCGCGACGTGGTCGGACCGATCGCCCGATGCGTGCGCGACGCGGCGCTGAGCCTCGACGTGCTCGCCGGCTTCACGACCGAGGACCCGAAGACCGCCGCCTGCTTCGGCTACATCCCGCCCGCCGGCTACGCCGCCGCCCTCCGGCCGGACGGGCTGCGCGGCAAGCGGATCGGCCTCTACGGCCCGGGATGGCGCGATCAGCCGCTGTCTGACGAGGCGGCCGCGCTCTACGATCGCGCACAGGCCGAGCTGGTCGAGGCCGGCGCGGTGCTCGTCGAAGACCCGTTCGCCGGGTCCGGCTTCGCCGCGCTGCGCCGCTGCACCGTTCCGGGCGCCGATTTCGACGCCCGCGGGCTCGAATCCATCCCCTACGACATCGAAACCTACCTGCGCCGGCTCGGGCCGGACGCGGCGCTGCAAGGGTTCGAAGCCTTCGCCGCCGCAACCGCCGCGGAGGACCCGTTCGGCCCAGGCGGCGTGCTCCGGTTCATGCCGCGGCTGCCGGACTTCGTCGCCTGCCGCGCCGACCCGACCCGGCCGCCGGACATGTCCGCCTTCGCCCGAACCCGCGCCGAACACCTCGCCGTGTTCGACGCCGTTTGGGCCCGCGCCAACCTGGACGCGCTGATCTTCCCGCAGATGCGCGCCGAACTTGGAGCGCGTGACGGCCGGGAGGCCATCCGGGAGACCACCGTCAGCGAAATCAACATCGCCGGCCTGCCCGGCGTCACGGTGCCCGCCGGCTACTATCGATCGGGCGCGCCGTTCGGGCTCATCGTGGTCGGCCCGCGCTGGAGCGAAGCCGCGCTGCTGGGCATCGCCTATGCCTACGAGCAGGCCACCACCCACAGGATCGCTCCGAACTTGCTGCTCTCCGAAAAAGGCGAGGGCTCTGCCCTCGACCCGCTGGGGCCTGAGGCCCCAGACCCCCACTCATAGATACCGGTGTTCGAGCGGGCTCTTCTTGACTTGCGCAGCACATCAAATGGCTGCGCCGCTCGCCGTCCGACAGTCTGAGCCACAATCCCTAACGAGATGTTTCCACAGCCTCGGCTTTGGTGGGGTCAAGGGGCGGAGTAAGCCAATGGTTCCGACTGCGCGACGCGCAGTTGGAAGGGCTTACGGAGGGAAAGCCCCTTGCCTTTGCTTCTACCGCGCCAGCCAACCGCTCGCCAGCGCCGCCAGCTGGCTGCGCGAGCGCGCGCCAAGCTTGCTGCGGGCGTTGTCCAGGTGAAACCGCACGGTCGCCTCGCTGATGCCGAGCATCGAGGCCATGTCGCGATCGGCCAGCCCCTGGGCCAGCAGCATGGCGCATTCGCGCTCGCGCGGACTGAGCGTCGCTGACGGCGCTTCGACCACGGCGCCCGCCAGCGCCTCCGCGCGATGCAGCGACGCCGTCGCGACGACCTGCAGGAACGTCTGCTCCTGCCGATTGAGCCGGTCGCGATCGCCGCCAACCACCACCAGCCCGAGATTGCCCTCATGCGTGCGCACCGGCACCGCCAGCCCTTCGCGGAACCCGTAGCGCGCCGCCGCCTCGTAAACCTCATGGCCGGCATCGTTGCGCGGCAGCCGGGTGCGCAGCTCCGACCAGGTGATCGGCGCGCCGGAGACGATCGCCCATCGTGGCGTCGGATCACGCGTCGCGTAGCCCTGCTCGGCATATTCCGCCAGCCATGCGGCCGGCCAGTTCTGAAAGTGGAACATCGGCGTGCCGGCGGCGCGCGGTCCGGTGATCATCCCGCAAGCGACCGCGCTCATGCCGACCACGGCGACGGCGCGGTCCGTCAGCGCGGCAAGCGTCGACATGGCTGCACACCGGTGCACTTCATCAACGATTATGAAACTGCGTTCGCCGAGGCTCTCGATCATTGCTCAGTCGCGACGTTTTCCGTTGCTCTCGCCAGCCAATCACGCGGCTGATTCCTGCCGACGTCGTTATCCTCCCGAAAGTGGGAGGTCAACAGCCATCGCCGATCGTCTAGAACACCACCTCTGTCGTCATCAGGCAATGTTCTCGTGCCGTCAGACGATCAGCAGCACCTGGTGGAGCGAAGACGTATGTCGGTGGCAGTCACGTGCAACAACAACCGTTCATCATCGTCATGCTTGCCCGACCACTATACGGTCGTCCTGGTGGATAGCTGCCGGCTGTTCCGCGAAGGACTGAGCAGCATTCTTCTCAGGTCCTGCTTCACGATCGTCATGGAAGCGGCCAATATCCAGACTGTCCTCGGCGCGCAGGATCGCGATCTCGGCAACGCGTTTGACCTGCTGATCTACTCGCTGGATCCAGACCGATCGATTGCCAATCAACTCGCCACCCTCGCAACAGTACGGCGGCATGATCCCAACAGCAAGACGGTGCTCCTGCTACCGTCCTGTTCAGTCGAAGACCTGGTTGCGGCAGTCCTGTGCGGCATCGAGGGGGTGATCCTCAACGATCTTTCCGGCCAGAGACTGATCTCTGCGCTCGAGCTGGTCATGCAGGATCAGCACGTGCTGCCAGGCATCTGCAAGGACATCGTCGCCAGGCTGCGATCCGCGCAGGCGCCAGAGCTGCAAACGCTCGACATCACCCTGCCCGACCGCCGCAATGATCCGCGCATCACGGCCAATGGCCGCCGCGTCGTTGACGCATCGACATCGAAGCGCAACCTCGGCCTGTCGGATCGCGAGGTCCAGATACTGCGAGGTCTTGTCGAAGGCTGCGCCAACAAGATGATCGCCCGGCGGCTCAACATCGCCGAAGCGACCGTGAAGGTGCACATCAAGGGATTGCTCAGGAAGCTCAACCTGAGCAACCGAACCCAGGCTGCGATCTGGGCGGTCAATCACAGCCTGCTGCCCGAGACCGATGAGGCGGCTGAAGTGTCCGCTTGAAAGTTCAGACTGCGCTATGCGGAGTCGGAATCTTTGGCTTACGCCGCCCCGTGATCCCACCGAAGCCGATGCTTTGAAAACATTGATTTAGGGGCTGTGGCGGAGGCCGTCCGACATCGAGCGGCGCAGCGATATAAGATGCTACGCAAGCCAAGAACGACTCCGCCGGAACACCAATGCATGACGAACGGGTCTGGGCCTCAGGCCCGTCATGCGAATGCACACTGCGCGTGACGGGTCGAGGGCGGAGTGAGCCAAGGGTTCCGGCGGCGCTAAACGCCGTGGCAAAGGCTCACGGAGGGCCAGCCCTCGCCGCGAGGTGACATGTCTGCGCCTCGATGGGCAACATGGTCAGCTATTTGCATGCCGGACCGGCATCGTGCCAGGGAGCTCCCGTGATGCCATCGAACACCGCCACCGCGAGGCAGCCCGACGCGTCATCCCTGCCCGACAGGGTGCGTGCCCTGCCGCACATGGAGGTGCTCGGCGACATGGTGGAGCCCGCGCGCACGGCGCTGGTCGTGGTCGACATCCAGGTTGACTTCGCCGCCGCTCACGGCGTGATCGGGCGCAGCGGCGCCGACATGTCGACGGCGGAAGCCGCGATCGACCGCATCGAAGCGCTGATCGGGTGCGCACGCGAGGCCGGCGCCACAGTCGCCTTCATGCGTGTCGTCACCCGCGAGGAAACCGACTCGGTGGCCTTGACGACCTGGATGGATCGTCGCGGCACACCGGGCCGGGGCGCGATCTGCCGCGCCGAGGGCGGGGGTGCCGACTTTTACCGCGTGCGGCCCGCGCCCGGCGACATCGAAATCCAAAAGCGCATCTACAGCAGCTTCCACGGCACCGATCTGGATGCGCAGCTGCGCGCCAGGGGCGTGGACACCGTCGTCGTCACCGGGATCAGCACCGATTGCTGCGTCGACTCCACCGCCCGCGACGCCTTCCACCACAATTACCACGTGTTCGTCGTCTCCGACGCCTGCGCAACGTTCGAGCACTCCCTGCATCTTGGAACACTCAACGTCCTGCAGCAGCACTGCGCCCTGCTGGTGACCAGCGATGCCGTCATCGCCGCCTGGCAGGGCTGACCCCCGCAGCCGCCTGTTCCCAGCCGGCAGATGATGCGTCGCAGAGAAGAGAAAGGCCGATGACCTTGCACAACCAGGCGCGCTTCGTCGTGCTCGCGGCCCTCAGCCTGCTCTACTTCCTGCTGATGGCGACAACCTTCAACTCGCTCGGCCAGGTCCTGCCGTTCATGGTGCCGGACCTGCACATGAACTGGTCAGAGGCCGGCTTCGGCTTCACCCTGCTCGGCGTCGCCTGCGGCATCGCCAGCCTCGTACCGGCGATGCTGATCCGCCGCGTCGGCGTGAGCCTGACGCTGCTGGCCGGCACGGCGCTGCTCGTCGCCGGCTTCGTAGCCCTGGCGGCCACCCGCGACGTGCTGCTCTACAATGTCGGAACAACGCTGCTCGGCCTCGGCTTCTGCCTGTGCGGCACCGTGCCCGGTGTCTACATCGTCTCCAACACCTTCGATCGGCAATCGACCGCGCTCGGGGTGTACTTCACCTCGGGCAGCCTCGGCGCCGTCGGCGGCCCGATCTTCTTCTACCTGGTCAGCGAGCTGACCAGCGGCTGGCGCACCTACTGGCTGCTCTGTGCCGCCGCGAGCGCTCTCATCGGCGGCTTCGCGCTCATCGTCACCCGCGACCGCGGCGCCATCCGGCCACCGGAGGCCGCCGACGCGCCGATCGAGGCGCCACGATGGACGGTGAACGCCGCCCTCAGGACGCCGCAGCTCTGGATCGTCATCGCCGCCTACACAGGCTGCCTGCTCGTCAACACCACCGTGCACAGCTTCGCCTTTCGCCACCTGATGGATCACGGCCTGAGTAAGGGGTCGGCCACCGCGCTGATCAGCCTCGCCGCCCTGGTCGGCGCCGCGAGTGCCGCCGCCGCCGGCGTCATCGGCGAACGGGTCGAGCCCCGCCGGCTCACCATGCTGTCCCTCGGCGCACTCAGCCTGTCGTCGGCAACCCTCGCCGTCGCGCATGGCTGGCTCGATCTCGCCGCGTTCGCCGTCAGCATGGGCGTCGGCCTCGGCTTCAGCTACGTCAGCACCGCCATGTTGCTGAACAGCTATTTCGGGCGACGCGCCAGCCTCGAACTCTACTCGGTGATGGCCGTCGTCTCGACCTCGGCCGCCCTCGGGCCGGGCCTGGGCGGCATGGTTCGCGACTACACCGGAAACTTCGAGGCAGTCTTCGCAAGCCTCGCCGCCATCGACGTCGTGCTGCTCCTGCTCGTGCTGCAAATGCGCGCCCCCAGCACGGCGCCCAAGGTGATCGACGGCGTCGGCAAGGCACGGGGCTTTGCTCCTTGATGCCGGCAAGCAAGGCGAGGGCTCTGCCCTCGACCCGCTGGGGCCTGAGGCCCCAGACCCCCATCACTGAAGGATCTGTCTAAATCGCGGCGGCGCCCTCGTCGAACGTCCAATGGCAAGGTCTCTAACGAGATGTTTCCAAGCCAAGGCTTTGGTGAGGTCAAGCGGCAAAGCCCCTTGGGTAGTGTCTCAGTTTCAGGCCGCCGGCGTTGCTGCGGATCGACAAGCATCCGTGCGCATCCCATCAAGATGATCCGCCGGCAAGCGCGTCTGATCTCCCCCGGCTAACCCAGGTGCGAGCGCCGAGCGATCCATGGAGCCCAGCGACAGCCATCCCGTCCGTCAACGTGGCGAGCGACGTCGACGAGCTTCCCTGTCACCGGTCCTCGCCGCGGCCGGGCGGTCCGCGCCGGCGCCGCTCAGCCCAGCCCCAAGCACCACCCCTCAAGGAGAGCCGCTCCCATGAGCTACCGCACCATCAAGGTCAGCCCGCTCACCCCGGTCATCGGCGCCGAGATCTCGGACATCGACCTCACCCAGCCCCTGTCGGACGAGCAGACCGATGAGCTGAAGCAGGCGTTGTCCGAGCACCTCGCCATCTTCTTCCGCGACCAGCCGATCGACTTCGAGAACCACAAGACCCTGGCCCGCCATTTCGGCGGCATCCACATCGCCCCCAGCACCGCGCAATGGCGCGTGCCGGAGCACCCGGAAGTCACCATCATCCACGCCGACGAGACCTCTAAATTCGTCGCCGGCGAGGATTGGCACTCCGACATGAGCTGCGACCCGGAGCCGCCGCTCGGCTCCATCCTGCACATGCACACGGTGCCGGAGAGCGGCGGCGACACCGTCTTCTCCAACATGTATGCCGCCTACGACGCCCTGTCCGACCGGATGAAGACGCTCCTCGAGGGCCTCACGGCGACGCATGACGCGGTCGTCGGCTTCGGCGGCATCACTCCCGAAGGCATGAAGCTGCCCCGCTCCTCGCACCCGGTCATCCGGCGCCACCCGGTCACCGGCCGCAAGACGATCTACGTGAACAAAGGCTACACCACCCGCATCAACGAGCTCCCCAAGGACGAGAGCGCAGCGCTGCTGTCATTCCTGTTCCAACACGTCCAACGACCACAGTTCCAGTGCCGCTTCCAGTGGCGCGCCAACTCGATCGCCTTCTGGGACAACCGTTCGGCCCAGCACTCGGCCATCTGGGACTACTTCCCAAAGACCCGGTCCGGCTACCGCATCCAGGTCCTCGGCGACAAGCCAGTGTAAAAAGGCCAGGGGCTTTGCCCCTGGACCCCATTAAAGGCGGAGCCTTTAAAATCCATTCTCATCCGTGACTCGATGGCGAAATGGGGTGGTCTGGAAGAGCGCGATTGAGTGGCTTCGCCAAGCAGACAGGAGCCCGCCGAGACTCCTAACGGACGCGGGTCTGGGGGCGCCGCCCCCAGCGGGTCCAGGGCAGAGCCCTGACCTTAAACCCGTCCGCAAACCCCCAGCGCCGCCATCGCATAGATCCGCGTGCACTGCACCAGGTCCTCGATCGACGGCTGCCACCGCACCGGCCCCATCGTCACCGCCGGCACCCGGTTCATGTTGAACACGTTATGGTCCCGCCACATGCTGGAGTAGAACGGTGCGCTGATCGGCATGGCGCCCCCGCGCACCGCCGCGTGCGCCACGCTCAGCGCCGTTCGCAGCGGCTCCACCGCCTCCGCATCGGCCTCGAAGCCCGGCCGCATCACATACGGCGTCACCTCGACCTCGCCGAGCCCGGCCGAGCGCAGCGCCTGCTTGAGCGAGCGGTCGACGTCGCCGATCCGCTGCGCCGGCGTCATATTGACCTCCAGGTAGATCGAGCACAGCTCGCTGCCAGCCCCGAGCGAGCGCGCATTGCCGCCGCGCACGGCGCCGATCTGCACCTTCGGGATCGCCGTGCCGCCGGCACCCTCATGCCGATGCAGCATCTCGTACTGGCGCGCCCAGGCCTGCAGCACGTCGATCGCCGCGCCCAGCCGCACGATCGGGTTCGGGTGCTGCCGGTTCTCCGCCGGATGCTCCAGCATCGGCGTGAACACGGCGTTGCCGTGCAGCGTGATGCAGTAGTTCACGTAGCCGCAGGCCACCCAGTTGACGCCGAAATCCGTGCCCTCGGCGGCGATGGCGTAGTCGGGCGCCACCCCGCCATGATTGAGCATGAACTGCGCCCCGACCTCCTTGCCCAGATAGGCCGGCCCCTGATGCTCCTCCGCCGGCTCCGGCCCGATCTCGCCGGGGCAGGCGGTCAGATACAGCGTGCCGGAAAGCCCGATGCCGGCCGTCCTGAGCGCCTTGGCGGCGATCAGGAAGCAGGCCATCGGCCCGCGATCATTGCCGACGGCGTGGCCGATGAACGTCTCGCCCTCGAGCCACGCGCCGAGCCATCGCGGATCGGTGACGCTCTCCGGCCGCAGGCTGTAGCGGTCGTCCGGATGGTAGAGCGGCGACTCCGTGTCGAGATGGCTGGAGAACAGCAGGTTCGGCCCCCCGCCCAGCCCGCCAGTGCGGCCGATCACGTTGAAGCGCTCGGCCACCAGCCCGGCCTTGCGCGGCGCAAAGCCCTCGCGCGCCATCCAGTCGAACACGAACTGCCCCGCCGCACCCCCGGTGCCGACCGGCGCCGGAATGTTGCACAGATCGAGCACCAGCCGGACCAGCTCGTCCCGGTCGATCGCCGCACAAACCGACTCCAGCTCCGCCGCCGAGCCCGCCATCCTCACGCCTCCTCCCGCACCGGCACCATCGAGGCCGGCAAGGCGCGACGCGCCATGGGCGGCTGCATGAGCAACCCCGCCCCGGCCAGCGGCACCATCAGCAGGCCGAGCGCCGCCAGGGCCGGCGCGAAGCTCCCCGTTCGGTCCGCGGCCAGCCCTGCCGCCGACGGCCCAAAGGCCGCAACGCCCGACAGCGTCCACACCACCGACAACCCGGTGCTGCCATCACGATGGCCGAAATACTGCACCAGCAGCACGGTGACGGCGAGGCTCGCCGTGCTCCAGCCGAGGCCGAACAGCACGGCGAAGGCGTCGACCGGCCAGCCGAGCCCACCATACCCCAGCAGCACCATCGCCGCCGCCTGCGCCAGCAGCCCGGCCACCAGCAGCCAGCGCTGGTCGATCCGCTCGGCGAGCCACCCGGCGGCGCCGGTCGCCACCGTGCCGACCAGCGCCTGCGCCCCCAGCACATAGGCCGCGAGCGCCGCCGAGCCGCCAAGCTGCGCCAGATGCGGCGAGACGACGCCGTAAACCGTCAGCAGGCAGAGCTGCGTCATCACCATCGACGCGGCGATCATCGCGAACTCCCACGACACCAGCGCCCGCCAGCCGGGCCCGTCCACCGTCGCCTCGCCGTGGCCGCCAGCGGGCGGCTCGCGCAGCAGCAGCCAGCACAGTCCCGCCAGCCCCAGCGCCAGCACCGCCATGGCGGTCCAGTGCGCCCGCCAGCCGCCGGCGCCCGAGATCAGCGCCTCCGCCACCGGCGGCCCGACGACGCCGCCCAGCGCGCCGATAGTGAGGTAGACGCCGATCATCCGCGGCGCCCTGGCGCCAAACCAGCCCGCGGTGAGATAGATCCCGGTGGTGTTGGCGACCAGCGAGAACGCCACCCCGAGCAGCCCGGCCGCCACCTCGAAGCTGCGCAGCCCCGACGCCAGCCGGGCCACCAGAAAGCCGCCGGCCAGGATCACGCCGCCGCCGACGATCGTCCAGCGACCGCCGATGCGCGGGATCAGCAGCGCCGGCAGCAGCGCCGAGGCGCAGCAGGCCAGCCCCAGCGCCATGAAGCTGCCGCCCGCCGCCGCCTCGCTCCAGCGGAACTCCGCCGCCATGGCGAACACCACCACGCCCATCGACTGGAAGGTGGCGGCCGAGGCGAAGAAGTAGATCGCACACGCGGCGACCAGCACCAGCCACTCCCGGCCAATCACACGCCGACCCCCGCGCGCGTCACGCGCCGACCCCCGCGCGCGTCACGCGCCAACCCCCGCGCGTATCACGCGACCGGCCAGCGGCTGATGGTCTTCAGCCCGGCGCGCTCGACGATCCGCTCGCCCGCCTGCTGCGCCTCGGCGTAAAGCCGCTCCTCGTCCACGGTCGTGCAGCGGTAGTTCTCCACCACCCGCCGGCCATCCACCCAGACGCTGTGCACGCCGCGCCCGTCGGCCGACCAGACGAGCTGGTTGACGACGTTGAACAGCGGCCGCCACTCCGGCCGGTCGGTGTCGTGGGCGACGAAGTCGGCCCGCTTGCCGGCCTCCAGCGAGCCGATCTCGCCCGCCATCCCGAGCGCCCGGGCGCCATGCAGGCTCGCGCACTCATAGGCGAGCTCGGCGGGGAACAGCGAGGGATCCTGCCGGCAATCCTTGAACAGCCCGGCGACCAGGTAGGTCGCGCGCATCAGGTCG
Organism: Acetobacteraceae bacterium; assembly: GCA_965198995.1. GTDB lineage: Bacteria > Pseudomonadota > Alphaproteobacteria > Acetobacterales > Acetobacteraceae > CAXMMR01. The sequence continues at coordinate 2,808,710 of CBDAQG010000002.1, forward strand.
TGGCTGTTGCTGTTGTTGTTGCCGTCGGTGCCGATCGTGAGGTTCACGCCCTCGGCCTGCATCTCGGGAAACCGCCCGACGGCGGTGGCGCCATAGCCACCCTTCAGCGCGCTGGTCGCGCAGTGCGAGACGCTGGCGCCGGCCTGCGCCAGCAGGCTGACCTCGCCGGCGTCCAGATGCACCGCATGGGTGAGCATCGTGTTCGCCCCGACGACGCCGAGCTCGGCCAGATACTCCACCGGCCGCCGGCCATGCCGCTCCAGATACCAGTCCGGATCGACGCGCACCGGGCTCATATGGGCGGCGACCCCAAGCCCATGCGCGTCCGCCAGCGCCTTGCCCGCCTGCCACAGCGCGCCGCTGCAGGTCATATGCCCGATCAGCACCGGCCAGGCGGCAATGCGCGCGCCCGCCGCGGCCGGATAGCGCGCGATCTCGTCCGCCAGCAGGCGGATCGCGCCGTCGGTCGCGGCCGCGCTGTAGGACTGGTCCTCGGGCGAGAAATCCCAGGCCCACTGCCCGACCCGGCCGCGGATGCCGATCGCCGTCAGCCCGTCCACCACCGCGTCGAGGTAGCGGATCGTCCCCGCCTCCAGGAAGCACGTCGTCCCCGTGCGCAGCATCTCCAGCGCCGCCATCTGGCCCGACAGGCGCTCGTCGGCCTCGCTGTAGGCCATGTGGATCGGCACCAGCCAATCGAACACGTTCTGCCGCCAGCCACTGTCGTCAGGCACCAGCCCGCGCGTCAGCGGCTCTCCGGTCACGTGCACATGCGTGTTGACCAGGCCGGGCGTGATGACGAAGCGCCGCCCGTCGATCACCTCCCGCGCCACGAACGCCCGCTCCAGCTCCGCGCTCTTGCCCACCGCCGCGATCCGCCCACCCTGCACGGCGATGGCGCCGTCCAGGATGATCCGCCGCGCGCCATCCATGGTCACCAGGATGGTGTGCACGATCAGCAGGTCGACCGGCCCGCCGGCCGGACCCGCTTCGGCCGCACGCGCGCCGCTCATCCTGCCCGCCCCGTGGCGCCGAAAACGATCATGCGATCTGCCCCGTCAATCACCCTCGAATGCGTCATGCCGTGCATCCGCCGCCGGCTCCGCCCGACCGCCAGCGAGCGGCAGCCAGCAATCCTGTCCGGCCGCACCCGCCCTGTCTTGTCCGAGCATGCATCAGCCGTTGCCCTAGCGGCTCGACCGGGCGTCCCGGTTCGAAACGAGGATTGTCAAGGTGACTGGCATGAAATTTGCTCTACTCTTCACGTCAACGCCGCCACAACGCTGTGTGGCCGGCCGCCCCCGACGCCCGTCTGGTCGGCCGCCGCCAAACTGGCCGTCATCTCGCAAGGGCCGAAGACATGAAGTCATGGAAGTGCTCCACCGACGGCCTCGCCGAACCGGACCGCGAACGCGTCTGGAGCGAAGCCCTGCAGCAGGTCTCGCTGCCCGCCACCAGCCTGCAGGATCTCGACGGCTTCCACGGCGACGTCTCCAGCATCGTCTCGCCCCTCGGCATCGAGTTCTCTCGCATCTCTTCGTCGGCGCAGACGATCTCGGGCAAATGCGTCAACCGCCCGCCCTGCCTCTGGCTCGCCCTGCCGGTCAAGGGTCGGTTCATGTTCGCCGACGGCGCCGACAGCAGCGACCTGCGCGCCGGCGACATCCTCTACGGACCGACCGGCCGCAACTCCACCCTGATCCTGCCCGACCACTTCGTCATGCTCTACGTCCGCATACCGTTGACCATGCTGCATCCGCGCCTGCTGAGCCTGCGCACCATGCCGGCCGGCACGCTCACCGGCCAGGCGGCGCTCAACCGCGTCTTCGCCAGCCTGCTCAACTCGGTCGTCGACGACCTCGACGAGCTCACCGACGACGACATCCGCCCGATCGAGGTCGCGCTGTCCGAGTTCGTCATCTCCAGCCTCGGCGCCAGCGCCGCCGGCAACTCGCTCGACGTCGCCGCCGCCAGCAACTTCCACCGCATCTGCCAGGCGATCGAGCTGCAGCTCGGCGACGGCGAGCTAACCCTGCACCGCATCGCCGACCAGCAGCACGTCTCCGGGCGCTACATCCAGAAGCTGTTCCAGCGCGTCGGCCTGAGCTTCAGCCCCTATCTACGGCAACGCCGGCTCGCGCATTGCAAGGCGGACCTCGCCAACGCCGCCCTGCGCAACCTGTCGATCAGCGACATCTGCTTCCGCTGGGGCTTCAACGATGCCGGCCATTTCAGCCGCTCATTCCGCGCCGAGTTCGGCGAGACCCCCCGCGAATTCCGCCAGGCCAAGGCCGGCTGAGGCCGCCCCAACGCCAGCCCCGTCGACGCCAGACCCGTCGACGCCAGACCCGTCAACGCCGGACAGGCCGCCGCCAGAATTGGGCGCGCCAGCCTCGGCCCCCGCCTTGGCCGCCTCCCAGCCCCGGCGATAGCGATCGACCAGCCACACGTTCAGCTGCCGCTGCGCCCCCTCCTGCCAGGAGTAGCGCCCGCGCGGCGCGAATTTCGACTTCAGCCCCCGCTGCACGCAGGCATCGACGTGCAGGTCCTGCTCGACGATCTCCTGCACGGAATCCTGGTTGAACTTCATCAGCCGGTCGAACATCGGGTTGCTCATCGCCCCCGGCGCCACCAGCGCCCCCATCACCAGCGAATGGTGGTCCGCATCCTCCGCCTGCATGATCAGGTAGAGCACCATGTCCGTGTTCATCACCAGCGACAGCGTCGGCGGGATGTTGACGAACAGGACGCGGTTCTGCTCCTCCTCGGTCAGCTTGGAGAAGATCGGCAGCAGCGCCTTCTGCGTCGGGTTGAAGCTCGCATGCGGATGCGTCGAGCCGTTGGTGCGGTAATACCCGCCGGCATCGTCCGGCAGCTCCGGGAAGCGGGCCAGCGAGCTCGGCACCGGGTCGTGCAGCGGCCCCTTATGCAGCCGGTTGGCGTGATAGCCGTCGTTGTTGTTCTCCAGCATCACCTTCCAGTTCCAGTTGAACCGCATCGGCTCGCCCGGCCGCGGCCCCTCCAGCGCCGAAAGATCGTAATTCGCAACGACGTCGTCGAGCAGCGCCAGATGCGGCCCCAGCGCCGGCGCGTCCGCGGCGAAGTTGACGAAGATGAAGCCCTGCCAGGTGTCCACCCGCACCCGCGGCAGCCCGTGGTCGGCGCGGTCGAAGTCGCAGGTCCGCTGCATCTCCGGCGCCCCCATCAGCGACCCGTCGAGCCCGTAGACCCAGTGGTGATACGGGCACACCAGCGACTTCACGTTGCCATGGCCCTCGGCCACCAGCATGCCGCGGTGCTGGCACACCGCCGACATCGCCGCCAGCTCGCCCTGCCGGGTCCGGGTGATCACCAGCGGCTCGCCGACATGGGTCGAGCAGAAATAGTCGCCGGGCTCCTTCACCCACGCCTCGCGCCCGACGCACAGCCATTCCTTGTAGAACAGCGCCTGCTTCTCGAAGGCGAAGAACTCCTGGTCCACGTAGCACGCCGGCGGCAGCGACTCCGCGCGGTCGAACGGCCGCACCGAGCTGCCCAGGCTGCTGAAAAACGCGTCGTTCAAGATCGAGCCGAACATGGCGAATACCCGCTGGAGAAGGGCGTCCCGCGCAGCCCCGGGATAAGCTAGCCGCGCCACAAGGCGCGGTCTTGAACAGGCACGAACCGCCAGTTGTCCGGCCGCCGATCATTACAGCCGAGGCAGCTCACACCACCAGGGCCACCGCGCGCACCGGGCAGCCGGTGGCGCCGCGCACCTTGATCGGCAGCGCCGCCAGCAGGAAGCTCTTGCCCACTAGCCGCTCCAGCCCGCAGAGCTGCTGCACCATGCACACGCCGTTGGACAGCCAGACCTGGTGCGTCGGGTCCCACCACTCGTCGGGATCGTCCATGCCGATCATGTCGGTGGCGAACAGCCGCATGCCGCGCCCGACCAGCCACTGCGCCGTCTCGCTCGGCACGTGCGGCCGCCGGCGCCCCATGTCCGCCTGCCCCCAGGCGACGTCCGACCCGGTCCAGCACATCGTCGCGCTGTCCGGGCCGATGCGCTGGCCGGACTTACCCTCCGCCGCCTCGAAATCGGCGATCGTGATCGCCTCGCCCGGCCCGCGATGGGTCAGGTCCAGCAGGTGGCCGGGCAGCAGCAGCCGCTCGAGCGGGATCTGGTCGACCGACAGGCCGGGCTCGTGGAAGTGTCGCGGCGCGTCGAGATGGGTGCCGCAATGCTCGGGAAACAGCATCATGTGGGTCTCGTAGGCGACCCGGCCGCCGGTCATCAGCCGGGTGCGGGCGAAATTGTCCATCACCGGAAACGCCACCGCCCAGCCGCCGCCGTTGCGCATGCCCTCGAACATGTCGTGGCTCAGGTCGATGATTTCGCGAAACGGCATCGGCGGCATCGCACTCTCCGGATCAGGCGGCCGGTCCGCGGCCGCGCCCTCTGCTCGATCACGCCCTCTGGCGTGCCCTCTGGCGCGCCCTCTGGCGTGCCCTTTGGTCAGTCGCGCCCTCTTGCTCAATCGCTGGCGCCGCGACCGGCCGCCCGTGCGCGGCCGGTCGGGCCCGCCTCAACTGATCGGCCAGGGGCAGACCAGCGGCAGCCCCGAGCGCGCAACGATGCGCTCCGCCGCCGCCTGCGCCTCGGCGAACAGCCGCTCCTCGTCGACCATCGTGCAGCGATAGCCGTCCACCACCCGCCGCCCATCCACCCACACGCTGTGCACGCCGCGCCCGTCCGCCGACCACACCAGCTGCGCCACCCAGTTGAGCAGCGGCCGCCACTCGGGCCGGGCCGTGTCGTGCAGCACCAGGTCGGCCTTGGCGCCGACCGTCAGGCAGCCGATCACGCCGGCCAGGCCGAGCCCCCGCGCGCCGTCCAGCGTCGCCATCTCCAGCGCCCGATGCGCCCCGAACAGCGAGGTGTCGTGCCGGGCGTCCTTGAAGATCGAGGCGACCAGGCTCATCGGCCGCATCATGTCCGCATGGTCGGCGCCGTCGGTGCCCAGCATGATCGTGAGCCCCGCCGCATCCATCTCCGGGAACCGCCCCTGCGCGAACAGCCCGAACGCCCCCTTCAGCGCCGCCCCCGGGCAGTGGATCACCCGCGTGTCGCTCGCGGCCAGCAACGCCAGCTCGGCGTCGTCGACATGCACCATGTGGGTCAGGCAGAGCCGCGGCCCCAGCACCCCAAGTGCCGCGAGATGCTCCACCGGCCGCCGCCCGGTCGCGGCCAGGTACCAGTCCGCGTCGCCGGGCACCGGGCTCATATGCGCCGAGATCCCGGCGTCGAACGCCTCGGCCAGCGCCGCCGCACCCTGCCACAGCGCGTCGGTGCAGGTGTTGTGGCCGATCAGCAGCGGCCAGGCCGCGAGACGCGCCGCCTCGCCCGGCGGATACCCCTCCAGCTCCGAGCGCAGCAGCCGCAGCGCCCGGTCGGTGGCCGCGGTCTGGTCACCGGCGCCGGCAACCCGGTCCATCGCCCAAAGGCCAAGCCGCCCGCGGATGCCGCTCGCCGCCACCGCCTCATACACCGGCTCCAGCGCCAGCACCGTGCCCGCCTCGAGAAAGCACGTCGTCCCCGTCCGCAACATGCTGACCGCGGCGAGCTCGGCCGCCAGACGCTGCTCCGCCGTATCCTGCAGCTCGTAGAGCGGCACCGACCATCGCCAGATGCCGTCGTCGAAGCCGACATCCTCGGGGATGTAGTTCTTGACCAGGGTCTCGGTGATGTGCACGTGCCCGTTGACGAAGCCCGGCGTCATCACGAAGCCCCGCCCGTCGACCACCTCGCCGGCCACCACCGTCGGCACGATGTCGGCCGCCTTGCCGACGGCGACGATGCGGTCGCCCCGGATCGCCAGCGCCCCGTCGGTGATGATGCGCCGCTCCGCATCCATCGTCACGATCGTCGCCCCGGTAATCAGGGTGTCCACGCCCGGCGACGCGCTCATCGCCCCGCGGCCAGCGGCCGCGCTCATCCCCACGCGGCCAGCGGCCGCGCTCATCCCCACGCGGCCAGCGGCCGCGCTCATTCCCACGCGGCCAGCACCGCCGCGGTCTGCGTCAGCATGGCGCAGTTCTTGGCCAGCGCCTGCAGCGCGCCGACATGCAGGCTCTCCTCGTAGGCGGCGCAGGCGTCGCGCACCACGAACACGTCGTAGTCGCGATGGAACGCGTCGCGCACCGTGCAGTCCACGCAGCACTCGGTGGTGAAGCCGGCCACCACCAGCGTGCCGATCCCGGCCCGGCGCAGCCGCGCGTCGAGGTCGGTGCCGACGAAGCTCGAATACAGCGGCTTCTCGACCTCCCAGTCCCCCGCCTGCGGCCGCACCCGGTAGTAGTCCGCACCCGGTGTGCCGGCCCGGCACACCGCCAGCTCCGCCGCCGCCAGGCCCTTGCGCGCATGCAGGGTGCGCAGCGCCCGGGTATCCGTCGCCTCCCGCGTCACCACGCGCACGAACACGGGCGTCACCCCCGCCGCACGCGCCACCCCGACCAGCGTCTCGATCCGCCGCAGCGGCGCGTCGAACACCTCAAGGTCGATCCCCCAATCGCCGACGGCGCCCGACGGCGAGAGGAAGTCCTGCTGCGCGTCGATGATGAGCAGCGCCGTCTGCGCCGGCACGATCATCGCCCGCAGCGCCGCCGGCGCAACGTCCGGGTCGAGCGCCACCTCAGCCATGCATCGAGCCCTGCCGCCCGGGGAACGCCGCGCGGATCTGCGGCATGATCTCCGCCGCGAAGACCGGCATGGCTCGCAGGTAGTCGGGAAAGATCAGCATCATGCCGTCCAAATTGCAGCTCTCGATCAGCTCGATGATCTCCGCCGCCACCGTCGCGGCCGAGCCGATGATGCGCGTCGACATGAAGCCCGATCGCGCCGTCTGCACGAACGCGTTCTCCCGCCCGATCTCGGCATCCAGAAACCCGTACGCCCGCATCATGCCGAAGCACGCCTCCTCGTCAAAGCCGGCCTGGTAAAGCTCCGCCTCGGCGCGTGCCGCGGCGTCGGTCTGCCCGATCACCAGCGTCATCATCGTGTAGGTGCGCACCCGCCGCCCGCGCTCGGCCGCCATCGCCCTGACCGTGGCGCAAGTCCGGCCCAGCTCCGCATAGTCGCGGCCGCCGGCGAACATCGCGTCCATCCGGTCAGCGACGAAGCGCATCCCCTTGGCCGAGGTGCCGGCGCACACCAGGAACGGCCGCGCCGAGGGCTTGGGATCGGAGTGGCAATCCTCCATCGTGAAGTACTGGCCATTGACGCTGACCGACGCCTCCGTCCACAGCCGCTGGATGATGTCGATCCACTCCTCGGCGAGGTCATAGCGCTCGTCGTGGCCGACGCCCTCGCGCCACGCCCCCATCTGCGAGAACTCGCCCCGGTAGGAGCCGGTGACCACGTTCAGCCCGGCCCGACCACCGCTCACCTGGTCGAGCGTCGCGATCATCTTGGCGGTGACGGCCGGGTTCTGCAGCAGCGTGTGCACGGTCGGAATGATCCGCACCCGGCTGGTGATCGCCGCCAGCGCCGCCATCAGGATCTGCGAGTCGAGCGAGTTGCGCCAATGCTGCGTCACCCCGCCATAGCCGCGCCACTTCGCCATCGACATCACGAAGTCCAGGCCGATCTCCTCGGCCAGCAACGCCACCCGCCGGTTATACTCGTACGAGCCATCCAGCCGTGGCGCCGTGCTGGACAGGATCCAGCCGCCATTGGCCATCGGCAGGAACACGCCGAGATCCTTGCCGCCCTGATCCGACGGCAGGCCGAACTCGCCCGACGCGTTCGCCGGACCCTCTGCGATGTCTGTCATGGCTGCCACCCCCTCAGCGGCCGGCATAGTGTGGATCCCACCGTATCGCCTGCCGATGCCCCGAACTTGTGTCAGCGCGCCTCAGCTCTTGCCCCCAAGCAGACCCCGCCCAAGCAAGCCGTCCTGCGCAAGCCGCCCTGCGCAAGCGGGCATGCGCAAGCGGGGTGTGCCCGCCCTGTGGCCGCCGCGCCACGCGCGAGACCCCGTCGCGTGCCCGGTCCTCCCGGGATCGTTCGCATCAACTATTTGTGCGCCGCTGACCAAGAACGGGCACTCACCGGCACACATAGTCATCGCCACTGCGATCTTCACAAATCGTCAACATTGCGCGACGCGTCCGCGCACAGCCAGGGGGATGCGATGATCGGCCACCTCGAACGCCACCCGCCCTGGCCCGCCGATGCCGGCGCCCGGGCCTCACCCCCGCGCCAGCCCACCCGATCGCGCTAAGGTTCGTTTTACGTCGCGTCGCTGTTTGCAGGCGGTTTCGCAGGAGGCTGGTATGTCGGCTCGTTGGTGGCGCTACTCGATCGCGGTGTTTCCCGCCTGCACGCTGCTGGCAATGCCGGCCGGCGCCCAGCAGGTCGGACCGGCGCCGGCGGGGTTCTCCCCGCCAAGTTCCGCCACCGCGCCGGCCACCAAGCCAAAGCCGCACGCCCGGGCCAGGCACGCCGCCAGGCCAAAGCCGGGCGCCCCGGCAAGGACCGTCGCCAACACCCCGACGGCCAGCACGACCGCGGCCACAACGGCCGCCACCGCCACCGCCACCGCCGCCAACGTGACGATCGCCCCGGTGATCGTCAGCACCGAGCACCGCAACACCGACATCCAGAAGACGCCGCTCGCCATCACCAGCGTCTCCGGCAGCACGCTGGACAAGATCTTCGCGACCCAGATCTCCGACCTCAACGCCACCGTCCCCAGCCTCGAGGTCACCAAGGCCTCCGGCTTCGAGAACCTGGTCACCATCCGCGGCGTCGGCTCCGAGACGCCGGAGAACTCGCTCACCACCACGCCCGGCGTCGCCGAGTTCATCGACGGCGCCTACATCGCCAACACCATCTCGCTCGACCAGACGCTGTTCGACATCGCCCGCATCGAGGTGCTGCGCGGCCCGCAGGGCGCGCTCTACGGCCAGAGCGCCGATGGCGGCGCCATCAACATCATCACCAACCAGCCGCAGCTGAACCAGCTCAGCGGCACCGCCGACGTCAGCGGCGGCACCTACGGCCTGTCGCGCGAGCGCGCCGAGGTGAACGCCCCGCTCGGCGACACGGTGGCGATCCGGCTTTCGGCGCAGAAGCTCGACCATGACGGCTTCGGCGAAGATACGATCCTGCGCAGCAACGATCTCGATGACGCGCACGATCAGAGCTTCAAGGCGGCGCTGCTGTGGCACCCGAACGAGCGCTTCACCGCCACGCTCACCGGCCTCTGGTACGGCGCCGACCAGAACGGCGCCGAACAGAAGAACATCCTCGATCCGCAGCCGGACCCGCGCAAGTTCGAGCAGGACTACCCGTCCGAGTTCAACCTGCACACCCAGCTCTACCACCTCAACCTGCAATACGACACCGACTATTTCAGCATCAAGTCGGTGAGCGCCTATCAGGGCCTCAACCATCAGCAGCAGGAGGACAGCTCCCGCAGCGCCTTCCAGGTGCTCGGCATTTACGACGACCTCGCCGGGTGGAACACCAAGCTCAAGAACCTGAACGAGGAGTTCGACCTGCTCTCGCTGCCGAACTCCCGGCTGGAGTGGGACGTCGGCGCCTTCGTCCTGAACCAATCGAGCCACCAGTTCGTCGCCGAGTTCGAGTGCACGCCGAACCCGTTCGCGCCCCCCTGCGCCGCGCCGACGGCGCAGCAGCTGGCAATCCCGACCGACATCGAGGAGCTGACCCTCGCCCAACTCCAGAAGGTGACGCCCAACCTCAATTACGGCAACGACACCTCGGTCGAGCGGCGCTCCTACTCGGTGTTCGGCCAGGCGACCTACCACATCCTGCCCAGCCTGCGCGCCACCGTCGGCGGACGCTACAACTACGACTACTATGGCCAGGACAGCTACAATTTCTCGGCGTTCGCCGTCGACAGGGTGAGCCGGGCCTATATCGACCACGTGCCGACATACCGCTTCGACATCGATTATGACGTGACCCCGAACAACCTGGTCTACGGCTCGGTGTCGCGCGGCTACAAGCCGGGCGGTGTCAACGGCATCTACGGCCAGGTCGTCGTGCCAGCGATCTTCCAGCCCGAGACCAACACCGCGTTCGAGGTCGGCTCGAAGAACTTCTTCCTCGACCACACGCTGCGCCTCAACCTCGCCTCGTTCTTCTACTTCTATAAGAACATGCAGTATATCGAGAACGACCCGGTGCCGTTCGACGGCGGCATCTCGAACATTCCGTCCATCCACATCTACGGCGCCGAGGCCGACACCACCTACGTCCGCAACCGCCTCATCCTCGACGCCCATCTGGCCCTGGAAAACGGCCAGGTTCAGGGCGACTATTTCAGCATCGACTCGACGGTGCAGAACGCCATCGAAAATGAGTCGACCGGCCCCTGCGCCAACGATGGCAAATACTACAATCCGGCGTGTTACGCCCTGGTGGAGGCCAGCGCCCGCAACCTCAAGGGCAGAACGCCGCAGTCAATGCCGAAAGCGTCCGGCTCCGCCGACATCTCCTACACCTTCGACGTGCCCTACGGCACGCTCACGCCGCGCGCCGAGTTCATCTTTCGCGGCACCGAGTGGGAACGCATCTTCAACGAGCCGAGCCTCGACCACATCAATTCTTACGGCATCATCGACTTCAACCTGGCCTACGTGCCCACCCATACCAACTGGATCGTCCAGCTCACCGCCACCAACCTCACCAACGTCGCCGGCGTGAACAGCAAGTACACCGACCCCTACGGCACCGGCCAGACCAGCCTGCAATACATCCCGCCGCTGCAGGTCATCGGCTCGGTCGGCTATCGTTTCTGAACCCACGTTAGGCTGGAGGCGGAACCTCCGGCCTTCACCCACGCAAGGCCGGAGGCGGAACCTCCGGCCTTCACTCCCGGGTATACCCCTCCGGCACCACCGGCGCCGCGCCGGCCTTGCTCCACAGCACGATCTCGTTGCCCCAAGGATCGCAAAACGCATCGTTGAAGCCGTTGAACTCGCCCCAGTAATGCCGCCGCCACAGCACCGCCGCCCCACGCTGCACGGCGCGCTCGACGATGTCGTCCGCCGACTGCCCGTCGCCCACCAGGATCCACACGCGGGCCTTGCGCCCCTCCCGGCTCAGCCCGCGCGGCGCCACGCCGTCCGGCTCGGGATGCGGCCGCGCGTTCGCCGCCTTGAAGATCCCGAGATGGAAATTGCCGATCCCGCTGTCGCTGCCGTCGCTCTGCGGCATCGTCCCGCCCGGCACCATGCGGTGATACAACCCGCTCGGCCGATGGTCGTCCTGCCAGCCGAACACCTCGCTGTAGAACCGCCCCGCCGCCGCCGGATCGTCCGCGGCAAGATCGACAAAGATCAGCGTATTTGGCTGCACCATAGAAACTCCTCACGAAGAAAGAAAACTGGCTCGCCCGTCGCAAGCCTTGCCAAACGCGCTCATAGCCGACTGTCCGGCTCACCCGTCCCTTCGTCCCGCCAAAGCCGCGGCTTTGAAAACACGCGTTGCGCCCAGGTCAGTCGCCGCCATGGCACGGCCACGGGCGCCGACGCATCATTCCGGCAGCGGTGCGGTCTTGGCCACCAGGCCGGCGGCGCGAAGCTCGGCCCAGAACCCCCGCGATATCGGCGTCTCCAGCAATCCGAGCGCCCCGGCTTGCGACACGGCATGCGACACCGCTTGCGACACCGCACGCGAGGCGCCACTCGTCATCGCTCGCAAACCTTACGCGCCAGATTTGAAGCCGCCCCAATCGAAGACGAGCCCGGGGCAAACACCACCACGGCGCGCGTCGCCGTTACTTGTCCGGATCCGCACGATCTCTTGCCACGACACGGATCAAGCCCGCTCCGGCTCGTCATGCCGCCGGCCAGGTGGTAGTCTGCCACGCCGACGCCCAAACCCATCCAGCGTCGGCCACCTGGCCCGATGCGCGCGCCCACGCGAGGCCATGCGCGCTCCGCCAGCCGCCACGAAAGGAAAGCCCATGTCGAGCGATTTTGAAATCCGGCCGATCAAGTACGGCTTCGGCGTCGAGGTCCGCGGCATCGACCTGGCCACCTGCGGCCCCGAGCCGCTGCAGACGATCGTCGACGCGTTCAACCGCCACGGCATCCTGATCGTGCGCGACCAGACCCTCTCGCCCGAGGCGCAGATGGACGTCACCCGCGCCTTCGGCACGCCGGAGACCAACCAGCGCCTGGAATACACCTACCCCGGCATCCCCGAGATCTACGTCATCTCCAACCGGGTCGTCGACGGCAAGCGCGTCGGCGACTACGAGGCCGGCCAGGGCTGGCACACCGACAGCTCCTACCTGCCGGAGCCGGTGATGTGCACGATGCTGCACGCCATGGAGGTTCCCCCCGAGGGCTCGGACACCGTCATGGCCGACCTCTGCGCGGTGTGGAACGCACTGCCGCCGGAGCGTCAGGCCGAGCTCGACGGCCTGCAGGTGCAGCATAGCTGGCGGGCGCTGATGGAGCTCAAGAACGTCCATCTTGACCCGGACGACAACGCCATCCCCGACGTCGTCCACCCGATGGTGCGCCGCCACCCCACCGACGGCCGACCGGCGCTCTGGGTCAGCACCGGCACCACCCGCGGCGTCGTCGGCATGCCGAACCCGCAAGGCCTCGACCTGCTCACCGAGCTGGTCGATTTCGCCACCCAGGAACAGTTCCTGTATCGACACAAATGGTCGGTCGGCGACCTGCTGATCTGGGACAACCGCTGCACCCTGCACACCGGAACCCCGTTCGACATCACGAAGTATCAGCGCCACGTCCACCGCACCTGGGTGAAGGGGGACCGACCGGTCTGAAGCAAGGCAAGGGGCTTTCCCTCCGTCAGCCTTTCCAACTGCGCTTCGCGCAGTCGGAACCTTTGGCTTACTCCGCCCCTTGACCCAACCGAAGCCCAGGCTTTTGAAACATCGAGTTGGGGACTATAGCTCAGGCCGTAGTGACCCTTAATGGATGGGGGTCTGGGCCTCAGGCCCCGTCGTGCGACTGCACGCTGCGCATGACGGGTCGAGGGAGAGCCCTCGCCTTCCGTATCCCCCTCGCCGAGCCGCTGATCGATCGTGCCCATCACGGGAGACACCATCGTGCAACAGACAATCGCCCCGCCCGCCCCCGCCCGGCGCGAAAAATGGGTGGTCCTGTCGATCACCGCGCTGGCCTTCTTTTTCATCACTGCAACGACCTTCACCTCGCTCGCCGTGCTGCTCTACGCCATGAGCGCGGACCTGCACTGGTCGCAGGGCGAGGCCGGGCTGAGCTTCTCCGTCCTGGCGCTGGCCTGCGGGCTCACCAGCCCGCTGCCGGCCATCTGCATCCGCCGGGCCGGCGTGCGCGCGACCATGCTGCTCGGCGGCATCCTGCTGGCCGCCGGCTTCGGCCTGGCCGGCCGCACCGCCAGCCTGGCCGGGTTCTTCGTCGCCCTGTCGTTCATGGGCAGCGGCTTCAGCCTGCTGGCGCCGGTGCCCGGCATCTTCCTGATCCCGCGCTGGTTCGCCGACACCGCGCCCCGCATCATCGGCTTCTACTTCATGGCCGGCGCCTTCGGCGGCGTCATCGGGCCGGTGATGGTCAACGAGAGCGTCGCGCTCACCGGCAGTTGGCGCGCCCACTGGTATGCGATGGCGCTCGTCGCCCTCGTCGTCGCCGCCCTCAGCGCCCTGCTCGCCCGCGACCGCACGGTCGTTGCGCCCGCCGCACAAGCCGACACCGAGGTCGCTGCCGCCATGGAGGCCGACATCGCCGCCCCGCCGCCGGCGAGCGGCCCGGCCTGGACGGTGCGCCAGGCCTCGGCCAGCCGGCCCTTCCTCGCCACCGCCTTCACCATGCTGATCCTCCAGACGACGCTCACCGTCATCAACAGCGTGCTGGTGCCCCACGTCATCCATCTCGGCACCGACCGCACGGCCGGGGCGCTGGCGCTCGGCCTTGCCGGCCTGACCGGCACCACCGCGAAAGGCATCGGCGGCATCGTCGCCCAGCGCGGCCTGCATCCACGCCGGCTGCTGCTGCTCGGCCTGGCGGTCGACGGCGCGGCGCTGGCCCTGCTCGGCGCCACCCACTCCGTCGCCTCCGCCTTCGCCGCCGCGGCGCTGTTCGGCGCCGGCTGGGGCGTCGGGTGGCTCGCCGCCCACCTGCTGCTGCTGCGCCAGTTCGGCCCAGGCGTCACGCCGGACCTGGTCGCCCTCGCAACCACCCTGACCACCGGGGCCATCATCGCGCCGACCGCCGCCGGCTTCGTCTACGACCGCACCGGCAGCTTCGCACCGATCTTCCTGGTCGTCGCCGGCCTGCTCCTGGTCGCCCTGCTGGTCACCCTGGTGGCCAACCGCGACACCGCGCCAGCAACGCCGCCGCACGTCGGGCTGAAGGCCATCGCGTCAGGCATGCAGTAAGGAAGGCCAGGGGCTTTGCCCCTGGACCCCATTAAAGGCGAAGCCTTTAAAATCCACGACTTATTCAGTCTCACCTGGCGAGATCATTGCTGCGGGAAGCAGGATTGAATGGCTTCGCCGAGCAAGACAGCAGCCCGCCTGCGCTCCCTACGGATGCGGATCTGGGGGCGCGGCCCCGTCGTGCGAATGGACGCTTGCGCGTGACGGGTCCAGGGCGGAGTGAGCCAAAGGTTCCGACTGCGCGAAGCGCAGTTGGAAAGGCTTACGGAGGGAGAGCCCTGGCCTTCCTACCGCTTGCCTCCACTCGGAAAAATATCCCGTGGAATGCGCGCGTGAATGCCCTGGCGGCCGTCCACCACCTGCGTCACCCCGAAATCCGCCGCGACGCTCATCAGCGAGTAGGCATCCTCCCGGCTGAGCCCGCGATGCTCCGACAGCAGCGTCAGCATGTCATGCGCGCAGTTGCGCATCGCCGTGTTGAGGTCTTCGTCGAAGCCGTGCGCGATCCAGTAGCGCGGCGTTTCGAGCAGCGGCGAGGGAAACGTAAAATCCTGGCGCAGCACGATCTGCATCAGCACGTCGAGCGACGCCTCGATGGCGGTGCCGGAGATCTCGCCGTCGCCCTGGGAGATGTGCGGGTCGCCGACGGAGAACAGCGCGCCGTCGACCTGCACCGGGTAGTACATCGTCGCGCCGGCGCCGATCCGCCAATTGTCGATGTTGCCGCCATGCGCGCCGGGCGGGATGGTACTGGTGCGCCCGGCGATGTCGGGTGCCACGCCGGCGGTGCCCAGATGCGGCCGCACCGGCACCCGCACGCCGTCCAGTGCCGGCTTGCGGTCGCACTCCGGGCAGTGCGTGATCGTTCCCGGCACCAGGTATTTGCCCGGGAACTGGTAGGCGTAGAGGGCGCTCGCGGTGTTGGCGTTGGCGTCGAGCTGATAGATCGTCACCCGCTCGGTTTCGCCGAACTCCTTGTAGAGATGGCCCCAGTTCGCGGCGAGGTTGGAGCCGTGGGTGAAGCGCGGCGTCATCCGCAGGTAGCGCACCTCCAGCATGTCGCCGGGCCTGGCGCCCTCGACATGGATCGGCCCGGTCATGATGTGCACGCCCGGGTGTCGATCCGCCTCCGGTATGTCGCGGAACAACGTGGCGACGCTGTCGTCCATCATCAGCTCCGGCGCGTCGCCGGCGTGATGGCTGACCGCCTGGACCTGCACGAGGTCGCCGCTGGCGACGTGCAGGGCGGGCGCCAGCGCCGGGTCGAAATAGCCCCAGTGCACGGTCCTGGGCGTCGCCGCCAGCGTGTGCAGTTGGCGGGGCGGCACGTCGGGGCGGGTCTCGCCCGGGCTGCAGATCAGTGCCACGGCGGTGCTGTCCCTAGTTGTCGGTCTGGCATGGCGCGGCCGTCCCGGGCGTCACGCCGCCGCGCCGAGTTCGACCGTCATCATGCTGAGCGAGCCGTGCTCGATGTGGTCGGGGCCGAACCGGGCGAGGTCGTTGTCCTCGCGCGCCCCCAGCACGTAGAGCAGCGGCCAGTAATGCTCCGGCGAGGGCACCGAGAGTGCCGCATCCTCGCCGAACTGGGCAAAGGCGACGGCCCGCTCGGGCCGGTTGTCGCGGATCGCGTCGCGGATCGCGTCATTGAAGCGCCGCGCCCAGTCGAACGCCTCGACGTCGCGCGACGTCCAGTTCATCCGCCGCAGGTTGTGCACGATGTTGCCGGTGCCGATGACCAGCACGCCCTCGTCGCGCAGCGGCCGCAGCCGCCGGCCGATCTCGAAATGCTCGGCTGGCGTGCAGCGCTCATCCAGGCTGAGCTGCACCACCGGCACGTCCGCCGCCGGGTAAGCCTTGCACAGCACCGACCAGGCGCCGTGATCGAGGCCCCAGCCGCCCTCGCCGGCATCCGCATCAAGCCGCACCGGCCGCGGCGCCAGCAGCGCGGCGACGCGCCGCGCCAGTTCCGGGTCGCCGGGCGCGGGGTACTGCACGTCGAACAGCGCCTGCGGAAAGGCGCCGAAATCGTGGATCGTGCGCGGCCGCGTCATCGCGGTCACCGCCGTGCCCGGCGTCATCCAGTGGGCGGAGATGCACAGGATGGCGCGCGGCTTGCCGATCCGCTGCGCCAGCGCCGCCCAGGCCTGCGTCGTCGCATTGGTCTCCAGCGCGATCATCGGGCTGCCGTGGCCGAAGAACACGGTCGGCAGGCGCGAGGCGTCAGCTCCGGACATCACGGCTCCTCGGGCGGCATGTCTGACCCATACCACCGCTCCGCTACAGCGCCGAACGCCCGCGGTCTTGTCTGGCCGCGCACGCCCGCTTGGGCGCATGGGACGATACGCGCACCATGCTAACACCTCTCAAGCCGACCCCTCCGCGGCCGGAGCAAGCGATCTTGCCTACGGGCAAGATTCCCCCAAGTCATTGACATAAAAAGGGAATAATTGTTCGCGTTCTCACACGATGAGATGCCCGGCAGAACCCGCCCGCCCTCGCCCAGGGCGCCCTACCACTGCCACCCGATCTTGCCGTATTTCACCGCTTCCAAAAACCACCGCCAGCCCGGACAGGCAGCGCGCGCTCGTCATGCCGCTCCTACGGCGGTCCAGCACTGCCTGTTGCCGCGGTCTGCCTGGCCGGCCATGCTGAGTCCGCATGCAAACTGGCCACAGGGTAGGCTTGTGACGATGTCTCGGTCAGCGGCCGCCGCGTCGGGCACCGCCGCGGCAGCCTCGCCGCTCATGCGGCTGCAAGCCGCCATGCTGCGGGCGGTGATCCGGCTGCTGCGCGCCATCGGGCCGGTGCGCGCCTCCAACCTCGGCGGCCTCCTGGCGCGCGGCGTCGGGCCGTGGCTGCCGGTCTCCAGGATCGCCCATCGCAACCTCGAGTTGGCCATGCCGGAGCTGTCCGCCGCCGAACGGCGACGGATCGTGCACGGCATGTGGGACAATTTGGGCCGGACGGCAGGCGAGCTTCCCCATCTCGGCAGCCTGCGCGAAGACACGCCGTCCGGCCCGGGCTGGATCGGCGAGGGCCTTGAACTCGTTCGATCCCATGCCCGACAGGGCGGCTCGCGGATCTTCGTCTCCGGTCACATCGGCAATTGGGAGATGCTGCCGGCTGCCGCGGCGCGCTGCGGCATCACGGTCGCCGCGTTCTATCGAGCCTCGACCAACCCGCTGGTCGACGACCTCGTGGCGCGACTGCGACAGCAGGCGCTGGGTGCGGACGTGCCGATGTTTCGCAAAGGGGCACGCGGCGCCAGGCTGGCGCTGGCGCACCTGCGACGCGGCGGCAGCCTCGCCCTGCTGGTCGACCAGAAGATGAACGACGGCATCGAGACGCGCTTCTTTGGCCGCCCGACGATGACGGCGCCGGCGGCGGCGGCGCTGGCGTTGCGCCTTGGCTGCCCGATCATCCTGGCGCACGTGCAGCGCATCGGCCCGGCCCGGCTGCGCGTCGTCGTCGAGCCGGCCTTTTCGATCGCCCCGAGCGGGGACACCCAGCAGGACGTCGCCACCATAACCCAAGCCATCACCGACCAGATCGAGGCCTGGATCCGCCAGCACCCGGAGAGCTGGCTCTGGCTGCATCGTCGCTGGCCGAAGGAGCTCTATCGCCAGGCGCCGGCCGGGGCGCCGGACACCGCACGCCTGTTGGCACGCGAACACGTCGCGCAGCACGCAGCGCCGCGCTAGGACGAAGCCCGATCAACTCCGGCGCTTCGGATTGGGGCGCGCGCGCTAAATCCCGCCCGCGACCGCGTCGAGCGCGCTGGTGGTCGCGAGCGGCGCCCCCGGCACAGCTGGCGCCGCGCTTTAGCTGTCCGGCGCCTCCGAGCCGCCGCCGAGGGCGCGGTAGAGCGTGACGACATCGCCGTCCAGCATCATGTCCTCCTGCGCCAACGACCGGCGCGCGTCTTCCGCGGTGCGCTGGGGGGCCGATGGGGGGCCAGGGTGGACGGCACGCCGACCCCGACGGCGGACGGCAGGCCGGGCAGCGGCCCGGGCTGCAGCAGCCGCGCCTCCAGCTCGCCCGGCGGACGGCCGATCAGCACGTCCAGCCGATGCACCGCCTGCCGCTCCTGCCTGTCGTAGTCCGGCAACTGGCGTTGCAGGGTCAACAACTGGGTGCGGGCCTGGTCCACGCCGAGCGCCGTGGATAATGTGGTAGAAGTCGAGGACCGGGACGAGGTTCATCGAGTAGAACAGCGACCAGGAGAGCGAGAAGCCGCCGGTGACGATGATCCATTTTCCCGGGATGATCTTCATCGCCTGACCCACGATCGGGATCAGCAGGCAGAACACGAAGGCGTCCGGCGCCAGCACCCAGCCGGCGAGCACCGAGTTGTAGCCCAGCACGTTCTGGCCAAACGCCGGCATGATGACAGCGCTGGCGTTTGGGCTGCGCCGGACTGTCCTGGCGGGTATCGCGCAGAAGTTCTAAGACCGAAGGAAGGCGAGGGCTCTGCCCTCGACCCGATGGGGCCTGAGGCCCCAGACCCACATTACTTAGAGAACGATCTTTTGCTGTTGACGACAGGGCGACTGAACCTCCGCTACGTGCACCATAGCGACGCCGCCGACCTCTCCAGGTCGATGACACCTGCCGTAAGCCAATGGCTCATCTCGTGGCCATACCCCTTCACGCTGTCGATGGCAGCCGAGCGGATCGACACCGCACGCTCAGCTCTGGCCAGCGGCGACATGCTGCCGCTCATCATCGAGCGGCACGCCGACCATGCCTTCCTGGGCTGGGTCAGCGTAACCCGTATCGCCGAACGCCGCGGTCTCCTAAGCTACTGGCTCGGCGAGGATCACCATAGGCACGGATACATGCGCGAAGCCGTAACGATAGCGCTCGCCAAAGCCTTCGGCCTGCTCGACCTCGACGTCATAGAAGCAGCCGCTCAGGTTCAGAACGAGCCCTCTCTCGCTCTGCTGCGCGGCCTCGGCATGGAAACACTCGGCGAGGAAATGATGTTCGCGCCGGCACGCGATCAGGACGAGCTATGCGCCATCCTTGAACTGAAACGATCGAGTGCAAATAATACCCGTTAATCGTGTGAGTTCGGCTGCCAGCAGGCCGCACACGTCCCGTCGACCTCGACCACCGCCACGCCGGGATGAAACCCCTCCCGCTCGGCCGCCCGCTCCAGCGCCCGGCTCACCGACCGGTCCTCCATCTCCGCAACCGTTCCGTCTCGATTACAAATTAGGAACTGCACCGCATGGCGGTGCGCCGCCTCGACGCACGAACGAACGCCTCCAGCCGTTTGACTTTATGAATAAGCTGCTCGACCGAAGTTCCAGCGCCCGATAGATCGTCGGCGGCGCCGCCGTCTTGCGCGCCTCTTTGGGCAGGTCCAGCAGCTGGAAGGCGGTCAACGGCCCTTGGCCTGCATATCACCTCTTGCGAGGGCACGCTTCTTCCGGATAGAGTTACCCTATAACGTTAAGTTGTAGCCCATGGAAAGACTCGGCAACACTCTTCCAAGCTAAGTGTAAAACATTATAACATAATTTACTGAGTGAACCGTGTTCTTTTTTAAAGGATGTCCATGCGCAAACACGGCCTGCCAGTGACAAGCCGAGCCACGCTTGGTGCGACAGTTTTCGTGGCCACAGCAGTTGCGACATGCCCCGTGGCAGCTCAGCAAACGCCGGCAGGCGTGCCCGCTTCCACGAGTACTTTGCCAGCGGATCAACAAGCACCAGTGGCCACGGCGGGAGTGCCAGCTCCCGCAGTTAACCTGAGCGATGGCACTGCGCCGCTACCCGGCACGTCGCTGTTGCTCGACATCCCGGCCGTGATCCAGCGTCTAGACGCGGCACGCGCTCAGATCGAACCGGATACTGGCGCCACCAAGTATGATTTCAGCGCTGGCGCCATCGGCACCCTGCCGCAGGGCGACAACGTCCCGCTCGACCAAGTGCTGGTGCAGGCCCCGGGCGTAGCGCTCGACTCGTTCGGGCAGATCCACGTCCGCGGTGATCACAACGAGATCCAGTTCCGCCTTGACGGCGTGCAGCTCCCCGAGGGCCTATCGGTGTTCGGCCAAGCGCTGGAGACGCGCTTTGCACACTCGATTTCGTTGATCACCGGCGCGCTGCCGGCCGAGTATGGCTTCGACACCGCGGCAGTCATCGACATTACCACCAAATCCGGCACCACTGATCCCGGCGGTGACATCTCGATCTATGGCGGTGCGCGCGACTATTTCCAGCCGAGCTTCTCCTATGGCGGCCGCTCGGGCGCCTTCGACTACTTCTTCACCGGCGACTTTCTACACACCCGTGTGGGCATCGAGAATCCAACCGGCAGCTTCAATTCAGTGCATGACCTGTCCAATCAAACCCACGGTCTCGCCCACATCTCCGCTGTCGGCGACCCGACGACGCGGATCAGCCTACTCGCCGGTGTCTCCAACGACCTCTTCCAGATCCCCGACAATCCCGGCCAGTCGCCATCCTTCTCGCTGAGCACGGACAGCCAAACCCCGTTCAACAGCGCCAACCTCAACGAGAACCAGCGCGAAATCACCGACTTTGTCATCCTCAGCGTGCAGAAGCAGTTCAGCACCGTCGACGTGCAGAGCTCGGTATTCAGCCGCTACAGCAGCCTGTACTACACGCCGGACCCACTCGGCGATCTGCTGTTCGACGGCATCTCGCAAACCGCCGCCCGCTCAGTCTGGTCAAGCGGCTCGCAGTCCGACGCCAGCTGGCGGGTGAGCGACGACCACACACTGCGCGCCGGCTACCAGATCTTCGTCGAGCGCAACGTCAACAGCACCAGCTCCGTTGTCCTGCCCGCCTCCGGCCCGGCTGCCGTCAACGACATAGGTGGAGGCCTCGCCTCGAGCATCACGCCCGACGGCGGCGGCGCTGCCAACGGCGGCGGTCCGTTCGCCATCGATCAGGGCCAGAGCAAGACCGGCACCGTCTACGGCCTCTACCTGCAGGACGAGTGGCGCATCCTGCCACGGGTTACCATCAATTACGGTGTGCGCTTTGACGGTGTGAGCGAGTTCACCTCAGATTCGCAGATCGGCCCGCGCGTCAACGTCGTCTGGCGTCCGACCAAATGGGCGACGCTACACGGCGGCTACTCGCGTTACTTCACCCCGCCGCCATTCGAACTGGTGTCGTCGAGCTCGGTGGATCAGTTCAACGGGACCTCCGCCGCCTCCCAGCTTACGCTCAACAACAAGGTCGAGCCCGAGCGCGACAATTACTATGACCTCGGCGCCGAGCAGATCGTCCTACCCGGCTGGCGCATCGGCGAGGATGCCTACTACAAGGACGCAACGAACCTAATCGACGAGGGCCAGTTCGGCGCGCCCGTTATTCTGACGGCGTTCAACTACGCGAAGGGTGAGGTGCACGGTTACGAGCTGACCACCAGCTACGATCACGGCCCTATCTCGCTCTACGGCAACGTCGCCCTCTCCCGCGCCATCGGCAAGAATATCGACTCCGCACAGTTCAACTTTTCGGCCGCCGATCTTGACTACATTTCTCAGCACTGGATCCATCTGGACCATGACCAGCGCTGGACCGGCTCGGGCGGCGCTGCCTACACGCTGTTCCGGGAAAGTCAGCCGCTGCGCTTGTCCACCGACCTCGTGGTCGGCAGCGGTTTGCGCGCGGACGGCACGGTGCCGAACGGGCGCGCCCTGCCCGGCTACTACGAGTTTAACCTGGCCGCGGTGGAGACGCTCAACCTCGGCATCGGCAAAGCCACCCAGCTCCGCCTCGACGTCATCAACCTGCTTGATCGTACTTATGAGATCCGTGACGGCACCGGCGTCGGCGTCGGCGCACCGCAATTCGGCCTGCGACGCACGATCCTGGCCGGCATTGCTCAGAAATTCTGAGCAGTCACGAGAACGGCTGCAGCGTCTCGAATGCGCGCATAGCAGCTCTGCGTCCGCTAGATCGGGCAGGCATTTGGAGTAGACTTGCGACGTCTAGTAATGACCACCATCGCTTTGGAAAAGCCGCTCGGGCTCGCTGGACAGCAGCTTGGCGCTTGCGACACACTCATATAGGTATTTGTATCATCGCATGTTGATGCGGCGTAACAATGCTGACTTCAGACCTAGCGGGGGTGAATGTGCAGAGCTGTTTCGGCTACTTAATGAGCCGAAACACCCTTCGCTAATTATCAAGTGCATCGAGAGTGCACAGGGCGTAAGTGACGTCACTCGTCACATAGACTAAGTCACTCGCTCGTCTCGAACCACCTTAGACTGCTTCGAGCAGCACGGCTGCTTAGGATGGATCGTGGCAAACGAGTTTTATACGCGATTACGGGCGCTCACGTATGACGCACACCGATAAACATGATTGAACATACGACAGAGCGGCACCGTGCGGATGAGCTGAGGCCAGACCCATGACGCTCCTAGCTCGGCACGACATGGCGTCATGCACGAGCCCTACCGAGGGGAAGCGATGATGGCTAATCGGTTCTGGCTGAGCAACGTGCAATAGGCGCCGCCTGCGCCGTTGCTCCCGAGAAAGCCGCGTGGTGCTCCGTGGGTCGATGATCGCTGAGTCATCAGCGGCATCATGGTAGCGCCGCAACCGGATGGCCGCTGGATCGATTTGGCTGCTGAGTGACTACAAAAACTATGTGCGCCCAATTGCTGAGCTGCTGCAGTCACTGGCGAGTGACGGTATCTTCTTACCAGAGGCTTACGGTCCAGTGGCCTTCAGTTCTCCGATGTGCCGCAGAACAATGCGGTGAGTCTCTGCAGCGAAGCTGCGCAGGTCTGAGTTAGTGCCATTTTTGGCCTCCTTGGCGAAGGCGGCGCCATCCTTGGCATGGATGTCCTCCATGTCATGCAGGTAGAGGGCGTTGAACTCGGTGCCGGAGGTGGCTTTGAGTTGATCGAGTTCTTTCTGGAACACAGGGTTCAAGGTGGCTGAAAAGGTAATCCCCAGCGACGACGCGATCGACTTCAGTTTGTCGCCGACGAGCTGATGATCATGCTGCTCTGTGATGCCTTGGTCCCTTATGTCCTGCGAGCTACCTTGACTAGCGCCGACGGCACCGGCTTCCACCTCAAACATGCCGCCCTGGCTGACCATCGCAATGAATGACCGGTCAGCAGATGAAACGTCACTTGCAGCGTAGGCGTTGCTAAAGACTAAGCATAGCGCCAAAGTCGCTCCTCGCGTGCTTACAAAGCGTTTCATAACGAACCCTCCGGTGTTTCTGCACGCATAGCTGTCCGAATCAACTGTTACCCATGAACGCGGCTCAAACAAGCCTTTGTCAGTATCGGTCACCCGCAAAGGGTGGTCCGGCGATCTACTACAAGCCGTGAACTTGCATACAAGTAGCATCGAACGAAGTTTTATGGATCGATCACGTCGGATATAGAGCGACCTGAAGCGAGCATCCTGCCGCATGACGTGCTGCGGTAGTATACCCCTCTACCCTATGCTGAGCGCCTTCCAGCCTTGATTGACGTCCCATGTAAAAAGTCGTTGACGGACGCTCAGGAGCTAGTACTTTTACGACATTGCTACTGAGCGAGTGAGGTCGGGTACAGCCTAGTCGACGAGATTGGTAGCAGTGTTTACCGCGTGCTTGAGCGTTCCTGTTTTAGTGCCGAGAAGAGCGCTCAAGCTGATTTGCAGTTCCGCTCATCAGAGTGGCTGACTGGTTGCATGCTTCAGCCTTTTCACGCTCATAAGTCGTCAAGAACGGAGAGGCCTAGGAGGTCTGATGCGCGAGGCGTCTACAAAGCGTCGCCTAGGATACAGACGAAAACTAATCCAACAAGAAGCAAGTTAATTCTTATCGCCCGGAAAACAGAGCTTAAAACGTAAGAGTTGCTAGCCGGGTAAACATGCTCAGCTATCAGGTCGATAATACTCCGATAAATTCGCAGAGAACTATCATATGTCAAGATACCTGCTTATGGTGGAATCTGCTGAAGACTGCTCGGCTACTGACCTTTTCTTGTAGGCCCATCCATTTGTCCTGGTCCTGGGGGCAGTTAATGCCTCTTTGTTTACCTGCGAATCTGTTGTTCTAGGTCTTATCTTGGAATCTTCATTGGAGTATGCCAGTTGAAGCTGCTGTGCGGACCTCGTGCAACGGGAGCGCTCGCCACCACAGTCTCGCTCACCCGCAATCCTAGGCAGGATTTTACAAGACGCCGCCTACACACGCTCCAACTCACCTTGACAATGCTACTCGCCTCCTCAGCGGCAAACGCCCTCCTAGCGGCCGATCCTTCTGGTCAGACGGGAGGCGCCACCACCCAGGACGATAGCAGCACGACGCAAAGCGGCGGTGGATTGCAGCTACCGATCGATCAGGTCAGCGCCGCTCCACCATCCTCGAACGAGACCGTGACACTGCCAGAAAGTATCGGTAGTCGCCTTGGCTTGAGTCAGATCGAGACGCCTGCGACGATCAGCGTGATTTCGCCGCAAACTCTGCAAATCCGAGGCTTCGATCTCGCCGAAGATGCCATCGACAGCGCGACCGGCGTGACGTCCGGAGGATCGCCGGGAGATCCCGATGGCTACTCAATACGCGGCTTTACCGGCAATGAGATCACCAACCTACGGGATGGCTTTGATCAAGGGCCCGCCAGTATGGTTTACAGGCCACTAAACACCTTCAACCTACAGTCCGTGCAGGTGCTGCAAGGTCCCGCCTCGGTGCTATATGGTCAGGGCGCGGTCGGTGGCGTCACCGACACCGTCACCAAGGAGGCGCATTTCGGACCAAGCGATGCCGAGTTCTACGGCAGCTACGGCAGCTTTGACACGGCAACAGTCGGGCTTGGTGGCGGCACTCAGATTGGCAAGGAGGTTGCCGTCCGCCTCGATGTCAGCCGGACCTCCTCGAACGGCTACATCGATAACAGCAATCCCGCCTCTCTGAACGTCACTGGCTCAGTGCTCTGGCGCATCACACCGGAGCTGACACTGCTGAGCGAGCTGGATTACCTGCACGACCAACTGCCGTCATATTACGGGACGCCGCTGCTCTCGTATGCCGAGGCCCGCAACCCGATCGGCGGCATTCTGAGTTCATCGACGGGCCTGACGATCGACCGCGACATGCTTTATAATAATTATGACGTGCGCGATTTCTCGACGAAGAGCACAAGCTTCGCTCCCAAGACCGTCCTGACGTGGCAGGTCTCGCCAGATCTCACCTTATCCAACGAGGTCGACTTCTACTACGCGCAACGCCGCTGGCAGAATGCCGAGACCTACACCTACGTGACGCCAGGCCTCGATGCGGTCGACGCGGAGGGTAGCCCGATCCCAGTCGGTCAGGTTGCCCGCGATCGCTTTCACGTCTACCACAACCAGCACGAGGTCACGGATCGACTTAATCTTGCCGCCGAGGGCAAGATCTTCGGCTTAGACAATCGCTTCTCGTCAGGTCTGCAGGCGAACTACATTCGCTTCATCCGCGACTCCGGTTTCCCAGATGCCGAGTTTGCCGACAGCGTCGATCCCTACAACGTGAACCAAGGGCTCTACGGCACTTTTCCTGGCGACTACAACGAGTCACGCAAGTCGCCAACCACGATCGTTGACGCGGCGATCTTTGCCGAGGACGTGCTGAGCGTGACGCCGAAGCTGAAGCTCGTGACCGGCGTACGCTTTGACTATTTTGGTCTTGAGCGGCAGAACTTCAGCACCGCCGGCGTCTACAACCCGGCGACGAGCTTCAGCGACACCTACTTCCCGAACAACTATCGGGCCGCTCTGCTCTACACCTTCACTCCACGGCTCAGCGCCTATGCCTCTTATACAACGGCACAGGACCCGCCAAACTCGAACGTCTTCCTCGCTAATGCCGGCCAGATCACCGGCCTCAGTGGCGCCGAGCAAGAGGAGATCGGCGCCAAGGCAATCTTCCTGAATGGTCACGCGGACGCGACGGTGGCGCTTTACGACATCCACCGAAGCAACATACTGGTCTCGACCGGCGAGGAGACCGTCGCTAACGTGGGTTCGCAGCATTCCTCAGGCATCGAGCTGTCCGGCGACGCAATCCTGACCGGACACTTGACCATAAATGCGAACGCGGCACTGACTGACGCGCATTATGGCGCCTTCCAGGAGAGCGCAATCTTGAATGCCACTGGCAACGAGCCGCCCGACGTGCCGCGCCTGAGCAGCAACATTGAAGCCGCCTACAAACGCCTAGCGAACGTCCCGGTCGACATCGGCGGCGGCCTACGCTTCATCGGCAATCGATATGGCGATTTTGCGAACACGCTGCGCCTGAAGGAATACACCCTCTTTAACATCTATGCTGCCTACCACGTGACGCCGAAAGTGACGCTTTATGGCCGTATCGACAACTTGTTCAATCGCACTTACATCCAGTGGGTGGACGTGAACTACCCTGGCCAGGTTCAAATCGGCGAGCCGCGTTTCTTCGGCGTCTCGCTGCATGCGGATCTTTAGTGCTTTGCGTTCGCGACCTGCGGGTCCGCGCCGCTAACGGCGCCACGTTGCTGGCTGACCTGACGTTCGATGTTGCTCATGGCGAGCGGTTTGCCGTATTGGGCCCGAACGGGGCTGGTAAGACTACTTTGCTACGAGCACTCGCCGGCAGCTTTAAGCCGACATCCGGACGGGTGCTGCTTGAGGGTCGTGACGTGGTCAGCATCCCACGCAGCCTGCTCGCCAGGGATGTTGCTATGATGATGCAGACCGACCTGCCGGATCCGCGCTTTACGGTGCGTGACTACGTGAGGCTTGGACGACTACCGCATGTGAGGTGCAGCGCAGCGCAGCACGAAGCAATTGTCGAGGCGGCGCTGGAAACCTGTGAGGTGAGAGCCTTCGTCAATCGTCGTCTCGGCTCCCTCTCCGGCGGTGAGCGTCAGCGCGTCATTGTGGCGAGGACGTTGGCGCAGCAACCACGCCTGTTGCTGGTCGACGAGCCAACGAACCATCTTGACCTTCGTGGCCGCAGTGCTCTCCTGCGGCTGTTGAAGCATCTCAACATCGCCGTCGTTGCGGTATTGCACGATCTCTCTTTAGTGCCGGACTTTGCCGACCGTGTTCTCCTGTTGCAGGGTGGTCGTCAAATCGCCTGTGCCGCGCCTTCAGAGGCTCTTGCACCAGAGCGTGTGCGCGCTGTCTTCGATCTCGAGTGCTTCACGGCAACAACCTCAAGCGGTCATACGCGGCTGATTTTCGATGCCGGCTCGGACTAGGCATCGGCGACTTGGATGCTGCGCTGCTGCACTGGCGATGCTGTGCGCTCACACTGCTCCGGCCTCTGACTTCCCGGTCACCGTGACCAGCTGCGGCCGCCCAGTCACATTTACCGCACCACCACGTCGCGCCGTCTTCGACGACATCAACATGGCCGAGATGGCATTTGCGCTGCATTTACAATCCAACATTGCGGGACTAACGGGCGTCACCGGCTGGTACCACATAACGCCTGAGTTTAAAGCCGAGGCCGGCGCCATTCCTGAGCTGGCTCCGAAATACCCGAGCCTTGAGCAGCTTATTGCTGCACGCGCGGACCTCTTCGTTGCTGGCTGGTACTATGGGATGAAGCCCGGCGGCGAGGTGACGCCGGACACGCTGGCAGCTTGGCATGTTCCGACACTGGTTCTCACAGAAAGCTGTATCCACGTTGACCCGCGACGACCACCAGCCTCACTCGACCTGCTCTACGGGGACGAGATGCGGCTTGGCAAGGTATTCGGCCGTGAGCGTGAGGCGGCCGCGTTGGTCGAGAACTGGCGCACGAGGATTGCCGCAGTCGGCGTCCGCCTGGTCAATCAGCCGCGCCGACGCGTTTTTGTCTACGACAGCGGCGAGGCAGCACCCTTCACCGCCGGTCGCTTCGCCATGGCGAGCGCCATCATCCGCGCTGCCGGCGGCAGCAACGTGACCGACGACCTGCCGACCAGCTGGGGCACCGCGTCTTGGGACAGCATCGCGCTGAAGGACCCGCAGCTCATCATCCTGCTCGATTACCAGAGTGGCGGAGGTGCTGATGCGCTTCTGGATAGACTACGCGAGCAGCCAGCGATGCGGCTGCTCAGCGCGGTGCAGCAAGGCGCCGTCTTGCGGCTGCGCTACGAAGCCTTGACACCAGGGCCAGCTAACATCGATGCCATCGAAACGCTCGCCCGCGCCCTGCACCCACGCGCCTTTGCGCCATGACGAACCGGCCCGGAGCGCGACCGTGACGATGTCTCGCAGCTTGGCGTTGGTCGGCGTTTCGTTGCTACTCATCGCATTGCTTATCCTGGGCTCCGGGTTAGGCGCGGTGAACGTGACGCCGAGCAAGATAGTGCGCTTGCTCGGTGCCGCTTTGTTGGGATTGCCGACCCCAGCTGACCTCTCGCCAGTATTGGCGGCCATCGTGCTGCAGCTCCGCTTGCCGAGGCTACTGCTCGCAACCATCGTCGGCGCCGGCCTTGCCGTTGTGGGTGCACTGCTGCAGACGACGACGCGCAACGACTTGGCCGACCCGTTTGTCTTCGGTCTGTCGTCAGGAGCTGCGATGGGTGCTGTCGCAGTCATAAGCGTCTTTGGTGACCGCTTGGGCGTGTGGACACTGCCCGCGGCAAGCTTCACCGGCGGCTTGGTCTCGGCCGGCGCAGTGTTGGCATTGGTGCTGGCGCGCGACGTCAGGAGCCCGGAGCGTCTTATAATAGCCGGGCTTGCGGTGTCGTTCTTGTTCAATGCGGTCACCGACGTGCTTATTTTTTCTGGCGATCAAAGAGCGGCACAGTCGGTCCTGTTTTGGATGCTTGGCGGGTTCGGCTTGGCTCGCTGGGGCAATATATGGCTCGCCGCGCTTGGCTTGGCCGTGGCGCTCGGCTGCGGCGTCGGGTGGTCGGGGCGGCTCGATGCCTTACTCGCCGGCGACGACACCGCAGCCTCGCTCGGCGTTTCAGTGCGGCGCTTCCGCGCTTACGTCTTCATTGTCTGCGCCCTGGCGACGTCAAGCTTCGTTGCGCTCTCCGGCGTCATCGGCTTCGTTGGTTTGATGGTGCCACAGCTCGCGCGTGGCGTGTTCGGGCTAAGACATCGCCTTAGCATTCCCGCCTGCGCCCTCTTCGGCGCCTTGCTGATGGTGCTCAGCGACCTCATCAGCCGGGTTCTACTTACGACGCAGGAGTTACCAGTCGGGATTGTAACCGCCGCTTTGGGCGCTCTGTTTGTGCTGACCATGCTGCTGCGGCCGAGTTTGGATCGGGAAAGCTGAGTTTCATGCATCTGTCGCTCTCGTCGCTTCGTCGGCCGATGCGAGTTCTTGGCCCGGTCATATTTGTCTAGGTAGTTCTCGCCATCAAAGCGCATATCCCCCCCGTCGAACGCCTCGGCCTGGTCGGCCTGTCCAGCGCGATGGAACGGCTGCGCGAGATGATACGTCGCCTGGGCTAACCAGTGTCGGCGTGGTGGTGCTCGGCCCTACCGAGACCGGCAAGGAGCTGGTCGCTCGTGCCCTGCATACCACCAGCCGGCGGGCGCGTGGCCCCTTCGTGCCGGTGCCTTGTGGGGCATTGTCGGCCGACTTGCTCGGGAGCAAACTGTTTCGGCCACCTGCGGGGTAGCTTCACCGGTGCGCGTCGCGACCAGCCTGAGCTCGTGGAGACTGCGCATCGGTTCGCACAGTCAGCCACGCTCAGGAGCGCCAACCCGTCAACGCGAGAGGGTCGGGCCGATGGAAGGCGTATGAGCGTCACCTCGCACCGATGATTGCGGAGTTGAGCGCGGCCGGGCTGGTCGAAACAAATTTGGAACACGAGCGATGATCGCGGCCCGGATGGGAGGGTCGGCGAACTGCGCCTTGCCCAAGCGCTGTCACTAACCGACAGGCAGGCAAGGCGGCCTCGTCCGCGCCATTCCACCGCGGTTTACGCCCAGCACTCTACGACGCGACTGACGGGCGCGGATGCACGCGCCGGCTAGGCTGAGGCTGCGTGGCGGCGCCTCGACCAGGCGTGCAGGGTATCTCCACTCGCCCGAGGTTGAGCTGCCACGGCGCGATGCCGGCACTCGCTGCCGCCACCCGAAAGCCCACCTCGTCGTCAGCCAGCCCACGGGTCACGAGGCGGTCGTGCAGCTGATCCGAATGGGCAAGCCGCACGGCGCTGTCTGCAGGGTCGAGCGGCAAGCCGCCAGATTGCGATCACTGGCCTGTGTCGGGCGTCACCCGGCCCGCGCCCACCTGTGTCACCTATCGTTCCAGACCGGGCGGGCGCCTCTGATCTACCAGGCTCGACAGGCCGTGGCGGCTCACGGCTCGGCCGGGACTGGAGACGACCTAGGGCCAGCAAAGGCGTGGGCCGACACGCAACGATCACGCCCTGTGATGAGCGGCGCGGATGACAGGATGTCCATCTAACCCTTTTACCCATACTGACGGGCCAGGTAAGCGGTCTCGACGTGGTATTCTCAACGCCGTCTAAAACTTCTTGCTGACGTTCAGACCGATCGTGAGCGGGTGCAGGGTGTAGGCCTCGACGCGAGAGTTGATGATCGGTCGCTGTATGATGATATGGTTATCGAATAGATTTTGCGCGTGGAGCGCGACGTGCCAGCCGCTCGTTAGCTCGACTCCAGCGCTAAGATTAAGAACGCCGTAAGAGGGATTGCGGTAGTTTGGATCGCTGACGGTAAAGCTGCCGTTGGATGGGCCGACCCAGTCATAATCTGCCTTTACGAAGCCCGTTATCCTGTCGTTGATCGGATGGTAGTAGTCTAGGATCGCTGCCGCCGACCATGACGGCACAAACAGGACGTTCTCTCCGACGGCAGCGGTTTGAGCGTTGATCGTGCTGGTGATCGTTGCATGCTCGGCGCCAGTGTTGACGCCGAGCGTCAGTCCCGGAACCTGGTGCGGACGGTAGCGCGTCTCCACCTCGCCGCCATAAGCGACAGCGTTGCCGACATTGTAGTTGAAGGCTCCGCCACAGACCGGGATGACGATGCTCTCCTGAATGCGCGACCAGTCAATGTAGTAGCCTGCGAGATTGATCGACAGCGTGCGGCCTAAGGTCAGCGTCTTCAATCCGGCTTCGTAGCTCCAGAGCTGGTCGGAACCATAGGTGGTCGGCGCGTTGACAAAGCCTAGCTGGTCAAGCCCGGGCACACAGGCGATGTTGGTGTTAGGTGTCGTTGCGCCGCCGAGACGGAAGCCTTTAGCGATAGTCGCGTAGAGGTCGGTGGTCGAGTTCACGTCGTAGGTTAGCGAGAATTTGGGCGTCGGGGCGGTGAAGATGGCAGATTGCTTGTAGGGCACGCCGGCGGTTCCTGCACCGCCGATTTCGAAGAAGCCGGCGCCCGTCTCGCTGAAGCTTTCCCGTGCGGCGACGTAGCGGTCGCCAAAGCTGAAGTGCAGCGTCGGTAGGATATCGAACTCCACCTGTCCAAAGCCGGCGTATTGGGTGATCTCATTGTGGTCGTAGACGGTGTAGACGAGATCGTTGTTCCACAGGCTTGGATTGCCTGGTTGTCCGAGCACAGAGTCGTTGATGTCAAAGCCATAGATCTGCTGGAACTCGTTGCTGAAACCTGGGATCGTTTCGTAGTCCAGATGCGACCAAAGCTGGTCTGAGAAGAAGAAGCCGAACACCCAGCGTAGCCTCTGGTCGACGTTGGATGCGAGCCGGAGCTCCTGCGTCCAGGTCTTGAAGCGGTCGGTGAACAATACCGGGGATGGCGAGTTGCCGAGTATGTTACTGTTCTGGTTCGTGAACTGCGGATAGGTCGGATCGAGAAAGAAGTCAGCGATAGCGGTGCTGTTAAAGTCGGTTCCGTCAGCCTGACGGTCGATGTCGCGCTGCAGGTAGCTGGTGACCGACGTCGCGTGGCCAAACCCCAGTTTCTGATCGATCGTCAGGCTCGGCAGTGAGATCGTGTCGCGCAAGGTCTCGCGCACCTGTTTATTCTGTACGTAGAGGCCGTCGTTTTCGAAGAAGTTCGGCGAGTCGCCCTGGTAGATGTTCTGGTAGTAATAGGAGGGCGTGATTACCAGGTCCGAGCTGGCCTGCAGCTTGCCGCTGATGCGCACGTCGCCGGTGCGATCATAGTTCGTGTTGGCCTTCGGCACGACACCGGCAAGTTTATTATTGTTGTTGATCCAACCACTCTCGTCGAGCAGCTCGCCGGCGAGCCGCAGCGCGAAGACGTCCTTGATCACCGGCACGTTGACGATGACCTGCTGGTCGGCATTGGCGCCGCCGTGCAACGTGCCCGATAAATCGGACGAAAAGGCGGCGCTGTAGGTGTCGAGATCCGGCTGATTGGTGATGAAGCGGATCGTGCCACCCTCCGAACTGGCGCCGTAGAGTGTGCCCTGTGGACCGCGCAGCACTTCGACGCGGGCGAGGTCGAGGAACCGGGGCTGTGCCTGGCCCTCATAGCCATTCTGGGTGATGATAGGAACTTCGTCGATGTAGATTCCGACCGTTGGATTGCCGACGGTCGAGCTGATGCCGCGGATGGAAATGTCGTCTTGTCCGGCGCCGTTATGCGCGGCAAACGAGATGCCGGGCAGCGTCCGGCTGATGTCTTCGTAATCCTGGATGGCGTGCTCCTGGAGCTCCTTGCCGCTGATGACGCCGATGCTGGTCGGAACCTTGCGGAGGTTCTGATTGCGCTTGTTCGCGGACACGACGACGTCGGGCACTTCGACGCGAGTTTGCGCCGGCGAGACCTTGCCGGCGGTGGCGGCCTTCGCCGAGGGCTTGCCGGACTTCGGGGCCGTGGATGGCGTGCTGATGGCGCTCGGCGGCCCGGCGACGTCTCCTCCGCCACCCAGGGAACCGGTCTGCGCTGCGGCCGCGGCGGCGAGGCTCATCAGGCTCCCCGCGCTGAGGAGGGTCCGGATCAAACCTCGAGGTGCCAAGCCGCTCTCCCGATTTTACTGCCATGCAGACAGGACCGTCTTGGCAAAGAGCAGAGTTAGGCGGGCTTTCTAAACAAGTTCAATAAAAAGTTTTCGAAAGAGCGGCGGCCGCTGCTTGGATTTGAGGCAGACTGTCGGTCGAGACCGCTACCTCGCTCTTGATCTGATCATTACGTATTCTTCAGACGCAATTACTGACCTAAAAAAGGCAGAAAGTTTTCGCGACGTGCGCGAGCGAAGTATTTAGCAACGATGCGGTGCTTTCGATTCCAAATGGGCTGCGGCCGCTTTGCTGTGCCGACGGGTCTTTGGCGATCGCCTGGCCGAGACACGACGATGGAGTGCGTCGAATTAAATCGCCCGTGCCGGATCGGCGTGGATGAAGGCGGCAATGTCGCCGGGCCGGGTCAGCCAAACCGCGCTCCGCGCCGCCGCGATGTGGGCGAGCGCGCGGGTGATCTGCTGCAGGCGGAAGGGCTGTCCGGCGATGAAGCTGTGCAGGATCACGCTCATCACCAGCGGCTGCTCGGCGGAGGCTGCGCTCAGCGCATCGAACTGGTCGACGATCATGTCGGCGAACGTCGCCGCGCTGGCCATCCGGCCGATGATCGTCGAGCTATCGTTGATCTCCTGGGAGTAAGGGATTGAGAGCAGCCGGCCGGCACGCGTGCGCAGCCAGCAGGGCTGGTCGTCCATGCACCAGTCGAGCAGGTAGCCGTAGCCGGCAGCCTGCAGCGTCTCCGGCGTGCTCGGCGTCTCGGCGATCCAGGGGCTGGCCCAACCCGCCGGCGCGTGGCCCTCGGCGGCCTTGATGTCCCGGGTCACGCCGGCGACGTAGGCCTGCTCCTCGGCCTCGCTCATCGCCGTCATCGTGTCGGAGTTGGAGCGGCCATGCGCCACCACTTCGCAGCCATCCTGCCGCCAGCGTTGCGCCAGCTGCGGCGCCTCGTCGTAGACTGCCGTGTTGAGCAGGATCGCCAATGGCAGGCCGAGGGTGCGCAAGGTGTCGAGCACCCGCCAGGCGCCTACACGATTGCCGTATTCGCGCCAGGAGGCATTGAGCACATCGTGGCCGGGGGCGCCGCCCGGCACCAGGTTCTCCACCATGCCCGAGCCGAACGCGTAGGCCTCAAGGCCGAGGGCGACATAAACGGCCAGTCGCCTACCGCCTGGCCAGACATAGTCGGGCCGGGCGGTAATAGGAACGTAGTCATAACGATTATGCGTTGCCAACATGCTCGGCGCTCCTGGATGCTCCATCGTGCAGGCTGGAGCCGGTGAAACCGCTTGCGGCGCGCACGTACATCGCCCGATAGGCCGGCAGCCACTCCGCCGCGGCGAGCGCCGCTTGACCGGCGCCGTCCTGTTCTGCCGCCAGCGTCCGCGCTTCCGCACGCAAGGCGGCCTCGTCGATCAGCACGCACCGGCCATCGCGCATGACCACTTGGCCGGCGACCATCGTGAGCCGCACTGAGCCGCCGTTCTCGCAGTAGACCAGTTGGCGATCGAGGTCGTTGAGCGGGGTGAAGGCCGCGGTGTCGAGGTCGAGCATAATCAGGTCGGCTTGTCGTCCAGGCGCCAGCCGGCCGAGCCGATCGCTCTCACGCATCGCCCGCGCGCCGCCATCGATCAGGCAGTCAAGCACCTCATGCGCGCGCGGCCAGCGCGCGAAGTCGGGCTCGGTGATGTTGTGGATGAGGCCAGCCAGCTTGGCGACCGCCCATAGGTTGACGGCGTCGTCGGCGATCGCCTCGTCGCTGCCAAGGCAGATCGGGATGCCGCGCTCGCGCAGCCGGCGAAACGGCATGATGCCGCTGCCGAGCCGCAGGTTGCTGATCGGGTTGTGCGCCACGGTTGCACCGGAGGCGGCGATCATGTCGAGGTCGTCATCATCCATCCAGATGGCGTGGATGATGTTGAGCCGTTCGCTGAGCACGCCGCGGCGATGCGCCTCGGCGAGCAGCGAGGCGCCGCGCTGGTCGCCGAGCACGCGCTGCGTCCGGGTCTCCAGAATGTGGATGTAGAACGGCAGGTCGTGCGTCCTGGACAGCGCCTCAAGCGCCTGCAGATAGGGGTCGGAGACGCGCTGCGGCGCCGAGCAGGACACCGCGGCCTTGATCCGCCCGTCCGCCGCGCCGTGCCAGCGGGCGATCAGGTGGGCATAGCTTTGCAGCAGCTGCGCCGCATCGGCGGCCGGCGCCGCAGCGAGCCGGGCGCGCTGCTCGAGGGTGACCAGTTCGCCGAGGAAGGGCAGCTTGCCAAGCTCGGGCAGATCGGACTGGTCCAGCGCGAGCCGGGCGCGGATGCCGCAATCGACATAGGCCTGCGCAATGGCGTCGATCACCTCGGGCGTCGGGTAGGGCACCAGGAAGGCGTCGTCCTGCACCGCAGTCACGCCGGTGCGCAGCATCTCGGCGGCGGCGAGCATGGTGCGCACGTAGGCCCAGCGCGGCGAGGGCATCAGTCCGGGCAGGCCCGGGCTCTCGTAGAGCATGAACAGCTCAAGCGGCAGGCTAGGCAGGCTGCCGCGCAGATGGTTCACCGGCGAGTGGAAATGCCCGTTGACCAGGCCCGGCATGACGAGATGGCCGGCCGCCTCGATGATCGTCGCGCCGGGCGGCGGCGGGATGCTGCCGGGCGCGGCGATCGCGGCGATTTGGTCGGCCTCGACCAGGATGTCGGCGGCCTCGACCAGCGGCCGCCCCGGCGCGAAGGAGCGCAGCGTCGCGGCACGGAACAGCACGCTCATCGGAGCGGCCAGCCGCGCGGCGGCGGCGCGTAGGCGCCTTGCTTGCTGGTGGCGATGCCGTTGGCGACCAGCCCTTCGGCAAGCTTGAGCGCAATGCCGACGCCCTCGATCACCGGCACGCCGAGGGCGTCGCGCATCGGCGCCACCAGCTCGCTGAGGCCGGCGCAGCCCAGGATGACCGCCGCCGCGCCGTCCTGCTCGAGCCCGCGTCGGGACTCCGCGATCATCGCGTCGAGCAGCGAGCGGTCCAGCGCCACGCAATCGTCGACGGCGACGTCGATGGCGCGCACCCGGCAGCGATGCGCGAGGCCGAGCCGCCGAACGACCCGCTCGGCGTGGATCACCGTGCGCGGCGGCAAGGTGACAATACAAAAATGATCGGCGACGATCGATGCTGCCGACAGCGCCGCCTCGGTCATGCCGACCACCGGTCCGGCGGCGACCTCTCGCACCGCCTCGATGCCGGTGTCGCCGAAACAGGCGAGCACATAGGCATTGGTGCCGAGCGCCTCCTCCTCGGCGACAACCCCAAGCAGGCCGAGCGTCGCCACAGCCTCGTCGACATGGCACTCGACGGAGGCCACGCCGTGCGAGGGCGAGCGGGCGAGGATGGTGGTGTCAGGCGCCGCCAGCCGCCGTCCCAGCGCCGCGAGGCGCTCGGTGAAGGCGGTGGTGGTGTTCGGGTTGAGGATGGCGATGCGCGCGCCGACCGTCATCACGATGCTCCGTAAAGCCAGCCTGTGGAGGCATGATCACACGTCGGGCCCCATCGATGCCTGCCGCCGCCAGTGCGCCCTCATCGACGATAGGGCTTTCAGTTAGGCTAACAACGAAAAATTTCGCAACGGCTTGCGAGGGTTCAGGCGGTGATGATGGTGAGCCCGGCGGCCTCGAGTGGCGCCAGCGCCGCGGCGGCCGCACCGCTGTCGGTGATCAGCAGTTCGGCATCCTTGATGGCGGCGATGTGGGCGGTGGCGACATGGCCGATCTTGGCCTGATCGGCGAGGAAGACGACGCGCGACGAGGCGGCGATGATCGCGTGCTTGACCTCCGCCTCTTCCCAGCTGCGGGTGGTGAAGCCCTTGTCGGCGTCGACGCCGGAACATGAGACGAAGGCGACGTCGACGTTGATCTGGCGCAGCAGGGTGGTGGCGAACGGCGCGATCAGCGAGCGCTGCCGCGCCATGGTGCCACCGGTGACCACGACCTTGACCCCCAGATGGGTCTCGAGCTCGAGCGCAACGTCCAGCGCCGGGGTGACGACGGCGACATCGTTCAGGGCCCGCGGGAGCGCCTGGGCGAGCGCGAGGGTGGTGCTGCCGGCGTCGATGATGATCGTCTCGCCGTCGCGCACCAGGCTGGATGCGAGCTCGCCGATGCGTCGCTTCTCGTCCTCGAAGCCGTGCATGAGCGGGTGCTGCGAGCGCTCGAAGCGGGCTGGTCGGACGGCGATCGCGCCGCCGCGCAGGCGACGCAGCACCTGCTGCTGCTCCAGCGCGTCGAGGTCGTTGCGCACCGTGACGACGGAGACGCCGAGGCTCTCCGCCAGCGCGACGACCGTCACCTTGCCCTCGGCGCGCAGCCGGTCGACGATTTCTCTCTGCCGGCTCATCGCCCCGAAAGCCGCCATCGCGCCTGCTCCCAACTCGTCGGCCGTGCTGGCGGCAGCGGCCTATGCCGCTTGCTCCGCGACGACGACGCTCCGAGTAGACTTTCACTTTGTGTGCGAGCGCAAGCTTTCGAAGATAATCCTTGTTGGCCTCATAGCGGCGACGCACTGTGCCGTCCTACTCGGGCCAGGGCATCCACATGGACGGGGTCGACCTCGCGATCTCCACGCCAATGCTTGCCGATATCCGGCGCCAGCCGGCCGTGCTGGCAGGGCTTGCCGAACGGCGGCAGGATTTCCTCGCCGCGGGGCGCACATTGCCGGCCGAAGGCCTGCTGGTCGCCTTCGGTTGCGGCGACGGCTGGTTCGCTGCGCGGGCGGTCGCCGCCTCCGGCGGGCTGGCACGTCGGGTCGTGGCCTCGACCAGCCTCGGCGTGCTGCTCGATCCGTCCCTGCCGCCGGTCGGAGCCATCGCGATCTCGATGTCCGGCAGCGTCGACTGCACCAACGCTGCCGCGCGGCGGGTGCGCTCTGCCGGTGGGCAGTGCCTGGCGCTGAGTGACGGCGACGGCGGCGCGCTTGGCCGGATCGCCGATGCGGTCGCCTCGCTGCAGGTGTCCGAGGTCGCGCCGTTCCTGACCGGCACGGCGCGCTACACCGCAAGTGTGCTCGGCCTGACGATGGTGCTCCAGGGTGCGGCGGGCGACGCGGC
The DNA here is from genome assembly GCA_965198995.1 of Acetobacteraceae bacterium. Classification (GTDB taxonomy): domain Bacteria; phylum Pseudomonadota; class Alphaproteobacteria; order Acetobacterales; family Acetobacteraceae; genus CAXMMR01. The sequence continues at coordinate 2,847,076 of CBDAQG010000002.1, forward strand.
AGCGCCGGATGACGGCCTGACCCGGCTACTGGCCGAGATCATGCCGAGCGCGATCGAGGCCATGGAGCGCGATTGCAGCGCGCTGTGCCGGCTGCTCGCCGGGCAGAGGGCCACTGGGCAGAGGGTCACCGGATTGCGCGTCCTTGGCGCTGGCGCTGCCTGGGCGAGCGCCGATTACGGCGCGGCCAAGCTGGTCAAGCTGGTCGACATCCCGGTCTGGAGCGGCGAGATCGAGGAGTTCGCGCACAGCCAGTTTTGGTCGATAGGCACAGACGAGGTGGTGCTGCTGCTGGCCGCTGACGCCGTGTCGGCGCAGCTGGCGCAGAACACCGCCACCGCACTCGCCAGCTACGGCATTCGTAGCGTCGCGGTGGTGACCCGGCCGTTCGAGGTTCCGGCGGCGACCCACAGCCTGGTGCTGCCGGCCTGCCCGGCGACGCTGCTGCCGGTGCTGCTGCCGGTGCCGCTGCAGCTTTTTGCCTACCACCTGGCGCTGGCGACGGGACGCGATCCGAACATCCGCCAGGATGCCGGCAACGCGGCCCGCTTCCGCGCCGCTCAGCTGCTCAGCCGCCGCGCCGAGCTGGGGCTGTCAGGATGACCAACCTGCCGCCGACGCCGCTGCTCGCCGACGACTCACCGCTCGACGCCCGGGCGCGCGGCGTCGTGGCGGCGCTGTTCGAGGGTGAGCGGCAGCTGATGGCCGCGCTGCCGACGGACGACCCGTGCGACCCGGCGCGGCTCAGACGTGTGCTGCTCACACATGGCGAGATGCTTGGCCAGCCCGACGCGATCCAGCAAACGCTGCGGGCTGAGGCGGACGGCATCCGCGACGTCGCCCGCGCGCTGGCGGTCGGCGGCATACGGCGCGTCTATCTCACCGGCTGCGGCGACTCTCTGGCGGTGATGATCGGCGCGCGGCTGCTGCTGGAGACGATGTTCGGCGTTCCGTGCGAGCCGGTGCAGGCGCTCGAACTGGCCTACTACCAGGCTGGCCTGCTGGGTGCGGACACGCTGGTGGTTGCGCTGAGCTCGAGCGGCAGCACCACCAGGACGGTTGAGGCGGTCATGGTGGCGCAGGCGCGCGGCGCGCGCACGCTGGCGCTGAGCAACAGGCCCGCCTCGGCACTGATGCGGGAGTGCACCGACGGGCTCTGCGTCCACGCCGAGCGGCGCGGCTGGCCGACACAGTCCAGCACCGCCGCGCTGGCGCTGCTCTGCCGCCTCGGCATCGAGGTCGGACTTGCAACAGGACGTCCGGGCGCGGCAGCGCTCGCAACGGCGCTCGATGCGATGCCGCAAACCATGCGCCGTGTCCTGGCCGAGAGCGAGCCGGTGGTTCGGCGGCTCGCCGAGGCGCAGGCTGACCGACGGATCTATCTCTATGCCGGCGGCGGCCCGGCCTATGCCAGTGCGCTGTTCGGCGCGACCAAGATGAAGGAGTGCTCGCCGGAGCACGCGATGGCGCTCCCGCTCGAGGAGTTCCACCACTACAACTCGCTCAAGCCGGGCGATCCGCTGTTTGTTCTCGCCCCGGCTGGCCCGTCGGTCGCGCGGGCGCGCGACACCGCCGAGGAGGGTCGGCGCTGGCGCGGGCATGTCTACGCCGTGGTCAGCGAGGGCGAGACGGCGCTGGATAACTGCAGCGAGGCGGTGCTGCGCCTGCCGGCGCTGCCAGAAGCCCTGGCGGCGCTCGCCTTCAGCCCGCCGGTGCAGCTCTTCGCCTATCACGTGGCGCTGGCCAAGTTCCGCCGCGCCGGCGCGCTGGTGCCGGAGTAAGGTGCTGAGCACGGTGGGCGGCCCGGCGCTGGTCTGCCTCGGCAACCTCTCGCTCGACGATGTCGTGCATCCGGACGGCAGCCTGCATGCCGCTCAGGTCGGCGGCGACGCGCTTTACGCGGCGCTGGCGGCAAGACTGTTCCAGTTTCGCACCGAAATCGTCGCGCCGGTCGGACACGATCGTCCGGCCGCCCTGACGGCAAGCCTGCAGCGCGCCGGTCTAGGCGCCGCAGGCTTGCCGACGCGCGCCTGTGATACGCTCGCCAACCGCATCGAGCATCATGGCCATGACCGCCGCACCTTCACGCTGCTGTCGAGCCACGCCGCGTTCGAGACGATGTCGCCGCACTCCACCGACGTTCCGCAGGATTACCGAGCGGCCGCGGCGTTCCTGATCCTAGCGATGACGCTCGCCGCACAGCAGGAGCTGGTGCGCACCTTTCGCGCGCAAGCCGGGCTGCTCGTCGCGCTTGACCCGCAAACCGAATACATTGTCGGGCATGTCGATCAGATCTTGGCGATGGTCCGCCATGTCGACGTGTTCACGCCGAGCCTCGACGAGGTCGCGCTGCTGCTCGGCCACACCGATCCCGGCCGGGCGGTGCGCGAACTGGCCGCGCTTGGGCCGCGCATCGTCGTGGTCAAGATGGGAGGCGAGGGCAGCTGGACACATGACGCGGCGAGCGGCGAGGACATCGTGCTGCCGGCCTATCCCGTAAAGCCGGTGGATACGGTCGGCGGCGGCGACGCGTTCTGCGGCGGTTTGCTGGCGGCGCTGACCCAGGCGCGCGACCTGCGGCACGCCGCCATCTGCGGCGCCGTCGCCGCCTCGTTCGCCATCGCCGCATTTGGCGTCGCCGGCCTTGAGGCGGCCACACCGGGCGCGGCGCAACACCGCATGCAGCACTTCCTGTGACGGCGAACGCCCGCCGGCCCAGCCTGCCATCGCGGCGCGCAATGCGCTCACCCCAGCAAAGCGCCGGCCTTGCGGATCGCGGTTGCCAGCACCCGCACCGCCGCCGCCGCATCCGCCTCGGACACGCTTTCGTCCGGATGATGGCTGACGCCGCCGGCGCACCGGACGAACAGCATGCCGACCGGGCAGAGCCGAGCCAGCGCCATGGCATCATGCCCGGCGCCGCTCGGCAGGCGGACGACCGGCAGCCCGCACTCCTGCAACGCCTCGGCGAGCAGGCGCTGCAACGACGCGTCGCAATCGACCGCTGGCGCGGTGTGGGTGCAGTGCATGGTGAGCGTCACGCCCTCGCTCTCGGCCAAAGCTGCGAACCGGCTCTGCATGTCGGCGAGCGCCTCGGCCCGACGCGCATCGTCCGGCGCGCGCAGGTCGACGCTGAGGCGGACCTCGCCGGGGATCACGTTGACCGCGCCCGGTGCGAGGGTGAGCTGGCCGACAGTGGCGACGACGTCCGCGCGCGCACGCGCCGCCTCGCGCACGGCGAGGATCATGCCGGCGGCCGCGGCGAGCGCGTCATGGCGCATCGCCATCGGCACCGTGCCGGCGTGACCGGCGCGGCCGAGCACACTGAGGGCGAGCCGCGTCGCGCCGCTGATGGCGGTGACGATGCCGAGCGGCAGCCCCCGCGCGTCGAGCAGCGGTCCCTGCTCGATGTGCACCTCGAGATAGGCGAAGGCGCCGCGAGCGGTGCAGGCGCCGGCAAGCATTGCCTCCGGATCGCCGCCGAATGCGGTGAGCGCCTCGCCCAGAGTAATGCCGTCGGCGTCGCGAGCCACAAACCAGGCCGGATCGACAGCGCCGGCGCAGGCCCGGGCGCCGGTCAGCGTGACCGGAAAGCGCACCCCCTCCTCGTCACCGAAGGCGTGCAACTGCACCGCGAACGGCAGCGCGCCGGCGGTCTGCACCGCCTCGATGGCGGCGAGCACGCCAAGGCAGCCGTCGAAGCGGCCGCCGTCGCGCACGCTGTCGATGTGCGAGCCGAGCAGCAGCACCGGGCTGTCCGGCGCCGGGCCCGGGCGGGTGCCGACCACGCTCGCCGAGGCGTCCAGCGTCGTGATCAGCCCGGCCTGCTCCATCCAGCCGCGCACCAGAGCGACGGCGCTAGCGTGCGCCGGCGACAGGAACAGCCGGGTGACGCGGCCGGGCTCGTCGGTGCAGTTGGCCAGCTCGGCGAGGCGATCCAGGAGCTCAGACATGTTGGCGAGGCGATCCCTCACGGAGGCAGCAATGCAGGGCTATCCACGCGACATGGTCGGTTACGCCGGCCGTCCGCCGCATCCGCACTGGCCGAACGATGCGCGGGTGGCGGTGCAGTTCGTCGTCAACTACGAGGAGGGCGGTGAGCGTTGCGTGCTGCACGGCGACGATGAGGCCGAAACGTTCCTGTCCGACATCGCTGGCGCGCAGCCGGTGGTGGGGGCGCGGCACGCCAACATGGAGAGCCTCTACGAGTATGGCAGCCGCGCCGGCTTTTGGCGACTGCTGCGGCTGTTCGACGAACGCCATCTGCCGTTCACCTGCTTTGCCGTCGGCATGGCGCTGCTGCGCAACCCTGAGGCGGCGGCGGCGATGCAGGCGAGCGGGCATGAGATCGCCTCGCATGGCTGGCGCTGGATTGACTACCAGCACGTGCCCGAGACGATCGAACGCGCGCATCTCGCGCAGGCCATCGAGGCGCATCGCCAGGTGACGGGCGAGCGGCCGCTGGGTTGGTATCTCGGACGCTGCAGCCCCAACACCCGGCGCCTGGTCGCCGAGGAGGGCGGCTTCCTGTGGGACGCGGACAGCTACGCCGACGACCTGCCGTACTGGGACGCGACGCACGCCTCGCCGACGCTGATCGTGCCGTACGCACTCGACAGCAACGACATGCGGTTTGCCACCGGAAGCTTCGGCTCGGGCGAGCCGTTCTGGCAATATTTGCGTGACAGTTTCGACGTTCTGTATGCCGAGGGCGCCGAGGCGCCACGGATGATGTCGGTCGGCCTGCACTGCCGGCTGGCCGGACGCCCCGGGCGTGCCGCAGCGCTGGCTAAATTCCTTGACTATGTGGCCGCCCATGAGCGCGTTTGGGTGTGCCGCCGGATCGACATCGCGCGGCACTGGCGCTCTGAGCATCCTTTCGTTGGCCCGAAGTGACGAGGAATTCAGGCTTCAAAAACGATCGGCTGAGCGCCTTGCCACAGCGTAAGCCGGCCGAGCGCGGCCAACTCTTCGTGACCCCCCTCGATCGTCATGCAGTGGTTGCCGGCAAGGGTGCCGAGCTTGCTGGCGAAATGGACGCTCCCGTAGGCGACCAGCAGCTCGGCCTCGCTATAGCCACCGGGATAGAACAGGACCTGGCCAGGCGCGGGGTAGCTGGTCGCGTTCTCATGGGTCAGGCCAGAGACCAAGTCGCCCAGTGGTATCCAGCACGCCTCGCCGCTCCATCGGACGTGGATGATGTGATTGCGGTAGGGCAGGAGGCTGCCAAGCCAAGCCGCGGTTCGCGGCGCCTGCGTCTCCCAGCGTGCGGTGAAGCGAAACGGGCCGGCTGTTATCGTTGGCATCGGCCACGCCATACGGCATCGTGCAACCGGCGAACAGCGCCGCCTCGCCACTGAGTGCGAGCGGCCTCGGCGCGTCGACTGCGGACGACTGTCAAGCCCGCCGGGCGGCGATGATGGCGATCGGGCCGCCGCCATCCGGACCCTGGTGCTCGGCGCCGCCAGACACGAACAGGTCGGTGCGGCCGAGCAGGCCGGCGATGACCCCGCCGACCAGGGCGCGGGCGTGGCGCGTCGCGTTGATGTCGCTGTCATCCCACATGATGTGCCGGGCGCCGCGGATCAGCCCGCTGCGCGAAGGCTCCGCTTTGGCCAGCACGGCCTGCACCCGGGCGGCCTCATCCACGCCCACCTGGCGCGTGGCCGGGATTTCAAGCTCGCCGAGGACGTCCTGAACCGCATCGAGGTCGATCGCGTCGCGCATCACCGCGTGGGCGATGCGCAGGTCGCCGGCCCAGTTGACGCTGTTGGCGAACAGCACGACCTGGTTGTGCATCAGTTCGATCCCGGCCGAGGTGCCGGCGCGGCCCGACCAGAGGGACAGATCGTGGCCGATCGCGGGTCCGGTCACACGAGCCGGGTCGAGCTCGCCCAATGCCTTGGCCACTCCCAGGGCGGAGGCGCCGCGTGAGTAGCCCATCGAGAGGTAGGTGTCCTCCGTCACGACCGTTCGGCCGCGGGCGCGCGCCTCGGCCACGCGGGCGCTGGTCAGCAGCGGGCACTTCACCTTCACATAGTGCACATCGGCCGGATCTGTGACGCCGGCGTTGGCCATCGCCTGGCAAACCGCCGCCGCGGTTTGCTCAACCTGCTCCAGCCGACCGATCTCCTCGGCCGCGAACACGCGCGTAAAAGCGGTGCCGATGGCAAGCGTCGGGGCGCCCGTCGGCGGCGCGCTGGCGGGGGCAACCGAAAAGATCAGCAGGTGCGGCGACAGGCCGCCTTCGGTGCCGCCGGACATGATGATCGCGACCTGTGCGGCGAGGTCGGCCGGCGAGCAGCCGAGCCGCTCGGACAGCAGGGTCTGCAACACACTGACCGCATACGGGCGGCTGAAATCGTTGACGCAGCCATTGCCCTCGGTCTTGCCCAGGATGGCGACGATCCGGCGGGGCTCCAGCCCAGCATCGAGCAGGCGGCGTACCGCGGAGACGTCGCCGGGGTCGCTGATGGCGAGCCGGTCTATCCGGCATTGCAATGGTTGCGCAGGCGCCGCGCTCATCGCGGCACCTCGACGCTGCCGCTCCTAATGATACTGCCCCCGTCGGCGTTGACCCCGTCGGCCGCGAGCGAGCGTGCGTGCTCGGCGCGACGCTTTTCCTGCCAGACCATCATCCGTCGCATCCGAGCCGTGACTGGCGCGACGCTAACGGCATCGCCAATCGCGCATAGCGCTCAAAAGCGCCCGCACCGGCCCCATTTTTGCACTGCAGGATGGCGCGTATGGGACGGCACCCAGCGGCATCAGCAAGGAGGACACTCTGGGCAAACCACCCACTCTCCAGCAGGGCTATCAATCGCGTTCACGCTCCTTCGTTTATTTCGAGGCCGTGGCTCGGCATGGCTCGATGCGCAAGGCGGCAGCCAGCCTCAACGTCGCATCCTCGGCGCTCAACCGAAAGGTTCTCGACCTGGAGCGCGATTTAGGCGTGTTGCTGTTCGATCGATTGCCGCGCGGCGTGCGGCTGACCAGCTCGGGCGAGATGCTGCTTGCCCATGTCAGGCGCACCGTGCGCGACCTGAAGGTGACGTGCGATCAGATCGAGGATCTGCGCGGCTTGCGTCGCGGCCACGTCCGGCTCGCGGTCATCGAGGCGACGGCGCAGATCGTCGCCAAGCTGATCGTCGCCTCCTGGAAAAGCCATCCCCGCATCACCTTCGAGTTCCACGTCATGGGCAGCCAGGAGGTGATCTCCGCGGTGCTGCGCGACGAGGTCGATATCGGCTACGCCTTCAATCCGCCGCCCGACAGCAGCTTTCAGGTGGTCGCCGAATGCGCCAAGTCGCTGCACGCCTTCGTGGCGCCAGAGCATCCGCTGGCGCGCTTGTCAGAAGTGCGGCTGAGCGATTGCTCGAGCTATCCGATCCTCTACGGCAATACGACGCTGGGCGGACGGCATCTGCTCGACGCGGCGGCCGAGCGCGCCTCGCTGTCGCTGCGTCCGATGGTCATCGGCAATTCGATCGACAGCCTCAAATCGATCGCCGTGCACGGCCAAGCGGTCTGCTTTCAGCTCAACGTCGACGGCGAGGACGAACCTTCACTGGTGCCGCTGCCGCTCAAGGATCAGAACCTGCGCGGCCGCCTGGTCATCGGCGTCAAGCGCAACGGCCAGATCCCTGGCGCCGCCGCGGTCTTCCTCGAGCGACTGAAGACCGACCTCGCCGGCCGTGCTGATGCCTGACCGGCAGCACGATCGTCTCGGCCGCAACCATGGCCTTGGTGTCATGACGCCCGCGCCGCACCGGTGCAAAAAGGCGGACGGTGCTGACGCTTTTCGCTGCTTGCCCGGTCGCCGCACGCCGCGCCAATTTGGTATCCACGTCATCTCGGCTCGCCGTGTGCCGCGCGATCGGGGGTGCCATGTGACGTTGCGTCCCAGTGGTCCAGGGAACCACTCCCGCAGCAGTCGACGTCTCGGCGCCTCAGCGGTCACCGTGCCGCTGCTCCCGCCCCGGGCGGTTGCCGGACTGGCCGGCCTGAGGCTGACCGGGCCGTTGTTCCGCCAGCCGCTTCTCACTAACCTTGCGCTCGCCGCGGTGGCGCCATTCGGCTGGTTTGTAACCCGCATCAAAGCCGGGCTGCGGCTGGGCGCGGCCGGAGAGAACCCTCGCGCCGCCGCCGTCACGGGCACCGACCCGGCCCTGGCGCGTGTGTTCGCCTGCGTCGTCGGGGCGGCGATCGCCGGGCTGGGCGGCGCCGTCCTGGTCCTTCAGCAGGCCGGCACCTTCATCGACGCGATGACCAGCGGCCGCGGCGTCCTGGCTCTGGCGGCGGTCGTCGGCCGCTGGCGACCGGTCTCCAGCGTGGCCGCATGCCTTGTCTTTGGTGCCGCCGAAGCGCTAGAGCTACGCGTCGCGATCTTCGGGCTGCCGTTTAGCTCCTACACCGTCCAGATCCTGCCCGACCTGCTTGCCGCGCTGGCGGCGTTCGGCCGCTCGGCCAGGATGCCCGCCCCCCTCGGTCAGCCGCTGGCCGCGTCGTCGGCATGACCGGGCAGAGCGCAGGGCAGGATGCCGAATGAGGACACAGCGCCGATGACCGAACCATCCGAACCCGCGCCGCTGCGCAGCGTCGAGAGGATCGTCGCAGAAGGACTCTGCATCGGCTGCGGACTGTGCCAGAGCATCGCCGGACCGCAGGCGATCCGCCTCGTCATGTCGGGCGAGGGCGGCGAGCGCCCGCTGGTGCTCAGGCCGCTCGACGAGTCGGTGCTGCGAACGATCAACGCGGTTTGCCCCGGCATCGTGGTGCGCGGCTACGCGCCGGGATCAGAGCCCTCCGAACCGGAGCTCGATCCGATCTGGGGCCCGAGCCGGACGATGGCGATCGGCCATGCCGGCGATCCGGCCGTCCGGTTCCACGCCTCCTCCGGCGGTGCGCTGACCGCCCTCGCGCTGCATTTGCTGGCAGAGCGCAAGGTCGACTTCATCCTGCACGTCGCACCCTCAGCCGCCCAACCACTGCGCACGGTGCGCCAACTCAGCTTCGATGCGGCGCAGGTGATCGAGGCCTCCGGGTCGCGTTACGGGCCGGCCGCGCCGCTGATCGACTTCAAGGCCGTGCTCGACCGCGAGCAGCCCTTCGCCTTCATCGGCAAGGCCTGCGACATCTCCGCCATACGCAACTACGCGCGGCTCGATCCGCGCGTCGACCGATTACTGCGTTACGCCCTAAATTTCTATTGCGGTGGCGTATCAGAGTTCCGCAAGACCGTCGACTATGTCCGCCGCATCGGCGCCCACGAGCAGGACGTGACTGCGCTGCGTTACCGCGGCGACGGCTGCCCCGGCGCGATGGTGATGAAAACCAATGACGGCACCGAGCACCGCTTCAGCTACAACGACATGTGGTCGGACGAGCATCGCTGGCAGCTGCAGTTCCGCTGCAAGATCTGCCCGGACGCGCTCGGCGACCTGGCCGACCTTTCGGTGGCCGACGTTTGGCCGGGCGGCAAGCCGATCACCGACGAGATCGGCTTCAACGGCTTCATCGCCCGCACCGAGCGCGGCCAGGCATTACTCGACGATGCCGTTCGCTGCGGCGACGTCGTGCTGACAGAGGGGCTCACCCATGCCGGCCTGGAACTCGCCCAAGGCAGCCAGATGCGCAAGAAGCAAGGTCTGACCTCGCGCTACTCGGCGATGCGCGATGCCGGGATCGCGCCGCCTGTCGCGACCGGGCTGCGCCTCGATGAGGCGGCCGACATGATCGACATGGCGGAACGGGCCGCGAATTATCATGGCATGCTGCAGCGGCTTGCGGCAGGGGATAATGTCGAGGATCTATGCTTGACGCTTGAGGAGGCGGTCATGCCAGAGGCTATGCCTCTGAACACCGCTGGGCTCTGAGGCTCCAGAGCCCGAATATTTGATAGGCGTGATGGGAACACGGATGGATGGTTTGGTGGCATGGCGCCGGTGTTGCACAGCGATGCTCGCGGCCGCCTGGCTGCTCGCTTCGCCGGGCTTGGTGTTCGGACAGACGGCGCCGCCATCCGGCCTGTCGCGTATCCGCGCCGAAGGCGTGCTGACGGACGGCGTCGAGGCAGCCTCGCCACCCTACGAGTTCGACGATCACGGCGAGATCAACGGTTTTGACATCGAATTGGCGCAGCTTTTCGCCAAGTCCATCGGGGTCAAGCTGTCGGTCATCGACACCGCCTGGGCAGGCGTCATCCCGTCGCTCTATGCTGACAAATTCGACCTGATCTGGTCGGCGATGCCGATCACCCCGGCGCGCAAGCGCGCGGTGCTGTTCTCCAGGGTCTACGCCGTCGACCAGCCGGTGCTGATCGCCCGCGCCAATGACCGCCGAGAAACCACTGCCGCTGACTTGAAGGGCATGGTTCTCGGCTCGCAGCTCAACTCCTCGGTCGAGGAGCAGGCGAAAAAGCTGTCGGACGACGGCAATCTCGGGCTCGACATCCGATTGTATGACCACATGGACGCCGCTTATCTGGATCTCAACAATCATAACGTCGATGTCGTCATGACCTCGCGCAGCAGCTTTTCGCAACTGATACGCCAGCGTCCCGGCCTCTACCGCATCGTCCTTTCGCTGCCACCTGACCTCTTCATGGCGGTCGCCGCGCGCAAAGACGAGCCCGACCTGATCGACGCCGTCAACCGGTTTCTGAGCGGCCTGCAATCCTCGGGACAGCTCGCGGCACTGTACATGAAATGGTTCGGCGTCGCCTCGCTGCCCGTGCCGGCCGCCGAGTGATAGAGCGCCACCGCCGGTGATCGGCATCAGCTTCACCCCGCTGATCCCCTACATACCGGAGTTCCTCAGGGGCATTCGGGCAACGATTATCTACGCATCCGCCTCGCTTTGTCTCGCCTGCGTGGTCGGCCTCGTCGTCGCCATGGCGCGCCGCTCCGCCGCCGCGCCGCTGCGCTGGGTCGCCCAAGGCTATGTCGACCTGATCCGCGGCACCCCGGCCCTGGTGCAGATCTTCTTCATCTATTTCGGGCTACCGGCGCTCGGCATCTACATCGCGGCACCGCTCGCCGGCGTCATTGCGATTGGCCTCAACAGCGCAGGCTATCTGGCCGAGATCTTTCGCGCCGGCATCGCCGGCGTCGACGGCGGGCAAATCGAGGCCGGGCGCTCAATCGGCATGAGCCGCAACCAGACCTTTCGGCGGGTCGTGCTGCCGCAGGCATTACGGCTCGCCGTTCCCGCCACCGCTGGAGAATTCACCAGCCTGGTCAAAGGCACGTCCCTGCTGTCGACGATATCGATCACCGAACTCACCCGGGTCGCCCAGCAGGTCGTCTCCGTCACCTTCCGCCCGATCGAGGCCTATCTCGCGGTCGCTCTCGTCTACCTGGTCCTGAACACCGCGATCTCGCAGGGGAGTGCTTGGCTGGAACGTGCTCTGCGTCGCGCCGAAGGTCTGGCATGACGCTGCTCCCCGTCACCACCGCCGAGCCTGCCGCCGCGCGCGGCCACCCGGTGCTGCGTCTGCGCGGCCTGGTCAAGACGTTCAAGATCCACCCCGTACTGTGCGGCATCGACCTCGATGTTGCGCGCGGCAGCACCGTCGCGATCATCGGCCCGAGCGGCTCCGGGAAATCCACTCTGCTCCGTTGCATCAACCATCTCGACACACCGACGGCGGGCGTGGTCGAGATCGACGGCAAGCCGACTGCGTCGCACACGGCGGCCAGCGCGCGCGAACGCGAGCGCGACCTGAACGCCATGCGCGCCACCGTCGGCATGGTGTTCCAACGTTTTAATCTGTTCTCACACCGCACCGCCTTGGCAAACGTCATGGAGGGTCTGCTGGTCGTCAAGCGGATGCCGCGCGCCGAGGCACGGCAGGCGGCACTGGCGATGCTGGACCGTGTCAATATGGCGCACAAGGTCGATGCTCATCCGGCGCAGCTATCCGGTGGTCAGCAGCAGCGCGTGGCGATCGCGCGCGCACTCGTCATGCAGCCGACCCTGATGCTGTTCGACGAGGCGACGTCGGCACTCGATCCGGAAATGGTTCAGGAAGTCCTAAACGTCATGCGCTCGCTTTCCGAAGACGGCCTCACCATGTTGGTCGTCACCCATGAAATGGGCTTCGCTCGCGAAGTCGCCGACCGCGCGATATTCATGGACGCTGGGCTCGTAATCGAGGACGATATACCCGAACGTCTGTTCACCCGGCCGCAACGAGAACGCACCAGGGCCTTTCTTCGCAACGTGCGCCGATGATCCCGCGTACGCGGCAGCGAAGCACCTGCCATCCAATTGCCTGTCTCGAAGGAATTTGACGTGACCAGCAGCACGATTTCCAATGACGGTCAGCGCGGCGCCTTCGATACCATCCCGGTGATCGATTTCGCCGCGATGGCGGATGGCAGCCCCGCCGAAAAGGCGCGCGTCGCCGCCGAGATCCGTCAGGCCTGCATCCGCTCCGGCTTTTTCTACATCGTCAATCACGGCATCGATGACGCGACGATCGAGACCCTCTTCGTGCAAGCGAAGCGCTTTTTCGCGCTGCCGATCGAGAGCAAGCTGAAGCTGCGCGCCAGGGATGTGGAGCACTTGATCGGCTACGTCTCGATGTTCGAGGAGGGCAAGAATCCAACGCGCGGTGATCTGCACCAGGCCTTCGATTTCGTCACCGAAGCCAGCGCGACGCCCGACATCGTGGTGCAGGCCGATTTCCGCGCCCCTAGCAATCGCTGGCCCATCGAGCTGCCCGGCTTCCGCGAGGCCTTGAGCGCATATGCGGTGCGGATCCGCATTCTCACCCGGCAGATCTTCCATGCCTTCGCCCTCGCGCTCGGCCTCGAGGAGACGTATTTCGACGCCATCACCGACCGGCCGCTCTCGCTCGGCCGCATCCTGCACTACCCGCATCAGCCGAACCCCGACGAGAACCAGATCGGCAACGGTCCCCATACCGACCATGAATGCTTCACCATCCTGCGCCAGGATGCCGACGTGCAAGCGCTACAGGTGTGCAATCGTGCGGGCGAGTGGATCGATGCGCCGCCGCTCGCCGGCAGCTTCGTCGTCAACATCGGTGACCTGATGGCGCGCTGGACTAACGACCTGTTCAGTTCGACGCCGCACCGGGTGATCAACCGGTCCGGCCGCGCGCGCTACTCGCTGCCGTTCTTCATCGGCGCGAACCCGGATGCGCTGATCGACGTGCTACCGAGCTGCGTCTCGTCCGACAATCCACCGCGCTACACGCCCATCGTGACCTCCGACTATGTACAGGGACTGATCGCCGGCGGCTTTCGCGAGTTGCCGGCCGAGCTCGAGAGCGTCGACTAGCCCGCCCGCGGATGGCGGCTCGTCGATCCTGGCGGCCCTCACGCCCGCTCGCCCAGCTCGGCTCAGCCGCCGGGCAGACGTGGCTGTTCGCCGCGGTCTGGCTGGTCGGCGCGTTGCTGCCGTTGGCGATCGGTCTTGGCTTGTCGTTCATGCGCCAGCGCGGCCTGCATATCCGCTGGAGCCTGTCGCTGCAGGCCTATCGCGATTTGATCGAGACCGGTCGCATCGAGGTGGTGCTGCGCACCGCAAGCGTTGCCGCTGGCGTTAGCCTGATCTGCCTCACCGGCGGTCTGCCGCTGGCGCTTTGGCTGGCCAAGACCGCCCGCTCCTACTGGTTGATCCAGCTCGTCTGGATCTGCCTGACGGTGCCATTCTTCCTGGATCCATCGGCGCGCACGCTGGTGCTTCGTCTGGTGCTCGGGTCGAGCGGCCCGATCAACGAGGTGCTGCTCCATCTGCATCTAATCGCCGCCCCGTTGCGCTGGCTGCTGTTCAGCAACTTCGCCATCATCCTCGGCCTGGTCGGCCCGTATTTTCCGAACATGGTCTGGCCGATCTACCTGTCGATCCTGCTGATCGACGATGCAGTGCTGGACGCCAGCCGTGATCTCGGCGCCGGCCCGTGGGCCACGCTGCGTTTCACTCTGCTGCCGCTCGCCATGCCGGGCATCCTCGCCGGGCTGATCATGACCTTCATCCCGGTGCTGGGCGACAGCGTAGTGCCCGACCTGCTTGGAGGCGGCCAGCAGGAATACCTCGCCGACAGCGTGCTCTCGCTGTCGACGACGATGAACTACACCGGCGCCGCGTCGCTCGCGACCGTCGTGTTTACCCTGCTCGGGCTGCTGTCGCTCGCTGCCCTGCTACTCTACCGCCGTGCGTCGCCGGGCAAGGCCGGGCGCGAGGCGGCGCTGGCTTGAGCGCCGCAGCGCCGGGCAAGCGAGCACGGCCGAGTGCCTGGCCTGCGCTCGCGCGACATGGCGGGCAGGCGCTGCTCGCCGGTGGCTTCTGCATCACCGCGCTGATCTACGCGCCGGTGCTGCTGCTTGGCGTGCTGTCGGTCAGCGGCAATCCGCTTTCCGGCATGCCGGGCAACTTCACGACAAGATGGTATGCGCAGCTCGCCGCCGATCAAAGTTGGCGGGCGCCGATGCTGCGCTCTGCCGAGATTGCTACCACGGTGTCGGCGCTGTGCGTGATCGCCGCCTTGCTGGTCGGACGCACCCTGCCGCGGCTGCGGCGCGGACTTGGGCCGCTGGCGTTTGGCTTCCTGCTGCCGCTGGGTGTGCCAGGCACTGTGATGGGCCTGCTGGTCTTCATGTATTATCGGTTCGTCTTTGGACTGCACATGGGCTACTGGTCGCTGGTGCTGTCGCACTTCATCTGGGCGTTCCCGTTCGCCCTCATCGGCATGCTGGTCGCGACAAGCAGGTTCGATCTCGGCCTGCTCGACGCGGCCGCCGATCTCGGCGCGCCCGCCTGGCGCCGGCTGTGGGATATCGAGCGGCCCCTGCTGATGCCCGGCCTGATCAGTGCCGCCCTGTTCGGCTTTCTGCTCTCCTTCACCGAGTTGCCGCGCAGCCTGTTTGTCGCCGGCGGCGTGCAGACGCTGCCGCTCTATAATTGGGCGCAGGCCTCGTCACATACCTCGCAAGTGCCGCTCATCTTTTGCCTGAACACGCTGATCACGCTGCTCAGCATCGCCGCCTCAGCCGCCGCGGTAATGCGGCTGGGCCGAGGGGCGCGCGTCTAGGTGCCCCCGCTTCTCGACGCAGCGGGCATCGATCTCAGCTACGATTCGGTCCAGGTGCTCGAGGATGTCGGGCTGAGCCTGGCGGCCGGCGAGCTGCTCACTATCCTTGGCCCGAGCGGCTCCGGCAAGACAAGCCTGCTGCGCGTTCTCGGCGGCTTCGAGACGCCGTCCCGTGTCGAGCGCCTGCAGATCGGCGGGCAGGACATCCGGGGCATGCCGCCGCATCGCCGGCCGCTCGCCACCGTCTTCCAGCACTACGCGCTGTTCCCGCATCTCACCGTCGGCGAGAACGTCGAGTACGGCCTGCGGGTGCGCGGCGTCGGCCGCGAGCGGCGCCGGCAGAAGGCGCTGCTCGCACTCGAACTGCTGCATCTGCCCGACAAGGCCGGCCGACGCATCCAGCAGCTCAGCGGCGGCGAGCGCCAGCGCGTCGCCTTCGCGCGCGCCCTGGTCACCGAGCCGCTGGTGCTGCTGCTCGACGAGCCGATGGGCGCGCTCGACGAGCGGCTGCGACGGGCGCTAGAGGTTGAGATACGCGGCCTGCAGCGCCGCCTGGGAATGACCATCATCCAGGTCACCCATGGCCGGGACGAGGCGCTGTCGATGAGCGATCGCCTGGTGGTGATGGGCGGCGGCCGGGTGCGCCAACTCGGCGACCCGACGGCTATCTTCGAGCGTCCATCGAGCCGCTTCGTCGCCGAATTCATGGGCCTCACCAACGTCGTCGAGGGCCGGCTCGGCGCCGTCGATGAGGTGCCGGGCCGAGTGCGGATCAACACCGCGAGCGGCGCTTTCGCCGGACCGTGGAGTGGCGGCACCGCGCCGCGGACGGGTCAGGCGGCATTCTTCGCCATCCACCCCGAACGCCTCAGGCTTGGCGCCGACCACACCTGCGCCAATCATCTGGCCGGCCGCGTCGACGACGTCAGCTACCAAGGCATGCGCCGCCTGGTGGAGGTAGACACGGCGATGGGCCGCTTCAGCGTCGCTGTGTCAACGCGAGATCCCGCCCCCGACGCCGGTGAAGCCACGATCTGCTGGACCGAGGAGGACGGCGCCATCGGACCGCTGGAGCATCCCTCCTAGGATTGCGGGACTGAGGCCTCAGACCCTAGCGGAGCCCGCAGGCAAAGCCTCCGGTCTTATCTTGCTAGACTATCGTGCGCATTGCGAAAACCAGGAGGGAATCCGCCAATGAGCGATTGTAGCCGCTTCGGCCGCCGCGGCTTTTGCGGCAATGCCGGCGCCGCCCTGGCCGCCGCCGCAGCCGGCGAAAGCCTGTGGCCGCGCAGTCGCAGCATCGCCCGCGCCGCGTCGCGAGACGATATCATCCGCGTGCTGGGCGTCTCCACTGGTGCGCTCGCCGACTGGAGCCAGTTCGAGCATGACACCGGCCTGACGATGCAGTGGACTCCGGCGAGCGACGATGTCGGCCTGTTCCTGCACGAGATGATCGCCGATGATGCCGGGGCTCGCTACGACATCGTCACTTGCTTGAGCGGCACCTACGAGGTGCTGGCCGATCAGGGTCTGCTGCTGCCGATCGACCTCAAACGGCTGTCGAACTGGAGTGGCGTGCCCGATTACCTCCTCGGTGCGCTGCCGCCGGCACCGGGTGGCGTCTGGAGCCTGCCCTATCACATGAACGCGGACGGCTTCGCCTACGCGCCGGCAGCACTCCACTTGCCCAAAGCACCGGCCGAAATCTCGTGGAAGCTGCTCTACGACGACGAGAGAACCCGCGGACGCGTCGCCATAGACAACGGCATCTACGCACTCGGCTGCGCGGCGATCTATCTCAAATACCACCACCTGGTCGAGATCGGCGACATCGGCGCCATGACCCCGAGCGAGTGCCGCTCGGTCGCCGACTTCCTGATCGAGCGCAAACGGGCCGGCCAGTTCCGCGCGCTTTATAAATCGTACGACGAACAGTTGCAGCTCATGCTTGACGGCGAGGTGCTGGCCGAGACCGCCTGGGAGCCGGTGGCGCGTGAGGCGCAGCGTCGCGGCCATGATGTCGACTACGCCTTCTCGGTCGAAGGTTACGACAAATGGTCACAAAACCTGATGATCCCGACAGCAGTCAAGGACCGCAACGGTCTCGACAAGGTCTACCGGACGATGAACTGGCTACTCGGTGGCGCCTATGCGGCCGAAATGGCCGACGTCGAAGGCTATGTCACGCCACGGCTCGATCTCGGCCTCGCGTATGCGCAGGAACACGGCTGGGGCGCCGATCGGATCGCCCGCATCCGCCAGGTCATGGCGAAGGGCGACATTAAATTTGCAAAAGCGCTCTACTGGGACCCGGGATATTTCAGCACTCTCGAGTCGTACGAGCGGGAGATGGCGCGGTTTCGAAACGCCTGAATTGACGCAGCCTTTGCCCCGGACCCACCAGGCGCAAAGCGCCCGTCGATCGCCGTCACTTAAGCGATGCCGGTCGGCAGCGGCGCGCGCCAGCGGTCCAGGGCAGAGCCCCCGACTAACGAGGATAGGTCTCGATCGTATCGAAGACGTGCGAGACCGCTGCCGCCCCATCGATGCTCATGCCAACCAGTATCTCACGATCCACCGCTGTGCCGCCGAAGCCGCGGAGATCGAATGCCGTCATCCCGCGAAGCTCGTTTCGCGTCAGTTGCACACAGACCGGCAGGGATCGATACTGGATCAGCTCCGGCCGCACGAGCGCCAGCACGGCAGTCGGGTCGTGCATCGGCACGTCGGTCGATCCATCCCGCTCACCATAGCGCGACAGGTAGAACGCGAGCATGTCCGCGACCGCGGCCGGCACCGGTGCAGCGGCCGCGCGCAGCCGCCGTATGACCCTGCCGTCGATCCGCGCCTGGCGCGTCAGGTTCAGCCCAGCCATCCGGACCGGCGCCGTCGAGCTAAACACGATGTCGGCCGCTTCCGGGTCTCGCGCCACGTTGGTTTCCGCGAACGCCGTTTGGTTGCCGATATCGGTGCTGCCGCCCATGATCGAGATGCAGCGCAGCCAGCCGGCAAGACGCGGCTCGAGCCGCAGCGCCAGCGCAACGTTGGTCAGCGGCCCGGTAGCGACGAGGGCGACCTCGCCCGGTCGCCGCGCAGCGATCTCGATGATCACCTGTGATGCATGGTCGCCGAGCGGCGGGCGCTGCGGTTCGGGCAGCAACGCGACGCCGTCAAGCCCCGTCTCGCCGTGGAAACCGGCACCGAGAAACCGCCCGAGCAACGGGCCTGCGCAGCCCTGCGCGACCGGAACGTTGAGCCCACCCAGCGCACAGATGCGCAGTGCGTTGCGCGTCGTCTGAGCCACGGACGCGTTGCCGAACACCGTGGTGATGGCGAGCAGGTCGAGATGACGTGCCGCGTAGAGAAGCGCGATGGCGTCGTCGTGGCCGGGGTCGCAATCGAGCACGACCGGCTGCGAGGTCATTGCGCCGCGATCGCGTCGATCTCGATCAGCCAGCTTGGGTCCATCAGGGCGTGCACGTAGATCATAGTTGACGACGGGCGACGGCCGCAGAGGAATTCGGCCCGGATGGCGTTGAACTCTGCCTTCAGCTCGTCCGTCATGATTACCTGCCTTGCAATGAAGATACCGGTCCCGACGATATCGACCGGGGAGAGATGCGCGTCACGTAGAACATTGCCGACATTGCGCCAGGTCATGCGGCACTGCTCGATGAAGCTTTCGCCCACCCGCCCGTCGGCATCGACGCCGATTTGCCCGGAGACGAATACCAGGCGTCGTGGCGACTGCAGATCGAGTCCCCAGCTGAACGCACCAGGTGGCTTGGGACTATCGCTTGGATTGATCTGATTGAACATTAAGACCCCTTATCATAACGCCATGTGCGGTCTGTCCAGTGCCGAAGGTCACCCGCCTTGCTCCGCCATTTCGCTGAATGTCGGCCGCGATGCATGTCGCCTCATGACCGGGAGTGCTGCAGAAAAACGCACACCGTAAGCGATAATCTGTGCTACTCGGTCGAGGCGTCGTGAGGGTTAGGGTTTCACCTGAGGTCTGGCAGCCATCGTCCGGCAGCTAATCACCCACCGCCGCCAGACACTAAGGACGCCGCCATGAGGGATCGCAGACGTAGCATTCGCGTCATCCTGCTTATCGGAACGATTGTCTCTTGGGGCGCGTCCGCTATCAGTCCGGCGTTCGCCCAGGCGATCACCACGAACGATACCAGCACCCACAAGGCCAAGACCAGCAAATCTAAGGCTAAGACGAGCACCCCCAAGGCGCGCGCCGAGGCGAACGCGTCGACGACGTCAAACGACGGTACGGTGAAGGCGCCGGCAAAGCCGCTCGGCATCGAGCAGGTGGTTGTCACTTCTGCCAAGCGGGCTCAGCTCATCAATAAGGTTCCCGAGAGCGTGTCGGTCCTGACCGGGCAGCAGCTCATCGAGAACCATATTACCACCTTCGATGACGTCACGCGCCAGACGCCGGGGCTTTCTTTCGCCGCCGGCTCTTCGGTCTCGGGTGGCATCGTCGGGCCGAATACACAAAATCTCGTCGTCCGCGGTGTCAGCTCCACCTCCGGCTCGGCGACAACCGCCGTTTATCTCGACGACGTCCCAGTCACCCAGGACAATCTCTACGATGGCGCCGAGCTGCCGCGCTTCGTCGACCTTAGTCGGGTGGAGGTCCTGCGCGGGCCACAAGGAACGCTGTTCGGCTCAAGCTCGGAGGGCGGCACCATCCGGCTGATCACCAACCAGCCGGTGCTAAACACTTACAGCGCCGACCTGGTCAGCGACGGTTCCGGCACCGTGCATGGCGGCGCCAACTACGATGAGCAGGGGGCGATCAACATTCCGCTTATCGCCAACCAAATGGCGCTGCGCATCGCCGGCGATGTCGGCTTGAACAGCGGCTACATCAATCGGCTGAACCAGGATGGCACACTCGCCAAGGCTGGCGTAAACGACGAACACTATAACTTTATCCGGGCGACGCTGAAATACGTTCCCACCGACGACCTCGTGATCACCGCGCAGGTGCTCAATCAGAACGACAAGACGGGCGACACCCCGGTGTTCTACACACAGCTTGGGACTTACAACGAGGACAAAAAGGTCTCCGAGCCGAGTAACGACAGCTTCTTCGTGCCCAGCCTGACCGTGCAGAAGTTCTTCCCGGATGTCAGCATCACCTCGGCCTCAAGTTACCTGCAGCGTGACTTCTCGTTTCAGAGCGATGGCACCGTCTTCAACAGCCAGGTGCTCGCCACCGCTTTCTTCGACCCGACGTTCCCTGCCGAAAAGACCCAGGACGATGCCCTTATCGGCGGGTTGCCGTCGCAGGTACACCGTAATGACCGAACCTACCAGGCGTCCGAGGAGCTCCGAGCGACATCAACCGGCCTACGCCTGTTCGACCGCGACTTCAGCGTGATCGGCGGCTTTTTCTACGAGTATCAACGCCAGGTACGCGACGACACCGAGCCGGCAAACGGCATCGCGACAGACTTCCAAAGCATCTACGGCATCCCGGTCGTGGACTCGTCGTTTGGCGGCACCGCGTTGGGCGACCTGCCCTTCGCAGACTACCAGCGGGACGTCGTCTACTCCGACCATCAGGCATTGATCGAAAAGCAGTATGCCGGCTTCACCCAGGCCGACTACGCGATCCTGCCGCGCCTAAAATTCACCGCTGGCGTCCGCTACTCCTATGCGACGCAGAGCTACGTGCGTGACAGTGGCGGCGTGCTCGCCTTCGGCAACGTGTTCCCGTTTACGTCCACTAACGACACCTATGCCACGACGCCAAAATTCTCTCTCGCCTACGACCTTGACAAGGAGTCACTGCTATATGCGACCGTGGCCAAGGGCTTTCGTCTCGGCGGACCGACCGGGCCGGTTTCCGGGATCACCTGCAAGACCGATCTGGCTGCGGTCGGCATCAGCAACCCGCCAACCAATTATGCGCCCGACAAGCTTTGGAGCTATGAGGCTGGCCTGAAGAAGCTGTTTCTGCAGGATAAGGTCAGCTTCAATGCTGGCGTGTTCTACATCGACTGGCAGAATATTCAGCAGACGATCAATCTGCCGACCTGCGGCGCTTCCATCACGCAGAACTTTGGCGCCGCCAAGAGCTACGGGACTGAACTCGAGCTGCGCGCGAGAGTGACGCAGGCGCTGACATTGAGCGCGCTTGGCGGCATCACGCGTGCCGTCATCACTCAAAGCCCGAACGACCTCGCGGCTGCTCCTGGACAGGAGCTTCTCAACGTGCCGAAGTGGACCGGCACATTTGGCGCCGATTACACCTTTCCGGTGACAACGAACGTGTCCGGTTTCGCGCATGGCGACTTCGACGTAGTTGGTTCCTCCCGTGGTGCTTTCAGCGACAATGATCCGGCTGCCAACCAGCCTCGCTACGGCGTGCTCAATGGTCGCATCGGCATTACCGTTCGCAAATGGTTGTTTACGCTCTACGGACAGAACCTGACCAACAACAAGACGATCATTCAACGTCCATCGATCAACTTCGTCGAGGAAGGCTACCTTCTGCGGCCCTTAACCGTCGGCGTGCGCGCGTCGCTGCATTTCTAGGCCACTGCGAGATCCAGGCACGCTGAAAATGGAAGGGCTCTCTGTGGGAAGTAGCGCGAGCGTTGGCGCTTGCACCAGGGTAGCACTGGGGCGAACTTTCTGCTTGGGCGACACTCAACCTGTCGCGCCTAATTGACCGGGCATGACTGGTGATGGCGGTGCCGCTCGGCAAAGCCGATGAGCCGGCGGTGATCTTCGCGCCGTGTGTGCGCGTCCTGGACTTCGGCATCGTGACCGATGTGGCGTGATCGCGCTGTGAGGCTCCGGAAGCCGACACGTCGCAGCCTATCGCCGACGCTGCGCTCCGCCAGACGAACGCCGAACCGTCCTCGATCACACGAGACCGATCCACACGACGCCAGCGCAAGACACCATGTTCGGCAGGGCTCGGGCCCGCGCGGACCATCGCTGCCACCTCGGCTTCCTGCGCCGGTGTCAGGCGTGGCTTGGGGTCAGCCGGGATGCGGCTGGACAGCCCGTCAAGCCCGAACTCATCGAACCGATGCACCCAGTCCCGCAGCGTCTGGCGGTCCATGCCGCCCAGCACGGCGGCCTCGGCCCGGCTGTGCCCGCCCAGCACCAGGGCCAACGCCAGCATGCGCGGCGCGGCATCTGCGTCACGGGATCGCGCAGCCGCCCGCCGAAACCCCGCTGCATTGCGGTCCATTCGCGTGCTCGCCACCGCCATGCCAGCCTCCCCAGCCAGAAGAGCAGCGAATTACGTCACCGACCGGCTGGGATCCCTTTCGAGTCAGGAGCCGTCGCCGTTGATATCAGAGATTTGACGACGGCAACGTGACGTCGAGACCATTGTGTCGAACCGCTCCGCTCAGCGTCAAAGCACCCCCGTGACGCGTTGGCCTAAATAAGCCGCTAACGGTATGCGGCGCCTGGTGGATCGAGACTGGCCGAAGATAGTGATCCGATCTGTAGCGGGGATTACTTCCGCCATAAAGGTCGTCTGACCGTCTACGTCTTCGCGTTTATGCCTTTATCGCGCTTGGAACTCATGCTTGCTTGTTCAATGACACGCGAACAACGCTGGCGTGTCGTGAGCTCGTTAACGCGAGATTGTACGAGTCTCATCGTACCAGTATGGCGTATGCTTAGCCCACTCTGACTCCGGAAACTCGCCGTGCAGCGACATCCAGGCTGCGCGCGACATTAGACCAAGAGGACCGGCTACGCGACATCCATACCGGGTGGCACGGATTGCCAATGCGAGTGTTTCTGGAAGGGCCTGATCCAGGCCGAACCAGCGCGTAAAATTGTCTGACCAGTGTGCCCAGTGGAGTACCTGGTCAACGAGTCGAGCGGGGCCGCTGCGAACGTGCGAAAGGGCCTCTAATTCTGAGTAATCGACATCGTGCGTCAATGGACTGTTGCGTATCCAGGATAAGGCTATTTTATCGACCATCAGCGCCGGAGACGAGTCATCCCATAGTTCGCGATCGATGAGTCGATATTGAATGAGGCCCTGGGCCATAGCGCCGATGGCCTCTCTACGAACCCGAGCCGGGTCTAGCGGGCACCACCAGTTGCCGTCATTCGGGTTCTGAGCGTCGGTAGCTGATAATTCTAAAGCAGCAACTGGGCCCCACCGTGTTACGTCGCGGTTCCAAGAAACACGAGGCGATAAGCCTGGTAGCCTGAGCAGCATTCGGGTGATCAGACGGCGCCTGGTGAACGGCAACCACGCGGCCTGGATTGCCTCCAGATCGACTACCGTCTCCGGAAAAGCATCCTGGATCTCGGGAAACAAGCGCTCGAAAGCGGCATCGCGACCAAGAATGTAATACCGCATCCAGGCCGCTGCGAGGATCGGCCTCCTCCAGGTCCGCGCCAAGCCGGGCGTCCGCGCCAGTTCAACGAGGTGGTCAGCCGGAAGCAGATCAAGCACAGCAGCAACTCTGAGTGGCATGCCGTTGCCTAGATCATCGGCGTTTTGGGATGGCTGCTTCGTCCCCGGCTCAATAAGCTCTTCCCAATTCGTCGCAGTGGCCTCATCCTGGTTGGCCTTGCTGTACCAACTGGTTTTGACAGGGCGTGTGTCCTTCGCCCAGGAACGGGCAGCTGCCGTTTCACCGCTCGCGAGAAGGAAGCGCGTGCCGCCTTCATTCAAAAACCCCAGCGGTGTCCATTCATCGACCCACGTATTATCGCTTATGCTGGGGGTTAGCGGAACGAGAACCTCTAGGCTGACCGCCTTTGTCGCCAAATCCGTTCGTCCAGACATGAGCAGGATGCGGACGCGTTGTGCCCGCAACCAGGCCGCAAGCACGTGGCGATCATCGGCAGCGTCATGTTTGGCAAGCGTCGACGTCTCGGCAGCAGCAATGAGTGCGAGGTCGTTTGGATCAGAGGTGAGCCGTGCCAGCGCATAAACCCAGAGAGGGTTACCCGTCTGCTTCGCCTTTATGCGTGCATAGTCCCGCGCAGTCGCAGCGTAAGTGGCTTCCGCCTCCAACGTCGGCTGATCCTCAAGAGGCGCATTCGGTATCTTGATGCGCTCCGGCACGAACGGCTCCTTCCAAGAGATGCCAAAACCCGTCGGCACCGCGAGGACTCGAACGAGATCGATGACGGGGTCTAGAACTCCGACAGCCGTGAGCACATCTCGATATTGTGCATCGTCCGCAGCTTGATCCAATCGGCCATTTGGAAAAGTGTGTCTCAGAATGGTGTCGAGATCGTCATTTGCCTCGGAGGTTAGTTGTTTTAGTGCCCCGTTGTCGCAGCGGAGCTGTGGTGGCGCTGTAATTAGGTGTGATATCTCGGTCAGTCTTGCCGCTCTGAGCGGTGAGGCTCCCGTGTGATATGCCATTGCTCCAAGAAGGTGATGGGCAGCCAAATACATGTGCGCATCTGCTGGATCTGCCAGCAGCGCCGCGAGACGTTGAATACCGCCGTTGACGTCCCCAGCGTCGAGCGCTGCACGGGCAGCGGAGTAGGCGGCAGCAGGGCGCAGCGAGGACGTGCCGCTTGCAAGAGGTTCGAAGGCTTGTTTGGCCTCGTGCCAATGTCCAGCGCGGAACAGTGCACTGGCTCGTGCATAGGCGTCGGCATCGCCAAAATCCGCATCTGTCCCGCGTAACGCCGATTGACTACGCCAATATGTCTCCGACACGTCCTCAGGAACGATTGTGCCTGGCGCAGCGTCAGCAGCCGCGATTACGGGCTGTGTCTCGAACCATTGCGGATGGTTTTTCTGCTCATCAGACCATTCGTCAGGAAGGAGTATGCGCCAGGCGTCCCACGACACGCCCGGGATCAATCCCATCTGCTCGTCATAGGCTTGGTCATCGGTGGGGCATGAGCGCCAATATCCAGACAGCCCGCGACACAATGCGGGAGACGTGCTGATAAAAAGGCAGGCTGCCGCGATGGCTGCTCTCAAGCATTTTCTGGTCATCACGACTTTGTATGTCTGAGAACACCTGAAAGTCGAGGCGCAATCTCGGTTCCATCAAGCGGAGGAGCGTGGCGAAACGCCTAATTGACATCGGTTGTTCCATCGCGGCACCGACCACGCGCTCTATTCGTGACAGCATCGCATAGTGTCAGTGCCGCTTACCTTGTGTCAGCCGCTGACCTAGCGGGCACCCAAGCCGAGATTGACTGGCTAGTTGCTCTACTCCGCGCGTGTAGTTCAAGATCCCCGAACTGATCAAGCCGCCTTCCTAGACATCTTCGCGCCGCGGAGGTCGCATCCCGAACGAACTCCACAGATACGCTTTCACCCGAGCTGAGATGGCCGCGTAGGGCGTCGAGGCTTATGGCGCCAGGCTCTCAGCCCACCAGGTTTCGACAGCGCGAACATCGTCGTGATAACGACCAAACTGCTCCTCTACGTAGAGCAGGGCGTCAGGAGAAGCCGGCAGGGTCGCACTCAGTCCCTCTTCAGTCGGCAAACGGCAGGTCGTTTCAACTTACCGCCTCATACATGTCAATCAATCGGAGATTATCGATTATCCCAGCCCCCCTTTGCGCAGCTTCAGCGCCGCGTGGGCGGAGGCGTCCTCATAGCCGAGGTCCATGAGAAGGCACCGGCTAAGGACAACCTGCTCGTGCGCCAGCATGGATCAAGGCTTTCGACTTCAATCGCTTCGAGAGCTCATGGTGGTTGATCGCGAGATCGCCGGACGCAACGCCACACCCGTACTCGGGTGTGATTATCTCGACGAACAAATCATGTTGCTCGACGGCGGCGAGCTGCGGTTCATTTTGGCATTCTCGAAGCCAAGGTTTGGCAGCGCAGTCAGCCGGATGGACATCGTTGCTGCGTTTATACCATATGGGAGTTCGCTTCTCATTCAGAGATCGGTTGTTGGGTGAAATCGCCTCACGCTCGGCGAACAAGGGAACGCCGACCACCCACTCCCGATGAGGTGTACTTTACGCCCATTGGCGCCGTGCCAAATTAGTCTAGCCGTTCCCGACAGCTGCCGTTCAGTCATATGGCCCGCTCAACTCGTGCTGTCGGCCGCCATTGGCTTAATGGTCGTGTCCCGTCGGCTTTACGGCTATTGCTCGGCGCTAAGCCTCGGAACGATTGTTTGGAACAGCCAATCGATGACGACACGGACGCGCGGCGGGAGCTGACGGTTGCTCGGGTAGAGCACGGACAACTGCATGGGCATTGGGGGAAAATCTGCCAGCACCTCGATTAGCGCGCCGCTCGCAAGGTCTTCGGCGAAGCGGTATCGTGGGGCCTGGACGAGGCCCATCCCCAGCCGGGCCGCCGCTGCACTGGTGTCCGCGCCCCCGACGAGAACCCTGGCGGGCAACGTTCGCTCGATGACCCGGCCATCGCGCGTGAACTCCAGCGGCAATGGCTGGCCAGTGCGGGAGGAGACGAAGCCAATCATTTGATGACCGGCGAAGTCGTCCGGCGTGGCCGGCAATCCGTGCTGTGCCAGATAGGCTGGACTGGCAACCGTGATTTCGTCCATCGTGCCCAACCGGCGCACAACCATGTCGCTGTCAGTCAGTTCGCCTGCACGCACCACGCAATCCACGCCTTCGCGGACGAGATCAACGAAGCGCTCACCTTCGCCGAGATGCACGGTGAGCCCCGGGTGGCGTGCCAAAAGCGGCGGAAGCGCAGGCAGCAGGACTGCTCGCGCGAGATGGCCGGCAACATCGAGACGGACCAGTCCGGTCACCGCGCCGTTCGCGCCTTGATCGGCATCATCGAGGTCGGCGAGGATCGCCACGCACCGCCGGTAATAGGCCTCGCCTTCGACAGTCGGCTGGACATGACGGGTGGAACGCTGAAGGAGGCGCGTTCCGAGCCGTTGCTCGAGCGCCTTGATGGCGGAGGTAGCAACAGGGCGCGATACGCCGCACTGGGCGGCCGCCGCACTGAAGCTCCCACGCTCGACGATGCGGACAAACAGGTCGAGCGTGGCAAGACGGTCCATGCGGATTATTCTATCGCGCAAAATAATGCTGACGGAAAGACGGATCTAATTGAGCTCGGCGGGAAGGCCAGATGAGCGCTTCTTCGCAAACGGAGCCCATCATGCCATCATCTTCCATTGCGCTCGTCACCGGCGGCAGTCGCGGTCTCGGCCGCTCGACCGTGGAGGCGCTCTCCCGCCGCGGCGTGTCCTCGATCCTGACCTACAACAGTAATCGTGCCGCCGCCGACGAGGTGGTGAGCGGCGTCAATCAGGCCGGCGCGCGGGCCGTAGCGCTCCAACTCGATACCGGCGAGACGAGCGCCTTCGCCGGTTTTGCCGACGAGGTTCGGCGCGTGTTGGCAAACTGGGGCGTCGAGCGTTTCGACTACTTGGTCAACATGGCGGGCACGTCGCATAGCGGGCCGTTCGGCACCATTCCGGAAGATGATTTCGACCTCGCTTACCGCGTTCACGTAAAGGGCCCGTTCTTCCTGACCCAGACGTTGCTGCCGCTCATCGCCGACGGCGGCCGGATCGTGAACATCTCGTCGGGGCTGACCCGGATCATCTATCCCGGCCGCATCGCCTATGGGGCGATGAAGGGCGCGGTCGAGGTCATGACCCGCTACATGGCCAAGGAGCTCGGGCCGCGGCGCATCGCCGTGAACACTGTGGCACCCGGCGCGATCCAGACCGATTTCTCGGGCGGCATGGTTCGCGATAATCCGGAGGTCGCCCGGCACGTCGCCGAAGCGACAGCGCTCGGCCGCCCGGGCCTGCCCGACGACATCGGCCCTATGATTGCCTCGCTCCTGTCCGAGGACAATCGCTGGATAAACGCGCAACGTATCGAGGTATCAGGCGGGCAGGCGATCTAAGTTCCTGAAAGGTGGCTTCTCGGCGCAGGGGTTGCGCCCAGAAGCCGCCAAATAGGCACGCCTCCGTTCGGCGGCAGGTGCAGGATCGGTCTCGGCAAAAGCAATCGCGCGATCACCGAGCACGCCAATCTGTCGGGGATATGGAGAAGCATGCCTGCGCTGTCGTCGCTGCGATGAAGAAGGTGGCGTTTACCATCTGATCTCGTCAGCTTACGTCGCCTCGCGGCTTGCATTGAAGGTTCAAGTCATTCTGGAGGAGTTAGAAAGCAGCCAACCGAGCCTGGCCATGCAGGCGATCCGACCACTCCGCTCAGGATCTTGAGCCAGGATCTACTGCTGTGGAGACATGGCAACGACGCCTTGCTCATGGGAGGATGCCCTCCCCAGGACAGTTGTGGCCCGAACGAGCCGGGTCGTCCATTGCGACATGTATGGGTCCGCGGCGGCCTCGCGGAACGTGACCTGCGGCTCGCGCAACAAGCCGCGTGCCTCGTCGAGGCGCCCGTCCGCCACGGCGATCTCGGCGCGTATCAGGTAAAAGACCGCGCCGTCGTCGCTCGTGCTCGAGCGGGAAGCGGCCTGCTGGTCAATCCGGTCCAGCAGCGCCGAGGCCTCGGCGTAGCGCTTCTCCACCACCAGGCAAACGGCGACATCCTGCTGGATGAGCTGCGCCATCGCACTGGCCGCCCCGAAGGTGGCGCTGGCGATGTCGAGCGCATGGGTCTCGGTGGTCAGCCCGGCGCTGCCGTCGCCGCTGCGGCACTGCGCCTGGCCGGCATCGGCCAATGCCGCCGCGGCGAGATAGGCGTGCTCGCCCTGCTTGGCGACGACGAGGCGATACAGCGCCATGTCGTCGCGTATCGCCTCGTCATAGCGTTGCAGGGTGTTGAACGCCTGCGCCCGCATGTCGAGCGCGATCAACGTCTCGCGGGCATCGGGTCCGAACACGGTGACCATCTCTGGGTAGATCTGCTCGAGCAGGCGCGCGGCACCCGCGCTGTCACCTCGGTCGAGGCGCTCCACGGCGACGGTGTAGCGCACCAGCAGCGTGTCGGGGTGATGCGGGCCATACAGCGCGAGTTCATGCGGCTCCAGCACCCGCAGCACCCGGTCGGCCGCGTCCCAGCGCGCCAGGCGGAGGTCGGCGTAGGCCTGCTTCTGTCGCAGGCTGGAGCGGAAGGCGTCATCGAAGACGTCGGGCAGCGTGTCGGCCCGGTCGATGGCGGCGGTGATTTCCCGCAGCGCCGTCTCGGCGTCGTTCAAGGTGATGTCGATGCTGCCCTGAGCGTAGTCGCGCCAGACCAGCGCCTCGGCCTGCCTCGCGCCAAGGCCGGCCAGATGCGGCGCCGCCGCCGCAATCAACGCCCGCGCGGCATCCAGCGAGCCGGCTTCGGCCGAGGCCGCCTCCATCCGCGCCCGCCGCAGCCGCAGGATGATGGCGTCGGCCGAGTTCGCCCCTTCCGCGCGATCGAATGCGGCGACCGCGCGGTCGTACTCGGCGCGTGCGGCGGCGAAGGCGCTGCGGCCCTCGAAGGACTGGGCCAGCGCCCGATAGATCGACGCGGCGACGATCGGCTCGGCGGCCAGCCGGTAAGCGATGCGCGGCTCGGCGGCGGCTGCGGCCTGCATCAGCGTCTCGTCGGCGCGGCCGGAACGCGCCGGGTCGCCGCGGCCCAGCAGATCCTCGGTCAGGAAGCTGTTCACCGCGCGCGCGATCCGCGCCTGGTGCCTTGCATCGTCACGCTCGCGCAGCGCCCGCCGCGTCGCCAGCCCGGTGCCGATCAGGCCGCAGACGAGCAGCGCGCTGGCGGCGACGATCCAGGGCCGCCGCCATCGCGCCCGCTCGTCGCGCGCGGCGAGCCGTGCCAGTCGCGCCCGCTCCGCCTGCTGCGATGCCGCCGCCGCGCGCCGCGCGTCCAGCCCCTCCAGCCGCTCGGCGAGCGACGCCGCCGAACGCAGTCGCCGCGCCGGGTCGCCGGCCACCGCGTCGGCGATGTCCTGCCGCAGCAGCGGATCGTCGATCCCGTCCTCCCAGCCGGCGGCCAGCGAGCGGTCGAGATCGCCGATGACCATCTGGTAGAGCAACACGCCAAGCGCGTAGACGTCCGCCGAGATCGTCGGCGCGCCGCCATCGAACACTTCCGGCGCCAAGTAGCGCAGCGTGCCGGCGCCGAACAACGCCCCCTCCGGACCGCGGCCATCGGCGGCCAGGCCCGGCGCCGGCGTGATCTGGGCGGCGTGCAGCCGGGCGAGATCGGTCATCCGGCCGGAGCCGAAATCCGCCAGCCGCACCGCCGCTCTGCCGTCCTCCTCGCCGATCAGCACGTTGCCAGGCTTGATGTCGCCGTGCAGCACCCTGACATCATGCGCGGCCGCCACGGTGCGGGCGATCCGCGACACCAGGTCGATGCGCTGGGCGAGCGGCAACGCCGCCAGCCCGCCACGCGCCGCCGCCCAGTCCGCCAGGTTCAGCCCGGAGAACGGGGTCTCGATGAAGTACGGCCGCAGCTCAAAATTCCATTCGTTCACCGGCACGAAGTCCGGCCGCTCGCCCAGGCTGCTGCGCAGCAGCCGCGACAGCGCCACCTCGCGCTCGAGCGCCTCCCGCTCGCGCAGGCTGTCGGCGAACTTGAACACGCGCCGCTCATCCGTCTTGATATGCCGCGCGAGCCAGACGTCCGGGTTGGCGCCACCGCTGAGCCGCCGCTCCAGCCGCCACTGCGTCCGGTTCGGTACCGGCTCGCCGGCACGCGGCGCGAACCGCGCGCCCGATGCCGCCTCGCTCACCCGCACCGTGATCAGCACCCCGATCCGGTAGCCGTCGCCGCGCACCGCCAGGATCATCGACCAGTCGCGATCGTCAAGCGCCGCCCGCAGCTTCGACACCGCTGTCGTCAGTGAGTTGCCGAGATTGACCACGCCCGGCCAGACGGCCCCCTTCAGCGCCTCCTTGCCGACCACCTTGCCGTCACGCCGCAGCAGCTCGTGCAGCACCGCCAGCGGCTTGCTCTCGACCGCGCAGACCGCGCCGTCCACCCGCAGCTCGAACCGCGCCTCGTCGAACTCGGCGCGACCGAACCGATACACCAGCGGCGCGCCCGCGCCACGTTCCGTTCCGACATCCATCGCACGCCTCCGCCAGCGAACAAGCGAGCCCCGGAACGTCCCGACGCCGAGTACATACGTCTGAAAGTGAATACGCCTCCGGTCAAGCTTGGCCGGAAGGATTCTTGCGTAACACCATCGTTAGAAGCCAGAACAGTGACTTAGCGCCTTGAGAATTCTTGAGTGTCCATAAGGTGACTTGCACCCGCCGCCGTTCCACAGGCTTGTTTGTGTGGGGGCTTGATGGCCGCCGCGCGACGGATCGATGGACGATCGTCGCGTCGCGGACTTGGCCGGTCGCACAGATGACCAGCCGAGGGAGTGGATAATGGCCGAGATCTCATGGGACGTGGACGCAAGCGGCGACTGGAGCACTCCGTCCAATTGGACAGGCGACGCGGTTCCCAGCAGCACCGACACGGTCGCGATCGCAACCTCCACCCCGCAGACGATCACCTACTCCACAGGGACCGATGCCGTCGTAAGCCTTGCCGTCGCCGATGACGCCTTCGCCGTCAGCGGCGGCAGCCTGACGGTCACGCAAGCGGCGGTCTTCGCCGGCGCCCTGTCACTCTTGAACGGCACCTTAACTCTCGGCAACGGCTCCAGAGTCGCGGGCGCCTTTGCCGAAACAGGTGGTGCACTCGGCGTCGGCCAGAACGACACCCTGACGCTCGCCGGCGCCAGCACGCTGGGCGGCGACATCGACGGCGGCGGCGTGGTGTCCAACACCGGCACCGCGGTGCTGAACCAGGTCAACCTGACCGGCGACGGCACGACGCTGCGCAACGACGGCTTGATGACCGGCCAGAACAACGTCGCGCTGCACTTCAGCACCGGTGCCACCACCCTGGACAACGCCGCCGACGGCAAGCTCGATCTGCTCGGCGGCTTCGGCTTCTACCCCGGCGCCGCCAACAGCGTGCTGACCAACGAGGGCACGCTGTCGTCAAGCGGCACCGCCACCAACACCATCGACCCGACCTTCGTCAGCACCGGCACCGTCGACGTCACACAGGGCGTGCTCAGCATCCAGGGCGTGGCGACGCTCGGCGGCACCGTCACCGGCGCCGGCGAGCTGCTGATCGCCCAGTTCGGCACTCTCGTCGCGCCGCATGACCAGACGATCAGCGTCGCGATGCTGGTCGCCACCAACCTCATCGACACCGCCGGCCATACCCTGACGCTCGCCGGCGCCAGCACGCTGGGCGGCGACATCGACGGCGGCGGCGTGGTGTCCAACACCGGCACCGCGGTGCTGAACCAGGTCAACCTGACCGGCGACGGCACGACGCTGCGCAACGACGGCTTGATGACCGGCCAGAACAACGTCGCGCTGCACTTCAGCACCGGTGCCACCACCCTGGACAACGCCGCCGACGGCAAGCTCGATCTGCTCGGCGGCTTCGGCTTCTACCCCGGCGCCGCCAACAGCGTGCTGACCAACGAGGGCACGCTGTCGTCAAGCGGCACCGCCACCAACACCATCGACCCGACCTTCGTCAGCACCGGCACCGTCGACGTCACACAGGGCGTGCTCAGCATCCAGGGCGTGGCGACGCTCGGCGGCACCGTCACCGGCGCCGGCGAGCTGCTGATCGCCCAGTTCGGCACTCTCGTCGCGCCGCATGACCAGACGATCAGCGTCGCGATGCTGGTCGCCACCAACCTCATCGACACCGCCGGCCATACCCTGACGCTCGCCGGCGCCAGCACGCTGGGCGGCGACATCGACGGCGGCGGCGTGGTGTCCAACACCGGCACCGCGGTGCTGAACCAGGTCAACCTGACCGGCGACGGCACGACGCTGCGCAACGACGGCTTGATGACCGGCCAGAACAACGTCGCGCTGCACTTCAGCACCGGTGCCACCACCCTGGACAACGCCGCCGACGGCAAGCTCGATCTGCTCGGCGGCTTCGGCTTCTACCCCGGCGCCGCCAACAGCGTGCTGACCAACGAGGGCACGCTGTCGTCAAGCGGCACCGCCACCAACACCATCGACCCGACCTTCGTCAGCACCGGCACCGTCGACGTCACACAGGGCGTGCTCAGCATCCAGGGCGTGGCGACGCTCGGCGGCACCGTCACCGGCGCCGGCGAGCTGCTGATCGCCCAGTTCGGCACTCTCGTCGCGCCGCATGACCAGACGATCAGCGTCGCGATGCTGGTCGCCACCAACCTCATCGACACCGCCGGCCATACCCTGACGCTCGCCGGCGCCAGCACGCTGGGCGGCGACATCGACGGCGGCGGCGTGGTGTCCAACACCGGCACCGCGGTGCTGAACCAGGTCAACCTGACCGGCGACGGCACGACGCTGCGCAACGACGGCTTGATGACCGGCCAGAACAACGTCGCGCTGCACTTCAGCACCGGTGCCACCACCCTGGACAACGCCGCCGACGGCAAGCTCGATCTGCTCGGCGGCTTCGGCTTCTACCCCGGCGCCGCCAACAGCGTGCTGACCAACGAGGGCACGCTGTCGTCAAGCGGCACCGCCACCAACACCATCGACCCGACCTTCGTCAGCACCGGCACCGTCGACGTCACACAGGGCGTGCTCAGCATCGCCTCAGGCATAGCCGGCGCCGGCCACGTTCTCATCGGCGCCGCCGGCGAGCTCGTGCTCGGCGGCTCGACGGCCGCCGGCTCCTTCGTCTTCGACGGACGCGGCGGCGACCTGCTGATCGACACCGCCTCCAGCTTCGGCACCGGCGTCGGAACAGCCAGCTACGCCGGACCGGAAATCGGCAACTTCGAAGCCGGCGACAAGATCGACCTCGCCGGCCTCGGCTACAACGCCGCCACCATGAGCGACAGCTACACCGTCTCCAGCGGCTTGTTGCAAATCTCCAACGGCAGCGCCGACGCCACCCTGTTCTTCGGCGACGACAACAGCACCGTCGACGATCCCTTCCATCTCAGCGCCGACGGCACCGGCGGCACCCTGGTGACGAACGACGTCGCCTGCTTCGCCCGAGGCACCCGCATCCTGACGGTGCGCGGCGAAATCCCCGTCGAAGCCCTCACCGTCGGCGACCTGGTGGTGACGCTGCTGGACCACGCCACCGTGCTCAAGCCGGTGCGCTGGCTTGGCCACCGGCGCCTCGTGCCGAGCCGCCACGCCGACCCCTCGGCGGCAAACCCGGTGCGCATCGCCGCCGGCGCGCTCGCCGATGGCGTGCCCCTGCGCGACTTGCTGGTCAGCCCCGGCCACCGCTTCGCCCTCGACGGTGCGCTGGTTGCCGCCATCGACCTCGTCAACGACGCCTCCATCACCCAGGAGGCGGTGGACGCCGTCGAATACTGGCATGTCGAGCTCGATCGCCACGACGTGCTGCTGGCCGAAGGCGCCGCCGCGGAGAGCTACCACGACATCGGCAATCGCGACGGTTTCGCGGGCGGCGTGATGCGCCTGGTGCCGGCGCTCGACCAGCGTGGCCCGGCGCCGCCCTGCCTGCCCTACGGCCAGCTTGGCGCGACGGCGGCCCAGCGGCTTGTCGCGCGCGCCGAGGCGATAGGCTGGCAGCGCAGCACCGATCCCGCGCCCTGGCTCGAGGTCGACGGCGCAACCGTGCAGCCGCATCAGAGCGGTGACCTCTACCGCTTCGCCGTGCCCGCCGGCGCCGCCTCGATCCGGCTGCGTTCGCGCACGACGCGGCCGAGCGGCGTCGTGCCCGATAGCACCGACACCAGGCGGCTTGGCCTGTCGGTGCGCGGCATCACGCTCGACGGCGCGCGACAAGTCCGGACACTGCCGCTCGCCGATGCACGGCTGGCCGCCGGATGGCATGCGCCGGAGGATGGTGACGGCGCCGCCTGGCGATGGACGGATGGCGACGCCGCACTACCGACGGCGTTCTGCGCCAGCGGCGGCATGCTTGAGGTCGCGATAAATCCGGGGCTCGCCTGCTGGGTGCGCGGTGCGGCCGACCGGCGGCACACCGCATGAGTCGGCGACCTGCCAAGCCTCGCCTCCAACTAGCCGCTCGGGTCTTCGGCGTTTGCCTGGCCGCGATTGCGGCAGCGGCGGCGGCGCACGCCGAAATGCTGGTCGCCTCGCGGCCTGGCGCGATGTGCGTCGCGCCTGAGGCGCTGTCGAGGCTGACCCTGCCAGACGGCAGCGATCGGGCTGCCCGCCCCGACGCACCAGCCGACCTGCAAGCGATCAAACAGGCCGGCGGCTGTATCGACATCCCGCTCGGCGCCCGAATGATCGTGCAGTCGGTGCGCCGTCACACCAGCATTGTCACCTTCGATGCGAATGATGGCCGCGGTGCACGGACCTTCATCATACCAAACGTCGACGTCGAGCCTGACGCAGCCAGCCACGCGGTCGCGGCTGTGCCGCCCGCGCCGAACCTCGCCACCTCCCAGCCGCCTTCCATGGCCGGCGCGACACTTGGAGCTCCGGCTGTCCCCTCGCCACCAGCTTCGGCCGCCGCGCCGGTGACGGCGCTTGCCGCGCCGCCATCCGTCACGCCGCCACCCGCCACGCCATTCACCTTGCCGTTGACGCGCGACTACGCGGCGCTTGTGGTCGCCTTGCTCAAGCAAGCGCCTGCTCAGGCCGCCGACGACCAAGTGGTCCGCTGGTGGACGTCCTACCGGTATCCGCAGGCCTGGTGGCAGTTGCAGAACCAGGAGTTCAAGCTGCAACCGCTGCTGGCCCAGGCGCGCACCGACCTTGCGGCGACGATGCAGGCGGCGACGCCGCTGACCCTCGTGGTTGATGCCCAGGCCCGGTTCGGCGAGTACGACTTCGCGCATTCGCGGTTTCCGCTCGTGCTCGGGTTCAACCAACTCGGGCTCGTGATGCAGCCATGCTGTGTCGACTCCACGATCCTACCGCGGTCGGTGACGCTGGCTTTGGCCGGCCTCGACGGCATCGACAGCCTGCCGATGCCGGAGGCAGCTGCACAGGCTTTAGTCGAGACGCGGACGCGGTTCGGCGGTGTTGACCGCCAGCTCGCCTTGCTGCTGACGGTGAAGCTTGACCCGGCGGGCGCGACGAAGACCGCTTACGGGCCGTGGCAGGCGAGCGGCACGGTGCAGTCTGTCGACGTGCTGAGCGGCCTGCGTAATCCGGAGCTAGTCTACCGCTTCGCCGCTGCCGAACTCGCCGAGGTGAACCGCGCCAGGGCGCAGCAGGCGTTACAAGCGGCGGCGCTGGCCGACAACCAGAGGCGGCAAGCCGAGCAGGCCCGGCAGGCCGAGCTGGCAGCGAGCCAGGCGGCGGCGGCGGCGCAGCAGGCGGCGTTCCAGCGTCAGCAGCTGCTGGAGCGACGCCAGCAGCTCGTCGCCGAGCTGGCGCAAGCGTCGCTGAGCGTGCGGCTGGCCAGCTTCGCAAGCCCAGGCGACACTGTCAGCGCCGCACCGCTCGATAACTTGCGCGCGGCTCGCACCCGGACCCTGCTCTTTGGCGAGCCGGTCGGCGTGACCATGCTGGTGCAGGCCGAGGCCGATGGGCGGGACGTGCCGACCACTTGGCCCGGCCATCTCGCCGTCATTGTGCCGCATGACAAGCTGCTGGCGAGCGGTCGCTGGTACCTCGTCTCCGGCCGGCTGAGCGTGCCGCCTGGTGAGAACCTGCCCCCGGCGCGACTGCAGGCCGAAGCAGTATTCGCCTGCGCTAGCCCCAGCTGCACCGATGCGGCCGATCCCGGTGCGATCGTCCAACGCAAACTGGCCGCGACGTCCCCCTGACCCTACCGCTGATAGGATCACGACATGCGCTTTCTCAGTTTTGACACCCTGATCACGCCGAGCATCATCCGGCTGCTGTTCTACGTCTGCGTTGCGCTGTCCTGCCTTGGTGGGATCGCGGCTTATGGCTGGATGAGCAGCATGGCCAACCTGACGGGTAACGGCCCTGGCGCCCTAGGCCTGCTCGCCGCCATCCTGATCGCCGTAGTCGGCATCCTGATTAGCCGGATCGCTGCCGAAATGATACTGGTTGTGTTCATGATCCGCGATGAGCTCGCCTGGCAGCGGCTGAACCAAACCAGCGTCATCAGCCAGGCGGCCGCGGAATGACCACGCCCGCCAGCTGGGCGGGGAGCCGCCTGCCGCCGCCATCCGGCCGCTTGCTGCCGCCCGGTGGTTCGCTGCCGCCGCCTGCAATGGCAGACAAGATCAAGCCGGCGGATCCAAGCTTTGACGCGGCGCGGCGGGATCGGGAGGACGCTTTGCGACTGGCCCGCGGGCGCGTCCAGGCGCTAGGGCAGCGCGCCTTCGAGGCGGCGGCGGCCCGAGCGCCGGAACTGCGACGGCAGGCGGTAACAGCGGCTGGTATCGCCAGCGTCCATGCCGGTCGAACAGCGCGACAGGCTGCCGGGCGCACCGGTTCCGCCGCCAAGGCGGCGCAAGCGGCCTGGTCCGCCGGCGCCGAGATCCCCGGCCGCCGGCGCCTGTGGCTGCTCGGCGTCGGCGGCGCCCTGGCGGTGCTCGCGGCGCTGCTCTGGGTCGCGGCCCAGCAGCACGCGACTGCGGTCGCCCGGCAGCGCGTGGCGCAGATTCTAAACAGCACTGGGCTGCGCGGTGTCGTGCTCTACAGAGCTCTCTCCGCCTCGCCGTTTGGCGCGGTGACGCTGCACGACGTCACGCTGCGTCTCGAGCCGCTGCTGGTTCCGATCAGCACGGTGACCCTCGACGGCATCGTCGACGCGCCGGACGGTCTGACGGCCGGCACGATCACGCTGCGGGGTGCCGTCGTGCCGGTCGTCGCGATTGCACGCAGCGGCATGCTGGCAAGCTGGCCCGCTGGTCTGCTCGGCCTTGGAGTGACCACGGCCCGGCTCGACGCCTCCGCCCGCTTCACCACTGACGACACTGCTCAGTCATTGACCGCTGACGCCAGCGTCAGCGACCACGACGTCGGCAGCGCTCATGCAACGATCCATCTGGGCGGCGTCGACACTCAGCGCCTCGGCGGCATGATCCGCCTCGTGCGCACGCTGCAGGCCAGCGAGGCGAGTGGATTTGGCTCTGACCCGGGAAATTCGCTTCGCCAGCTGCAGGCGCTACTCACCGATCTCTCATGGCAAGGTGGGGCGCTTACGCTAAACGATGCGCCGCTGCGAGCTCGCGCTCACGCGGTGACTGCACGATCCGTCCCCGGCGACCAGGCGGGCGACACCGACCTCATCGGGCCGGTCGCTCGGTTGCCCGCCGACGCTTTTGTAGCCGTGCTGCCGTCCGATGAGGCGCAAGCCGCTCAGGCACGCGTTCAGTCATGGCTCGATGATGGGGGCAGGCTCGTCATCCGCAGCGATCCGCCAACCCCGATCGGCGTCTTTCGGCAACGCGGAAACATGGAGGGCCTCGCTCCGGCACTCGATGCGTCGACGCTGTCCGCTGCAGGACTCCGGATCAGCGACTAGCCGTAAGCAGCCAGAGTCCGTCGATCTTCATGCGTACTGACAAATAGTCTCGCAAGTGTAGAAAGGCTGTAAACTGGCTGCAGCCGGTTACAAAATTCTCAGCGCTTGTCCGTTTCAGGTTGAGGCATATCCAGCATGACGGATGTAGTTCAGGCATCCGGTCGGGCTGAACTGGTTCAGCAATAAGCCGATGCGGTGCCACACGGCTGCGAGTGAGGGCTCATCGGCTCTGCGCAGCAGCGTTTTAAGCTTGGCGAACATCATCTCGATTGGGTTGAGGTCTGGGCTGTAGGCGGCAGGAAGACAGGGTGAGCACCGACATTGCGTATGGCGCGGTGTACCGCCTGGCTTTTGTGGCTGCCCGGGTTGTCGAGGATGATCCTCGACGGCAGCCACGACGCGTTCACGCAGAGCCATCGAACAGGGCCTGGTCATCGCTGTTGGCCTCCAATCCAGCCACAAGCTTGAATCAGATCCTAATGCGCGCCGGAAGCCCCCGATTCTCTCAGAGGCAGACAGGCTCTAAACCGAGGATCTATCAGTCCAGTGAGGTGGACCGATCAGGACAGATCAGCAAACCGGGCGACGGCATGCTCCGCCACCTGCTGTACGAGGCGGCATCGACGCTGATGACGCGCTCCTGGCAGCCGTCGAAGTTGCGGGCGTAGGGTGTTACTATCGCGATGCGGCGTGGGGCCAAGCGCGCCCGGGTCGCCGTGGCGCAGTGGGAGGCACCACCACCGTCCGCGTCACGCTTTTCGCGAAAGAAGCTGGATAAGCAAATCTACGCTCTGGCCCACGCCCGACAGTCCCTTCGTAGGTCGCATTCGGCCGCTGGCGTCCAGGTCGATGAGACCGTGCATGGCGGCATAGAGCAGACCTGACAGTGAGGCGTTCGCCACGTCCGGTAGTTCCCGGGCGGACTGACAGTCCTGAACGATCGCGGCGAACGCTGCGAACGCCCTCAGGGCCGCCTGTTCGATATCACCCTGCAGTGCGGCAATGTCGGGATTGCTGAAGAGCAGCCGATAGCGCGCGGGATGCTCGCGTCCGTAATCGACCACCCGCCTGAGCGCCTGCTTGAGCTTACTGGTGGGTTTCGCGGAGGACTGCCGGATGGAGGCAAAGGCCTCCGTCAGCATCGCGAAATCGACCATGGCTACGGCGGCCAGCAACCCAGTTCGGTCCGTGAAGTGCTTGTAAGGCGCGTTGTGCGACACGCCGACGGCATGACCGACGGCACGCAGCGTCACGGCCTCTTCACCGCCGGCATCCAGCAAGTCCGATGCCGCTGCGATCAACCGTTCGGCCGTCGTCACCGAAGGATCACAGGGTCTTCGCTCGGCTTCAACTCAACCAGCAGCTTCGAATCTTCCCATAGTCTGGCGGCGCACCCCTTGTCGTAAGAGACTTTTGAGGACCGTGCCTCGATTAGGGATCCGTTGTTTGACTGGAAATATCTACCCGAGCCGTCGAAGGAAGGTTCCGAGACGATCTTGGCGAGACTGGCACCGGAAAAGTCTAAACTACCCATGGTGACACCGAGACGCTTGAAAACCCATTTCATTGTCGATCTTCTGACGAGCCACTGAACCGGTCTCGGAGACATTCGGACCAGGCCGGTTTCCGGGACAAGGCCCGGATCAAAGGCGATGGAGGCGATTGAGCTGTGTTCGGCGCGCAGCCGCCGATCCAGTTCATACGCGTAGAGGATGGTGCACAGTTTCGAGGTGGCATAGCGTTTACCACCAGAAATCGGCTTAGCCCCGTTCCTCCCCTCGTGGGCTAGAGCTTGGGCGTCTGGCTCGACGGCGGCGCCGACCATCTTGCCGTCCATGGTATCGGGATCATGGGTGCCACTCGCCGTGAACACGATGCGCCCGTGATCCGTAATCCGGTCGATCAGAAGCTCGACGAGCAAGAAGTGGCCGAGACAGTTGGTCGCGAAGGTCTCTTCATAGCCATCCGCACTGTAAGAAATCGGCCCTTGGAACTGCGCTCCAGCGTTGCAAACTATGGCCTGGAGTGAGTCGACTTCGCCGCTGTCCAGCATGGCGCGACATCCGGCCGCCGCTTCCCGCACCGAAGCCAGGGACGAAAGATCCAACTTCACGGTGCTAACACGAAGGCCATAGGCGGCTCGCAACTGGGCCGCTGCGCGTTCGATGCGTTCAAGACCCCGCCCGGCAAGCAGAAGGTTCAGACGCGGCCCTGCCGCAAGTTGCTTGGCGCATTCGAGCCCGATGCCCGCATGGCCGCCAGTAATGAGAACAGTCGACATTCCCGCCTCCTTAGTTGACGCCGTCAACCCATCGGAGGTTGGGTTGACGGTGTCAACCCTGAAACGCCAGTGAAGCAGGTGCTTACCAGGCGCGGGAGCCTGTTACGACTGTCAGCTACGGGTCGACTGCGGCGGTGACGTCTTGGCCATGCGACGACATCGTACAATTGCACTTGACTCAGAAAGACCGACGACAGACGCAGATCGTTACCGACTACGGCTCCCCGCATGAAGCTGTCGAACTTGCCATATCTGACACGCTCTTTTCGACACCAAAGTGGACTCGGATGACGCCATCTTCCTGACCTTTGCGGGCATACACATATCCGCCGCCAGCCAAACTAGATATCCTGTCGGCTGAACTCCAGCTGCGCGACCAGGCTCTCCCAGATGTCCGTAGGCGTCCCTTCAGGATTACGATGCAACTCGCACGCTTGAGGCCCGCCGAAGGCTCGGCCACCTCAAACATCGCGTCTCTCCCGAAAGCTACGGCGACATCCTTGTCGTGTAAGTCGGCCTGTCGTCGGTAATGACTGCATTAAGCGGTATGACCACGGCCAGTCAGCGGCGGATATCCTCGACCGTCTGTGATGCCGATCCGATGGCTCCCACCTGGCGTCTCCAGGCTGTGATACCCACCATCAAGCCGCCTACATGCCGCATCATGTGCAGCGTAAAGCTTCAACTGTAGCCACACGGCAACGGGACAGCCGACGGTTCAATTAGTTCAGTGACAGCAAACCTCATTAGACCTCGCGCAAGTGGTTGATCCTAGTCGATCGTCGATATCATCTCGGCCTCGCTGCCCGGCAGTGGCGCAGCGTGGCGGGCGGCTTCGGCTATTTGGGCTAGGCGCTGTCGGTGGTCGTCCTCGCCGAGCGGGTAGCGCGCCATCACGACGGCAGCCGCCAGCCCGAGCAAAGCGGTCAAGCCGCAGAACGTGACGACCAGGTGGGTCAGAACAATGCTGGGCACCGTGCCTGGTGTAGCGGCAGCGGGGAAATGCACGGCGCTGAGGATGGCGCCGGACAGCAACAGGCCGACGCCAGTGACGCATTTCTGCATAAAGAACGAGCCAGCGAAGAAAACACCCTCTTGGCGCTGTCCGGTGCGCGCCTGAGAGTCTTCGACAACATCCGATATCATCGAGCTAC
Source organism: Acetobacteraceae bacterium (assembly GCA_965198995.1). GTDB lineage: Bacteria > Pseudomonadota > Alphaproteobacteria > Acetobacterales > Acetobacteraceae > CAXMMR01. The sequence continues at coordinate 2,888,904 of CBDAQG010000002.1, forward strand.
CCAGAATGGTGCCACCAACGCCGAAGGTGATAGTCAGCACGAAGAAGACCATCAGCACCGGCAGCAAGGCCGGTGTCCCGTTGGCCGGGAACCCGCCGGCCACCCGCAGCAACAGCGGCGCCGACGCCAGCACCAAGTAGCCGATTGAGGACCAAACGGCGACCAGTCGCTTGCCCCACCGTCTGGACGCAATGGTGACAAAGGCGAACGCAAAGGCCACGCCGAGCAGGATGCACAGTGTAAAGATCGCCAGCGCACCCGAGCTGAAGCCCCAGAGAAACGTGTTGAAGTAGGTAGTCAGCGCGAAGATCAAACCGAGATTGGCATTGCTGAACATCCCTGAGACCAACAGGATCCGGAAGGCACGGTTGCCGAATGCGGTGCGCACACCGCGTAGCGTGCCGCCCAAGCTGGTACGTGTCGGCGACGCCTTGGGCAGACGGCCGATCTCACGGTGAGTGCCAATCGCCGACAGCAGGATCGCACCCGTCATCAGCACGGCGGCGCAAATCGCGTAGTGCCGGTAGCCGGCCGGGTTAAGCTGGCCGACCGGAAAGCTCGGCGTCGGCGCCAGGAAGATGGCAAAGGCAACGAGCAACATGCCGACGCCGCCGAGCCAGCCGAACAGGTAGCGGTAGCCAAGGATAGAAGTACGTTCATGGTAGTCGCTGGTGAGCTCGGGTGTGAGCGCGCTAGACGGCACCTCGTAGCAGGAGATGGCGCTGCGAACGAGGATCGCCACCGCGACCAGGTAGACCAGAATGACGAGATGCGAGGCGCCGGTCGGCGGGTTCCACAACAGTAAATAGAGCACTCCGACCGGCACTGCCGAGGCATACATGAACGGGTGGCGTCGGCCCCAGCGCGAGCGGCAGTGGTCCGACAGATGGCCGATCACCGGGTCGATGAACGCGTCGAGCACCAGGGCGGTGAAGATCGCCACCCCGACCAGGCCCGCGGGCAGCCCGACCACCTGGTTATAGAACAGCAGCAGCAGCGTCGAGAAACCATTGTCCTTGATGCCGTAGGCCAGCGAGCCGACGCCGTAAAACAGCTTGGTGACCAACGGCACTCGGCGCTGTGCTGGCATGGCGACGCGATCCGCGCCTCCACGCTCAGGTGCCGCGGCGGCAGTCGCAAAAGGCTGGGCCATTTGGTCGCGTCTCCAAAGAAAGAAGTCGAGAGCAGATCTTCAGGCCTGAGCTACCAGACTGCGTTATCCCAGGATCGAACCGACGATCGCGGCAGCCTTGGCGTAAGGCGCATAGAACGCGTCGATGTTGTCGCCGGTGCCGCGCACCACCACGCCGCGTTGGTTGGAGAACTCGCGAAATCCATCGAGTCCGTGGTGACGCCCCATGCCGCTCATCCCGACGCCGCCAAAGCCGAGCGAAGGTAGCGCCGCTTGCATGGCGCAGGTGTTGACCGCCGCGCCGCCCGAGCTCGTCTGCGCCAGTACACGATCGGTGCTGGCCGGCTCGCCGAACACGTAGAGCCCGAGCGGCTTTTCGCCCGCGTTGATCATCGCAATCGCACCGTCCAAATCGTCGTAAGGAACGACCGGCAAGATCGGGCCGAAGATCTCCTCCTTCATGATGGCCAAGTCGCCGGCCGGATCAACAACCAAGGACAGCGGCATGCGTCGTGTCTCGCGGTCGGTTTGGCCGTTCGCCTCGAGTTCGACAACCTGGCATTGCCGGTCGCGTGCCTCCTGCAGCATACCGCCGATGCGGTCCATGTGGCGCAACGAGATGATGCCCGTGCAGTCGTCGCCACGCGAGTAGTCGGGCGCCGCCTGCTGCATGAACTCTTGCGATAATTGAACAAAGTCTTGCATCTCGCCGCGCGGCACCAGGCAGTAGTCCACGGTGACGCACATTTGCCCGTTCTTGACGATCTTTGTGCCGATCACCGAGCTAACGTTCATCGCGTTGACGGAGCCCGGCGTCATCACCGCCGGGCACTTGCCACCCAGCTCCAGCGTCACCGGTGTAAGATTGCGCGCCGCCGCCTGCATAATCTGTCGACCAACGTTCGGGCTGCCGGTGTAGAGAAGATGGTCCCACGGCAAGTCGGCAAACGCGCGAGCGAGTTCCAGGCCGCCGACCGCGACGTAGACCAGCGTCGGATCAAAGGTCTGTTCCACCATCTTGCGCAACAGCTCAGCCGAGGCCGGAGTGTACTCCGAAGGCTTCACAATCACTCGGTTGCCAGCTGCCAGCATCTCGACCATCGGTCCGACCGAAAGGTCGAACGGGAAGTTCCAAGGCACGATGTTGCCAATGACGCCCTTCGGCTGGCTTTGCACATAGGCCTGAGCGGTGCCCAGGAACGCGGGGTCAGTCTCGCGCGCGACTGGACGCATCCAGTCCTCCAGCCGCTCCATGACAAACTGCACCCTAGCCATCGGACCGAGCACCTCGATCAGGTCGGAGGCGGGCACTGGGTGGGCGCCGAAATCGTGGCTTAGTGCGGCGCTGATGCGCTCGCGATTGCTTGCCAGCATGCCGACCAGCTTGCCGATGCGGGCACGTCGCTCATCGAGGCTAGGCTCACGATCGTTGTGAAAAGCAGCACGTTGTGCTGCAAACGCCACCTGCAACTTTGCAATAGCGGCCTCATCGCTCGCTGGCGCTGCCGCTAATGCCTCAGGCGTGCTCTCGAGAATGGACATGCGTTTCTCCCTAAAATGACCACTTGAAGGTTGCGCTGAGCTTGTTCGCTCGTCTTTTTAGTTGCAATTTGCATCGATCGTAGCCGAGTTTGGCGGTATTGCCGGCGCCATAAGCGAGTAAAGTTGCAGGGCCGCGTCAGCCACGCTGTCTACGCTCTCCGCATATCCTGTGCCGACCCAGGCCCGCGCGATGTGCAAGCCGCCTCCAATTACGCCACGTAGCAGCAGCGAGGACAGCGGGCAAGTATTGCCAAATACGTCCATCAGCAGTGCCCCGAATTCATCCAGGCTCTGTGAAATCAGCGCCTCTGTCGCCTCACTCACGCTCGCCATCTCAATCAGGAAGACGCGTGCGCTGGCAGGATTATTCTTAATTTGCTGAAAATACACTAACAACGCCGACCGTATGCGTTCCACCGGCGGGCGCCCATCCTCGACGGCCGCCTCGCGCATGCGTACGATCAACACCCGGTTCACCGCCAAAAAGCATTGCTTCAGCAGGTCCTCACCGTTGATGAATGACTCATAGAAGTAGCGCTCGGTCAGGCCCGCTTTCATACAGACCGCTCTTACGCTTGCCGTCTTAAATCCCGTGGCGCCATAAATGCTGAACGCTGCCTGCATTAATTGGACACGCCGCTCTGCCCGGCGTTCATCCGCCGTTCTGTCGCCATAACGCCTTGCCGTTTGTTCCACTCTCGATGTCCTAAGAGGCGAAATCTTCTTCCGAGACGGAATAAACGGTTTAGCTAATCTTACGCTGCTTGAACTAGCCGCTGACCCTGGCGGTAAAAACGCCCGCTCGACCCTGGGCAAGAAGGAGTTTGCATCTGACACGAACTTATGTCAACTAACAACCACCTATCGGCCTAAGGCACAATACGATGTCCGAAACCACTCTCCTTGAAACTCTTCGCGACCGCTACCGGGTTGAGCGTGAGCGACGCGCGGAAAACCTGGATGATCGCAAATACCAGGACATGAAGGAGGGCTTTTCCCACCTTCTCTCTGATCCCTATACCGCAATGATCGAGCGCTCGCCCGTGGTGGACAGCGTGGACGTCCTCGTGGTCGGCGGCGGCTTCGGCGGCCTGCTCGCTGCCGCTCGCCTTCGCGAAGCCGGGGCGGGCCGCATTCGCATTGTGGAGGCCGGGGGCGACGTGGGCGGCACCTGGTATTGGAACCGTTATCCGGGTGCAGCCTGCGACATTGAGTCCTACATCTACTTTCCGCTGCTCGAAGAAACCGGCTACATGCCCAAGGAGCGCTACAGCAAGGCGCCGGAGATACGCGAACACTGCCGCCGCATTGCCATCCATTTCGGCCTTTACGAGGATGCGCTTTTCTCCACCCAGGTAACCTCGCTCGACTGGGACGTTGATGCGACCGTTTGGCAGGTGCGCACCGACCGCGGCGACCATATCCGCGCGCGCTTTGTCGTGTTGGCCACTGGGCCGCTGAACAAGCCGAAGCTCGCGGCGATCCCCGGCCTGGGCAGCTTCCGCGGCCATAACTTCCACACCAGCCGGTGGGACTACGCATATACCGGCGGCAGCGCCACCGAGCCGATGACCGGGCTGGCGGACAAGCGCGTCGGCATCATCGGCACCGGAGCCACGGCGATCCAGTGCGTGCCGCCGCTCGCCCGTTCGGCCAAGCACCTCTACGTCTTCCAGCGCACGCCGTCATCCGTGGACGCACGCAACAACGCGCCCACCGACCCGGATTGGGCGGCCAGCCTGCAGCCGGGCTGGCAGGCGCATCGGATGGCGAACTTCACCGAGCAGATGGCCGGCCATCTGCAGCAGCCGGACGAGGTCGCCGACGGCTGGACCTCGTTGGCCCGCAAGGTGCGCGAGAAGGTGGCTACGGACCCCGGTCGCGCCGACTTCATGACCATGCTGGCGGAGGCCGACGCGGAGAAGATGGTCGAGATACGCGCCCGCATGGACAGCCTGGTGCACGAGCCCGCCACCGCCGAGGCGCTGAAGCCCTGGTTCAGCCTGTTCTGCAAGCGCCCCTGCTTCCACGACGAGTACCTCGACATGTTCAACCGGCCGAACGTCACGTTGGTCGATACCGCCGGCCGCGGTGTGGAGCGCATTTCGGAGAACGGCGTCGTCGTCGCCGGGAGGGAGTACGAGCTAGACTGCCTGATCTTCGCCACCGGCTTCGAAGTCAGCTCGGATTACTCCAAGCGCTCCGGCTTCGAGATGCACGGCGTAGACGGCGTCTCGCTCACCCAGAAATGGTCCGCTGGCTTGGCCACGCTGCACGGCATGCACAGCCGGCGCTTTCCTAACTGCTTCGTTATTAGCCAAGCGCAATCAGGCATGTCGCCGAACTTCCCGCATATGCTTAGCGAGCAGGCCAAGCATATTGCTCACATTGTGGGCTACAGTGTGCAGCACGGCATACGCACGGTCGAGACGAGCGAGGCAGCCGAGCAGGAATGGGTGCAGACCATCCTGAAGATGGGCGAAGGCCGCCGCCAGTTCCTGGAGGCCTGCACGCCCGGTTATTACAACAACGAGGGACGAGGCATGTCGCAAGCCGTGGCTAAGAGCTTCCCCTATGGCCCTGGTCCGGTCGCGTTTATCGAGTTGCTGACCAAGTGGCGCGAGGGCGGCGATTTTGCCGGCCTTGAACTCGATGGCAAGCCTGTCCGTGAGACGAGGGACGCATCTGCGCTATGAGCCAGTCAATCGGCCGCAAATCCATCTTCGTAACCGGTGCCGCCAGTGGCATGGGGCTGGCCACCGCCAAGCTCTTCGCGTCTCGCGGCTGGTTCGTTGGCGCTTATGACTTGAACGTTGCAGGCCTGGAGAGCCTCAAGGCGGAGATCGGCGTGCAGAACGGCCTGTTCGCCACCTTAGATGTGACCGACCCGCAGGCTTTTGCAACCGCCATCGCCGAATTCGGGCAGGCGACTGGCGGCACGCTGGACCTGATGTTCTGTAACGCTGGCATCGCCATTGGCGGTTTGTTTGACGAGATGGCTTGGGTCGACATCATGAAGGTCGTGAGCGTCAACTTCCTTGGCGTGATGATCGGCACGCGCGCGGCCGTGCCGTTGCTGCGTGCCACCCCGGGCTCGCTGTGCCTGATTAATTCGTCGTCGTCCTCTATCTTCGGCACTGCCGGCATTGCCGTATATTCCGCCACCAAGCACGCCGTGCGCGGCCTGACGGAGGCGCTGTCGATCGAGTTCAAGCGCTTTGGCGTTCGTGCTTCAGATCTTTTGCCTGGCTTGATCAACACGCCTATCCTCTCGGACACAATGCGCAACATGGCGCCGCCAGACGGCATGTGGCGCCTGGTGCAACCGGCCGAGGTCGCAGAGACCGTCTGGCGCGCCTATCACGAGGATAAGTTACATTGGTATGTGCCTGAAGAGCTGAAGGCGTTCGACGTCCAGGCGGTGCAGGAGCCAGAGGCGGTGCGCGAGGAGCGTACGGCGTTGCTGGCGATGATGAAGTAGTGAAACAACTCAGTGCTGTGGCTGACTTGCAGGAAGCAAACAGCTCCTTTCTAGAGAGGACTTAAAGAGGTTTGCTCCCTCCGCTGCTCCAACAGCCGAGACCGAGCACAGGCGATACCTCGCTGGCCATCTGCACCGGCGACTGCATTTTGATCAGCTGCGCATCGGCGATGCCGCAATGGCCGCAGCGTTGGTAACGCGCGAGCCGAAAGTACCCATGGTCAGGTTGACTTCAACCGGCGATAACGTCGCTGCGAGCATGACAGGCGGATCGCGATTTCGGCTCGCAAACCCAGAGCACCAGCCGTAATCGATCTAGCCGTTCAGTCAACCATCCGATAGGCGTGCAGGCGAGCGCATCACAAATCGAACTGGCTGCCAGCGCGCCGGTGATCACGCCTACCACAAGACAGCCTGACGCGCCGAGCGGCGACGCGCGAGTGAGTTGGCCATGGCGCGGCCGGAACGCCATCAGGCGCGGCGGCCTTGAAACGCGAGTTCGTATCACCGGCAGCATGGAGGTGGTCACAGCCGCCGCAGTAAGCACAAAGGCGAGGCGTCCAGTAGGGATCACATCGAGGCTTGATGTGCCGGCGAACGACGGGCGCTGTCCCAGGCGGTCAGGGCGCCAGTGATCGCCCCATCCAGGGCGCTTGCGGGAACCTGGTCCACCGCCTGGATCGAGAAGCCGACGAGCAGTCCTTCAAACAACGCGACCAAGCCGGCCGCGTCCGCATCGAGCCGCAGCTCGCCGATCTCGATGCCCGCACGAACACACGCGCCGAGGGCATCACGGTTGGCCGCGCGCTCGGTAGCGGTGAGCACCCTCAACCCGTCGAGTTCGGCGGAGCCAATCGTGGCTGACAGCGTGATCATGCAGCCGGACGGATGCGACGCATCGGTCTGCATCCGTACCGACCGGCGCAGCGCCTGCTCAATCCGTTCGCGCGGTGTCAAGTTGGCATCGCGCAGGGCTTCGAGCACGCGCCCATGGGTTCCAAGATAGCGCGCGAGAACCTCACGGTACAGCGCCTCCTTGGAGGTGAAGGCGGCGTAGAAGCTCGCGGACGAGAGGCGGCCCATGGTCTCACGCAGCCGTTCAAGCGAGGTGCCCTCGAAGCCGTGCTTCCAGAACAATACCATCGCGGCGGCGAGGGCGTCATCCCTGTCGAACTTGCGCGGTCGGCCGGTACGGGCCATCGAACCTCCATCGTGCGAGCATCCTTCTTGGCGCTCAGGTGTCTGCGGGCCTGCGGGTCGGCGCTGCCGCGACGAAGGCGACGTGCATAAGATCGTCTAGCACGCCCGACACGAGGCCGCGGACGCCTGCGCCCACGCGCTCGACCACACCCGCACCTGCGTGGCCGAGCACGGCGGGCAGTGGCCCGGGGTAGTGCGGGTCGCGAACATGCAGCTCGGTTTGGCAGATGCCGGTGGCGACCACGCGCACCAGCACCTCGGATTGGCGCGGCTCAACGAGTGTCCACTCGGCGATCTCAAACGCGCCGCACATCTGCATGGCAACTCCTCGGCGTCCAGACCTCCCGGCCTTGACCTGGGGCTTAACCAAGATATATGGCATGACTAGTCCATAATTCGACCCTAGGAGCGTCAGCAATGCCGAGAACACCCGCCGAGGTGGTCCGCGCCATCCTCGACAACCCCACCGACCTCGATGCCATGAAGGAGCTGGTGGCGCCTGACGCGACCTACGTCTCGCTCAGCTACGACAACCCTGATCTCAAGAAGCTGATGCCCTGGGCAGGCACCAGCCAGGGCGGCCCCGAGGCGGTCGTCGGCACCTATATGCGCGTCGGCCGTTACTGGGCGAACGAGGGCTTCGAGGTCGAGGACGTGATCGAGGGCGCGGACAAGGTGGCCCTGTTCGGTCGCTTCACCTATCGCTCGACCACGCTCGGCAAGGCCGTGACCTCGCCCTTCGCAATCCTGGCCCGGGTCGCCGGCGGGCGAGTGACCTACATGCAGTTCCTGGAGGACACCTTCGGCACCGCTGCCACCTTCCGCGCCGGTGGCCAGGCGATGTTCCGCGCCGACCCTGACGGTGGCGAGGTCGTGCTGTGAGCGGCCTTGCTGGGGCCGACCAGTTCGTCCCGCTCGTCACCGTTCCCATCAAGCCCGGGCGCGAGGATGATGACCTCGCCCTGGCGAACGCGGTGAGCGACGACATGCGTCACGAAACCAACTTCGTGAACACGCTCCTGCACCGGTCGGCGGACGATCTCGCCCTGTTCATGCGCTATGAGACCTGGCGCGACCGCGACGACTGCTTCGCCGTGCCGATCAAGCGGCCGTATCGGACCGATTACGAGGCGAAACTGCCCGGTCTGCCGCGCGCCCCGCGGAGGATGGTGGTGTTCGAGACGCTGCGGCGCGACCGCTCGGAAGGGGTGGTCCGGTGAGTGACCCCATCAAGGTCATCAAGCGGTTCTACGGTGCCGAGGCCGACTATATGAGCGCGGGCGGTGCGGCGGCTGGCGCCAACTTCACGGCCGTAGCCGCAACGCTGGCCCCGGACGTGGTGCTGCACCAGTCGCCTGACCTGCCCTGGGGCGGCGACTTCCATGGGCACGCGGGCTACGAGGACTGGGCGCGCCAGATGAGTGCCGCGTTTGATCAGCTCGAGGTCGCCGATCGGCGGTTCTTGGTTGAGGGCGATACGGTGGTCATCACCTGCCGCCTCGTCACCCGCGCCCGCCTGTCGGGCGAGACGTTGGACCTGCCGATGGCGCAGGTCGTGCGCGTGCGCGGCGCGCATATCGTCGAGTTCCGGCCATTCTACTGGAACGTGCCCGCCTACCGCAAAACAGTCAGGGCCGCCCAATGATCCGTCAGGACGCATGGAACGGCACCCGCTCGTACTGGGCCGCCATCCCCGCGCGCGCATGGTCCGGCGCGGCCATGTCTGAATGTCCGATGAGCGGGCGAGCGCGAGGGCGCCGCGTCCGAGGACATGGACGCGCCGGAGCACGGCGTGAACGGTAACGGACATGGGCTGATCTACGAACAGAACTCGGACTCAGCGCTGGCGCCGGTGCTCGTCTGGCTGGAGCGCCACGCCGGCAAGACACCCACCCAAGGAGACGAATGATGGATGTCGGCTTTATCGGTCTCGGGGCCATGGGCAGCGCCATGGCGCGCAACCTGGCCAAGGCGGACCACAAGGTCCGCGCGTGGAACCGCTCCGGCGATCCTGGGATCGACGGTGTGGAGATGGTGTCCGATCCGGCGGAGGCGTTTGCTGCCGAGGCGGTTTTCACCATGCTGTCCGACGACCCGGCGATCCGCGCGGTGCTGCTGGAGCCCGGCGTGTTGGGCAAGGCCCAGCCCGGCCTGGTCCACGTCGTGACCTCAACCATCTCGGTCGCCTTCGCCGGCGAACTCGCCGCGGCGCACGAAAAAGCCGGGATCGGCTACGTCTCGGCGCCCGTTCTCGGCCGGCCTGACGTGGCCGCCAAGGGCGAGCTGAACATTCTCGCGGCTGGCAGGCGCCAGGCGGTCGAGACCGTGCGCCCATTGCTCGATGTGCTGAGCAAGAAGGTCTGGGACATGGGCGAGGAGCCCGCCCAGGCTAACGCCGCCAAGATCGCCGCCAACATGATGATCAGCATGGCGATCGAGGGCATGGCCGAGGCGGCGGTGCTGACGGAGGCGAACGGCTTGCCCCGCGCGGCTTTTTTCGAGCTGATCCTGGGCACGCTGTTCGGCGGCCGCGCCTATGAGAGCTACAGCGCCAACATCGCCAAGGAGAGCTACGAGCCGGGATTTAAGGCAAAGCTGGGATTGAAGGACCTGCGTTTGGCCACTGCAGCCGCCACGGACGCAGGACGCCGCCTTCCCATGCTTGATGCCGTGCAAGGACGCCTGGGCGAAGCGGTGGATGCGGGGTTGGGCGAGAAGGACTGGTCGATCATGGCCGACTACACACTCAGATACGGCAAATGAGCAGCCCGCGGACGAACAGCACGGACACGGCGCGACGTCATCGCGTCGTCGCTCCTGGGCGGGACTGCCGTCTGCGCATGCTAACGCCGCCTAGCGCGACCGAACTGGTCAGGATGCGCTCTACGAGCTGGTGCTTTGGATCGTTACCATGCTGAACGCGTTCAACGTGCCGAACGAGGAGGTATTCGACCGATGACGACGATTTACGTGACCTATCCCGGAGACGCGGGCACGCGCTTCGACCGCGACTACTACGTGCGCAAGCACCTTCCGTTGGTGATGGCGAGCTGGGGTCCGCTCGGGCTGGAAAGCTGCGCCGCCTTCTGGCCCGCCGATCTGGGCACAGGAACGATCGCCATCTGTGAGTGCCGCTTCCGCGATGAGGCGGCGATGCGGGCCGCGCTCGCCTCGCCTGAGACGCCGCGCGTGATGGCGGACATCGACCAGTTCACCGATGCGAAGCCTGCGCAGAGTCTCGCGGGTCCGATTTGAAGAGGCGACATCCATGGCCAAGACTTAGCTCATCACCGGCTGCTCAAGCGGCTTCGGCAAGCAACTCACCGACGCGATGCTCACCCGCGGCGACCGGCTCGTCGCAACCGCACGCGAGCCCGAGGCGCCAAGGGCGTGGCCAGCCGCTATCTGGAAGCACTCTCCGGCTTGATCGAGACGACGCGTGCGGCATTGTCTGCCTCCCGTGCGGTGTCAGCAGCATTGGGGGAAGCAGACATCATTGTCATGACGGGCAGAAGATAGGCGTCTTCGCGTCCCTCCGTCAGCATCGTGGCCAGGTCCACCTGCATGTGGACGCCGAAATGCCAGTATCCTCCTGTCGCCGGGTTCATCAGTTCCTTCAGCCCAAAGCCGGGGATGAGCGACTCCGCCAGCACCAGGCGGCAAACCTCGCCGGGATGGCGCTGCGCGTAGGCGTAGGCGACAAAGGTGCCGATGTCGGTGCCGACCAGGTCGATGCTGGCTCAGCCGAGCGACTGCACGACCTGCCGCGCGTCCTCGGCGACGTTGCTCTTCTCGTAGCGGACTCCGCCCTTGCCGAGTCGCCGAGGCCACGCAGGTCCGGCGCGATCACGGTGCGCCCGGCCTCTGCCAGCAGCGGCATCAGCTTGCGCCACTCCGCCCAGGTGTAGGGCCAGCCATGTAGTAGCACGACCGCCGGCCTCTGCCCGCCGGACACGTAGTGCAGCCGGGTGCCGTTGACCTCCGCGTAGTGGTGCGCGAACCCCGGCAGACCGTCAGCGGCCTCGTCCTCCCGGGGTGCGCCCCTGGCGCTCACGCCGCACCCGCAGCAAGCACGTCGCCAAAGGACTTCGGAGCGTGGCTCGACAGCATCTCGATGTCGCCGGTGACGATGTCGTAGGCGCCGCTGGCCTGATGCGCCAGCATGCCGACCATCATGTCAGCCATCGGTGGCGGCAGCCCACCCTGGGCGAGCATGGTCCGGAGCCGATCCTCGCTGACGACTTCGAACGGCAAATGCTTGCCGGAGGTGCCGCCGAGTGCCGCGGCTCGCTTCGCCCCGGAGAGCGAGGCGGCCCGGTCAGGGCGTAGATGGCCCCTGCGTGATCCTCGCCGGCCAAGGCGCCGGCCAGCCCTGCGGCGACGTCGGCGCGCGAGACGAGCGACATCCGGGTGTCGGGCAGGCCGACCATCACGCCCATCTGTACCGCGGCTGCGACATCTGCACGAAGGTCTCGGCGAAGAAACTCATGCGCAGGATCGTCCAGCGATTGGCGGCGCTACGAAGCAGTTGGTGCTCGCCGGCCCAGTAGGCCGCACCCATCGCCGGCTCCGCTTCCTCGCGCGTGCCGGTGGCGGACAGCAGGAAGATGTGGCCAACGCCCGCGCTGATGCGCGCCATACCCGGCATCTCCCACCGCATGCTGACCCTGACGCTGCGCGGGCTTGAGCGTGACGGTCTGGTCCGGCGGACGCCCTACGCGACAGTCCCGCTTCGTGTGGACTACGAGCTTACCACGCTTGGGTGCTCACTGACCGAGCCGCTGGCGATGCTGGCGCAGTGGGCCAGTGCCAGGCGTGAGGAGATCGAGACCGCGCGGGCCGAGTACGACTCCACCCGTTCACTGGCAGCCTGACGGTTCTCTACAAACTTCAGCGATAGCTTAGTCAGTCATGCTTGATAACAGATTTTGCGAAACGTAGACGGCGGGGAGTATTCCTACCCGCACACAGAATTTTAGCAGGTTTTCAGGATCGTTCTCGATCTTCGCTGCTGAGAGAAACTCCCTGTTCCCTGCACAAGATATCAGGTCGCGAGCGCGGGATGGTCCGCCCCGAAGACCAAGGTATTGCGGACGCTCAGATCAGAGCGAAGGCAGCCGAACAGTTGCGCAGAGTGAGACCTCTCCGTCACGTCTCCGCAACATGGCTTCAGGAGCCCGCATCATGCCCTGTCCTTCCAGTCTCGTCCGGGCCCAGCCCACGAGACGCTGCGCCATCGTGTCCAGTGACGAGGGGCAACCGGCGGCCTCAGCTTTCTCGGGCGATGCTTCATTCGGCCAAGCCGCAATCAGCCGCCAAAGGCGACGCACAGGGCCGCCATCACCGGCGCACGTGCCCGCTCCTCCTACCGAGTGCGCGCTGATGTACGGCGACGCGCACGAACGTTGCGAGGCGCACGGAATGCAGCGTCCTCTAGACTTAGCGTGCGTCGACGGCGAAACACTTGATCAGCGTCCACGCTCGCAAGGCTGTAGAGGGCGAAGCCCTTTCGCGCGGCCGCTGATTTCACCAGGAACTTCGCGAACTCACCATCTACCACTTCCGCCAATACGGTCGCCTGACCTATTGCGTCTAATGGCGGCCAAAGCCGCTCATTCTTCAATGCTCCTGGCGCGGAACTCAATTCGCGCAGGGCGTTACGAACTTGAGCACGGGTCAGCCTGCAGATGTTTTCCGTGGCCGTTCTAAGCCGCCTGTCTGGATAGACCCTTATGAGAGTCCAGCACGCCCGGCCCAGCGGGGAGGAAGAGTGATGGAGCGTCTCGGCAATCCAGCCGGTGGGTCCGGTCTCCTCACGCCTGACATTGTCATTGATCAGCTTCCGAGCAAGCCCGTTTTGACCAGCCCCGCGATCGAGCCGCACGGCGTCATCCTCCAGCGCTATCGTCATCCACCTGGCACCATCGACATTCCGGGCCTGCAGCACGCCCTCCTGGTGGCTCACCTCGCCGGACCAGTGCTGGTAGAGGAGGCTCGGCAAGGGAGGATCGAGCGGCGTTGGACAGGCCCCGGACAGGTCACGCTCACACCGGCGGGCCAGCCGATCCGCCGTATCCTGCATGGTCGGCCGGACGTGGCCCTCCTCTATTTCGCACCGGAATTTCTCCATCGTCTTGCCCAGGAGCTTTATGGCGCGGATGCGGACGAGGTGGAGCTCGTCCCACGCCTGGGCTCGCCGGACGAAACCGCCGAGCGGCTGGTGCGGCTGCTGCTGGTGGAGGCGGAGCGGCCGGGAACTGGCACAGCGCTCATGGTGCAGAGCCTGACGCAAGCCCTTGGCGTCCATCTGCTGCGCTTCCACTCCAATCTGGCTGCTGTGCCGCCGGACCCGCCGCAAAGCCTGTCGGCACCGCGCCTGCAGCGCGTCATCGAGCAGATGCGATCCAGCCTGGATGAGGACCTCCCACTCAGCCGCCTTGCCGAGACGAGCGGGTTGAGCCCCTCCCAGTTCGTGCGGGCCTTCCGTGGCGCCACGGGTCAGCCGCCGCATCGCTATTTGGTCGGCCTGCGGGTCGAGCGGGCGCGCGCGTTGCTCGAGCAGACCGACATGCCGGTCACCTTGATCGGCATGCGCTGCGGTTTCGAGCAACCGAGCCACTTCGCGACGAGTTTCCGCGCCACGACGGGGTTCAGTCCTCGGGCATGGCGGCAGGCACGCCGATCCTGACGTCGCTTCCGGTGATCGGCTCGACAGCACGCCAAGAAATCGAAACCGCTGTCCGTTTCCCGAAAGTTATGCCGGGCGATCATCCCCAGCTTGCTGGCATCGAAGGAGGACACCATGACGCAATCATCAGACTTTGGCACGTTCGGACGTTACGACGAAGTCCCGGTTGGTGAGATGCCGACCGACATGAAGGACGCCTACGACTACACCGTGGAGTTGCGCGGCCAGGTGCCCGGTCCGCACAAGATCTGGCTGGCCAACCCAGCCTTGTCGCGCACGATCGTGCCGATTGGCGCCTATTACCAGACGCGATCAACGCTGACGAAGGCCGAAATCGAGATCGCCACGAACCTGGTGAACGCACGCTGGCTGGCGGCCTACTCCAACTACGAGCACGAGATGATCGGCGAGGAGAAAGGCGGCCTGGCACCGGAGAAGGTCGAGGCAATGATAGCCGGGCTGCCCACCAGCTTCGACGACGCACGCCAGCAGGTGGTTTACGAGCTGGCCTCGGCCCTCGTCGCGCCGCGGGTGATCGCGAAGGGCCTCTATCGCCGCGCCAAAGCGCTGCTGGGCGATGCGGGCATCGTGGACGTGACCATGCTGCTCGGCTGGTTCACCGGGGTGTCGCTCACGCTGAACGCCTTCGACGTTCCTTCGAGCGCGGTCGGACTGGACCAGTGAACGAGATGACAGCCATGAGCTCAACACATTTGGGCGGGCGCCTGCCGCTGCTCGACCCGACTTCACTCAGCGACGGCCAGAGGGCGGTGTATGACCGCATGCTCGCCACGATGATACGCTGGGCCGATCAGTCCGGCTTCCAGGCCAGAACGGATGATGGCCGGCTGATCGGGCCGTTCAATCCGATCATGCTGAGCCCCGGCATCGCACCCGCCTTCCTGGACCTGCAGGACGCAGAGCAGGCCAACACCACGCTCAGCGAGCGGGTGCGGCAGGTCGTTATTCTCGCCGTCGGCGCCGTCTGGCGTGCCGACTATGAGCTTTATGCGCACGCCGCCGTCGGGCGCAAAGCCGGCCTACCGGACGACGTCATCCGCGGCCTGGTGGCCGGCAGCTTACCCGAGGAACTCAGCGAGCAGGAGAAAGTCGCCGGCCGGTTTGCGCGCGAGCTCGCGGCCGAGCGTCGCGTCGACGCGGAGCTTTACCGCACCGCCGAGGCCATGTTCGGGGCGCAGGGCTTGGTGGACATCACCATCCTGGCCGGCATCTACCAGCTCGTCTGCGGCTTGCTGTCGGGCTTCGAGATCCCGGCGCCAGCCGCAGGACCTTGGACGCCCTCGGGCACGGACCAGGACAGCGGGCTGCGTCAGGCGAAGCTCACGACGGTTGCCGTGTTCCCGCCGAAATCCTTCCTCGAGAACCTCGTCGTCCGCCACGACAACTCCGTTCTGGTGACCTGCGTCACCACCAAGGAGCTGTCCTACGTTCCGCCGTGGTCTGGAACGGGCACCGTGGAGCCGGTCCGTCTGCACAGCTTCGAGCAATTGCCCACGGGCATCATCGAGATCGAACCAGACGTCTTCCTCATCTGCACATCCAATCTGTATACCACCCACGAATCGTTCCTCTACAGGCTCGACCTGCGCGACTGGCAGCCCGGCTCGCCAACCGAACCCGAACTGGTGTTCCAGTTTCCGGACAACGTGCGCGGATTGAATGGCATGTGCCTGCTCGCGCCGGGCGTCGCCCTGGTGGCGGACTGCTTCGCGAGCCTGATCTGGCGCGTCGACGTGCAGAGTGGCGGCCGCGAGATCCGCGCTCGCGTCTGGCTCGAGCACGAGAGCATGGGGTATTACCCGGGCAAGCTGAAGCCGGAACAGCCCGGTGTGAACGCGGTGCGGTATGCCGCTCGAACCCATCATCTCTACTACACCGCGACCGCCAAGAAACTGCTGATGCGGGTGCCGGTCGCCCCCGACACGCAAGATCCGGACGGCCCGCCGGAACTGGTCGTCGCGGGGCGAATGTTCGACGATTTCTGCATCGACGAGGATGCCGGCGTGCTCTATTTAGCCACCCACAGGCAGAACACCATCGACCGTGTGTCGATGGAACCGGGTGAGAACAGCGGCTTCACCCAGAGCGTTGCCGGCGCCCCGTTCACCGAAGCGCTGATCGGGCCCTCGAGTGCTGCCTGGAGCCGACGCTCCGGGGATTACGGCAAAGCGGCGTACGTCATCTGTGACGGCGGCACCGCCTCGCCACCGCCAGGTGGTCCGCAGCACGCCAAGCTGATCTGGGTCGAGCTCTAGCGTCCTCGCAAGTCAGGCACCGACGCCCATCGGCCAAGGTCCTTACCTGCACTCGCACTCTGGCAACGGGCGGATTGCCGAACATCCGGGCAATCCGCCTTCTATGCGGTGTCACAGGCTGAAGCGCATGGGAGCGTCGAGATCGCGCGACCTGGTGAACGCAGCATGGATGGTCAGAGAGAAGTGCCAGTCGCGGCGGCGGCCCTCCGAGCCCATCATTCCAGCCAGTATCACCGGCCGTACATACCCGGCCTGGCGGTCGAGGCCGCCTTTTCGATCAGACGGAAACGCACCTCAGGTTACTCCAGCCGCCGTTCGCTGCCCATCGGCTCCGGCCGCCCCGGCGGCCGACGAAAGATGTTCGGAATGCTCGAAATGGCCAGACCGAGCGCGACGTATCCGGTAATCGCCTCGCAAGCGGCGACCAGCCGGGCAAAATGCAACGGTACGATGTCACCATAGCCTGTCGTGGTGAACGTGACCGCCGAGAAGTAGAGGTATGCGCTCCCGCTCAACCTATTGGCGAACCCGCCGCGCACGCCGCAATACTCGTAGAGGCCGCCGAACGAGACAATGACGAGCGCGATGGTGCCGGCGATGAACAGCAACAGCATGGTTCGCGGGATTTCCTGACGCGGCCCATAGTTGATGAGCCGTATCGGTATGAAGAACAGCGACGCGAGGCCGACGGTCAGGAAGAACAGGCTGACGAGGCACGTTCTCGAAAACACCTCCGTCAAGTTCAATATCTCGTATTCCATGAAGGCGATGAAGGGAGTGACCAGTCCGATGGTCGTCTCGACGGATCGTCTCATAGTCAGACCTTTCCACGAAGGAGCTGTCGCTTCCGGCACCTGGTTCCGGCACCTGGTTTTGGCGCGGTGCGGTGGCCCGGCTCGGTCCCGCCTCTCTGCGCCTATAGGACACCGGCCCGGCTCAGGGCATCGCCGCCGCGAGCCCTCCGGTCGCGAAGGCGAGCCCGGCCGCCGACGTCAGCACCTGCGCATGTGCGCGCACGAGCGTCGCATCCGCCCGGTCCAGCGCGGTCGCTGCGCTGTTGGCGTCCGTCAGCGTGCCGACGCCGTGACCGAATGCGTCCGCCCGTGAGCGAAAACTTAGTGCCGACGCGTCGTGCAGCGCCTTGGCGGCGGCGTATTCCTGAATGTCGGCATCGAGCTGGGCGTAGGCGATTGCGACCTCGCGCATGGCGTCGTCCTCTGCCTGCTCGAGCTGGTCGCGCGCTTCCGCCGCCGCCGACTGCGCGAAGCGGATCCTGTTTGCCCGCAGGCCGCCCTGGTAAAGAGTCCAGTGGAAGTCGAGATAGACGCCCGCCTCGGGCACCACGAAGCTCCGCTCCGGTCCCTGGTCGGTGGAGATCTCGCCGACATCGCCGCTGCCCTTGGCGCTCAGGGTTACGGTTGGGAGCAGCGCGCTCCGGGCCAGATCGATGCGTGCCTCCGTCGCCCTGAGCTTGGCGAGGTCGGCCAGCAGGTCGGGGCGCTGCTGCAGCGCCTCGTGCATCAGGTCGTCGAGCGTTGCCCCGAAGCCGGGCGGCACCGGCGTGTCGTCGAGCCGCTCGACCTGCAGCACCGCCTGCGGCGGCACGCCGAGCACACCCAGCAGCGTGTCGCGTGCGGTGGTGCAGGCGGCCGTGGCCGCCGCGATGTCGTAGCGGGCCTGCGCCACGCCGCGGTTCGCGTCCTCGACGTCGGTCACGGTGCCCTCCCCGTGGCCGAGCTGCGCCCGCGCGTCCTCCGACAGCAGCCTGGCGTTACCCAGCGCCACCTCCGCCGCCGCCAGCGTCGCCGCCGCCGCCTGCAAGCTGAAAAAGGCGCGCGAGACCTGGAGGATCACCACCTGGTGAGCCGCCGTGAAGGCGACATTCGCCGCAAACGACGTTTGCTCGGCGGCACGCGAGGCGGCGCGGCGGGCGCCGAAATCAACCAGCAGGTAGCTGATGGTCAGTGATGGGAACGCGGCCACCGCATTGGCGGTGACGTAACCGCTCGAGACGAGGTTGGTCGGAAGCTGTTCGGTCTCGCGCCGGTAGCCGGCAAGCGCGCTCAGCGTGATCTCGGGCAGGAACGCCGCCCGGCTGATCCCAACCCCGATCGCCGCCTGGCGCGCCTGTTCCCAGGCGATCCGCGTCTGCTTGTTGTTCGCCTGCGCGATGTCGATCAGCTCGACCAGCGAGTAGGCGTGGCGGGGATCGATCTGCGGGTGCGGATCGGGCCGGGGTAATGCCCGGTCGGTCGGGAAGTCGTAACGGCCCGGAACCGCGCCGGTCCGCACGCTTCCTTTGTCGGTGGCGACTTCCGTCTGCCAGGGCGAGGAGGCGCTGGCCGGGGCCAGGTCGCGCGTGTCGTTGCACCCGCCCGCGAGCAGAAGGCAGATCGCCGCCACGCGGCAGCAACGCTCATGCCAGGGCAAGCGTCGCTCCTGCTGCCGACGGCTCCGGATTAGCCCCACTGGACGCCGGCAGCGCCGCGTCCAGGAAGGCCTCGAGGTCGCGGTGCAGCATCACGTAGAGCGAGGCGCGGGCGACCAGGGGGCGCCCCGTCATGGGCCCGGGATCGGGTGGGGTGGGGAGTGCCGTCCGAAGTGCTGCGCCGCCGCCCGCGCCGGTGCGCACCCACTGGGCGGCGCGCTCGAACCACTCCGACATCGCCCGATGATGCGCGTCGATCGCCACGCGCACCGTGTCCAACACCTGCGGGCGCGCCTCTGACCGCGCATCGTCGGTCACGATCACCGACACCGGCACCACCAGCCGCGCCAGCCGCGCCACCGCCTCGTGGCCGATCACGTCCCGCGATGTCGAGGGATGCTCGAAGCGGTCATCCGGCACCGTCGCACCCGCATGCGATATCGCACCCGCGAACTGGTCGCGCAGCGCCTGCTCACGGGTGCGCCGCTCGGCGGGGGCGACGTCGTCAAGCTCCAGCGCCATCATGGCGCCGAGCGTGGTGAGCGCCGCTGCCATGTCGCGGCGCACCGCATCGCCCACGCGCACCGGCCAGATCAGCACCAGGCAGAGCGTGGTCAGGACGTTGCCGACGATGACGCCGACCACCCGGTCGCGCGCGGTCTGCATGTCAAGCGTCGGCCCGTAGCCCTGCAGGGTGGTCAGCACGAAGGCCAGCATGAGCTGCAGCCCCGCATAGGCGATGCGCGGGCTGCCGTTGGCGATCCAGGCGGACAGGCCGCCCGCCGCGAGCACCAGCACGGCGATCTGGCTGAACGCGACCATCGATGGCATCAGCCAGACGATGCTGCCAAGGCCGAGGATCGCCCCCACCACGCAGCCGCCCAGTCGCAGCGTCATCTTGTGAAGGCTCTCGCCCACCGTGCCGAGGGCGACGAAGAAGCAGGTGATCACGCAGGTCGAGATGCCGGGCCAATCAAGCCCATGCTCGACGGTGTAGGCGATCATCACGGCGAGCGTCACCTTCAGCGCGAACCGGATGTTGTCGGGCGAAAAGGCGTCAGGCAGCAAAAAGGCCGAGGCGGCCTGCGCGGCGGCATGCCGCGGGGCGCGGGCGGCGAGCCGGTCCTCATCGGCGCGACGCG
This sequence comes from Acetobacteraceae bacterium, assembly GCA_965198995.1. Classification (GTDB taxonomy): domain Bacteria; phylum Pseudomonadota; class Alphaproteobacteria; order Acetobacterales; family Acetobacteraceae; genus CAXMMR01. Next base: position 2,908,793 of record CBDAQG010000002.1, read on the forward strand.
CCGCCTCAAGCGTCGTGCGCAGCTCGGCCGCGAGCGCGGGCAAAGCACCCGGCAGCTCCCCCTCGTCGCAGGACCCCTCGGTCGGCGGCTCGAACAGCGGCTGTCCCGCCGCGCCCTCGCGGATGCGTCGTGCCAACGCCGCGCACAGGGGTGCGAGCGGTGCGATCGCGGCCCGTGACTCCGCACCGTCCCCGGCCTCGTCCCAGGCGACGAGCAGCAGCACCAGCCGGTTAAGCGCGCGCACGAGTCGCTCATCCGCCTCGTGCCGGGCGCGGAGATGGTGCGTCTTCTCGGCCAGCGTCGCGAGCTTGAGTAGCGGCGCCGTGCCCTCGCGGCCGACCGCCACCAGCGCGGCCGCAGCTCCAGCCTCGCCGTGGCAGAACGCAACGGCCGCATCAAGCCGTCGTGCAAGCGCCGCGCGGAGCAGCAGCGCCGGATCGCGCCCCGCAATCCGGTTAGCCACCAGCAGCGACAGGGCGGCGATTGCCGCAACGGCTCCCAGCCAGAGCGCGTCGTGCAACAGGACCTCCTCGGGCGGCAGGCTCGCGAGCGCGGGCGCGCTGGTGCCCTCCGCGTTGCTCACCCCCGTCGGCGCGAGTGCCAGGCTCTGCATGCTATCGGCGAGCGTCATCACCAGCACCGCGAAGAAGCCGACGAGGAAGATCGGCATGCCGAGCGGCGAGGCGCGTGACATGAACATCGTGGCGAAGGTGAGCGCCGCCATCAGCGGGATCCGTAGCGCCGGCTGCGACAGGCTGGCCGCCAGCACCATGATCGCGATCAGGCTGCCGAAGGTGAGCCCCACCGCGAAGACGACGCTGCTCGTCGCCGTCGAGGCGGCGTCCTCGCGAGCGGCGAACAGCACGATGAAGACGCCGAGCGCCGGCTCGGGGACGCGGAAGGTCTCGAAGATCGCCAGTGCCACGAACATCGGCGGCAACACCAGCAGGGTCCGCCGGAGCCGTCCCGGCGAGGGTTCGAGCATGTTAAGCAGGGTCTGCCACGGCGTGCCGGGGCCGCCGTCGTCGATGCGTGGCGGTCGCAGCTGTCGAGGGGCGGACGCGCTCAACGTTCGATCAGGATCGAGGCCGTGGCCCCGATATGCATCAGCGCGGGCGGCGGTACCTCGAGCAGGACGCGCACCGGGAAGCGCTGCGCGATCCGCACCCATTCGAGCGAACGGGGCACGTCGGGGAGGCCGCCCACGCTGGACCCCTCATCGGGCACGACGCCGCCGCCGACGCCGTCAACGTGCCCGGGCAGGGCCGCATGCCAGCCAAGCACGTAGACGACCGCCCGCTGTCCCGCCCGCAGGCCGGCGAGGTTGGTCTCGCGGAAATTGCCGATCGCGTACCAACGTTCGGTGTCGATGATGGTGAACAGCGGCTTGCCGGTCGTGGCGTATTCGCCGACGGCGGTGTCGAGCGAGGTAATCTGGCCGTCGCACGGCGCGCGGACCACCGTCAGGCGAAGGTCGCGCTCGGCGGTCGCGAGGTCGGCCCGCGCGCCGGCGATCTCCTGCTCGAGCGGTGCGGTGCTCGAGACCGCCTGGCGGGCCGATTGCGCCTGCTCGCGCGAGGAGATGAGCGCGGCCTGCGCTTTGCGCACAGAGGTGCGGGCCTCGTCCACCTGCTCGGCCGTCACGAAGCCGCGCGCGCCGAGCGGGGCGAGACGGAGGAGCGTCGTCTGCGCGAGGGCCAGTTCGGCTTCCGCCGCCTGCGTCGAGGTCGAGGCCGCCGACGCCTTGCTGCCTTGCGCGGCCACCTGGTTCGTGTCGATGACGAACTCCGCCTGCAGCCCCTTCAGCTTCGCATCCGCGGCTTGCTTGCGATAGAGGAAGGGTTCGGCATCAATCTTGAAAAGCACATCGCCCCGACGAACGAAGCGGTTGTTCTCGACCGCGAGCTGAACGATGCGTCCGCTCACATCGGGCGCCATATGGACAATGTCGGCGGCGAGATAGCCGTCATTGGTGCGCGGCCGGCGCTCGAGTCGGTCGATCGTGAGGATGATAAGCACGGCGAGCGCCAACAGCACGCACAGGCTTACGAGAACGCCGAGCCCTCTGCGCATCCGCGTGTCCTAGTCAGCAAACCAGACGAGCCACGCAGCCAGCGTCGCCGCAATCGCGATGCCGAGATGAGTGAGCGGAGCAAGCGGCAGTGCTGTCTCAAAGCCGACAATCACGAAAATCTGCCGAACCAGCACCGAAATCGCAACCCCGATCAGGACACAGAGCATCCATGCCGGGAAATAGGATCCCACGATGTCGATCGCAGGCGCGACGCTGGCGCCGGTCATTCGGAACACCCGAGTCCGAGCGGCGTGGACCCAGGCCACCGCGCAATCCAAGTCGTCGCAACAGAACGCTCACGTTCCATATCTGGCTTCTTGACACAAGCATGTCGACCAACACGGACAGGATCGACATGACAGACCTCGACGCGTGTTCTCCAAACAGGCGAGACGGAGAGCACGGCGGGGCATGCCGTCCAGGCTGCGTAGTCTTGGGCGGACTGACATACGAATTGCGTCATCGCGGGCCAGAATGGAGAGGATGAAGGTTGGATCCAACACAGATCCCGTCAGGACTTCTTGTCAACTTGATGGTTCTGAATGAGTGAACTCCCAGACGCCTTGGTTCCGCAACGAGCGCACGATAAGGGCTGCGTCCGGTTTCGTAATCCTCCAAATATCTCCTCTCACGTTGTTGTGCACAGATGGACTGACGGTTGCAATGGTCTGAGATCACCTGCTCTAGGTTGTGAGGGGCGTCACTTTGTTCGGTGTGATGGTGGCGTGTATGCCGTGCTGCAAACGGCGAAGAACGTTATCCGGCCGACTTTGAATATGTCGGTAAGCCGAAGCGGTGCATGAGGTATGACCTCGGATTGGTCTCGCTCTCCGCGCCAATGAAATGGCCCGTGCTCAGGCGCAAGTTATTGCCGGGCCTGCGGCCGGCGTCGAGGCAGTTGGCTCCAGCGTCCGCCGCGCTGCTCCGAACATTTCGCTCAGGCCTGCCATCAGCACCAAACAGTCCAAGCACCGCGACGAGCGCAATCGGCTGGGCAGGTAGCCGGAAGCGCGTCCGAGACAAACGCAGGCCGATCGGCCGGCGCGGGGTCGCGGCCGCCATGTCCTGCTCGGCCATCCTTGTGGCGACCGCCTCCAGCATTGGACTGTCGCTGCACCGGCTGGTGTTGGTCACGGAGGCAGGCCGGCACGAGGCGGCCCTCGACGCCCCGCTGCTAACGGCAGGCTCCCATCGCCCGGAGGGCAATGATGGCTGGTGCTGGCGGGATCGCAATCGAGATCGCCATTGAGTAGGCCGGCATTTCTGAGTCGAGCCAATACGCACGGCCGACGCGCAACCGCACAGCAGCATTACGGGAGACACGGACAAAGATCGCGCACTTCGGCGTACCGTTGTTCGCCTCGCGCCGTGTCACTGATAGCCCGAGCGGCAGGATCGACAGGTCGCCACCAGGCCAGGACAATCCGGCCCCCTCACCCACCCAAAATGTGCCGAAGCCGGAGAGCATGGCGCCGACCAGCCATTTGAGCGCGTTCTCGGGGATGCGGGTTATCGGCCGGTGCAACACGGCACCAGCAGTGCAAACAAGGCCGAACGCGACCGCGGCGCCTGCACATGCCGGCATCAGCAGTCCCGACCCACCAGCGCCGACCGCGGCCACAATGAAGACCACTTCAAGCCCTTCGATGGCGGTGGCCTGGAAAGCCGCCGCCAGCCCCGGCGCATCCAATCGCGTTGGCAGGCGTGAGAGCGTGCCGAGGCGCTGACGATAACGTCGGAATGCCGCACCCTCGTCGCGGCGCGGCATGAGCCCGGCACCGCGACGGGTCGCCTTGCGCAACCAGCGTGTGCCGAACAGAACGAGCAACGTGCCCAGCGACAATCGGGCGAGCGCCAGCGGCAGCTCAAGCAACGCTGGACCGGCCGCTGCCAGAAGGGTGGCCAAGACGATGAGGCCGAAGGTCGCCCCAGCGAGAGCGGTTCGCCAGCCGCGAGTGGTGCCGACCGCCATCACCATGGTCAGCGCCTCTATGCACTCCACCAGGGACGCAGCCCCCGCCGTGAGCGCCGCCGTGAGCGCGTGCGAGGTCAACAGCACGCGCCTACCCTGCCCGGCGCAGCCGCCGCGCTCACCAAGCGGTCATCGTCGCCCGAACTGAGCGGGATGAACTCGGTCATGCGATAACAAACCATGACGGCGAGAGCGCCCGGACTGCGCGAGCAAGCGTTTGAAACGGCCTCGGTAACCGCCAGGATTTGCGACCTTGCCTGATCGGTAAAGCGATAAGCACCGCGCACGTTACGCAATGCCTCGCTGCGCCGCGCTGGCCGAGCAAGGCCTCGCCTTCCAGGATCGACCTCTATCCTGACACGCCAGTATCATGCGGCGTCACCAGGGCGGAGAGTGATCCAAGCCAAGGCTCGTAGCGCCGCCAGGACTCTGTCGAGTGGCGGCTGATTGGCTGGCGGACCTGCCACTTGCTGGGCGTCTTGACGATGCGAGTGTTATCCTGCGGCCGCAGGCAGGCCTCATGCCACGGGAGACCGCAGCCGGCGACTAAGGTGCGTATCGCTGTTGTGGGATCACCGACAAGGTTTTCGTAACGAACTTCGACAACACCTTGGCTCGGGAGCACGGTTCGCCAATGCTCGATGAGCAGCTCAACGGCGCGGATCGTTGCAACGAGGGCGGCGCCGCCGGTCGGCAGCGCCACATGCGGGTTGAAGTAGGTGCGGTGGATCGACAACGCGGTGGCGACCGGCTCGCGGCGCACCAGAACGATCGTGCTGCCGGGAAGGCAGAGCCGCACGAGGCCGACCCAGAACACGTTGAGTGGCATCTTGTCGGTGACGCGCGCGGCGGTCGGCGAGAGGTTGCGCAGCAGCTTGGAATACTCGTCGGCAGCATCGGCAAGAAAGCGGGACGCGTCGCCGCAAAGCCGCTCCCAGCGAGCGCCGTGTCCGGTCCAGAACCCCAGCTCGCCGCCGGCGTGGACGTCCGGGTGAGACGACAGGATTTGCTCGACCAGTGTGGTGCCGGAGCGCGGCAGCCCGACGATGAAGATCGGCGACTGGTCGGCGCGCACCGCCGTCCCCGCCAGGCGCTCGGCCGTGAAACCGGCGATCATCCGGTCCACGCGCGCCTCGATGGCGGCGACGTCGACCTTGGCGAGACGGTTGCGCTGCGTGTCAGCCGCGTCGAAGTGTCGCATCGCTTCACCAGGGTCGCCCAGATCGTCGGCCGCCTTGCCCAGTGCGAGATGGACCTTCTGGCAAAGCTCCGGCGGCTGACCTGGAACCTCGAGCGCGGCGTGCATCCGGGCCAGAAGGGGCGCATCGTCCGGCGTGATTCGACGGCACCGCACCAGGTCGTAGAAGCTGCCGGCCCAGTGCGGCGAGGCGGCCGTGGAGCGCTCGTAGCAGGCCCGCGCCTCGTCGAGGCGACCAGCCTCGGCGTGAACCGTGCCGAGCAGGTCGATGGCGGGAACGTAGTCCGGCGCCAAGGCCAGCGCCTGCTGCAGCACCTGCTCGGCCTCCGCGTCCCGGCCCTCCGCAAGGCTGGCACGTGCCCGGGACAGCCGACCGAGGCTCGTCAGCGGCGCGGCATCGGCGGCGGCGTGAAATGCAGCGGTCGCCTCCGCCTGGCGGCCATGGCTCTCGAGCATGGCGCCAGCGCGATGCCATGCCTCGGCGAACGACGGCTGCAGCGCGGTCGCATGATGATAGGCTTGCAAGGCCGCCGCGTCGTCGCCGAGCGCCTGACGCGCCATGCCCAGGCGCAGGTACGCCAACGCAAAGCATGGATCGGCGACAAGCGCGGCCTCGAAGGCGGTCGCGGCGTCGGCTGGCCGGGCGATTTGCAGGTAGACGAAGCCAAGGTCGTGGTGAATGGCGGCATTGCCCGGGTCGCTCGCGACGGCCTGACGAAGCGGCTCGATCGCCTCGAGGGGTCGCCCCTCCCCCACGAGCCGCGAGGCGGTGACCAGCAGCGCGTGCGTCACAGGCTCCAGGCGCACGGTCGGTCGCATCCTACATACCTGCCGGTGCTGGACGAGCGAGCCGGAGGCTCCCTGCGTTCCATACGTGCCTGTCGGTCCCCTGTCGACCGTCCACGCGGCCGGACCGGCTGGAGTGACCGAACTCGCGGATGCGCCTGTTGCAGGAGTGCAGCGCCGCCATAACGTCATCTGACTCGCTGCGCTGGAGCCGATAGTGCTGCGCCTCCATTTGAACGGCGCGTCAGGGCGGCATGCGACAGAAAACACTCTCCTTCGGCTGGTGCTCGCTCTCTGCTGCGATCGTGACGCTCGGCGGTCCGGTGCCACCCGCGGCGGCACAGACGCTTGATCTCGGTTCGGTTCAAACCAGCGCCTCCAGCAACGCGAACCAGCCGACGACGGCAGCACCCGTCTCCGCCCTCTCCGTCGCGCCCTCCGCGGTGCCCGCCAACGCGCTGCAGCCGACGGACACGGTCTCCAACCGGTTTATCGAAAACAACGTGATCCCCACCGAGAACTTCAACGACGTCGTGCGCCTGACGCCGAGCGCGATGGACGTCGACCCGGTCGGCGTCGGCCTGCAGCAGAATTTCGGCCAGAGCATCCGCGGTTTCCAGTACACCCAGATCGACAATGATTTCGACGGCATCGAAATCCCGAACAGCCCGTCGAACTACTCGCCGCAGACCGCCGCCTACTTCATGCCGCACGACATCGGCAGCATCACCGTCGACCGTGGCCCGGGCACCGCGTCCACGATCGGGCTTGCAACTTTTGGCGGCACCATCTCGATCAACTCGCGCACGCCGTCGAGCACCGTCGCAATCAATCCTTACGGCACCTTCGGCAGCTTCGGCACCAAGCTGTTCGGCATCGACCTCGAGACCGGCGCGCAACCGGGCCTTGCCGGCGGCCGCGGCTACATCGACCTGTCGCGCGAGGAGGCGCGCGGCTCGCTGACCGACACCTCGACCGAACGGCGCAACGGATTTATCCGCTGGGACCAGCCGGTCGGCGCCAACACGCTCGTCACCGTCGTCGAGGTCGTCAACAACAGCAACAACAAGACGCCCTACGGCACGCCGCTGAGCTCAATGGCCCTCTACGGCGACAATTACGCGCTCAACAGCAATCCCGACAGCGGCGCCTTCGCCGGCTACAATCGGGACAACTACACGACCGACCTCGGCTACGTCCGCATCCAACATGATTTCGGCGACGGGCTGGTGCTGGACAACCGGACCTACACCTCAGGCTTCTACCATCGCGGCACCGAGGCGACGGACCCGACCGGGCTGAGCCCGAACCTCTCCGGCGACGTGCTGATCAGCGGCAAGCCCGTCAACGTGACCGGCGACGTGCCCGGCCTCGGCGTGCACAATGACTACCGCGCCTTCGGCGACATCACCCGCCTGAGCTACCAGACCTCTTACGGCAAGTTGCAGGCCGGGTTCTGGGTCGAGCGCGACGGCAACTCGGTCTACCGCACGCATATCGACCTGTCGCGTGACGGCGAGGTTTACCAGACCAAGGCGTCGAGCTCACCCTACAGCTACGAGTTCTCGGACACTTTCCTCGCCGTGCAGCCCTACATCGAGGACGTCTGGACGCCGCTGCCGGGGCTGACAATCATTCCAGGCATCAAGTACAGCTCGTTCACCCGCTCGCTCGACGCGCAGGTGAACCGTACGACCGGGCTGCCGGCCAGCTTCAACGCGACCTATAACAAGCCGTTGCCGGCGCTGTCGGTCAACTATCAGTTGCGACGCGACCTGTCCGTCTACGCGCAGGTCGCGCGCGGCTTCCTGGCCCCGGCGCTCAACATATTTTACACGACGTCGCTGAGCTCGGTGCTGCCGGAGACGACGACCAACTACCAGGTCGGCACCGTGTTCAACCGAGCCTGGCTGAACGCCAATGCCGACCTCTACTACATCACGCTCGATAACTTCATCAGCAGCGAGACCGTCGGTGACACCACGCTGTTCCGCAACAATGGCGGCGCCGTCTACCAGGGCGTCGAGGTCGAAGCGACGGCGCGGCTCGGCCGCGGCGTCTCGCTCTACGTCAACGGCTCGCTGAACGACAGCTCGTATGACAGCAACGGCAACAACCTCGAACAGACGCCGCGACGGACGGGCGCCGCCGGCCTGATCTACGACAGGGCCAGCCTGCTGCGCGACACCGACGAGCTCTATGGCCTCCTGATCGCCAAAAACGTCGGCCCGCAATATGGCCTCGACACGAACACGGTGGGACAGCCGGACCAGTATCCGGTCAAGTCCTACAACACGGTGGATGCCAGCCTCGGCTACGTGTTGCCGATCATGAAGCAGCGACGGATGCGCCTCGGCGTGCAGGTGAACAACCTGCTTAACGACCACAGCATCATCTTTTTTAACGGCACGTCCGCCAGCACCTCTGGCTCCTTGCCGCTCTACTTCGTCAACGCTAGTCGGAGCATATTCTTTAACTTCTCGGTGACGCTGTAGGAAGGCCAGAGGCTCTGCCTCTGGACTCCGCTGGGGGCGGCGCCCCCAGACCCGCATCACTTGAGGCTGGTGTCCAGGGGCGGTAGCCCCTGGGCTTAATCGTCATCGTGCGTCGGCGCCTTGTGCTGCGCCGCACGAACGAACTTAGCCGGCCATTCCACCTTGGCCTCGCCCGGATACGGTCGCGTCCAATTTGTCGCCGAATACCAGATGTCGTGGTTGAGGAAGGTCTCGTCCACCGAGTCCGCGTGCCCCTCCTTGCCGCGCGTCATCATGTTGGAGGCGACGTTCCAGGCCTTTTCCATCGGCGTCATGCGCATCGTGTAGTTGGCCGGGCCAGTGCCTGGGATAACCGTGCCGCCAGGCCCGATGTTGAGCGGCGTGCTCGCCGGCACGTGCACGAACGGCGTGAGGTCGGCGGTGTTCTGGAAGACGTTGAACATCGGCGTCGCGGTGAGGTCGAACTGGGTCAGCGGCGCCAGGCCCAGGATGTTCTCGATCGTGCGGTTGATGTTTTCCTGGGTGTAGGTGGTGTTGATCACCTGGCCCACGCCCGGGCTCTGCGGCGGCACGGTGTAGGGGCTGATCACGTAGACCGGCTGGCGATGGCCGTCGACATGGTCCACCCCGTCCTGGCTGTCATCCTCCTCGACGAAGACGGCGGTGCTGCCCCAGGTCTTGGTATTGCTGATCGCCTCCACCAGGCGGCCGAGGGCGAGGTCGTTGTCGGCCTCGTAGTTGTTCGGCAGCGGGTCGCCGGTGGTGGTGCCGTTGGTGTGGTCGTCCGGCAGCCACAGGATGGTGAAGTTCGGCACCTTGTTCGCCGCGTCCTGCGCGGCGAGGATCGGCAGGTAGTAGTCCATCCGATACTGGTCGGGGATGCCGAGGTTGAACGACGGATAGTGCTTGTCGAGGATGCGAATAACCGACGGGATCGCCGCATGCTCGGTGTCGCTGTCGTCGGGGACGATGTTGGCGCCGGCGCGGCCACCGCTCTCCTTGTAGAGCGAGGTGTTGTAGAAATCGGCCCAGCTATAGCCGGCGGTGCTGCCCGGCTTGGGCGCGATCACGTAGCCGCCGCTCCACTCGCCATACATCTTGACGTTGAGACCCATCTTCTCGGCGCCCGACCACAGGAAGCCGCGCTGCGTGTAGGTCAGCGCGTCGTTGCTGTTGCCGCCGGGATAAGAGCGGATCCAGTCCGGCGAGAGGATGTCGTTGGAGTAGAACGAGCCGCTCTCGACGATCCAGGGGTGGCCGTCGGCCGATTGCCGGCTCGGCGCGTAGACGTTGTCGAGCAGCGGGAAGCGCTGCACCAGCGCATGCTGGTTCGGCACGTTGGCGGCGAACACGGCGAGCGAGGGGTCGCCGTTGCCCTGCGGCACGTCGCCCAGCATCTGATCGTAGGTGCGGTTCTCCTTGATGATCAGGAACACGTGCTTGATCAGCGACGGCTCGCCGATGTGCAGCGGGATGGCCACCGGCTTGGCGCCGGGGTCGGCGTATTGCGGGCCGACCTTGACGTTGGCGCTGTCCCAACGATTGTTCGAGATAACCTGCCTGGTGTAGGCGGCAAGCTCGGCCGCCGTCGGCTCGGGGATCAGGCTGACGGTGCCGGTCTCCTGGTGGGTGTTGAAGGCCGAGACGCCATGCGTGGTGCCCACCGAACCCTGCGCGCCGAGCCCCTTGTCGTCGGACACCACCAACTTCTTCTGCCCGGCATCGTATTTGATCGTAGTTGGGAAATACAGCGTCGGGATGTAGCCCAACACCGGGTTGGAGCTGTCGTTGGTAAGGTCGATCACCGCGACCGCGTTGGACTGGCCGAGCGTGACATAGGCCCGGGTGCCGGCGATCGCGACGTCGTTGGCGCCGGCGCCGAACGCGCCACCCTTGATCGGCACGCCGACGTCGATGGTCTGCACCACCTGCTTGAGGTCGGTGTCAATCACCGAGATCGTGTCGCTATAGGAATTGGCGACGTAAAGCATGTTGCCCGAGACCGCCATGCCCACCGGGTGCAGGCCGACCTCGATCGTCTTGACCAGCTTGCCGGTCCGGATGTTGATCACCGAAACGGTGCCGGTGGTGGCGTAGGCGTCCACCGGGTCGACGACGATCGGCGTGCCGTCCGAGAGGTTGGTGAAGTCCTTCGGCGTCGCCGGGCGGCCGCCCTCGTTGCTGACATAGGCGAAATTGCCGTGGATCACCACGTGGTTCGGCGCATTGCCGACCGGGATCTGGCTCTTCAGCGTGCCATTGTCGAGGTCGAGCACGCCCACCGTGTTGAGGGCGTTCAGCGCCACCAAACCGATCGAGTTGTCGAGCACGGCGAGGCCGGCGGAGTTCGCCGAGTATGGATTGTAGAGGTTCGGGTTGGCCGGCGGCGGAGGCAGCGCGATGCTCTCGGAGGGCGTCAGCAGGCCGGTGTAGGGATCGACATTGGCGACCGCGACGAAGCCGGGCGAGGTGTAGGAGGTCGAGGTGCCGTCCTGGCTGAACAGCAGCTTGGAGCCGTCGGCCGAGTAGGTGATGCCGGTGAACGAGCCCTCGGCGTTCTGGGTGAAGGTGGTGCCGCTCACCGTGCCGGGGATGAATTGCTGCAGCACTGCGCCGGTCGCGGTGTTGAAGACGATGATCGGCGCCTTGCCGGTGACGGTGAGCACGGCGCCGCTCTTCGTCCGGCGGTTCGGGTTCACCGCAACGGCCTTGGCGACGATCGGCGAGCCGAGCTGGACGGTGATGCCGGCCGGCGTCAGCAGCTGGTTGTCGGAGGCGACGATCGAGCCGTTCTTCTGCGGCCCCACGGTTCGTGTCTGCGTATCGGCAGCCTGCGCCACTGACGGCGCGAGCACGCCGCCGACCAGGGGCGCGATCAACGGGCCGAGTGCCAGGGTGAACAGGCCGGCGAGCGGATACTGACGCAAGGATGCGATCACGGGGAAACTCCAGGGCGCTCGGCGCAATCGAGTGAACGCGTCGGGCCTGCGGTGCTCCTACGCCCGCACGCTGACACTGGACTGACGTGCCCGGCCGGCAAACCGTGAAAGTCTCGTGTCAGCCGGCAGCCATGCGTTGTCAGTCCGGCGTCAGCGAGGTTTCCTGCAAACTGCGCCTGAGGAGCGGGCATGAGGGTGCTGCTGGTCGAGGACCATGCGGGGATGCGGGCGATGATCGCCGATCATCTGGCCGAACGCGGCTTCGTCGTGGACGGCTTCGGGCGCGCCGACGAGGCCCTGGCTGCCGGGCGATCCTGCCACTACGACGCGATGATCCTCGACCTCGGCCTGCCGGACATGGACGGCTTGGACCTGCTCTGCCGGCTGCGCGAGGCGGCGACCCCGGCCGCGCCGGCGTTGATCCTGACCGCGCGCGACGCGGTGCACGATCGCGTGCGCGGCCTCGATGCCGGCGCGGACGACTACATCGTCAAGCCGTTCGCCCTGGCGGAGCTTGACGCCAGATTGCGCGCGATCATGCGCCGGCCAGGCTCGCGTCTGCCGCCGGTCCATCGCCTCGGCAACCTTACCTTCGACCCGGCGAGCCGCGAGGCGACGGTCACCGCTGCCGACGGCGCGGTCGCCTGGCTGGAGCTCACCCGCCTCGAAGCCGCGCTGCTGGAGGTGCTGATACGCGCCGCACCCGCCATCGTCGTCAAAGACGCGCTGGAGGAACGGATGTATGGCTTCGGCGAGCGCGGCAGCTCGAATGCGCTCGAGGCGGTGATCTCGCGCTTGCGCCGCAAGCTGTCGCTCGCCGCGGCGACCGCAACGGTACAGAGCGCGCGCGGCATTGGCTGCCGGCTGACCGAGTTGGCCCGATGACGCTCCTGGGCCGCCGGCCGGACAGCCTGCGCGGTCGGCTGATGGCGGCGATGGCCGCAGTGTTCATCGCCGGCACGGCCATCGCCGCCGCCCTCGACGAACTCGACGTCGCCGCGCTGCTCTCCCGCATGCGCCTCGGCGGTCTGGAGCGCCTGCTCCGCGAGCCCTACCAGGACGTGACGGTGCTCGTCACCTTCAGCCTGGCGATGCTGCTGCTGATCTGGCTGGTCAGCGGCTGGAGCCTTGCCCCGCTGCGTCGCGCCTCCGCCGAGGCGGCGGCGGTCGGCCCGGCCAACCCGGAGGCGCGGATATCGAGCCTCGGTCTGCCGAGCGAGGTTCGTCCGCTGGTCACGGCCTTCAACGGCGCCCTGTCGCGGTTGGCAACGGCGTACGAACTCGAGCAGCGCTTCACCGCCGACGCCGCGCACGAGCTTCGCACGCCGCTCGCAGCACTCGGCCTGCGGCTGCAGCGCGCCCGCGTCGAGGGCCGGCTCGACGCCGCGGTCGAGAACGAGCTCGCCCAGATGAACCGGCTCGTGGCCCAGCTCCTCGACCTTGCGCGCAAGGAGCGATCAGGCCCGGTGTCCACCTGGCCCGGCTGCGCCCCGGTGAACCTCTCGCGCGCCGCGCGCGAGGCGGCGGCCACGGTCAGCCTGCTGGCCGCGGCCGCCGGCCGGACGCTGATCGTGAACCTGCCGCAGAGCTTGCCGGTGCTGGGCCGTGCCGACGATCTGCGCGACATGGTGCGCAACCTGCTCGACAATGCGGTGACGCATGGCGTCGGCAGGATCGAGCTCACCGGCCGATTGGAGCCGGCCGCCGGCACGCGCCCAGTCCCCAGCGCGCTGCTGGAGGTCTCGGACGAAGGCGCCGGCGTGCCGGAGGCGCTGGCGCCCCACCTTTTCGAGCGCTTTCGCAAGGTAGGAGCCGACTCGGTCGGCAGCGGGCTCGGGCTCGCGATCGTCTCGGAGGTGATCCGCAGCCACGGCGGTTCGATCGGTTTCGCCAGCGCCGAGGAGGTCGGCCGTGGCTGCCGTATCTGGGTGCGCCTCCCCGCCGTCCTGGCCGCATGACGACGATGCTGCGGCCATATGGCCGCCTGACGGCGCCCGAACCGGGCGAGGGTCGCGCCAGCCAGGAGGGGCGCCCCAGCCAGCGTGCGATTATCGTCGGCCCGCGGCCGGCGCGACCCCATCCGGGCGGGCGCGCGCGACTGCTGGTCGCCGTCGCGGCGGAGGCGGCGATCCTCGCCGCGCTGCTCCTCGTCCACACGACCGCTCCCGTCCAGCACCCGGTCGAGGCTGCGGTGACCCTCGTCACCGTGCCGCTGCCGGCGTCAACGCCACTGCCGCCCAAGCCTGCCAGTCCCCCCGCACCGCTGCCGCTGCTCGCCGCGCCTGCGCCGCCGCCGCCAACCGCGACCGCGGCAATCGCTCCGCCTGCCGACCTGCCGCTCGCCGTCGCCGCCGACATCTCACCACCGCGCCACCTGCCGGCACGCCCGCACGCCCGCATGCCGCAGCACCCGGCGCCGGCGAGCCCATCGACCGCGCCGGCAACCGCGGCCGCCGCACCCAGCTCGACGAGAGCCGCCGGCGAGAGCCTGCCGAGTAGCGCCGCGCCGGCCGCACCCAGCCGCGCCGCCATGGACAGCTTCGAGGGCCGCCTGCGCGCCGCTGTGCAGGCGGCCCTACGATATCCGGCCGCCGCCAGGATGCTTGGCGTGACCGGCCACGCGCGCGTGGGCTTTCGCTGGCGCGACGGAGCCACAAGCGAGCTCCAGCTCGTCAGCTCCGCCGGCATGGCCGTGCTGGACCAGGAGGCGCTCGAGGCGGTGCGGAGTGCCGCCTACCCACCGGCGCCGCAGAGCCTCGCGCACCAGACGCTAAACCTGATCGTCCACGTCGACTTCGACCCGCCCTCCGACGACAACTGAGACCCGCCGGCCGGGCGCACCTTCTCATCGAGACAGTCTGGATCGAGACAGTCGGGGCGGCTCGACAGACATCTTGGTCTGCTATCGTGATCGGCTTGCCTGGTGGAACCCCGCCGTCGTTTGAAACCCGGTAGTCTAAGGCAGCATCTCCTTCAACTTATGGTTCTGAGATGTCGCTGTCGCTGTGACTTCATGGCGTCGATTCACGACGAGCCACGTCGATCTTCGGAATGTCACGCTTTGTCAGCTTGCCGTCAGCTTATGCACGGACCGGCATACAGTGGTCTTGGATGGTCGATGACGATGAACAGAGCGAGTTTGTATACGGGCGCTGTCCTGGCCGGCTTGGCAGTGGCCGCGGTCGGCAAACCGGCGAACGGCCAGACGGCCACCGATCTCGGCAATGTCGACGTCAATGGCGCCAATGCGGCGAGCTCGTCGCAGGCCGTCGGTCCCGTGGTGCCGACCACCGCCTCGCAGTTCGCGCCAAGCCGTCCGTCGCTTAACCAGGAGCAGCCGCAGAGCACGATCTCGTCGGACGCGATACAGAAGCTTGCAGTCCCCACCGCGGACTACGACGACCTGGTAACGCTCACGCCGTCGGCGATGAACATCAATCCCGCCGGCCCCGGCCTGCAACAGGATTTCGGTCAAAGCATCCGCGGCCTGCAATACATCGAGTTCTCGACCCTGTTCGACGGCATCGAAATACCGGGCTTTCCCTACAACCTCTCGCCACAGACCGGCATCTACTTCCTTGGTCGCGACTTCGGATCGGTGACGGTCAATCGCGGACCGGGAACGGCGTCTGCCGTCGGTGAAGCAACCTTCGGCGGCTACCTCGACCTGCGCTCGCCAACCCTCTCGGCGAGCCCGGTCGTCAATCCGTATGCGACGTTTGGCTCTTTCGGCACCAAGTTCTACGGCGTCGAGGGACAGACCGGTGACATTGCCCAACTCGGTGATGGCCGCGCGTTGCTCGATATCACGCGCGAGGAGGCGCGTGGCGCCGATACCGGGCTCGGCACCGAACGACGCAACCTGTTCTTCAAATACGACCAGCCCGTCGGCAGCAGCACCGTCGTCACCCTCCTGGTCAACACCGACAACACCGACACCAAGACGCCCTACGGCACGTCGCTGGCAAACCTCGATCTTCATGGCCGCAACTACTCGCTCAACAGCGATCCGACATCACAGACGTCGAACGACTACGACCGCGACAATTACACCACCGACTTCGAGTATCTCGGTGTGAAGTCGGACCTGGGCGCAGGCTGGACGATAGACGACAAGATCTACACGACTGCCTATTACCAGCGCGACCGACACGGTGAAGACCCGGGCGGCACTGCGTCGAACCTCGGTGTCGGCACCAATCTGGGTGAACCGATTTATGTTGGCGGCACCGCGGTGAACGTCAGCAACGACGTGCCGGGATTTGCAAACCAGAATGATTTCCGCGATTACGGCAATCTGCTGAACATCACCAAGGACGTCTCCTTCGGCCAGTTCCGCACCGGCTTCTGGGCTGACGGGCAGGTGTTCCATACCAAGACCTACACCGTCGATTTCAGCCGCGACGCCGTCGCTTACACCACCACGCCCGGCGGCAATCCCTACATCTCGCTCTACCAATCGACATTGACCGTAGTCCAGCCTTACGCCGAGTTCGCCTGGAAGCCGCTGTCCAACGTCACGCTTGATGGTGGCGTGAAGTACAGCGCCGTCACGCGCACGTTGAATGGCCCGGTCGGGCTGAGCGGTGTCGCGACGGATGATCACCAGGCCTACAACAAGCCGCTGCCGGCGTTCTCCGGCAATTGGCGCATCCGACATGATCTGTCGATCTTCGCCCAGGCCGCGGAAGGTTACCTCACGCCCGAGCTCAATCTGTTCTCGACCACCAATGTCGCCTCAGTGCAGCCTTCAACAAGCTGGAGCTACCAGGTCGGCACCGTCTTCCAGCGCCCTTGGCTGACGCTTGGCGCCGACCTCTACCAGGTCGACTTCAACAACATTATCGTGGGCAACACCGTCGGCACCTTTACAACCTTCACAAACCGCGGAAGCGCGACCTTCAAAGGCATCGAGCTTGAAGGGACCGTGCGTCTTGGCCGCGGCTTTGCCGTCTACGGCAATGGCACGCTGAACGACAGTACGTATGCGA
Organism: Acetobacteraceae bacterium; assembly: GCA_965198995.1. Taxonomy (GTDB): domain Bacteria; phylum Pseudomonadota; class Alphaproteobacteria; order Acetobacterales; family Acetobacteraceae; genus CAXMMR01. The sequence continues at coordinate 2,925,248 of CBDAQG010000002.1, forward strand.
GCAACGGCAACAACCTCGCTCAAACGCCGCGCCGCACCGCCGCCGCTGCCCTGCTCTACGACCACGGCAACGTCGTGCGCGATCAGGACGAGGTTTTCAGCAACCTCGTTTTCAAGGCGGTCGGACCGCAATACGGCGTCGACACCCAGGTGATCGGCCAGCACGACCAGTTTCCAATCAAGACTTACACGCAAGTGGATTTCAGCCTCGGCTACGTGCTTCCCGCCTTCAAGCGTCGCGTCAAGATCAGCATGAACGCAACAAATCTGCTCGATCGGCAAAGCCTGACTGGCTTTGCCGCCTCGACCCTTGAGGGTCAGCCGCTTTACTGGGTTCAGGCAGGGCGCGGCGTGTTCTTTTCGATCTCCGCCTATCTATGAGGCTCGAAACATGAAGCTTCAGACTGAGGACCACCCATGGAGCGCGCCTGCTTCTCGGCGCTCTCGGCCTGCAGGTTGCCGATGACCTGCGCGGTCCAGACGCCAAGCTTGAGGCGCGGCTGGACCGCGCGCATAGCCAAATGCCGTCTGGCCCGAGCGCAACACCCGGCGCACCGTGCGGACGAGGTTGAACCCCCGGGTAATCTGCTTGATCGACTTGCCATCGACGAGGCGCGCCCGCCCGCCTTCGGGTCTCCGGCATGGCGTCGATGGGGTGGCGCCCGTGCGCCGCGGTCAAACGGCGGCGAGCTGTCGACTGCCGCGTGCTTGGGGGTCTCGGTTGAATGATCAGCCAACTTGAACATGCCATTGGGGCGACGGCGATTAAGACTTGTTTAACCAACCTGCGGCAAACTCGGTGTCGGGTTTACGGAAGGGTTGAGCATGCTGCCAGGCGCCGGGCAGGCGCGGGTGATACCGCCGGGTCGGAAGGCGACCGCGGGTTGGTGGTTCGCGCCGCTCGGTCTTGTCATCTGCGTCGGCATGCTGTGCCTGAGCGGCTTCATCGCCATGCAGGCTCGGCAGCACGCCTGGGATGCCGCAGCGCAGTCATCTGCCAACCTGACGACAACTCTCGAGCGGGACATCTCCCGCAACGTTGCCATCTACGACCTGTCGCTCAGGGGCGTGATCGAGAACCTGGCCAAGCCCGGGATTTGGCAGGCCTCGCCCGAGGTCCGGCAAGCGGCGCTGTTCGACCGCTCGGCGGCTGCAGAAGATCTCGGCGCGATCTTGGTCCTGGATGCACTCGGCAACGTCAGGTTCGACTCGCGTGCCTGGCCCCCGCGGACGGGCAACTACGCCGATCGCGACTACTTCAAATCGCAACGTGACCAGCCCGATCTCGGCCTCTACATCAGCGGGCCCGTCCGCGGTCGTCTGACCGGGCAGCGTCAGCTCGTCTTAACCCGCCGCATCGTGACGGCGGATGGTCGCTTCGACGGCGTAGTGCTTGGCACGATGGAGATGTCCTTTTTCCAGGAGCTCTTCCAGGAGCTCTATGTCGGGCGACGTGGGTCGATATCGCTGGTCAGTGCCGACGGCCACATCGCCGCCCGCTACCCGTTCGTCGCCAAAGACATCGACATGGACGTGAGCGAAAGCGCCAACTTCGATCTTAGTCGGCGAGCCAAGGTCGGTTCATTCGTGCGCAATGCCTACACTGACGGCGTCAGGCGTCTGTTCGCCTACCGTCATGTCGGCGACTATCCGTTCATCGTGTTCGTCGGCGTGGCGGTCGACGACATCTTTCAGGCCTGGCGCGCGAAAACCATGATTATCACCGTGGCGCTGCTGGTGCTGTCAGCCGTCACGATGGCGCTCAGCCTGCTGGTGCGTCGTGAGCTGATCTTGAGGTCGGCGGCAGAGGCGCGGCTTGCCGAGTCCGCTCGCGTGCTGGCGGGCATGGCGCAGACCGACGGCCTGACGGGCTTGGCCAATCGTCGGCGTTTCGACCAGGCTCTGGAGACTGAGTATCGGCGTGGCAAACGCGACGACTGGCAGGTGTCGCTCCTGATTGTCGACGTCGACTTCTTCAAGGGCTTCAACGACGAGTATGGCCACCAGGCGGGAGACGCCGCCTTGCGTTCTGTTGCCGACTGCATCAGCCGCTCAGCGCTTCGCCCGGCGGACCTCGGCGCCCGCTACGGCGGAGAGGAGTTCGCCGTCATCCTGCCGAGCACGGATCGGCAGGGAGCGGAGTTAATCGGTCAGCGCCTTCGAGAAGCGGTGGCCAGCCTCGCCATCCCGCACTGCAAGTCTCCCCATGGCGTGCTAACCCTCAGCGTGGGGGTCGCCACGACGCACCCGCTGCGCCTGCCGGCAAAGCTCCCGGCGGACCTGATCAGAGAGGCGGACCTGGCACTGTATCACGCAAAAGCCCTCGGTCGTAACCGCGTCGTGGCGGGCACGGTGCAGGACGGACCGCAAAGACCGTTAGTACCTGGTTGCTCCGTTACCCAGACGACGGAGGTCGGCGCATAGCCTAACGGTGATCTGGTCTCCAACAGGCGCTGTATGGCCTGGTCACGCTACTCGATTTGCATCCGCCAAAAACCTCACACTCGGATTAGCTCGAGCACGATCTGACCGATCCCACTCGAAAGTCCTTGCCGAATGCGGCGCGAGCTTGATCGACCACGCTGGCTGGGTAGGAGACCAGCATGAATGTCTCAGACCCTCTCACAGGATCTCCGCTCCCGCGTGATCGCCGCGTTGGCTGGCGGCCTCGCGCAACGCCGCCGCCAAGCGCTGTGGCGTCGGCACCGCCACGGCCACACGGTGGGTGTGCGAGCGGCACACATCGCCGGCGAGCAGGAACGACCCGACGTTGCCGCGCGGCCACCATCGGCGCTGGGGGCGCGGCGCTCCGCCACCTGCCGCCCTACTCGCCAGACTTCAACCCGATCGAGAACGCATCCGCGACGCTCAAGGCACTGCTGCGCAAGGCAGCGGCTGGGACAATCGACGATCTCTGCAAGGCTGGTCGCGATGCGCTGCCAGAGCTGCACAGCCATGGCACCGCAAGCGAGCTAGCAGACGCCAACTAACGCTTCTAGGACACTGACGAGCTACTTAGGCATCATCGTCTCGCCACTGTTTATCAATCGTTAACAGAACGAGCCCACTATCCCCTGGGTCGACCCGAGCGGTCACATCCACCATTGGGGGCCTCATGAGTGTTCATAATCCACGCGAAAGCGTTGCACTCGGCCCGAGGGCGGATGCTGATCCACTGACAGGCCTGCCCACGCGTCATCACTTGATGGAAGAACTTACCAAGCTGTTCGAAGCGCGTGCGTCACCGGGTCTCATCCTCATCGATCTAGATCGCTTTAAATCCGCAAACGCCGGATTTGGTCCCCACGTCGGGGATGGCCTACTCTGCCGAGTGGCACAACGGCTTCTTGGTCTGACAAAGCATGCTGCGATGTTGGCTCGGGTTGACGGCGACGGCTTCGGCGTTCTCTTAGCGGACGGCGGAACCGCGCTTGAGACAGCTGAGCGCGTCGTTGAATACCTAGGGCGGCCGTTTGCAGTCCACGGTCACTCTTTAGCGTTGAGTGCCAGCGTCGGTGTAGCCTTAGCTCCCGAGGACGGCACGACTGTCTCAGCCCTGTTTCACAATGCTGACCTCGCGCTGCATCAGGCAGAGCATGACGGACGAAACCGGGTGAGGCGGTTTGATCCGGTGATGCAGACCCGTGCTCTTCATCGCCGGTCTCTTGAGGTGGATCTGCGAGCTGCTCTCGCCCTGCAACAAGCTGAATTGCGTCGTGCGCTGGTTTCAGATCAGTTTGAGGTTTACTATCAGCCTCAGGTCAATCTCGCAGATCGTGGCTTGGTCGGCTTTGAGGCTTTACTGCGTTGGCGGCATCCTACGCGCGGTTTGGTGTCGCCAATGGAGTTCATTCCGATCGCCGAGGAAATTGGCCTTATCGAGCTATTAGGCGACTGGGTCATGCGGGTCGCTTGTCGTGACGCTGCGCAATGGCCCCTGCAGCACGGCGGCGCACCTATCAGTGTTGCAGTGAATGTCTCTCCACTGCAATTCCGCGAGGGAGCTGCTTTGCTGAGAGTTGTAAGAAGTGCTTTAGACGATTCTCGCCTTGATCCTGGTAGGCTGGAGCTTGAGGTGACTGAGAGTGCTCTTGCATTTGACGCCGCTGAGCTTCTAGCGTCGATCAAGCGACTCGGCTGTGTATTGGCACTTGACGATTTTGGTACTGGCTATTCGTCCCTTGGTCGATTGCGCGACCTACCATTCGACCGAATCAAAATCGACCGCAGCTTCATGCGCGATCTAGACGAAGGGGTTTCTCAAGGTGTTCGTCGAAGTGCCCTGTGGATGGTTCGTGCGATCGCATCTTTGGGAGATGGGCTGGGCTTAACGACGATCGTCGAAGGCATTGAGACAGAGCAGCAAGCGACGCTTGCTTTCGGCGCCGGCTGCGTCGAAATGCAAGGCTTTCTGATAAGTCCGGCGATGCCCTCAGATCAAGTAGCCGACTTCATCGACGGTATGAACGAGAAGGCAAGGAAGCCCACATATGCCTGAGCAACTGCATACGATCTCCTACATCAGTCGGAATGTAATTCCTTACCAGGATCTGGTCACGTTGGAGCAGGAGATCAAAGCGATCCTGATGATCTCACGTAGAAATAACGAGCAACAAGGTATCACGGGAGCTTTGTTATATAGTGCAGGCTTCTTCGCCCAAGTGCTAGAAGGCCCGCTCGGCGAAATCGAGACTACGTTTGAGCGCGTCCAGCTCGACCCGCGGCACCGCGATGTGACTGTCCTGCAATATCATCCTCTCGACCGACGGAGTTTCGGTGAATGGTCGATGGCTTTTGCGGGAATCGATCCGAGTACGGCTGGATGTGGAGGATTTAATGAAGCTATAGTTGATCCTAGTAAGATCGTCGCCGACAGAGACGGACTGGACGTTATCGCGGTTCTCCGTGATCTTATCGCCAGGCACGAGGTACACCATGTCTGATGTTGTGAGCGAACATGCGGATAGAGCTTGCTCCTTCCTGGTTTACTCTGGAACCGTGAGGGTGCGCAGTTTACCGGAAACTGATCAAAGACCGTTCGGCTAACAATATCATCAAAGGCGGGGCAGAGAACTCTCTCTTATACAGCGGCAGACCCGTGAACCATCGCTTCAAAGGTGAGCGGACAGTAAGGCTAAAGACGTCTCAGAACGTCCTCAATAATCCCGTAGGATCTCCGAAGATCTAACATTGGTCATCGTTTCTTGCAAAGAATTACTGCGAGCCTGAAAGCCCTTGTCATCTATGCGACAATCGGAGTTGGTTCTGAGGGCATCGCAGATGACCGGCGGCTGACAGCGCAACTCACGCCGCTATCCTAGACCAGGCAGTCTCGCTGACCAATCTGAGCCGCACACTTGACCGTGCACGACTGTTGGCGTCGTTGCCGGGACAGCAGGCGCGTGACCGCCTCGGCGGGTTGCGGACGTCCCAGCGCATAGCCCTGGACCGAGCTACATCCGATCGCGACCAGAGCTCGGAGCTCGGCTTCGTCCTCGACGCCCTCCGCAACGATGTCCAGGTTCAGCGCCTGTCCAAGCCGCACGATGGTCTCGACAATCGCCATCGTCGTCGGCCGCTCCATCATGCGGACGACGAACGACCGATCAATTTTGATCGTGTCGATTCTAAAGCGGTCAAGGTAGCTCAGCGAGGAGTAGCCGGTGCCAAAATCGTCAAGCGCGATCCTGACGCCGAGCTGACGGATGTCGCCGAGCACCTGTTCGACATGCGCAGGTTGCTGCAGGAAGATGCTCTCGGTAATCTCGAGCTGAAGCAGGCGCGGGTCAAAGCCGCTCTTGATCAGCGTCTCCTCGATCCCGCCTGCGAAGCGGTCATCCCGCAACTCCTCTGCGGAGGAGTTGACGCTGAGCCGGATCGAAAGGCCGGGGAACTGGTCAAACCAGCGCCGCATCTGCATGCAGGATTGTAGCAGCACCCAGCGGCCGATCTCCCGGATCAAGCCGGTTTCCTCAGCGCTCGTGATGAAGTCAGCTGGCAGCACGAACCCGCGCACCGGATGATCCCAGCGGATCAGGGCTTCCAGGCCGATGATCTCCGCTGTGACGGGATTGCAGATCGGCTGGTAGTGCAGGCAGAACTCGCCGCGCGCCACCGCATTGCGCAGGTCGGTCTGCAGCTCCAGTGCCACGATCGAGTTGAGCTGCATGGAGTTGGCGAAGACTGCGAAGTTGCCGGTATCGTCCCGCTTGGCCTGATACATCGCCATGTCGGCGTCGCGCAGCATGTCCTCAGGAAGGCTGTGCTCTGCCGTCGCTTCCACCACGCCGACGCTGCAGGACGGGAACACCTCCTGGCTGCCAAGCCAGAGCGACGGCCGCATCGCCTCGACGAGCTGCCTGCCCAGCGTCGCCGCGGTCAGCACAACGTCGAGGCCCTCGACCAGCAGGGCGAACTCGTCGCCGCCCAGCCGCGCCAATGTATCGTGCGGCCGGATGCAGGCGCCCAGGCGCTGGGCGACCTCCATCAGCAGCAGGTCGCCGGCGCGGTGCCCAAGGCTGTCGTTGATCAGCTTGAAGCGGTCCAGGTCCAGGAACAGCACGGCGATGCGAAAGCTCGGGTCGGATTTCGTCCGGGCCAGCGCCACTGCCAGCCGGTCCATGAAGAACGCCCGGTTGCGCAGCTTCGTCAGATCGTCGTGGAAGGCGGTGTAGAGTAGCCGCCCCTCCACCTGCTTGCGCTCCTTGATCTCCGCCTCGAGTGCCAGGTTCTCCGCCTGCGCGACCAGCGCCTGGGTCGCCGTCTCCTCGGCGGCCTTGCGGTCGCTGATGTCGCGCTGCACCGATACCCAGTGGGTGAACCAGCCCTTCTCGTTGGCCACCGGCACGATGCTGAGCTCGACCCAGAACTCCGTGCCGTCCTTGCGGCGGTTCAGCAGCTCCACCTCGATCGGCTTCCAGCGGCCCAGCGCACGCCGTAGGCGGTCCAGCGCCGGCCGGCTGGTCCCTGGTCCCTGCAGCAGCCGCGGGGTGCGGCCGAGTATCTCCTCCGCGCAATACCCTGTCGTCCTGCTGAACGCGGCGTTGCAGTAGACGATGCGTGGCCCTGGAAGGTCGATCGGCTCGGCCGACGTGATCAGCACCGCGTCGTTGGCGTTGACCACGACCGATTCCAGCAGGCGAAGCCGCTCCATCGCGCTCTGGTCAAAACTGCGCGGCTGGTCCTGCCTCGATGCGTCACGCAGGGTCTGCAACTCAAGAAGCGCCGCCAGTTGTGCGGCATGGGCGCGCAGCACATGCAACTTCGCGGCGCTTAGCCCGGCATGCGGCCGAGGATCGGCAACGAGCAGGACACCGAGCGTCGCTCCGCCGGCATCATTGACCCGTGCCGCCGCGACGAAGCGGATGGCCGGGGCGCCGGCGCCAAACAGCTGGGCGTCTTGCAGTCCATAGCTGGGCTGACGGGTTAGGTCGTTCACGACCATGACGTCGTCCACGTGCTGACGGAACGCCTGCTCCAGGATACGGCTTTCCACGGTCATTTCTGACGCCGTGATCCCGAACGACACCGCTGCGTGGAACCCGCCGTCACGCGCAGCAAAGAAAGCCGCGCCAGGACACTCGACCGAATACGCTGTGCTCTGGACGAGCCGGACTAGGTCAGATCCAGGCTTCCCGGTGAGCGTTTCCTTACGCCCCGACACGACCATGGCTGATTGATGCCGAAACTGCACTGTGGGGGTGTCTCCAAGCGGCCCCTCGCTGACGGGGCCGTATGAGTTTACGAGCAAATTGTTAATGCTTAGCAAACAGGGACGTGCCCAAACATCTGCATCGGAGCCACGCCGCAGCACGTCCGCTCATCCCTGACCGATCACCCGCTGAGGCGGCCGATAGCAGCCTCGTGCTTGGCCACCCTACCTTCTGGAACTGCGGCCTCTGAGGAACAACCGACCAGCTCGCCCCGACGTGGTCGGCGTCACCTCAGCAGCACCGTGTCCGGCCAAGACCGCTTCGGCATTGCGCGCCACCGGTTTTGCCAAACCTGATCCAGGTCTACGGCTCGTCGGAGACTGCCGGCGTCGGCTGGCGCGACGATCCCGCGGATGCACACACGCTCCTGCCGCACTGGCATCGACAAGGTGACGCATCGCTGCGCGGCTCACTTGAGATCGAGCCCCCGGACCTTCTTGCCTGGCAAGGCCAACATCGCTCCCGGGTGCTCAGGCGCTGGGACCAGGCCGTCCAGGTCGGCGGCATCAACGTCATGCCTACGGGGTCACCGCCGCCTTGAACTTCGCGACGCACAGACTGCTGCCCGTAAAACGGCCCGGCGCCTGCACCCTCGGCTCGGCGCTGCCCAGCTCGAAGCTCAGCAAGCTGACTGACTGGACGCCAACAGGGCCATCATCAGCATTCTGTACGGCGCTATGGCTCCGGTCAGGAGCGAGCGTCCTGCGCCTCGCGCTGCGTCCGCGTGACGCGGCAGCGTCGCATACAAGCAGCCTAAGCGTGCCGCAGTTAACGTGTTGGTAATGACCTTCGTGTATCGTCAACCCGGTCAACGCCAGCGCGGTGGCGTTCCGGCTTCAAGTTCGAAGAACTCTCGGAGCACAAGGCTTCCAAAGTACGAGGCAGGGATGAACTACGCGTCGGGCAGTCCTGTGGAGAGTGGTGATCCGGTGGAACGAACCGTGTCGAGCCGGAAAGCCTGCGCAGCTTGCCGCGACGGCGCGGCGATCTTCCCGTTCACGATGGCCTTTCAGCCGATCGTGGATTTGGACGAGAGTCGTATTGACGCCTATGAGGCTCTCGTTCGCGGCCCGGCGGGCGAGGGCGCCGCTCATGTGCTCAACCAGGTGAGCCCAGAGAACGCCTACGCATTTGACCAGGCTTGCCGCGTCAAGGCCATCGAGCTGGCGGCCCGGCTTGGCATCGACCGGCAGCTCAGCATTAACTTTCTTCCGAACGCCGTCTATGAACCGCGTGCCTGCATACAAGCGACCTTGAAAGCCGCCGCGCGCACAGGATTTCGCCTCGACCGGCTGACGTTCGAGATCCTGGAAACGGAAATTGTCAATCGAACCGGCCACCTCCTCAACATCATCAGCGAGTATCGGAAGCACGGCTTCAAGGTCGCCCTGGACGACTTTGGAACCGCCCATTCCGGCCTTTTACGCCTGGCCGAGCTGAAGCCCGACGTCGTGAAGATCGACCGCCAGCTGGTGCAGGATTGCGACAAGGACAGCACCCGCCTTGCGATCCTCGCCGGGATAATCCGCATCGGCGCGGACGTCGGCACCAAGGTCATCATGGAAGGGGTCGAGCGACGGGACGAGGTCGATGCGCTGCACTCAGTGGGTGCACGCTTCATCCAAGGCTTCTACTTCGCCAAGCCGACATTCGAAAATATCGTTCTCGACGCCGGCATTCCCTGGCCGAGGTCCTCAGACATCAGCATGGGGCCGCGCCCCTAGAGCGCCAGGCGCATAAGGCCTTCCCGATCGGTTCAGACAACGGCACGGCAATCGTACTACAAGGCGCCTTCACCACCGGCACCAACCACTTCGCCGATGCCGGCAAGCCCGCGGACGAAGCGCGCCACGGAGTACATCGCCGGGCCCTACGCGGGCGTGGACAATGCCGTGCTGAAGGGTTTGGCGGCGCTGGAGCCGGCACACTCCGTCCCAGCCGAGGTCGCCAGGGCCGTGGTGCAGATCTTGCCGATGCCGCATGGCAGCCGGCCGCCTCGCGTCCACGTCGATCCGGCCCGCGACGGCGCCGACGTGATGAACGGGGTCGCCGACCGCCTGCGCAAGCAGATGCTCGAGCGGTTCGGCCTGCGCGACCTGCTGCATCCGGCGCACCCGCAACATCCGGGCAGACGCCCCGCAGGCAGGTGCCGCAAGCCATCCATCGGTCGACACCAACGCCTGAACGGCCCGACTCGGCCGCGTCGCTCCGCCACCCGGATCCGCGCGCCCCGGTGCGCCTCCGCCAAATCGCGGAGCTTCCCGCCGGCGCCAATGCCTGTGACGACGCTGTCTGAAGCCATCGTCGGCCAGGCGTCGGCCACGCCCCCATCATCGCAGCTGCGTCGTCGCCAGCCCGGCGCTTGCCTGCACGCTGCTGGTAACCCGCGAGTACTTCCATAACCGCCTGGCGTGAGATAGCACAGCATCCGCGCCGCACGCGCGACCTGCCCGTGCCCGCAATGCCATCACCGGGAGCCTGGCCTGATGTTCGAGACGATCCACTCGGTCGCGGTCATCGGCGCCGGCTACATGGGCGGCGGCATCGCCCAGTCGCTCGCCGCGGCCGGCATGACGGTCACCCTCGCCGACACCTCGCCCGACGCGACCGCCCAGGCGCTGGCACGGCTGCTGAGCGAGGCGCAGGCGTTCGAGGCGCAAGGCCTGTTCCCCGCCGGCGCCGCGACGACCATCACGGCCAACCTCCGCACCGCGCCCTCCATCGAGGAGGCCGTTCGCGACGTCGACTTCGTCGAGGAGGCGGTATTCGAGGTGCCGGCGATCAAGCACGAGGTGCTCCGCCGGATCAGCGCCGCAGCCCGGCCCAACGCGATCATCGGCACCAACACCTCGACCCTGCCGGTCGCCAGCCTGGCCCCCGCCGTCACCCGGCCCGAGCGCTTCCTGACGGTGCATTTCAGCAATCCTGCGCCCTTCATCCCGGGCGTCGAGCTGGTCGCCGGTGTCGATACCGACCCTGCCATCATCCCGATCGTCAAGGCGATGCTGCAGCGCGCCAAACGCTCCAGCGCCGAGGTCGCGGACGTGCCCGGCTTCGTGCTGAACCGGCTGCAATACGTGTTGCTCAAGGAGGCGAACTCGATCGTCGAGGCAGGCATCGCCAGCGCTTCCGACGTCGACACGATCGTCCGCTCGACATTCGGCTTCCGGCTGCCGTTCTTCGGCCCGTTCGCCATCGCCGACATGGCCGGCCTCGACGTCTACGCCAACTGCTTCAAGACGTTTGAGGATGCGTTCGGCGATCGCCTGGCCACCCCCGCCCTGCTCACCTCGCTGGTGGCGGCGGGCAAGCACGGGCTGAAGAACGGCGCCGGCTTCTATGGCAGCTACGATGCCGCCATGTCGGCCGAGATCGTCGCCTACCGCAACAAGGCTTATGCGAAAATGGCGCAACTGCTCGAGGAGCTCGGGCCGTCGCCGTTCGGCCGTCACGTCGCCGGGACGACCTGACCCGGCCGACGCGCCGTTCATGGACAAGCCCCGCCAGAAGGGCAGTCAGGAGGGAACGCACAATGAAGACCAGGCCGCGAGAAGCCGCCGCTAAGATCACCGACCCGGGGCACGACCCTCCCGCCTGAAGCGACGGCAGCCTATCGCAGCGGCAGCCATCGCGGCGACGCCACGCGCTCGGCCGCGCTGCCCGCCAGACGATGATCCGCTCAGCCGGACGCACCGCGCAGCTAACAAGAAGGGGCACCCTCAATGCGTAACAGACGCACGATCAACCTGGCCGCAAGCCTGCTGCTGATATCGCTGGCGACCGGCGGCATCAGCCGCGCCGTCGCCGACGACAAGCCCACCGTCGGCATCGCCATGCCGACCAAATCCTCCGCCCGCTGGATCGCGGATGGCGACAACATGGTCAAGACGCTGCGCGACCGCGGCTACAACACCGATCTGCAATACGCCGACGACGACATACCCAACCAGCTGTCCCAGATCGAGGACATGGTCACCAAGGGCGACAAGGTGCTCATCATCGCCTCGATCGACGGCACCACCCTGTCCGACGTGCTGAAGAATGCCGCCGCCAAGGGGATCAAGATCATCGCCTATGACAGGCTGATCCGCAAAACCCCCAACGTCGACTACTACGCCACCTTCGACAACTTCAAGGTCGGCGTCCTGCAGGGACAATCGCTGCTCGCCGGCCTCGGCACGGCCACAACCAGCGCGCCGAAATCCATCGAGCTGTTCGGCGGCTCGCCGGACGACAACAACGCCTACTTTTTTTACAACGGCGCAATGTCGGTGCTGCAGCCGCTGATCGACCAGAAGAAGCTGATCGTGCAGAGCGGCCAGATGGGCATGGATAAGGTCTCCACCCTGCGCTGGGACGCGGCGACCGCGCAGTCCAGAATGGATAACCTGGTGAGCGCCTACTATACCGACAAGCATGTCGACGGCGTGCTGTCGCCCTATGACGGCATCTCGATCGGCATCATCTCGTCGCTCAAGGGCGTCGGCTACGGCAGCGGCAGCACCAAGATGGCCATCGTTACCGGCCAGGACTGCGAGATCCCGTCGATCAAGGCGATCATCGCCGGCGAGCAATACTCCTCGATCTTCAAGGACACCCGGTTGCTGGCCAAGGTCACGGCCGACATGGTCGATGCCATGCTGTCCGGCAAGACGGTGCCGGTGAACGACACCACAAGCTACAATAACGGCGTGAAGCTGGTGCCGTCCTACCTGCTGAACCCGGTCGTGGTCGACAAGGCCAACATCCAGAGCACACTGATCGCCAGCGGCTACTACAAGCCGTCCCAGCTACAGTAGCGGAAGAGAAGGCAAGGGGCTTTGCCCGTTGACCCCACCAAAGCCTAAGCTTTGGAAACATTGAGTTAGGGACTGTGGCCCAGGCGATCGGACAGCGAGCGGCGCAGCCATTTAGTGCGCTGCGCAAGTCAAAGAAGAGCCCGCTTGAACACCGCCGCCTTGGAATGGGGGTCTGGGGCCTCAGGCCTCAGCGGGTCGAGGGCAGAGCCCTCGCCTTTCCCCGATCTTCAAACGCAAGGACCCCGGTCTCATGCAAAAGCTGGTCGCGGATCGCCAAGAATGCCTTCTCGAAATGCGCGGCATCACTAAGAGCTTCGTCGGCGTCAAGGCGCTGAGCGACGTCAACCTCATGGTGCGCCGCGGCGAGATCCACGCCATCGTCGGCGAAAACGGCGCCGGCAAGTCGACGCTCATGAAGGTCCTGTCCGGCGTCTATCCCTATGGCGATTACCAAGGCCAGATCGTCTACGAGGGTGTCGAGCAGCGCTTCCGCACCATCAACGCCTCCGAGGCGCAGGGCATCATCATCATCCATCAGGAGCTGGCGCTGATCCCACTGATGTCGATCGCGGAGAACATCTTCGTCGCCAGCCCGCCATCCCGCCTCGGCGTCATCGATCGCGACGCCGTCTACCACCGCACCCGCGCCCTGCTGAAGAAGGTGGGCCTGGCCGAAAAGCCCGAGACCCTGGTGACCGACCTCGGCGTCGGCAAGCAGCAGCTCGTGGAGATCGCCAAGGCGCTCGCAAAGCAGGTCCGGCTGCTGATCCTCGACGAGCCCACCGCCAGCCTCAACGAGCGCGACAGCGACGCGCTGCTCGCGCTGCTGCTGGAGTTCCGCCAGCAGGGCATCTCCTCCATCCTGATCTCGCACAAGCTGAACGAGATCGCCAAGGTCGCCGACCGCATCACCGTCCTGCGCGACGGCTGCACCGTCGACACGCTGGATTGCGCCGCCGGCCCGGTCGAGGAAGACCGCATCATCCGCAAGATGGTCGACCGCGACCTCGAGCATCGCTACCCGCATCGCACGCCGGCGATCGGGCAGACCATCCTCGAGGTGCGCAACTGGTCGGTCTACCATCCCCAGCACGCCGACCGCCAGGTGATTCGCAACGTCGATTTCGACGTGCGCGCCGGCGAGATCGTCGGCATCGCCGGCCTGATGGGCGCCGGCCGCACCGAGTTCGCCATGAGCCTGTTCGGCCAGGCCTACGGCCGCAAGATCACCGGCACGGCGCGTCTGCACGGCAAGACGCTCAACCTCACCTCGATCAGCCGCGCCATCAAGGCCGGCCTCGCCTACGTCACCGAGGACCGCAAGGCCCTCGGCCTGCTGCTCAACGACGACATCCGCCGCAACGTCACGCTGGCCAACCTGTCGCGCGTCGCCCGCGGCAAGGTCATCGACACCCTGCGCGAGCTCGCCGTCGCCAACGACTACCGCACCCGCATGCGCATCCGCAGCTCCAGCGTCTACCAGGACACCGACAAGCTCTCCGGCGGCAACCAGCAGAAGGTCGTGCTGTCGAAGTGGCTGTTCACCGACCCCGAGGTGCTGATCCTGGACGAGCCGACGCGCGGCATCGACATCGGCGCCAAATACGAGATCTACACCATCATCCAGGAGCTTGCCGCCCAGGGCCGCGGCGTGGTGGTGATCTCCTCGGAGATGCCCGAGCTGATCGGCATCTGCGACCGCATCTGCGTAATGAACGAGGGCCGCTTCGTCGGCGAGATGCCCGCGGCCGAGGCCAGCCAGGAGCTGATCATGCGCGCAATCATGCGCAACACGAGGACCGCCGCATGAGCGACCAGCTGGCGCCGGACCTCGCTCCGGCCACCGCCCCCACCCGCGCCTCCGTGCCCCGCTCGGCGGTCGGCGCGCTGCTCAAGGGCCATCTGCGCGACTACGGCCTGCTGCTGTCGCTGCTGGTCATCATGGGCTTCTTCGAGGTCGCCACCAACGGCACCATCCTGCGGCCGCTCAACCTCACCAACGTCGTGCTGCAGAACAGCTACATCGTCATCATGGCGCTGGGCATGCTGCTGGTCATCGTCGCCGGCCATATCGACCTGTCGATCGGCTCGGTCGCCGGCTTCATCGGCGCCGTCGCCGCCGTGCTGATGGTCAGCCTCGGGCTCGATTTCCTCAGCACCACGATCATCTGCCTCGGCGTCGGCGCCCTGATCGGCGCCGCCCAGGGCTACTGGGTCGCCTATTTCAAGATCCCCTCCTTCATCGTCACTCTCGCCGGCATGCTGGTCTTCAAGGGCCTGGCGCTGGCCCTGCTCGACGGCCAGAGCCTCGGCCCGTTCTCGACCACCTTCCAGCGGCTCTCCTCGGGCTTCATCCCCGAGCTGCTGCCCAACCTCTCCCACCACTACCCGACGTCGGTCGCACTCGCGGTGCTGCTCGCCACCCTGCTGGTGGTCCTCGGCGTCACCCAGCGCCGCCGGCAGGCCCGGCACGGCGCCGAGCTCGAGCCGGTGGTCTTCTTCGTTGCCAAGAACGTCATCATCTTCGCCCTCGTCACCGCCTTCGGCGTCATCATCGCCGCCCATCGCGGCCTGCCGAACGTGCTGATCATCATGGCGATCCTGATCGCCGCCTACGGCTTCATCACCGGGCGCACCACCATCGGCCGGCAGATCTACGCCGTCGGCGGCAACGTGCGCGCCGCCAAGCTGTCCGGCATCAAGACCGAGCGCGTCACCTTCCTCACCTTCGTCAACATGGGCGTGCTGGCCGCCCTCGGCGGCCTGGTCTTCGCCGCCAGGCTCAACACCGCGACGCCAAAAGCCGGCCAGGGCTTTGAGCTCGACGTCATCGCCGCCTGCTTCATCGGCGGCGCCTCCGCCTATGGCGGCGTCGGCAAGGTCACCGGCGCCGTCATCGGCGCCTTCATCATGGGCGTGCTGAACAACGGCATGTCGATCCTGGGCATCGGCATCGACTGGCAGCAGGTCCTGAAGGGCCTGGTGCTGCTCGGCGCCGTCTGCCTCGACGTCTACAATCAGCGCCGCTAGAGCAGTATCAGCCTGACTGCGATCGCGTCGCGATCCTAGGCTGATGACATTGCTCGCCAAAACAATCACAAGGCGCGCGAGCCGCCGCTCGCCTCACTGCGGCAACAGGATCTCGGGCGAGACCTCGCCGACATCGCTCAGCCCCAGCAGCGCCAAGTCGATGTCGACCTCCTTCTGCAGCAGCCTGATGGCATGCTCCACGCCGAGCTGCCCCGCCAGCGCCGCGGCAAACAGGAACGGCCGGCCGACCAGCACCCCATCCGCGCCCAGCGCCAGCGCCTTGACGATGTCGGTGCCGCGGCGAAAGCCGCTATCGACCAGCACGGTCATGGCGCCGCTCTCGGCCTTGACCTCGGCCAGCACCTCCATCGGCGCCGCCGCCGTGTCGAGCTGCCGCCCGCCATGGTTCGACACGACGATGCCGTCGATCCCGCTCTCCCGCGCAATGCGCGCGTCGTGCCGCGACAGGATGCCCTTCAGCACGAACCGGCCGCGCCAATGCCGGCGGATCAGCGCCGCCTGCTCCCAGGAAAACGACGCATGGCCGGTCACGCCGCCCAGCGTGCGCGAGAAAATCGTCGGGTGGTCGCGCGGCCCGATATTGGCGATCCTGGGCAGGCCGCGCCTGGCCATCGTCCGCATTGCCGTGCCAGCCAGCCAGCGCGGATGCGCCAAGCCGTCAAACGCAAGCCGCGGCGTGATCCGCAGCGGCATGGTGTAGCCGTTGCGAATGTTGTTCTCCCGGTTCGATCCGACCGGCACGTCGACCGTCAGCATGAACACGCTGACCCCCGCCGCCTCGACGCGCGCGCACATCTCGCGGATGTTCTGCGCGTCGGGCTGCTGATAGGCGGCGAACCAGGCATCGGGATTGTGCCGCGCCAGCTCCTCCATCGGCGTGATCGAGTTCGCACTCAGCACGAACGGGATGTTCGCCGCCCGCGCCGCACGCGCCATGCGAATGTCGGCGTCATAGCCGACAACCGCCGACGCCCCCATCGGCGCGATCCCGAACGGGGCCGCGTAGCGCCGCCCGAACAGCGTCACGCCCTGATCGCGCTCGGAGACGTCGCGCAAAATGCGCGTCACCAGGTGCCAGCTCAGAAACACGTCGCGATTGCTGCGACAGGTGGCATCGGACTCCGCACCGCCGGCGACATAACCGTAGATCGCCCGCGGCAACCGCGGCGCGACGACACGCTCGAAATCGTCCAGGTTCAGGACGTGCCGAAGCCGCTTCCAATGCCGCCCCGGCCTGCCGCCGGCCTCGGAGCGGGTCGGCGTCGCACTCGCATGGTCAGGCATCCTGAAGCTCCATTAAAGTAAGGCCAGAGGCTCTGCCTCTGGACTCCGCTGGGGGCGGCGCCCCCAGACCCGCACCCGTTGTTGCTCCCCCCACAGCACCGCACTCGCCGCGAGAACATGAATAACAAATGGATTTTAAAGGCTCCGCCTTTAATGGGGTCCAGGGGCGAAGCCCCTGGCCTTCCTTGACCTCACTTGGATCATCGTTGCCAAAGGGTTGGTCGTGCAATACGGTCAATCAAGGGTAATCCCGCGTCTGATGGGAGCCCGCAGGGAAGAACAACGCATGCGCGTGTCCGCGATCGTCAACAGGTTGACCACGTCACGTGCGCCGCTCGGACTGGCGACAGCAATCGCCACCCTTCTCGCCTGCCTCGCCCCCGCCGGCGCGGTCGACACCTACCAGCCGCAATGCTTCGCCGCCGCCGCCGCCAGCAAGGCGACGATCAAGCTGCCGGCCAAGCCCGGCCCGTACCGGATCGCCTTCGCCAACGGCTTCATCGGCAATGGCTGGCGCGTGCAGATGATCCAGACCCTGAAGGCGTATGCGGCCCAGCCGGAGGTCGCGAAAAACATCAAGGAGCTGCGCATCGTCAGCGTCGGCACCGACGTGTCGGCGCAGATCGCCGCGATGGACAATTTCATCAGCTCCGGGTTCGACGCCATCATCGTCGACGCCAACAGCCCCACCGCGTTCAAGCCGGTGCTCCGTCGCGCCCGCCAGGCCGGCATCCTGATCGTCTCGTTCGACAACATCTTCGACGGCGTCGGCCCCTATCCCAACGTGATCCAGGTCAACGAGGATCAGCGCGAGATGGGCCGCCGCATGGGCCAGTGGCTGGATGCGAACATGAAGCAGAAGGACAAGGTGCTCGAGGTCCGCGGCGTCCCCGGCAACAGCGTCGATCGCGACCGCCACGAGGGCTTCCACGACGCGCTCGCCGGCGACAAGAACCTCAAGATCGTCGAGGTGGTCGGCAACTGGGATGACGGCACCGGCCAGAAGGCCACCGCGGACGCGATCTCGATCAATGGCGGCTTCGACGGCATCTACACCCAGGGCGGCAGCACCGGTGTCACCAACGCGCTGCTCAGCAGCGGCAAGCCGCTGGTGCCGATCGCCGGCGAGGGCGAGAACGGCTACCGCAAGCTGATCGTGGCGCACAGCAAGGACGGGCTGCTCGGCGACTCGGCCGGCCAGTCGCCGGCGCTGGTCGCGGTCTCCCTCAAGGCGGCGATCGCGGCGCTGCAGGGCAATGCCCTGCCGCAGCAGATCAGCGTCCCGATCCCAGAGGCGAACTACAAGACGCTGGCCGCCGGCAAGACCTACTTCCCCGACCTGAGCGACACGTTCTTCGCCGCCAGCGACCTGCCGGTCTGCGCGATCAACCTCCCCGCCAGCGACATCACCGGCCAGTCCTCCAAGTGAGGCGCCACCCCGACCGCGTGCCAGTGTCCAAAGCTTGATCGCGGACGGCTCGGCCCCGCCACTGCTGGAGCTGCGCGGCGTCGTCAAACGCTACGGTCCGGTCGTCGCACTCGCCGACGGCTCGATCGCCTGCCGCGCCGGCACCATTCATGCGGTGATGGGCGAGAACGGCGCCGGCAAGTCGACGCTGATCAAGGTCGTCTGCGGCGTCGTGCAGCCCAGCGCGGGCGAGATCCTGCTCGACGGGCGTCCGACGCGCATCGCCAGCCCGTCGGAGGCGCAGTCGCACGGCATCGTCTGCGTGTTCCAGGAGCTGTCGCTGCTACCGGACCTCTCGGTCGCCGACAACATCTCGATCACGACGCCGCCCCGGCGCTTCGGCCTGATCGACCGGGCCGCCCAGCGCCGGCAGGCCGAACGGCTGCTCGACCTGGTCGGCTGCACCGACATCGACCCGCGCGGACGAGTTCGCGACCTGCCGCTATCGCGCCGCCAGATGGTCGAGATCGCCAAGGCGCTCGGCCGCAATCCGCGCCTGCTCATCCTCGACGAGGCGACCTCGGCGCTGACCGCCGAGGACGTCGAGCGCGTCTACGCGCTGCTGCACCGGCTGCGCCGCGAGGGCGTCTGCATCCTCTACATCTCGCACCGCATGCACGAGGTCCGCGCGCTGGCGGATATCTGCTCGGTGTTCGCCAACGGCCGCCATGTCGAGACCTTCGCCCGCGACGAGCGCAGCCAGAACCAGATCGTGCGCATGATGATCGGCCGCGAGATCGCCCAGCTCTACCCGCCAAAACCGGGCTTTGTGCCGGATCCCACGGCCGCGCCGGTGCTGCAGACCCGCGACCTCGCCTGGGAGGATCGCCTGCGCGGCATCTCGATGCACGTGCGCCGCGGCGAGATCCTCGGCCTCGGCGGCCTGGACGGCCAGGGCCAGCGCGAGTTCCTGCTGGCCATCTTCGGCTGCCTGTCCGGCCTGCGCGGCGAGATCCTCATGGCCGGCGTGAGCGTCAGCCCGGCAAGCCCGATGGCGGCCAAGCGCGCCCCATTGGCGCTGGCGCTGATCCCCGAGGACCGCAAGACCGAGGGTTTGATGCTGCCGATGAGCGTCGCGGAGAACCTCACGGCGGCCACGCTCGAACGCTGGTGCAACGGCCCCTTCCTCAGCTCCGCGCGCGAGCGCGTCGCGGTGGCCGGGATCGTCGCCCGCCTGCGCATCAAGGCGGTCATCGACCTGCCGGTCGCCACCCTGTCGGGCGGCAACCAGCAGAAGGTCGCAATCGGCAAATGGCTGCTGGCCGCGCCCCGCGTCCTGCTGCTGAACGACCCGACCCGCGGCATCGACGTCGGCACCAAGCAGGAGATCTACCGTCTGCTGCGTGAGCTCGCCGCCAACGGCACCACGATCCTGCTCTACACCACCGACTACGACGAGCTGATCGGCCTGTGCGACCGGGTGCTGATTTTCTACGCCGGCCGGGTGGTGCGCGAGCTTGAGGCCACCGCCATCACCGAGGAGGCGATCGTCGCCGGCTCGCTCGGCATCGAGCCCGCCCGGGCGACGGCATGAACGCGTCCGGGGCCGCCGCCACCCGCCCGGGCCGGCCGGGTGCGGTGCGATTGTTCGTGCGCCACAACGCGGTGCCGCTGCTCGCCGGCGGCGTCTTCGCCGCGATGTTCGCGGTCTTCCTCAGCCTGCAGGCACGCGGGATCAGCATCGGCGTCCTGGTCACCGCGAGCAACAAGGGCGTGCTGCTCGCTTTGGTCGCCGCGGCGCAGACCGTCCCGGTGCTGACCGGCGGCATCGACCTCTCGGTGGGCGCGATCGTCGTGATGGCGAACTGCCTGGCCTCGACGCTGGTGAGCGGCTCCGCCACGGCCATCGCGCTCGGCATCGCAGCGACGCTCGCCAGCGGGATCGCCGCCGGCGGCCTGAACGCGTTGGCCATCGTCGCCGGCCGGCTGCAGCCGATCATCGCCACCCTCGCCTCCTCGGCGATCTTCTACGGCGTCGCCCTGCTGCTCCGCCCCGAGCCCGGCGGCGACGTCGACGACGACGTCGCCAGTGCCATCACCGGCGCCATCGGCGTGGTTCCGGTCACCCTCATCCTGCTGCTCTGCCTGATCGTCCTGCTCTGGCTGCCGTTCCGCCTGTCGCTGACCGGGCGCAGCGTCTATGCCGTCGGCTCCTCGCAGGCGTCGGCCTACATGTCCGGCCTCAAAGTGGCCCGCGCCAAGGCGGCCGCCTACGTGATCGGCGGCCTGCTCGCCGCCATCGCCGGGCTGCTGCTGACCCTCATTTCGGAATCCGCCCAGGCCAGCCTGACCAATGCCGGCGACCTGACGCTCAACTCGATCGCCGCGGTCGTCATCGGCGGCACGTCGCTGTTCGGCGGCGTCGGCGGCATAATCGGCTCGATCCTCGGCGCCTTCATCCTGCGCACCATCGGCGACCTGCTGTTCGTGCTCGACGCGCCACCGCTCTGGCAGCCGATGTTCCAAGGCCTGATCCTGCTCGGCGCCGTCAGCCTCGGCGCGCTGCCGCTGCTGCGCGAGCGCAACCGCCTCGAAACCTACCGTTGAGCGCCCCCGCCGGCGAGGTCACCCGCCCAAGGCTGTTCCTGCGGCGCAACCTGCCGCTGCTGGTCAGCGGCCTGTGCATCGTCGCGATCCTGATCGCCGGCTCGACCTACAACACCAACTTCCTGTCCGCCGGCTACCTGATCAGCCAGCTTCAGGTCGCCGCCTTCCTCGGCATCGTCGCCGCGGGATCAATGCTGGTCATCCTGATCGGCCATATCGACCTGTCGGTGCCCTGGACGCTGGCCGCCTGCGCGATGCTTTCGACCGGCTTTGGCGGCCACGCCGCGCTCGGCGCCGGCTCGGTGCCGATCGCGCTCGGCGTCGGCGCGCTCGTCGGGCTGCTCAACGGCGTCGGCGTGTCGTACCTCCGCGTCCCGTCGATGATCTTCACCCTCGGCGTCAACGCCGTCCTCGAGGGCCTGATGGTCCTCTACACCGGCGGCTCCGCGCCATCGAGCTCCGCCGAGCCGATCGCGCGCTACCTGTCGAACGGCCATCTGCTGCCGCGCCTGCCGAACGCGGTGCTGTGCTGGGCCGTCGTCGCGGCGGCCATGACCATCCTGCTGCGCTCGACGATCTTCGGCCGCACGCTCTACGCCATCGGCAACCGCGAACGCGCCGCCTTCCTCTGCGGACTGCCCGTTCGCCGTGTCGTGCTGCTGGCGTTCACCGGTGCCGGCTGCCTCAGCGGCCTCAGCGGCCTGCTGCTGAGCGGCTACGCCGGCAAAGCCTATCAGGGCATGGGCGACACCTACCTGCTGCCGGCGATCGCCAGCGTCGTGCTCGGCGGCACCAGCATCATGGGCGGCAGCGGCCGCTACGTCGGCACGATCGTCGGCACCATCCTCATCGTGCTGCTGCAGAGCATGCTCGCGGTGATGCAGATGCCCGATGCCGGCCGGCAGATCATCTACGGACTGGTGATTTTCGCCATGGTCCTGCTCTACGGCCGCAGCCCGCGCCTCGCCGGGTAGCGCAAGCTAGGGTCCGATTGAGAACCCTGATTGAATAAGCAAGGCAAGGGGCTTTGCCCCTTGACCCCACCAAAGCCGCGGCTTTGGAAACATCTCGTTAGAGCAGTATCAGCCTGGCTGCGATCGCGCCGCAATCTTAGGCTGATGAAATTGCTCATCAAAGACAGTTGGAGCGGTTGCACCTGAGTGGAACCGCTCTGAGAGATTGTGGCCCTGGCGGTCTGACAACAAGGCGCGCGCTGATCACCAAGCTAAGGAAGAGCCCGCTGGACACCGGTCCCTTATGGATGGGGTCCGAGGTCTCAGGCCCGTCATACGGATGCACGTTGCGCAGAACGTGCCGATGCACGCTGCCCAGAACGTGCCGATGCACGCTGCGCAGAACGTGCCGATGCACGCTGCGCAGAATGTGCCGACGCACGCTGCGCAGGTCGTGCCGATGCACGCCGCGCAGGTCGTGCCGATGCACGCCGCGCAGGTCGTGCCGATGCACGCCGCGCAGGTCGTGCCGATGCACGCCGCGCAGAACGTGCCGATGCACGCTGCGCAGCACGTGCGGATGCACGCTGCGCAGGTCGTACAAAATGCACGTGGCGCGTGACGTGCAAATGCACGCGGCTTGTGACGTGCAAATCCACGCGGCGCATGACGGTCGAGGGCGCAGTGAGCCAAAAGTTCCGACTGCGCTGCGCACAGTTGGAAAGGCTCACGGCGGCAGAGCCCTCGCCTTCCTTGCAGTTCCCAGCCAGCCCCTCAGCTCTGGCAAAGCTTGTTGCTCGCCAACACTCCGCGCACCTGCTCGGGCGGCTCGGCGCAAACCGGCCCCGCCAGGTCCTGGGCTTCAGCCCGCCGCCCCTGCGCCAGCACCGAAACGGCGAGCAGGGCGCGCGTGATCGTCGAGAACGCCGGCAGCAGCACGCCCGGCCGGTCCTCATCGAGCTTGATGGCGCGCCGAAAATCCTCCTCAGCCTCGGCGTAGTCACCCTGGCGCAGCCGCAGCGTGCCGACGAGCTCGAACGAGCGCGGGTCTGCCGGGTAACGCTGCACCAGCGTCTCGGCCCGCACGTCGATGTCGCCGAGGTTGCGAGGCAGCTCGTCCGCCGGGATCAGCCCGCTCGTGAGCGCGGCCGGCGAATCGCTGATCCGCACCGCATAGGCGCTGGTGGCAAACGCGATCGCGCCCGCCGCGGCGAGCAAGGCCGCCGGGCCCCGGCAGGACGGCAGGATCGCCCCGCGCTCCCAGTTGCCAAGCAGCAGCAAGCCGAGCAGCGCCCCGAACATCGCGCCCCCCGCATGGCAGCCGTAATCGATCGTGGCCGTGCCGGCGACGTGCCCCGCCGGGATCAGCGCCGAGATCGCCACCCGGCCGCCCTGGATTTGGATATGCCGACGCGCACGCCCCGCCGGCAGCCGCAGGCTGACCATCAGCAACGCCGTCAACATCGCCATGATCGCTCCCGAGGCGCCGACCGAGACGGTCGTCGGCCCCAGCATGACCAGCGACCCGACCGAGCCCGCCAGCGCGCCAGCGGCAAAGATGCAGAACATCCAGGCATGCCCCACCAGCCGCTCCAGCGCCAGCCCGGCCAGCGCGAAGGTCACCGCGTTGCCGATCAGGTGGCCGGCGCCGCCATGCAGAAACGGTGCGGACAACATCCGATACCACTGTCCGGACGCGACCAGGCCTCGGCTCAGCCCGCCCAACGCAAGCAACGTCGTCGTGCTCAGCCCACGCTCGTGATGCGCCTCGCTGACATCCACCTCGTGCAGGTAGACCAGCGCGAAGACAACCAGCAGAACCGCCGTGACCAGCGGCAGTCGCAAATCGCCGTCCTCACTGTCCGACCAGCCCGAGCGTGCCATGCCGCCACTCTACGGCGAGCCGGTTAACAAACCCTGAACGTGTCGGCGCGGCGCTGCAAGAGAAGTGCGGCCGCCTGGCCGAAGCGCTCATCGCGCGCTCCGGCATGGCAGGCCGGCGGCTTGCCGCACTCAACAAGGACGTCCGGGCACTGCACGACGCGCTGACGCCAGGACTGGCAAACGACACTGAAATCCAGGGGCAAAGCCTCTGACGTTACCCCGCGTGAAACCCGCCATCGATGTCCAGCGACACGCCGTTCAGCATCGCCGCGTCGTCGCTGAGCAGAAAGCTGATCACCCCGGCAACGTCGTCCGGCTGGCAGAATCGCCCGAGCGGAATGCGGCGGAGCATGCCGGCGGATTTGTCGGCGTCCGACCAGGCCTGCGCGGCCATCGGGGTGAGGGTGACGCCAGGGTTAACTGTGTTGGCGCGGATGCCGCGTGGGCCGAGCTCGACGGCGAGCACCCGGGTCATGGCGTCGAGCCCGCCCTTCGAGGCGCAGTAGGCGGCGTGGTCGGCAAAGCCGCTGGCCGCCGAGATCGAGGAGACGTTGACGATGGCGCCGGGGCGGCCGCGCCGCATCAGGTCGGCCGCCACAACCTGGGCGAGGCGCAGCGGCGCCATCGTGTTGACGGCGAGCACGGCGGCGAATTCCGTCATCGACACGGTGAGCGCCGGCGCCAGGCGCACGATGCCGGCGTTGTTGACCAGCAGGTCGATCGGCAAAGCGCGCCGCACCGCCTCGGCCGCGGCTTCCAGGTTTTCGAGGTCAACCGCGATTGTCTCGCAGCCGGTCTCCTCGGCGAGGCTTACGAGGTCCTCGGCCTGGCGGCTCAGCGCGATCACGGTGGCGCCGTCCGCGGTCAGGCGGCGGACGATTTCGCGGCCGATGCCTTTGCCGGCGCCGGTAACCAAGGCGCGGCGGCCATCCAGCTTCATTTAACCGCGCCCATGGTCAGGCCACGGGCGATGTATTTGTGCACGATAACGCCCCCTATGATGACCGGCGCCGAGACCAGAGTTGCGCTCGCCATCACCTTCGGCCACGGCACCGCGTAGCCGCCGAGATAGGACAGCACGACCGTGGACGCGGTGCGCGACGCTGGCGAGGGCGTCAGGATGAACGCGTAGAGCAGGTCGTTCCAGGCGAAGATGCCGGACAGGATCGCCGA
This sequence comes from Acetobacteraceae bacterium, assembly GCA_965198995.1. Classification (GTDB taxonomy): domain Bacteria; phylum Pseudomonadota; class Alphaproteobacteria; order Acetobacterales; family Acetobacteraceae; genus CAXMMR01. Next base: position 2,950,118 of record CBDAQG010000002.1, read on the forward strand.
GACCGCAAGCCCCGGTTTGACCAGCGGCAAGGCAATGCGCAGGAAGACGCCGAGGCGCGTCAGGCCGTCGAGTTGCGCCGCCTCCTCGAGCGCCACGGGCACGGCGCTGAACTGGTCTACCATCAGCCAGACGATAAGCGGCACGATGAACACCTGATAGACCAGCACCAGGACGATCAGGTGGTTGATCAAATGCAGCTTGGAGGCGGTGAGATAGAACGGGATCAGCACCACGACCGGCACCAGCATCCAGTTCGTGACGTACCAGAACCAGACATCCTTACGGCCGCGAAACCGGTAGCGCGCGATGCCGTAGGCCGCCGGCGCGCCGACAAGCAGGCCGAGCAGCACGGCCGAGGTGACGACGATCACCGAGTTGCGCAGCGTCTGCAACACGTTCGAGTTCTCAAGCGCGTCGACATAGGCGTCCAGCGTCGGCGTCCAAATCCAGGCCGGCGGGATTTGAAACAGCTGCGTCTCGGTCTTCAGCGAGCTGGCAACCATCCAGTAGACCGGGAACAGGATGACGAGCAGGGCGAGCACCAGCCCGCTCGCCTGCAGCACCCGCATCGTCACCTGCCGCGCGCCCACGCGAGCTAATCTAGCTCGCGGTAAAAGGCGCGGATATAGACGCGCGCGAGAACGATGGAGAGCATCAGCATCAGGATCGACTCCGCCGAGGCGAGGCCGACGTCGAAGCTGCGGAAGGCGGTGCGCTCGATCTGCATGACCGCGGTTTCAGTAGCGGTGCCCGGGCCGCCGCGCTCGATCGAGTAGATCATGTCGAACTCTTTGACCGTGAAGGCGGTCTGGAACACTAGCGCGGCGGTGATGCCCGGCCACAGGAAGGGCAACTGGATGTCGCGAAAGCGCGGCCACCAGCGCTCGGTCTCCAGGATCGCCGCCTCGTCGATGTCGGTCGGCACCGTCGACAGCGCGGCGGAGAGGACGAGGGCGACGAACGGCGTCCATTCCCAGACCTGGACCACCATAACGGTGCCGAAGGCGGCCATCGGGCGACCGAGCCAGTCCTGCGCCGGCAGGCCGAGCGCGCGGACGAAAACGTTGATGATGCCGAGCTGCTCGTTGAACATCAGTTGCGAGAGCAAACCGACCACGGACGGCGTGATGGCGATCGGGATCACCAGGCACACCTGCAGCAAGCGCCGCAGCACGGCCAGGTTCGGCGAGTCGAGCGCCAGCGCGATCATCATGCCGAGCAGCAACTCGATCGGCAAAGTGACGACAATCAGCACCAGGGTGCGCAGCACGGCGCCGAGAAAGTCGCTGGAGGTCAGTGCGGCGGCGTAGTTTTGGATGCCGCCGAACACCGGCGGCGACATGCCGAGCACCCAGAGCTGCAGCGAAGCGATCAGCGTGTAGATCGTCGGGTAGAGGCCGATCGCGAGCAGCAGCAGCACCGAGGGCGCAATGAAGAACCAAGGCTCCATCCGCTGCCGCCACGGGGCGGCCGCAGCCGGCATGGCGGGCTCGGCCTGTTGCGTCACGTCACGCATTGCGGCCGCGCCGTCGCTTACTGATATTGCTTCATCGTCTGCTCGGCATCGCTGCTTTTGCCCCAGCACCCCGAGCTCTGCATGGTGGCGCTCAAATCCTTGGCCATGCTGTCCAGGCCTTGCTTGATCTCGACCTGACCGAGCTCGATGCGCGAGCCCCAGTCGGAGACGATGTCGGAGAAGCGCGGGTAGCACTCGATCTGCGGCCGCCAATCCGGCACCGCCGCGGTGCGCCAGGCCTCGACCATCGGCGCCAGGTTCGGGTTGCTCGCCTGAACCGAGGGGTCGGTGTCGGCCGATTGCCGCGCCACGACGGCGCCGCCGCGGATCAGCGGCAGCGCCATTTCTTTGGAGGTTAGCCACTGGATGAACAGGTAGGCGGCGTTCTGGTGCTGCTCATCAACCTGCGAGCTAACCATGTAGGCGAAGCCGCCAAACGCCGAGTAGCTGCCTGCCGGCCCTTTCGGCTCCGGAGCGATGCCGAGGTCGGCCGCCATCGGTGAGGTCTTGAGCGTGGTGTAGAACGCCGACCATTCGGTTATCATCGCGACGCGCTTTTGCGCCATCAACTCGACGACTTGCGAGTGGTCGTCAGAGACGATGCCGTCCGGCATGCTCTTCAGCAGCGAATGGCGGAACTCGATGCCGGCAACCGCCTTGGGGTTATTCACCTCGACCGTCTTGTTGGCGATGTTGATAAAGCTCCCGCCCCAGGGCCACATGAAGCGGGCGAACGCGTCCGCCGTCTGGGTCTCGCCGCGCGCCGATTGCAGCGCGTAGCCGAAGACGCCCTTCTGCTTGTCGGTCAGTTTCGGCGCGTACACGTTGGCCAGCTCGTCCCAGGTCTTGGGCGGACCGTCGAAACCGGCTGCCTTCAGCATCGCCTTGTTGTAGAACAGCAGGCCGGCATAGTTGTCGAATGGCAGCGCGTAGAGCGTCTTGCCGAGCGTGTAGCTGGCTAGCCAGATCGGGAAAAAGTCCTTCATGTCGAGCGCCGGGTCGGCGAGCTTGGCGTCCGAGGTAAAGTGGCTGAGCGGCAACACCCACCCAGGATCAGCGAAGTTTACGAACCAGATGCCGTCCGACAGGATCGCGTCGAATTGCTGGCTGTTGGAGACGAAGTTGAGCGTCTCCTCCTTCAGCGTATCCTCGTAAGGAAAAATGTTCCACGTGACGTGGATGCCAGTCTCCTTCTCAAATTGCGGCGTCAAGGCCTGCGCGATTTTGTAGCTCGGCCGGTCGAGCCCGACCACGGTGATTGACGTGCCTTTGTAGGGTGCAGCCGCCTCGGCAAGCGACCACGCACGGGCTGGCGCAGCCGCGAGACAGCAGGCGATGGTGGCGGCGGCCGCAAGGCTTGCAATCTTCATGCCCGGTTCCCCCGTTACACAACGCCACGCACATTTGTCGCGCTGGTGGCGAGTTGTTCTTCTTAGGACTGGCATGTAGTTTACCAGCCGTCGGCGTGTCAATGACGAACGGAGGGTGCGAATGGCCGAAGTCCTGATCGAGCGGCTGTCCAAGACCTTCGGCGAGCTGGCCGTGCTCAACGACATTTCGATGCAGGTTGAGCACGGCGAGTTCATGGTTTTCGTCGGGCCATCCGGCTGCGGCAAGACGACGTTGCTGCGCAGCATCGCCGGCCTCGAGCGGCCGAGTTCGGGCCGCATCAGCATCGGCGGCGAGGACGTGACGAGCTGGGCGCCGGCGCGGCGCGGCGTCTCGATGGTGTTCCAGTCCTACGCACTCTATCCGCACATGACGGTGCGGCAGAATATCGCCTTCGGATTGCGCGTCGCCAAGACGCCGGCGGCCGACATCGAGCGGCGGGTGAGCGAGGCCGGCAGCGTGCTGCAGATCGACCACCTGCTGGATCGCCACCCGCGCGAGCTCTCCGGCGGGCAGCGCCAGCGGGTTGCCATCGGCCGGTCGATCGTGCGCGATCCAAAAGCCTTCCTGTTCGACGAGCCGCTCTCCAACCTCGATGCCGAGTTGCGGGTGCAGATGCGGGTGGAGCTGGTGGCGCTGCATGAACGCCTGGGCGCCACGATGATCTACGTCACGCACGATCAGGTCGAGGCGATGACGATGGCAGACCGCATTGCAGTGCTCAACCGCGGCCAGGTCGAGCAGATTGGCACGCCGCTAGAACTCTATCGGCGGCCGCGCAACCTGTTCGTCGCCGGCTTCATCGGCTCGCCGCGGATGAACCTGATCCCCACGGAGGTGCGGCAGACGGGTCCGGTCGGGATCACCGTCACGCTGCCGGCCGGCGGCGAGGTGGTGGTGCCGGTCTCGGCGGAGGGTGTGGCGGTCGGCCAGCGGCTGACGCTTGGTCTGCGACCGGAGCACCTTGGCATCGGCGAGGCGCCTGGCGGCGCTGCGGACGCCAGGCTGCACGGGCGGGCGCTGCTCATCGAGCATCTCGGCGGCGAAATTTTGGCGCATGTCGAGCTTGATGACGGCACCAAGCTGAACGTGAAAACGCACGGCCATGGCGACGTGCAGCGCGCCGCGTCGCTCGAGGTCGGGTTGCGGGCGAGCTTTTGTTATTTGTTTGATGCTAGCGGCACTTGTCTTCTTGCGCTCGCGGCTGCTGAGCCGGCGTTGGCATCGTTCTAAGTAAGGCCAGGGACTTTGCCGCCTGGACCCCACCAGAAGCGATAGCCTCTCGCCTCCTGACTTATTAGAGCTCGATCTGCACCTTGACGACGTCGGGGTGCACGCGCGAGCAGCCGCCGGCCAGACGATGAGGTGATGTGTCAAACGGCATGGAAATGGGCCCCCTCATCGGCGCCCAATCGGGACCCCTTCCGGGTAGGCTTGTGCCGGTAATCCATAGGAGGGACCCGCGCGCCGCGGAGTGCCCGTCCGGAGACTGACGCAGCGGTGCGTGGGAGGTGCCTGTGGCTTACCGGTGCAAGCCGGGGCAGACGGTCAGGCCCGGTTCTTGAACCGCCAGCTCTCGTTGCCGGTCTCGACGATCTCGCAATGATGCGTCAGGCGATCGAGCAACGCCGTGGTCATCTTGGCGTCGCCGAACACGCTCGGCCATTCGCCGAAGGCCAGGTTTGTGGTGACGATCACCGAGGTCTGCTCGTAGAGGCGGCTGACGAGATGGAACAGCAGCTGGCCGCCGGACTGGGCAAACGGCAGGTAGCCGAGTTCGTCCAGCACGACGAAGTCCATGCGGCAGAGATACTCCGCCATTCGGCCCTGGCGGCCGGAGCGGGTCTCCGCCTCGAGGCGGTTCACTAGGTCGACGACGTTGAAGAACCGGCCCCGGGCCCCGTCGCGGATGCAGGCGCGCGCTATGGCGATCGCGAGGTGGCTCTTTCCGGTGCCCGTGCCGCCGACCAGCACGACGTTGCGCTGATGCGCCAGGAACTCGCCGCCCGCCAGGTCGCGCACCAGGGTCTGGTTGATCGGCGTGCCGTCAAAGGCGAAGTCGTCGACGTCCTTGGCCAGCGGCAGCTTGGCGATGGTGATCTGGTAGCGGATGGACCGCGCCTGCTTCTCGCTGATCTCGGCCGTCAGCAGGTCGCCCACAATGCGGGTCGGTTCGTGCTGCCGCTTGACCGCGGTGCCGATGATCTCGTCGTACGCGGCCTTCATGCCGTAGAGCTTCAGCTCCGCCATGGTGGTCAGGATTTCGGATCGTTCCATCAGATGGGCCTCCTCAGGCTGTCGTAGCGGGCACAGTCAGCGACCGGCGCGTGCGTCAGCCGCAGCGCGTCCGGGGTCAGGATGGTGACCGGCGGTGCCGGTTCGCGGTGTCGGGCCAGGATGTTGATGACGACGTCGGCCGAGTGCGTCGCCTCGCGCAGCGCTTCGGCGCAGGCGGCCTCGACCGTGGTCAGGCCGTCGCTCAGCACGGCGGCTAGAATCCTCACCATCTGCCGGTCGCCGTCGGCGCTGCCTGCCAGCTTGCGGCGGATACGTTCCATCGCCGACGGCAATAGCCAGTCCTTGAACGGCGCACCGTTGCGCAGCGCGCCCGGCTTGCGCGCCAGCACCGGACCATAGTGCCAGGGGTCGAACACCGTCTGGTCGCGGCCGAAATTGCGACGATGCTCGCCAACAACCTTGCCGTCCTGGCGCAACTCGATCCGCTCGGCATAGGCGCGGACCTCGACCGGGCGCCCGACCGCGTGCGCCGATACCGAGTAGCGGTTATTGTCGAACCGCACGAGGCAGGTCTTGGACACCGATGCCGTGACGGCGTGGAACCCGTCGAAGCGCCCGACATACGGCACCAAGCTGGGCCGCTCGGCTTCGAACACCGACCACACCGTCTGGTCGCGCAGCTCGGGATGGCGGTGCGCCCGGGCGTAGGCGACGCACTGATCCAGCAGCCAGGCATTCAGCTCGTCGTAGCTCTTGACCCGCAGCCGCGGCGAGAAGAACCGTTCCCGCACCAGGCCGACCTGGTTCTCCACCTGGCCTTTCTCCCAACCGGACGCCGGGGTGCAGGCCACGGGATCAACCAGGTAGTGGCTGCACATCTGGAGAAACCGGCGATTATAGGCCCGCTCGCGGCCGACGAAAATCGCGTCGACCGCCTTAAGGTTGTCGTAGATGCCGCGGGTGCAGGCGCCCTTGAAGAACGCGAACGCACGGTCGTGCGCGTCAAACACCATCTCCTGCGTCTCGCGCGGATACGCCCGCACAAACAGCATCCGGCTGTGGCACAGCCGCAGGTGCGCCACCTTGACCGTGACGGTCGTGCCGCCGATCAGCACGACCTCGTAGCTCCAATCGAACTGGTACGCCTCGCCGGGCGCGAAGCTCAGCGGCACATACGCCGCGGCCGCGGCCGACCTGGTCGCGCCGCCATGTCCGGGCATACCGGCGCACCGCATCGTAGCCGCCCTCGTAACCCGACCCGCGCAGCGCCTCGAACACCCGCATCAGCGTCAGCCGCTCCCGGCTGGGCCTCGCCTCGTTGGCCGCCAGCAGCTTGTCCAGCTCATCGCGCCACGCGCCCAGGCGCGGCATCGGCTGCTGCTCGCGCTCGTAATGGAAGTCCGTCGCCTCCGACCGGAGAACCTTGCGGACAACTTTACGCGACACCCGCAGCTCACGGCAGATCGCCTTGATCGACTTGCCCTGGACCAAATGGGCACGGCGGATCCGCGCAATCGTCTCCACCACCAACATCCCAAACAGGCTCCCGTGCACAACACGAGAACCACGGTGAACCCCAACGTCAGAGGGGTCCCGTTTGGACGCCGATCACCCCGCTAACGGGGTCCCTATTCCACGCCTATCCACACCTTATCGCCTACCCAGCAGTCGACGTCGGCGCCGACCCGCTGGCCTACCGGCTGGATGCTGGCCAGCGAACCGCCCGGAAGTTCGTCCCCGTCCAGGTGAAGGCTAGCTCCGGCATCGGCTACAAGTTCGAGAGGAAGTGGTTCAAGCGGGCACCGGACCTCGCCCTGGTGCTCGTCTGGCACCTGGCCATGACGCCCGAGTTCTACGTCTTCGGGAGCTTCACCGACGTCGAGGCCGTCATCGCGCCACATGCCGGGACGGACTTCTGGGCGCGAAGAGGCGTCTGGTCAGGGCCGGTGCCGTCCAAGCCAGAGATGGCCCTGATGGAAGCTCACCTCGGAGCATGGGACCGTATCGTCGACCAGCTCACTGGGGCGTGACAGGCTAGCAGGTGGAGCCGGTCCCGGGTCACCGGAGATGCGTTCATGAAGAATTGCGAATAAGTGATTGTTATATAACGGCAAAGTGGTGGTCTTGTGGACGCTGCGTCATCGCATCGGAAATACCAAGCACACGTTTCGATCCGCGCCCCCGCGCGGGGAGCGACGCCAGCCGTAAACGTCACCGCCACCTTGATCAGGTTTCGATCCGCGCCCCCGCGCGGGGAGCGACAAGCGTTGCCGCTTCCCGAGTTGATGCTTGTGGCAGTTTCGATCCGCGCCCCCGCGCGGGGAGCGACTGCCGCACGGCCTCCTTGACATGCGAATGGCCTAGTTTCGATCCGCGCCCCGCGCGGGGAGCGACCGTGGTTTGTCACCGTCTCGTCGTGATACACGTCGTTTCGATCCGCGCCCCCGCGCGGGGAGCGACTTGGGGAAGATGACCTCGGGGTTGTAGGTGGCCGTTTCGATCCGCGCCCCCGCGCGGGGAGCGACGTGCGGGCGCGAGACGCTCGCGGCGGCTTGCGATGTTTCGATCCGCGCCCCCGCGCGGGGAGCGACTGACGGCCAGTGTCACAATCCCGATCGCATGGCAGTTTCGATCCGCGCCCCCGCGCGGGGAGCGACTCGTTGTTTGGCTCGCGCCTGGGTCTGAATACCCGTTTCGATCCGCGCCCCCGCGCGGGGAGCGACGCCAGTATGCCATGGACCTCGGTGTCTCCACGCAGTTTCGATCCGCGCCCCCGCGCGGGGAGCGACGTGGTCTGCGCGAACGTGTAAGCGGCTTCTTGCCGTTTCGATCCGCGCCCCCGCGCGGGGAGCGACAACCGCGCCGACGCATAGTAAGCCGTGGGAGTCGTTTCGATCCGCGCCCCCGCGCGGGGAGCGACTCCGGCGGTCGCGAGCGTCGCCTCAAAGGCGGTGTTTCGATCCGCGCCCCCGCGCGGGGAGCGACGTGAGCTGCCAGCACTCCACCGGCCCCCACTCGTTTCGATCCGCGCCCCCGCGCGGGGAGCGACCCGCCCTCCATCTCATCCTTGTAGGCATACATGCCGTTTCAATCCGCGCCCCCGCGCGGGGAGCGACACGATGTATACGAAACGGCTACATCATCCCAAGCAGTTTCGATCCGCGCCCCCGCGCGGGGAGCGACTGCAAACGCCAAGTGTTCCGAGTTCTACAGCCTTGTTTCGATCCGCGCCCCCGCGCGGGGAGCGACGGTTCTGTTGCAGTGCCGACCAGCGGAATTGATTGTTTCGATCCGCGCCCCCGCGCGGGGAGCGACTACACTGTTATGGCTGTATGGCACGGGATTCCCGTTTCGATCCGCGCCCCCGCGCGGAGAGCGACGCGCGCGCGACCGTGTCGAGCAGCACCCGGCGGACGTTTCGATCCGCGCCCCCGCGCGGGGAGCGACGTTCTGTTGCAGTGCCGACCAGCGGAATTGATTGTTTCGATCCGCGCCCCCGCGCGGGGAGCGACGGCCAGTTCGTCTCGGCACCACGCTTCCACTTGCTGTTTCGATCCGCGCGCCCGCGCGGGGAGCGACGATCGGCCGTGAACTGGTCCGCGTCACCGACGATGTTTCGATCCGCACCCCCGCGCGGGGAGCGACGCGGATCGCTTGACAGCGTGCGGTATCCAACGTCCGTTTCGATCCGCGCCCCCGCGCGGGGAGCGACCTGCGCGGCCGGCCGAGCTCGACAGCTATAGTGCCGTTTCGATCCGCGCCCCCGCGCGGGGAGCGACGGGCGAGGCCGACCGCGACCGGCACGACAATCGTGTTTCGATCCGCGCCCCCGCGCGGGGAGCGACTCTATGGCTTTACTCGCAGTTTCTGTGAAGTCTCGTTTCGATCCGCGCCCCCGCGCGGGGAGCGACGTCAAACAAAACTGTGCGCCCTGCGGCTTTGGAGGTTTCGATCCGCGCCCCCGCGCGGGGAGCGACTAGAGCTTGCCGTAGTCGTCCCCGGCCAGCGCGATGTTTCGATCCGCGCCCCCGCGCGGGGAGCGACACGCTGTCGTCGCGCACGTCGACGGCGATTACAGGTTTCGATCCGCGCCCCCGCGCGGGGAGCGACGAGCGTAACGGGTTCCTCCTGGACATCCCTGCAGCGGTTTCGATCCGCGCCCCCGCGCGGGGAGCGACGCACGGTGACGACGTCGCAGGCGCAGATTGCCCAGTTTCGATCCGCGCCCCCGCGCGGGGAGCGACATGCCAACGCGGACTACATCGTGGACCGCATACTGGTTTCGATCCGCGCCCCCGCGCGGGGAGCGACCGCTGCGGATGTTCTTGGACATCGGGCTGATGAAGTTTCGATCCGCGCCCCCGCGCGGGGGCGCGACCAGCGTATACAGTGGGCAGAAGCTATACGCTTTCTTGTTTCGATCCGCGCCCCCGCGCGGGGAGCGACGGCCGGCTTGAACGGCGCGGCCGGCCAAGCGGGTTTCGATCCGCGCCCCCGCGCGGGGAGCGACTTGATGTCAGCAAAGCGATGAGCGCAGTCATGTGTTTCGATCCGCGCCCCCGCGCGGGGAGCGACGCTTCGAGCCGGGCACACGCGCCTCGACCCACAAGGTTTCGATCCGCGCCCCCGCGCGGGGAGCGACCGCCGTGCCTACATCAATCGATCAAGCTTCGCAATTTTGTGGACCAAGCGCGATCCTCCCTCACAGCCACATGGTACTGCTCGGCCTCGTCACGGAAGGCTTACCAACACATTGATTTACAATGACAAAGAGCACGCGCGAACTGCCTCGCCACTAGTCGGACGCTTGTCGTTCGCCTGAGCCCGGCGTGATCCATCGGCCGGGCCTTCAATCACCATTACACAATCAGCGGTCCGCTAAAATCCGTCGCCGGTTTTGCACCGACATGTTCGATCCGAGCCCGCTCCACTGTCCCCAGCATGTAGAAGCGTAGACTATCGCGGTCCGGGTCCATCTCCGACAACAACCGGGCCCGCAGCAGAACCCATCGATCGACGGCAACCTCAATCTCGAACACCGAGAACTGAACACGCTGACCGTAATCCCGACACGCCTTTGCTATGCGCCGCAGCCGGCGCGCACCGCCGGGGGAGGTGACCTGCACGTCGTAGCTGACGAGCACCAACACCGCTACCGCCACACCAGGGCAGGATAGGCGTCGAAGTCGCCGCGCAAAGCTCGCGCCAGGAGGCTCGCCTGCAAATGCGGAAACAGACCCAGAGGCGCGCGCTCCTTCAGGAAGGCATGCTCCACCTCGTCACGCTTACGGGTCTGCCAAGCGGTGAGCACCGTTTTACGACCGTCCTCCGTCAACAGGACCGCGCCGTTCTCCATGACCCGGAAATCTCCGGTGTTCAGCTCGCCCCGGTTCAACAGCGACAGCGCCAGCCGGTCGGCCAGAGGCGCGCGCAACTCCTCCATTAGATCCAGGGCTAGGCTGGGACGGCCCGGGCGCAGGCGGTGAAGGAAGCCAGCCGCCGGGTCAAGACCCACGCCCTCCAGCGCTCCGCGGCAGTCGTGGACAAGCAGGGTGTAGAGGAACGAGAGCAGCGCGTTGACCGGATCCATTGGCGGCCGCCGGCTGCGACCCCGAAATCTCAATGCATCGTCTTTCGCCAACACAACATGCCCGAACACGCCAAAATACAACGCAGCTGCCTCGCCTTCGTAGCCGCGCAGGCGGTCCAGATCCGTCTCGTATAGCGCACGGCGGGCGATGTGCTGCATGCGGTCGATCGTGGCGGCCATCGCGTCCCGCGTGACGTCGGAGAAGCCAGGACCGTGGTCGCGCAGCGCGCGTTGCAGCAGGCCGCGCTGGTTGGACGCCTTGGCCGCGACGATCGTACGAGCGATGCGCGTGCAAGCGGCCGGGTCATCCATGACGCGATACTGCTCGCGCCGCAGCACCACATTGCCGGTCACCGGGCCTTCGACGCGGGCCAGGAAACGCCCGTTGGTTCCGTAGAACGCTGTGACCACGCCGGCCTCGGCCAAGCCGCCCATCAGCGCCGGCGAGAGAGATACGGGACCGAACACCATGACGCCGCCCAGCAGGTGAAACGGAACCCGCAGCTTCTCGACTCGATCCACCTCGACCACGACGTTCAGGCCATCGCGGTGCAGATAGGCGCCTTCCGTTTGAACATATAGCGTGTTGAGCAGCTTACGCATCGGCGCGATCGATCTCGGCAGCAAGCCAAGATGCGGCGGAGCGGTTTGCCCCGGTCGTGCGCGGCCGGCACAGCTCGATCATTGAACAGGCGTCGCACCTCTTCTTGTCATATGTCATCCGGGGCGTGGCTCCGGCGTTCAGCAAGGCCCTCGTCTCGGCCGCCACACGTTCAGTCAGGCTGCGGAGCCCGGCGTCAAAACTCACCGTGCTCCGGCGGCGTGGCTTGCCGTAGAACAATGCGCCCTCCGGGACCACGACTCCGAACATCTCCTCCAGCGCGAAGGCCTGCGCGCAGAGCTGCACCTCGTCCGCGCGGTGCGATTTCGGCCGGCCGCGCTTGTGTTCAACCGGCACGGGCCGCCAGCTGCCGGCCGGACCGGGGTGAAGCTCCACCACGTCGGCGATCCCGGCCACGCCCAGCCGGCGCGACCGGAGCGGCATGCCGGTGACGGTGCGCAGGCCCCGCCGCATCTCGCTCTCGACCGCGTGCACCCGCTCGTGCACGACCCGGCCCTCCGCCGTCGCCGCGTTCTCCGCCCAGAGTTGCTCCACGTGGATAAGGGCGCATTGGCGCGGACAGAACAGGTAGTGCTGGAGGGCGGACAGGGCGACCAAGTCCGCGTCCGGCACCATCCAGCGTCAGAGGATGGTCAGGAGGGTGACGCCGGATGGCAGTCCTTGGTCGTCCAGCGTCACCGCGTAATCCGCGAAGCTTCGCGGTGGCCCGTCGCGGGCCGGAGCGGGCGCCACGCCGACGCGGGAGAGCAGCGTGTGGGCGGGCGCGTTGCCCAAGTCGCTGTCGTGCTTGAACACGATCAGGCGGCGCGCGGTCATCTCGCCGCGAGCCGCCGCCCGGTCGTGGTCGAACATGTTGGTCAGGGCTTCCCACAGCAGGGCGAGGTCCGCCTCGGAGAAGCCGGTGCCCTTTTTCGCGTCGTTGGCCAGCCGACCGGAGATGAAGCCGTGCGCGCGATACAGGCCGTAGGGCACGATGTGCTTGCGCCCCATGGTGCGGTCGTTCTGCAGGGCGTCCTTCTCGTTGGTGACGGAGGAGCGGGTGATCGTGACCTCCATCGGAACGATCGAGTCGATGCTTTCGGCGAAGGTGAGTTGCACGGGGCCGCGGACCTGGCCGGCGTTCACTTCGGTGGACATCACGGCGCCAAAGGTGCGGATGTCGAAGAAGTTGGCGCACATCCAGGCGGTGAGCGCGCGGGCTCTATCGGCGTCCTTGGGTAGCTTCTTGGCTTCGGAGGTCAGGGACAGGGCGGTGTAGGCCCGGCCGTGCGCGCGGTTCAGCACGGCGCCGTCCTGCATGTAGATGTCGTAACCCGGCGTATCGCCCCGCGCCATGGCGACGTAGTTGCGGACTTTTCGCTTGAGCGCGACGTCGGTGACCAGGCCGCGGCTGGTTTCCGGGTCCATGCGCGGCATGTTGCCGGCGTCGGGGTCGCCGTTTGGGTTACCGTTGCGCACGTCGAACAGGAAGACGAAATCGTAGCGGTTGGCGATGGGGGTGGACGTCACAAATCGTCTCCGGTCTGGGTATCGGCTGCGGCTTCAGCGTGCTCTAACTCAGTCGGCACATCCTTCCTGCGGCGGAACACATCGCGCTGGTGGTAGTAGCCGAGCGCGAAGCGGCCTTGCTCCACCAACGGCAGCGTCTTGGGAAAGACGCCGTCCAGGCCGGAAGCGACCTCGCCGATATGATCCTCGAACCATTCCGCAAGGCCGGGGCCGGACTTACTGCGGATCGACTTGCTGTGATTGCGCGCATTGCGGATCAGCGAGGGAAATACCTGCGCGGGTGTGGCCGAAGCGGATGCGTAGAAACGATCGCGAATGGTAGCGTTGCGCTGGCCGAGCGCCGCGCGCTGCAGCCGCTCGAGCACGGCAAACATCCGGCCGAGGCGGTAGGCGCTGTTGGTGGTGGTCAGATCGAGCGACACGGGGACGTCCTCCGGAATTTGCTTGAAGCGGTGCAGCCGGGCGAGGCAGGCCTTCAGCAGCGCCACGCGAAGATCGCTCACCTTCTCCAGCGTACGCCCGGTGGCTCGGTCCTCCACGTCCCGATCCGCGCGGATGCGCATGATGGTATGGGTCAGCAGCGCCCGGGGGTAGGGCGAGCCCGTCAGGATGGCGCGCATCACCTCGCCGGCCAGATGGGGCGGGATGTTCTCGGACTTACGCTGTGGCGCCAGCTCCAGCAGCAGGCGCCACAGCGGCGGCGGCCAGGGCCGGGGCGGGGGATCAAGTCGCAAATCGGCCCAGTGCTGCTGGAAGCGCGCGGTGAAGTCGGCGAAGGACTGCTCCACCCAGAAGCGGACTGACAGGCGCGCAGCGTTGGGACTGAGCCCGAGGACGAAGATGCGCGTCGCCGGGTCGAAGCCGGGCAGGGCGTCCGCGGCGAACGGCATGCCGTCCTGCATGCGGGTGAGCACCGCGCGCAGCGTGTTGGTTTCGGTGGCATCGTCGGCGGTGATTGCCTCCGGCAACGGCGCGTCGTCGTCCAGCATAGCGCGGGCGAGTTGTTCCGCGCTGCCATGCTCGGCCCAGAACACCGTCGTGGTCTCGCCCAGCATGACGCGGTTGGGATAGGTGGGCCGGCCCTTGGACGACACGCCGGACGGTGACAGCAGCGCGTTCAACGCCGTGCTATAGGCGAAGGCGGCAGCTTCAGACACGGGCGCGTTGGCGCCTTGCTCCTTGCCGTAGGAGTTGAAGGCATCGAGGTTGAACGAGACCAGGGCGGCGCCGGAGGATTGCGCGCCCATGACGCCCTTGATGGACGGATGCAGCCGCGCGATCGGTGCCACCATGCCGGTGACCAGGCATATCGATTGCGCCCCGCCTTCCCGTCTCACGGCTTCCGCGTCCAGGGCCGCCCGGACGGCGGCGGCGTCATGGATGAAGCGACCGCCATCGCTCTGCAGACGGAACGCGACATTCTGGTCCAGCATGGCAGCCGCGTGGTCCAGGGTGTCGTAACGATCCGGCGACCAGTCGCGGAGGAACAGCAGCAGGGCGCGGCAGGCGGTGTCGTTCACGGCGTCGAGCAGGGCCAGGTGCCGCTCGATGAAGGCGGCGTGCTCCTTTGCAAGCCGTTCCGCATCTTTGGCCTGCTTGGCCGGGCTGGCCGTCAGGTCGGGCGCCGTGCGACCGAGCACGTAGGACGTCTTGTCCCATAAAGCGGCCGGAGCCACTCCGGACGACCGCTTTGGTGCGGCGGGAGCCAGGACTGTACGCGGCCGGCTGGTTTTGCCATTTGCCTGGCGCTCGTCATGCGTGGTGACGTAGTGGCCGTCGGCATCCAGGACGAGGGTGAAGCTGATGGGAGCAGGCGCGAACCCGGGGATCGAGAGCTTGCCAGTCGGTGCCAGCCGATCGTATCGCGCGGCAAGCGCTTGCAGCACCGTCACGCGGTTACGCCGGTATGGTCCATGCCGGGCACGTCGATGACGCCGTCCATCATGCGGGCGCGGAAGAATTTGCCTTCGTTCCCGGCGGCATAGTCCATGTCCAGTGCCATCCAGCCCAGGTCCCGCTCGCCGACCAGGCTCGGATCGGACGGCGGCGGCGCATCGACCAGGGCGAAGTCGCAGGCGAACTCGCGGGTGCCGAGATAAGGGTGGTGGAAGAACTGCCCTTTCGCGGCCCGGCGCCGGAAGATGTCGAGGTGTTTCTGCACGGTTTCCGCCGGGTCGGTGCGACCGCGCGCAGTCAGGGCGATGCTGGCCTCGATAACGTAGGCGACATCCTTCAGCAGCGTGGCCGCACGCTGTTGCCGGTCCCGGTCGACATACAGCACTAGGCCCTCCGTCGACGCAGCGCGCATCGCACTCGCGACCTTCCCGGCCTGGATCTTGGACCCGACCTCGTTACGACGGATGGATTCGAATTGGATCCGGTTCAACACCGTGAGCCGCCGGATCTGCCAGACCATCTGCGGCTTCCAATGAATCGCTTCGAGCACGCCGCGGGCTGCGGACGGCGTGATGACGTCGTAACTGACGCGCTCGACCTTCATCTCCGGGCGGGAAAAGAGGGCCCTTGGCCCCCAGACCTTCAGTTGAATGACGGTGCTTGCTCTCACGTTAGGTCAGGGAGTTTGGCGACGGAGGCTCCTGGCGAAGTCGTCTTTGCACCTCCGTCGCAATCGCCATCACTGACACCCTCAACCTCAGTGTTTCGATCCGCAGGCGGATTGGAACGAGTATGGGCGACCCGTAGGCCGAGGACCACACCATCGTGCATCATCCAACCCCGCGAAATCTCGAGCTTACCCATCTCCACTCTCCGCCTGATCGGGAGAAGATGATCTAAGTTTCCAGCCAGAGTCAAGAACATCAACGTCAGTGAAATCGACATGATCATCGGCGTCTCTGACAGGCCATGTGCCTATGCTACGATCATCCCCTCTATTTTCCGGAAAGTCGGGTCGCTCCAGTCCAGTCCGAAGTTGGCGCTGTAGAGATCGAGGTTGCGCAGAATTACGAACTGGTCGCCCAATCTATCTGGCGCGATGGCCTCCGCCACCTTCGCCGCGATCATCGCATCCCGCGCACGGCGGGGCACGCCGGCTGTATATGGCCCCAGCTTGCGGGCCAGCGCGCCCACTCCCTTCGCATTCGGCAATGCTTGCACCCAGCGCTCCACCTCGCCCGGATGCGCCTCCTCCTTCGGCACGATCACCGGCACGGTCGTGTCGTCGATGAACCGCATGTCGTCGGCAATGGTCGCGAACGGGAAGTCGAGGTCCGCCTTGTGATCCTCATGCTTCTGCAGAACGCCCGACGCGTCCAGCGCGCCTTCACCCTTTCGCGTGTAGAGCTCCTCGAAATACGCCCGCATCGCCGTCTCCCCGAACGGGTCGGCCGCATGGGTCGCCAACACGCCACGCCCGGTTTCCGCGTTGACCCGCAGCTCCCGGATCACGCCATACTCCGGCGCCTCGAACACCAGCACCTCGCTATCCGCCGGCGCCCACCGGCCCTCCCGGTTACAGCGGCCCCCAGCCTGCGCCAGCTGATCCAACCCGGCGGCCGCCCGCAGCACCAGCGGGAAGTCCACGTCCACGCCCGCCTCGATCAAGCTCGTCGACACGACCCGGCACGGCCGTTCGGCCTTCAACTCCTCACGGATCTCCGCCAGCACCCGGCGGCGGTGCACGCTATGCATGCAGGTCGACAAGTGCCGTGCCCCATCCAGCCCGGCGATCGCCTGGAACAGCACGCGTGCATGCGCCCGCTGGTTGACAATGCACAGCACGCGCGGCGCCACTTCGATCCGCGCGACCAGAGCGGCATCGTCCTGTACCCCCAGCGATCGCACCGTAACTCGCCGCAAGGCCGAGAACAGGCCCGGCACGTCCGCTAACTCCGTCGTCTTCCTGAAGCCGCCGTCGAACGGGCGTGGGCCATCGGCGCTCAGCGACGGCTGGGTAGCGGTGCACAGCACGACGCTGGCGCCGTAGTTGCGTGCCAGCTCCCGCAGGGCGGACACGCAGGGGCGCAGCAAGGGCAGCGGCATCGTCTGCGCCTCGTCCACGATGATCACACTGCGGGCGAGGCTATGCAGCTTGCGGCAGCGGCTGGGACGGCTGGCGAACAGGCTCTCGAAGAACTGCACCGCAGTCGTCACCACGACCGGGTTGTCCCACCGCTGCATGGAGAGGAGCAGGCGTTCCGGACCGACCCGGTCCGCCGACCACGCCGCCTCATCGTACCGCTCGAAGGCGCTGTGATGCTCGAGCACGGCCGTGCCGAACGCGCCGAGCGCCGTGCGGTAGACCGCGGCGGTCTGCTCGATTATGGAGGTGAAGGGTATCACCACGACCACGCGGTCCAGTCCGTTCGCCCGGGCGTGGGCCAAGGCGAAGGCAAGCGAGGCGAGCGTCTTGCCGCCACCCGTTGGCACCGTGAGCGTGAACACGCCGGGCGGCGCCGTCGCCTTCGCGAGCGCAGCTTCCAGAACCGCCGCACGTACGGCGTTCAGCGGCGTCGGCTCGCGCGACTGGGTCGCCATCCATCTCGCCAGCTCGGCCTGGATCGTGGGAAGGTCAGGATGCAGCGCATCCTCCTCCCCGTCGGCGAACCGGGCCGTCTCGCTCCGATCCGCGTCCAGCAGGCAGGAGAACACCATGCGGATCAGGAAAGCTTGGATAAAGCCGGCATTCTGGCCGAGCAATCGCGGTCCGGCGACGCTGCCCGGGAGCCCGATCCCGTCGGCCCGCGCCGCTTGTTCCGCCGGGGGCATCAACGAGCGTTTGGCTACCAGCCTTCCGTCGAATGCGAGCAGGTCGTCCTGCAAACCGGCATGGTGCCCGGCGACTACATGGGCCAGCGCACGTCCCCAGGGCCTCGGCAGCCGCTCCTGTGCCCATACTGCGCCCGCCGTCGAATGATCCACTCGGTGGGGTAGACCCTCGAGACGCTTTTGGAAATCTAGGCTATACTTTCCTAGGTCATGGATTTGCCCGGCGAGCGACGCCAGCTCACCACCACCGAAACGGCATCCATGCTGCCGAGCCGCTTCAGCAACCGCTGCGAGATGGTTGCGCAGCAGCTCCCATTGATCTTTTCCCAGCCCTTTTCGAGTGTGAGCATACCACATGCAGTCACATGATCTGCAAAGAGACAGCGTGCAACAGCATATTCTTGCTATGCACGAACGCACTCTTTCCAGCAGCCTAAAGCTCGGCAACTTCCTGCCGCCCAGGATGCTGCGTTCCAGCTCTTTCGAAATGGACTACGTCGCTGCCAACGCGTCCTGGCAGCGCCTCAGCCTCAAGTAGGCGATAACTAGCAACGCCGATTAGAGTGCCGACACGTCACAATGCGTACTCGCCTATAAACCGGCTGTGCTCGCGGCAGAGGAGCAACCCAGTTCCGGATTGTCGCCCGGCTCGCGATCCAGATTGTCCAGGAGATTGGTCACTCGCGGTTATTGTGACGAGCGACTTTATACTATTGATCGCTGGTGTCTTGGTCATTTTCGGATGTTGGACCAGCCCTTTGAACTTCCGAGATTGAGCATATCGTCATAACTACTCATTCGGCCAAGCGGATCATGTATCATCTACGCCCCTCGCCGGGTAGTATACTAGGTTCTAACTCCTCGGGAGCAGGGAGGGCCGCTGCCAAAGGCTCCGGCAGCGCACTGGCACCAAGCAGTCGATAGCGGCAATCGGCGCGTCGACATGGCGCAGCGCATACTCGACTACAACCCGATCGTGCTCGCGACAAAGAGTTAGCCCGATGCTAGGATTGTCACCCGGCTCGCGATCCAGACCTTCAGAGCCGCGAGATAGAAATTTATCTTGCCGGCATGCTCCGGCTGGAGCGGGCCTGTCTTCAAGTCGTCCGCAGCAAGGCAACGCAGCCTATTATAGTAAATCAGCAGGTCAACGTAGAATTCCTAGTTGCCGATCTCGAGAAGGTGTTGGCTGCCCAGGTAGTGAACCGTGCTCTAGAGCTTTGTATGGCCGAGCAGGAGCTGCACAGCCCGCAGACTTCCCACTCATTTATAGATCAAGGCAACTTTTATTCGACGGATGCTTTGGGTGCCATATACTGAGCGGCCCAGTCCGTTACAGATAATCCGGTCGCCTACGAGCTGGTTATACTGTCGCGTGCTGATATCCTTGTCATCATCCGCACGGTTGGGGGAAGACGAAATCCTGCAGCGCGCCTTCACGGTGCGTCAGCCAAGTGATCAGGCTCTCCCGGGTCTGCTTAGTTAGCTCAAACTGCAGAAGCTTGCCGGTCTTTTGCTGGACGATGGTCGCGCGATGCCGCGCGGCGGCGTTGATGACAAGTTGGCCGACGCGCAACTAAAGAAGCTCGCAGCCTCGAAGTTTGCTGTCAATGGCGAGGTCGAACAGCGCCAAGTCGCGGATGCGACCTCCGCGTTGCAAGTTGAGGCGGATGGACCAGACCTGCTTGGCTTGAGCGGGGGTTTGAGCCCGACGAAAGCACCCTGATTACAGGGTGCCATGGGTCGGGTAGTCGGGGACGTAGTTTTCGGCTTTAAAGGGTCCATGACGATCTCCTGAACCGCAAAATGGCGGCAAGAGATTGAGCATCGACAATCATGATCGCCGGCAAGTTGTCGACGTTATTGATCGTTGAAATCGCGTCCGCTCTCGAGAAGCTGGCCCGAGCGCCTAAATGTCTGAGATGCGTGGATTGTGTTGAAGAAGTCGCGCGCGGGATTGGCTGGATAGCTGGCTTGTCGAGGACTCGTGGCCCTCAGCCCATGATGGGCTGAGGGAACGGCACCAGCTTCGCCAGCTTGCGTAGGTTCTGTGCCGTAGCTGCCAGGAGGAACTCGTCTCTGGCGCCGCTGGGTCCGCGTAATCGGAGGCGGTTGATCATGAGAATGCGTTTGAGATGGGTGAAGAGCATTTCGATTTTCTTCCGTTCGCGCCTGGACACGACGTAGGCCTCGGTTTCTGCGATCTCCCGGGCCATGTCACGTGCGCCCTCGTAGATGCTCCTGGGCACCTTGCGGGCTGGCGTGTTTGGGCAGCAACCTGGCTTCATGTAACAGGCTGCGCAGTCGTAGGTGCTCGCCCGGTAGATCGGGGTGGCGCCGTCGTTGACCCGCGTGCCGCGGCTGGTTAGCAACTTGCCGGCTGGGCAGGTGTAGGCGTCGCCGGTATGGTCGTAGGTGAAGTCGGCACGCGCCAGTGACCCGTCCATGCGGGCCGACTTGTCGAACACCGGGATGTGCGGCTCGATCCCGCGCGCCGCGACGAGCCAGTTCAGCATGTCGGCCGAGCCGTAGCCGGTATCGGCGGCAAGCCTGGCCGGCTCGACACCCAGGCGGGTGGCGGTGCGGGTGATCATGGTCTTGGCTGCGCCGACCTCGGCCTGCCTGACTGCCGTGGTCGGCTCGACATCAAGAATGACAGCGCATTTCAGGTCGATGAGGTAGTTGTCGGCATAGGCGAACACTGCAGGTCCGTCGCTCTCCGCTGTCCAGCGCGCGGCGGGATCGACTGGCGAGACGAACTTCGGCTGGACCGTGGTTGCGGCACCGAATGCCGTATCATCAAGAACGGCCAGGTATTCAGAGACGGCGCGGCTGGCATCCGGCTTGAGATCGGCCGGATCCTTGATGCCGCGTTGCCGGCTGGCATCGGCGGTGACCAGGCTGCCATCGACCGCAAACCCTTCGCTGCCGCCGAGCCCCTCGGCCATGCAACGTCGGACCACGATCTCGAATACCTCACGCAGCAGGTCCGCATTGCGGAAGCGGCCATGGCGTGCTTTGGAAAAGGTCGAGTGGTCTGGCACTGCAGTATCGAGGCTGAGACGGCAACACCAGCGGTAGCCAAGATTCAGGTGCACCTCGTCGCAGAGCCGGCGCTCAGAGCGGATACCGAAGCAGTAGCCCACGAGCAGCATGCGGATCATCAGCTCGGGATCGATCGAGGGCCGGCCGATCTCGCTGTAGTAAGTCTGCAGCTGCTGGCGGATGCCGGAAAGGTCGACGAAGCAGTCAACCGACCGGAGCAGATGATCCATCGGCACATGCCGATCGAGGTTGAAGCTGTAAAACAACGATCCCTGCAGCACCGTCCGCTCGCCCATCATCGTCCGATCCCCCGCGCCCCAAGGCGAATTGAATCAGGCGTGTCGAGCCAGCTCAACCGACTTTTTCAACACCATCGGTCGGAAGCAGACCTAGCTAAATGGTCGCGTGCTTACGCTTCAAGGCTGAAGCGCCGTCCGTTATCGGAAGTCGCGGGTGCGAACTTTGATCGTTTGCTGTCCAGCGATAGCCGCTGTTGCGACCTCCCGAGCAGACCGGCCGCACCTCGATGCCGTGCTCACGCGCATCGGGCACCACCTGCGCCGGTGCGTAGAACCCCATCGGCTGGCTGTTCAGCAGCGCGGCGCAGAACACATCTGGATGGAAGTTAACATCGTAGTCGTTTGCTTCTGGTGCGTCACTTACCGACACCTGGAGCCGCCACAGAGAAGCTCCTACAAAGTCTTTTGGATCGGGTAAGTCTGACCGTATTAGGTTCTCGATCAGCACAGAGAGATTGCCGGTCATGGCGTAAGTGATCGAGTTACTCCCACCACCACCATCGATTACTCGAGCTGCAAATGCAGAAAGCGCTTCACCTGATGCAGGATTGTCTAAGGAAAACCCAGGCGTATAGCTAGAGACGCTTATAGAGTCGTCACCGGTACCACCGACAAAGACCTGATTACTTCCCGTGAGAGTGTTTGCCTCACCTAAAATAGTGCCGAACATAACTGCTTCGGTTGTGTATAAGCAGTGAAGCCGCTCCCGATAGATGGACTTGCGTTCTCAAAAACCGCTCCGCCGATGGTAATTGAAGAAACACCATCACCGTAGGTATTTTGAAAGAACGACTGAGCAGCAGATATTGCTGTTGATAATGAGTCTTGCGAAAGTTCGGCTAGCTCCGACTGTTCTCCAAATAGAGGATCTCCAGTAACATATCCCACAGCATATTCGATCGCATGTAGCAGTGTAGCTTGATCAGCGGCGACTTCAGCATCTGCGACTAAGTCGTAAGCACCAGGCTCGACCTTGCCTTTGGTTGAGTCGCATTTGTGAGCACCCACTTATCAAAGTCAGAAGCATCTCCGAGTAAAACGAAGTTTGTCGTCCCCGCCCAGGGTGAAGGATTTGGTAATCCAGCGGAACTTGCTGCTCCCGTAAATAGCACCTGCACCGCCGCAGCCGCGTCATCGTTTTCGACCTGTGACTCCGATGGAATTTGCCAAGTAGATGCAACTAGGTCAGCTGTTGGCAAGAGGATACCGTTGACGACTGGGCTCTTTATGTTGATAAGAGTTGAAAAAAGTTGCTTGCTATGCTGTTGGATGCTAACTGGATAGCTGCTGCAGATAAACTATTTCCTGATCTAATGAAGTACTGGTCGGCTGTAATGCTTCGTATATATAGACCGGCTAACGTTGAATTACTGTTTACACCTTCGGCTCCTTCAACCCAAAGCGCGACTGCCTGAACATCTGGTAAGTCACCGATAGTTTCGGAAGCGACCATAGCATTAATCGCGTCCGCGACGGCCGTGTAGAACGATGAGTAGTTCGCGGTGCTGCTGCTGGTGCTATTATTATAGTCGGCGACGTAAGCAGATACGATCTCGGTTTTCATTTCACTTGTAAAGGGATCATCGCTCATTTCTTGATTCCAATTACTAGTTAGTTCTTGATCATATCGGCCATAGCCGCTCGTATAACGGCAAAGTCTTGCTTCAAAAGACTTTCCTGACTCGCCTTCGCTAGACCTGCTGAAAAGCGAATATACTTCGAAAAGTGGAAACCGTCCGAGGTAGCAAAGGCGCCAAGTGGAAAGCTACTTATCGTGTTCAGTAAACAGGTTGTGGAGTCACATAAAAAGAAAAGAGATTGTCCAGCAGCATCTATAACATCGCGTCTAGGTGCGACTAAGAGTGTCGCATTTGGATCATTCCACTCGAAACCGCGTACTGTGACTTTGCTGAGGCCATCTCTATCAAATGGCGGTGTTCCAAGCGCCATGGCATCAATCCGCTGGAGGATTTCATGAGGCACACCTGGCCATGATAACGTAGCTTCACTAACATCAAGAGAAACGTCTAGGTAATCAGGACCACGACTGTTTACATCTCCATACACACCAAAAAACTTCTGATGATATGGTTGATGGAAACTAAAGTTAATAGAGACTGCATCGCTCAATAATGCTCTAAGAGCAGACGCATGGGTCAAAACATAGTCATACTTTAATGTGCCATGTGAAAGTGCACCGCCCTAATCCACTATCCGATACCTAACATCGCAGTCCTGGCAATACGCCAAGCTTGGCAGCAAGATAACTTGGTGCTTAAATGGCACTCTGTAGCGTCCGTCAGGTGTTATAGCGAAGGCGTCGTTGCTCTGCAGATATGAATGACGCTGCATCCAGAGGTCCCATGTACTGGGAGCGCGTACTATGGGTAGGTGGCTTTGATGGCGTGATTGCACTTGGGTTTTGACACCAGCGTTCATCAACAACGTTACGATACACAGGGCCATCAACGACAAGCCAATGATCCTACGTTGTTTGGCCAAAACTTTGTTCCATCCGTCGAAGTCAGGTGAGATCGATCAATCTGCTGTAGCAGCTTAATTTGAACTTGAACTTGCTGAAGCTACGTGAGTAAGCCAATACTGTGCTAGGAAGATCGGCGAAGGCGCCATGTAAGTGGTACAACTTACAGGTTCTACAGACGAGTTGCAGAGAAATTACTTCACAGGCATCTCCGAAATATCTATGTTCCCCATCCGGTGTATAACCGTCGACTCGCTTAGACATAGTTGAGCGTCCGACTTATTTGGAAGCTCGGGACAGCGCAGAAGCTCATATACAACACGTTCCTGTGCCTTACACAGGTTCAAAGGCACTCACATGACTTGACTCTTGATTGTCGCCTCGCATGGCTTACAACCAGGACGTGAGAGAGATGAGAGTGACTCATCGTTAGCGGGTAGGTGCGGAAACCCGAGTGCAGGCCTGCGCTCCGCATGACCTGGGCAAGGTGGGCGTGACGGGCGCTCTGCGCAAATCACTTTGTCTGATACAATAGCCGCAGCGCGGTCAGCTGCGCCGTTAAATTCTGTGGACATGACAGTATGACCCTTGTCATCGTCTGGCGGTCGGTGTCCTCCTCGTCACCAATCGTGATCCGCATGGCCTTCACGACCGCGCCTATTAGGTCGGCTGGGTTTCCCGCCTTGGGGCCCGCTGTGCGCCGGTCCTCCGTGACTAAGCCAACAGAAAGCCCCGCTTGCGCTAGCTCGCCGAAAAACAGCCGTGAGATGAACGTGCAATCATCTTCATCTAAAACTGAACGATGAGGCCTGGTTGTCCGCCGTTTGCTCCCAATAAACTCGCACTTCTCACTTACCGCGCCGCGGCCAAGCGGTCGGCGCTCGTGCAGCACGTGGTCGTCGCCTTCGCGAGATCCCGGTCCTCCCAGGCCGCCATGTTGGGGTCGAGCAGGTCAAGGCCTATGCTGGACTGCAGGCGCACCCAGGCGCGAGCGCGCCTCATGCCGCCCTCCCCTGCCGGAGCCGGTCGTTCCAGTCCTCGCCCTCCCCGGGCGGCCGCAGGCGCTCGAACCGCACGCCGGCGACGTCGGCCATCCCCTCCAGCCGGGCGGCGTAGCCGTCGCCGGCGTGGTCAGCGTCTGTGGCTGCCACCAGCACCGAACCCGAAAGGGGGGCATTTACCCGCAGCTGCAGGTCGAGGGCCTTGAGTGTCTCCGGCCCCATGCTGCCGGTGACGGCCACGTAGAGGGTGTCGGCGCGCAGACGCTCGATCGCGGCCACGCTCATCGCGTCGATCGGCGCCTCGGCCACCATCAGACGACTTATGGCCGCCGAACTCGTCATGATGCGGCCGGGCAGACGGAACAGGGTCTTGTCGCCACCGGTGCTGAAGCCGCGGTAGTCCGGACCGCGCATCTCGAACCCGGTCAGCCGGCCGTCGTGGTCGTGGTGCGCGAACCAGGCGCTGGCATACGGGCCCTCCCGCAGCACTCCAACTCGGACGGCGGCGATCACCACCGCGTCGGGCAGACGACGCTGTTTGGTCAGGTAGCGCCAGGTGGGCGAGCCCCGGCTCGGCGCCCGGCGCCGCGCCCAGCGCACGTCGAATGGCACGACCGGCTTTTCCCGTTCCGTTTTCCGAAGGTGTTCCGGGAAGCTCGGGCTGACGCCAGCCAACGGCCGCAGCACCTTGCGCACCTGCCCCAGGTTCAGCCCGGGCTCGAGGTGCTGCACCAGGGAGAATACATCGCCCTTGGCGGTGCTGCCCGGCTCCCACCAGCCCCTGCCCTCATGGGTGACGAGGATGATCTCTCCGTCCCCGCGCCGGTACTTCAGGCAGCGCCGAGTGCTCTCCTTCTTATCGAGCTGCCAAGGCGGCGGATGCCGCTCCAGCAACACCGCGCAGCTCACCCCTGCCCTCAGCTCGTCCAGCTCCGCATCGTGGCTCATCGTCCCGCACTCCCATCCTCGGAATGCGTCCCGGCGACCGCGCGCGGGGCGCGGGACAAGGGCGCCTGCCCGGCAGGCGGGAGCGTAGCGACGCACCCTTGTGGCGCGCACAGCAGCAGCGGTATCGCCATCACGGCCTCCGGTTCTGGTTTCCTCCTCTCCACGCTCCTCGTCCGCGGCGCGAACGGGCATCCGTTGCGCCACAGTTTTTCAAAGCCAGTTCTCCTTCGTACGGAGACCTGCAGTCTGAGAGGATCGAAATCAGCGTGGAAGGCGGCCGTGCTTCGGCTGACACGTCGAGGCGAGGTGGCCGAACTCATGGAGTTGTCGGCCGACGAGGACGTGGCGCTGCGTCGCGCCTTCGGGCGCTATGGCAAGATCGAGGACCGGACGATCGGGGCCACCGTCGTCCGTCGCTATCAGCACTCAGGGGCCGGACGCCGAGCACCCGCTCACGCTGGCCGCCGCACGGCGCTGGACGACGCTCGGCGAGGAGCTCGAGGCCGACCTGAACTGCGTCCTCGGCGGCCATCTTCACCTCGCCGAGGCGCCGGACGAAATCGACATCCTGGAGACGAGGATCGCCGCCGACCGGGCCGGCGGCGTGCCCACCGAACGGCTCGATCCGGCGGCGATCGCGGCGGTGGCGCCGGCGCTGACGCGGCATGCGGTGATGGCCGCCTGGACGCCGCAGGACGGCCAGGCCGACGCCGCGCTGACCACCCGCGCACTCGCCGACGCGGCCCGGCGTCGCGGCGCCCAACTGCTGTTCGGCAGGATGGCCGCGGTTGAGCTGACCGGCGGACGGGTCGCAGGTTTGCGCCTGGACGACGCCACGCTGGTGGCGGCGGAGACAGTGGTGCTAGCCGCTGGCGCCTGGAGCGCCGACCTGCTCACTTCAGTCGGGGTAGAGCTCGCGATCAGCTGGCACGGCCTACAGATGCTGCTCTCCCGGCCAAGGGCGCGCCTGCTCGGCCCGACGGTGACCGCGGTCGGCCGCAACGTCTCGCTCAAGCAGACGCCGTCGGGCGCGCTGATGGTGGGCGGTCGCTGGCGCGCTGAGCCGGCCGGTCCGACGCCGGGCGTTGTGCCGGCCGAGGCGCTGGTGGCGCCGCAATGGGCCGCGGCGGCGGCGCTGCTGCCGGTGATGCGCACGCTGCCTGTGCAGCGGAGCTGGGCGGGCGCGGAGGCAACCAGCCCCGACGGCCTGCCGATGATCGGGCCGGCAGCGTACCGGGGGCTTTACCTGGCGGCCGGGTTCTGTGGTCATGGCTTCCAGCTCGCGCCGGTCATCGGCGAGCTCGTCGCGACCGATCTGCTCGACCGGCCGCAGGACCTGCTCGCGCCGTTCCGGCCGCACCGGCCGATCAAGCCCGTCTGACAAGCTCCAAGCGACCGTTGACCGACGCGGCAGTTGCGCCCCTGGCTTAGAAATGCAGCGACGCGCGCACGCCGACCGTAAACGGCCGCAGCAGGTAGCCCTCCTCGACGAAGTAGATGGACGGGCGCTGGGTGATCGTCTTGTTGTTGGTCAAGTTCCGGCCGTTGAGCGAGAACACCCACTTGCGCACGGTGACGCCGATGCGCGCGTTGAGCACGCCGTAGCGCGGCTGGTTGACGGTGGGGTCGCTGCCGTTGGAGGCGCTGCGCGATGACCCGCTGACATCAAGGTCGCCATCGCGAATCCGGCGAGCTGCGGGACCACCGTTAAGGCGTAGTCGGCGCGAAAGGTGCCGGTCCATCTCGGCGCGTTGAGCCGTTCCTGCCTCAGGACGGCGGCGAGATCGTTCGGGGTCTACGTGATCACCGCCAGGGTGATACCGCCAAGCGCGCTCAGTGTCAGCGCCTGCGTCACCCGCGCGCGCAACTCGAGCTCGGTGCCGTAGCTCTTGGCGGCGCCGAAGTTCTGGGTGATGGAGGCGCCGCAGGTGGGCAGATTGATAGTCTACTGAATGTTTTGCCAGTCGATATAGAACACGCTGGCGTTAAAGCTTATCTTGTCCTGCAGGAACAGCTTCTTCAGGCCGGCCTCGTAGTTCCAGAGCTTGTCGGGCCATAGCTGGTCGACGTGTTGCTGATGCCGACTGCCTCCAGATCGCCCTTGCAGACGATACCCGAGACCGGCCGGGTCGTGCCGCCGAGGCGAAAGCCCTTGGCGACCGTGGCGTACTGCAGCGATTGCTGGTCGAGATCGTAGGCGTTCTTCGGAACGTCGCTATCGCTGCAAATCCTACCGCCCTTCAGCGCCTATACATGGCCAGATGGTTTTCGGTTTTACGACAGAGACTTCCGCGCTGGCGCGGTCAGTGCGCTGTCGAGACAAGCCAGTGGCCGGTGGGACGGAGCCGTTATGCGGCTCCGTGTTGAAGAAAGGCCTGAACGAAATCAGGCAGGTGGCTCCCCAACCAATCGCCCATCTCCTGCTCCTCCTTCATCGATAGCGTTAGCACTGCGGCATCCATTGAGGCGCCCGCCGCTTCTGCCAGGGTGAGCAAAACCTTATAGGAGCTAATCTCGTAGGCCTTGAAGCCGATGGCTGCGAGGACGTTCTTTAACACCTCGTCTCTCGCCATGGCGTGTGCAAAGCCGGCCACTGTGGCGACCGCACCGGTCACGGCCTCTTTCGCAAGCGATTTGCTTGTGCCGTGCTTTGCTAGAAGTTCGTCCAAACGAGCAGCCTGCGTCGTCGATCGCTCCTTATCTGCCCGCATCCTGGCGTGCAGCTCCGGATAAGGCTCCATTCGGCTCAACTCGTTCTGGATCGTCCCAATTACCTGAGTTTCAACGGCGTGCTGGTTTCGTAGCCCCGTCAGATACATGTCCATTGCCGTCTTCGAGCCGCTCATAATACGCTCCATTTATGACTGCGTGTGAACGTCGGTTCTGGACGGAAGATGCCGCCGTCCTCGGGAACTATCCCGGCTGATATGTCAGCGTCAGCATCAATTCGAGCTATAAGAAGGTGCTGTCCGCATCTTACCGCGAGAAGCATCACGAGAGTTGCCGGAGCTTGAAGTAGAATGCGACGGAGCAAGGGGAGCAGATCACGCCGATGCGCTTGGCTTGGCATCGTGCCCCTACGACCGGCACGCAGACTTGGAAACAATTGATCGACCCGCTGAAATCAAGGAGAGGTGGCTTTGCGTGATCATTTACTCTCAACTCTAACCTTCACGGCCTTGCTGCTATCCGGTTCAGCACTGACCGACACGGTTACGGTCATGCACCCAGGTCTCTCATGCGCATCTCCGGAGGCGCTCGCAAGGCTCACGTTGCATGACGGCAGCAGCCTTGTGGACGGCGCCTACGCAACAGCGCAGGCCATGCAAACGGCCACTCTAGGCGGCTGCACGCACCTCCACCTCGGCTAGACCTTCAACGCAACGTCGATCCGCAAGAACACGACTATCGTCATGGTGGATACCAGGATTGAGGAGCTGGAGGCCAAACTCGCGGCCAAGCCGGCCGCCACGGCGGCCAGCCTGCCAGGCGGGCGCCGAAGCCTGCCGCCAAGGCGGACGCGCCGGTGGCGCCGAGGAAGGCCAGGGCCCAGCGTGGGCAGGCCATGAGCCACGACCGCGACCCGGGCGACGCACTGCCGCCAAGGGTCGCGGTGGCTGAGCCGGAGCCGATGCACGAGGAGGCCACGAAGGCCTTCGAGAACCTGCAGGCGCACCTTCATCCCGCGGACGAGCCGGCAGGGTCGTAGCCCTGCCGCTCGCCAAGCCAGCACGGTTCGGGCGCAGCAGGCCTGCGCCGGCCGGGTGCCGGCCGCGCGAGGGTGAGCTCGCGTGACCAGCGGAGCCGCGGGCAGGGCGGCGCACAATCGACCCGGGGGCGACCGCGCCAGTTCCAGCTTCGGCCCCCGGCAGGCCCGTCGCAGTGCCAGCCAACCGCGCGCAGCGTGGCGCCCGCCTCGTCCTGGCGGGTGTAGGTGATGATCCGCCGGAAGCCCCGCAGCTGCGCCTCGCGGGCCGCCCAGCCGTAGAGCTGGCTGCAGGCGTTCCAGCGCAGGGCGTCCGGCCGGTCCCGCCGCACGCACAGCCGCGTCACCTCGACCACCTGCTGCGGGTCGAAGGCTCGCGCCAGCGGCTGCCCGACCGTCACCACGCCCAGCAGGTCCGGCCCGTTCCAGATGCCCTGGCCATACCGCCAGCCGGTCGGTCCCGGCAGGTGCTCATGGTGCTGGTCGATGAACCGGCGTGCGTCCCGGAAGGCGATGCGGTCGAGACGGAGCTGCCAGTCCAGGATCAGGGCACCGAGGCCGTCATCGGCGACACGGCGCAGGCGCTCGCCGCAGATCGCCTCGATGCCGAGGTGCTGCAGCAGGGCGCGGGCCCACTCCGGGTCGTTGGCCAGCCCCCAGCGCACCTCCTCCTCGGACTGCTCGCAGCACGTGGAGACCATGAACTCGCGGCTGCCCCAGACCTCGTGCAGGTCGATCTCCTGCTCGTCGCCGCAGTGTGGGCAGATCGGCACCGCTCAGTCCGCCAGCACGATGGTGGAGAGGTAGCCCACGCCGGCCAGCCCATCCGCCAGCTGGTCGAGGGCGGCGGCCTGGCGAGCGCTCTCCTCGGCGATCGAGGGGACGTCCAGGGCCTGGGCGCGCCAGCGCGCGGCACCCTCGCGCAGCAGCCGGTCGGCCAAGATCAGCCCCTCGTTGGTGACGCGGGCGCTTGGCGACTGCGGCAGGGGTTGCTGGGCACCACGAGAAAGGTCAGCAGCTCGGCCAGCAGCACCAGAACCCACTCGCGGTCCTGGTCGCGCAGCGCCAGCAGCCGGAAGTGGACGTGCTCGTTCGGGCAGATCGACATGGCGGGGTGCTCCCATGCAGGGACGCCCGCCGCTTTAGGCTTGGAGGGCGGGCGGGATCGGGCAGGCGGAGGGATGGATCAGGCTTGCAGGGTGATGGCGCCGTCATGCCGCAGCAGCAGCGCGCCGAGCGCATCCGCCACCTCCGCGAGGCCGGCGGCGGCGGCGTCGATCGTGCTTGCCAGATCGAGGTCGGCGCCTGGCAGAGTGCGGTGGTTCTCGGCCGTCTCGCGCAGCAGGCGTTCGGCCGCGGCCGCGCCGAACACGCTGACACGCGAGCCTGCGACCGGGGCGGCAGGCGCTTCGGCGAGACGCTCGGCGAGCCAATCCTCGCAGTCGAGCCACTCGACGGTTTGGCCGGTAGCGAAGTCGAGCACGTGGGCGCCCCAGCCCCAGCCATCGAGGCGCATGCCCGAGCAGGTCAGGGCCAGCGGAAGCCCCAGCGCCCAATCAGGCCGAACGCCTGGCCGCAGAGCCGCACGAAGGTGATCACCTGCTCCGGGTTCCCGTCCTCCTCGGCCGATAGCCACAGCGCGGCCGGGTCCACCTCCGGCGACGCCGCGGCCTCGAAGCCGATCGACGCCTCCTCGTCGCGGTCCAGGTCCTCCGCCAGGTTGGCGTAGATCGCCAGCGCCGGCGCGATCCGGTCCGCGCTGCCGAGCGGCAGCATGACCGAGAACTGGGTGAAGTAGTCCGCCATCTGTCAGGTCTCCATGAATGCCGAAGGCCCGCTCAAGGGCGGGCCTTCCTGGTGGGATGGTCGGTCAGGCCGAGGGTGGGGGTGCGGCAAGCCCTTCCCGCACCCGGAGGCGCCATTCGGCGAACCACTCGACCAAGTCGCCGCCGTCCACGCTGCCGTCCTCGTCGGGATCGTCCGGCGCATCGAACTGCTCGGCCCAGGCGCCGAGCGCCTCTTGCAGCAGCGTCAGCATCACCGGCGACAGACCGAGGAGCAGAGCGTATTGCTCCGCCTCGCCGATGCCGCGAGCGGTCCGTCGTCGACTATGGCGACCTCGACCGCCGGGCTGGTGTCGGTCCGCATCAGCCCGAACCCGCTCCCGAGGCGGTCGTCGAACGGGAGCACCAGCAGCCGTCCGGAGATCTCCGGCAGGTGGTCGAAGCTCACCGCCGAGCCTCCTGCACGTGCATCGCCGGCACCGTGGAGTCCTGGTCCGACAGGAACCCCGGCGCGGCGAGCACGCCCCACATCACTGCAGCCAGCAGCATCGCACCGCCCGCTACCTCCAGGCTCCTTCTGACCTGCTTCCTGGTCGCCATCTCTGTGTTCCCCAGCTGAGTCTCGTTCTCCGAGACCCATCCCGCCGGCCGCTTCGGGCCGGGCGGGGCAAGGGCGGCGCAGCCGGGAGCGCAGGAGCGCGACGCACCCTTGCGCCGACGGGGCCGCAAGCGGCAGCGCTTCTCCTCCACTCCCTCTTTTGCGGATTAGAGCAGCGCCAGCTGGCTGACCGGAGCCGGGGTGAGCACCGGCGCCACGCAAGACAGGACGAGGTGACGGGAATGCCGCCCGTCCCAGGTCAGGGCACCGCAGCGGGTCATCTGCCCGGCCTGGATCGCGGCCATGTCGCGGGCGATGTGCGTGGTCAGGCCGTGCGGTCCCGACCAGATGCAGCGCTCACCCGGCCTGGCGGCACAGCGCGGGCACTCGACCCGTAGGGCTGGATCACCGCCCTGCCAGGTTTCCTGGCACGCCTTGCATCCGATGAGCGTGCTGAAGCGCGCGGCGCTCTCGCGTCGCGGGCGTCTTCCGATTGCACTCATGTTGTCCGCCGTCTGCTGGATCTCCTTCTCGGAGACCCAGC
Organism: Acetobacteraceae bacterium; assembly: GCA_965198995.1. GTDB lineage: Bacteria > Pseudomonadota > Alphaproteobacteria > Acetobacterales > Acetobacteraceae > CAXMMR01. The sequence goes on from CBDAQG010000002.1 coordinate 2,982,118, forward strand.
CCGGCGGCCGCGGCGGGGCGGTCGGGGCAAGGGCGGGCATGGCCCGGCCGCGCGTAGGCGCGGCGCACCCTCGCGGCGGCCGTCACGACAGCGGCAGGGCTTTTCTCAGCTTAATTTGCCTATGTTCATGATGGCCGGTAGCGGAAGGTCTGCTCTCGAGCCACCGAGGCCGGAAGTAGAACTAGTCACTGACAGCCGCAAGCTCTGCACAGCTGGACTGACCGGAGAGCGGCAGCACGCTCCTGTATGGACAGGTCGTTCGGCTTCTACAGCTCCTCAACTCGAAGCGGCACGATTGTTGATGGATCGCGCTCGTCGTTGCGTCCCGGCCAGTTTCCCCAAATGACGCGAGCCTGGAAAGTCCGCCCGCGGCACGTAACGTTCAAGATGTCGCCGACAACGGGCGGAAGTCCGTCGAAGAGGTATTCCTCAGTAACAGTCTCGTTGCACTCGGTAAGCAGCTCACCAGTCTTGAGCAGAATGCGCTTGATTCGATATGGCATTTGCATCTTCCCAAAGGCTGTCCATCCAGCCGTATCGCGGTTGCCACCAGCCATCAGCGAGGATGCCTGCTTCTGACATGAACGAAACGGCGATCCTGGCCGATACCGGACAGTCCGCTGTTGAGCAAAGCCTACCGGGGAACGGACGTGCATCGGACATCAAGTGGACGATCTTAACTTACCGCGAGGGCCAGATCCATGCCGGGTCATCCTCCTGCGTAACCGTGGTTTCTCCCAGTTCCTTTTGGAGCGAGACCATAACTGCATCGGCCTTTGCAAGCGCCGACACCAAGTCTTTCGAATGGGAAATGACCAGGATTTGAGAACGTGTGGCAGCCCGAACCAATAGACGACCAAGCGGCGGGATTAGATCGGAATGCAAGCTCGTTTCTGGCTCGTTGAACACCATCAATGGTGGCGGACGGGGGGTCAGTAGCGCGGCGATCAATAAGAGGTAACGAAGAGTGCCGTCCGACAACTCGGCGGTGCGTAGCGGCCGCACCATGCCCTGCTGCCAGACCTCAATCCCGAACGCGCCATCATTGACCGAGATATCAATGGTCGTCCCAGGAAACGCGTCTCCTACGGCCTCCGCCAACTCGTCGTCGGCGCCCACCTCCATGATGGTCGCGATGGCTGCCGCCAGATCGGCGCCATCGGAGGCCAGGATCGGTGTACGAGTGCTCACCTGACGCTGCCGAGCCGGGGCGGCAGGGTCTGTCCGAAAATGGTCGTAGAAGCGCCAAGTCCGAAGGCTTTCACGGAAAAACACCAGCTCAAGCGCCTCGCTGCTGTTCGCGCAATGAGTAAGCATGCTGTCATAGGACGCGATGGAGTGCGCCGCCTGCCGCCAAGCCCCGCGCTTGTCCCGGATCTGCACCGAGGGACCATGCCGCTCGGCAAAAGCCGCGGCACGCCGCCACGTCGTACCAGTCCAAAGGCTTTCCGTCTTGATCTCGGGATCGCGGTCGAACCGGGACGATGGGACGGGAGTGGGCAGACCAAGGTTGATAGCGTACCCTTGCGTCGTCGCGGAAATGCCGAGCCGGAGGCTGACCGGGTTGCGGCGCATCGTACCATGCACGGGTTCAATCTGCTGCTTCATGGCGCGAGAGAACGCCTCCGGACCGGCCCAGAGCGCGAGGACAGACCACCCTCCTGAGCCAACGATGGAACGACACGCCCTTGCGCCACTTCGGCAAGCAGACGGATACCTCGATATAGGCTGGACTTCCCGCTGCCGTTCGGTCCGGTGACAACGGTCAACGGTCCCATTGCGAGCCGCACATCTCGAAGTGAGCGGTAACCAGCAATGCCGAGGATTTCGATTTGCTCCATGGCCTAGGATCACCGTCAGTCCGAGCTGTGACAACCCGTGCGTCTATTAGAACGCCCACTCCGAGCGGACGTGATCCTGCTCACCATGAGCGGTGCTCGACGCTGAACATGCGACCTCTGCCCGGGGGACTTGGCCGAAAGCGGACATCCGCTAATCCTGCCCCGCATCGAAACTGAACGGCTTCATTTACAACCCTTTCGGCTAGCCGATACCGACACGAATAGTGATGGTGCGCTCACGCCCTTCCTTCGCGAGAAAGGAGGTTCAGAAAGACAGCAGACGACGCAGCCATCGCGATCCCGTTCGTCCTGCCACGAGATGAAGCGTCTAGCGGCCGCTGACCTTATGTCCACTTCGGAGCACTCCGCGAACTGCGCTGAACGTCCTATTCGAGCGCAACGCGGACATGCTGGCTCTTTGCTCTGCCACTCTTAACCTCTCGATAACCTTCTCACGCAACCAGATCGATGCCGCAGAGGCTAGGACTCTCTGGCTGAGGTGTTCGCACCAGTAGATGCTCCTGATATGACGCGTGATTGCGGTAACGTAGTCGCGTCAAGTTCTGCGCTGGCGGCAGTCTGCTGGGCAGCTTTATGGCTTGGACGCCAAACCTGAAAATAGTAGAGCAGGACCAGGCCCACGATGCAGCCGCCGCCTTCAACAAGAGGCTCAACCAAAACTTATCTCCATCATCCGAGCTAGTCTCAAGTAAGCAGGGCTGTCAGCAAGGTCGAGGGGCGTTTGTTCGACGTGATTGCTTGAGGCGAAGCCAAGAATAGCCGCCGTCATCCAAATGGGCTGGCTTAGGCTTCCTGCGGCCTCAGTTTGACCACCTTTGCGGCGCCGCCTGGCCGTGGCACGGCAACGCGTGCTGTCCATCCGGCGATGATGCGCGCGCAGGAGCGTGCTTCTTGGTTGTTGGTGACGCCCGGAAAGTCGTCTGAACTCGATGGCGGCGGACAGCTCACCCGCCTGTGGAACAGCGTGGAAAATTGACCCCCTCGGTAGGGTGATCGGCGTCCAAAACTGACCCCCTTCGATCTGTGATGATGCCGCCCATGCAGATGGGTGGTGGGGGAGATGCTGGTTGTGGATACGATTGCCCGGATCAGGCGGGCGCACTTTTCGACGGCAAGTCGATCAAGCAGATCACCCGGGAGTTCGACCTTGCTCGCAACACGGTGCGGCGGGTGCTGCGTTCGGGAGAGACCGCGTTCTCGTATGAGCGTGCGGTGCAGCCGCGACCCAAGCTTGGTGCCTGGACCGAGATGCTGGATCGGCGGCTTACCGCCAATGATCGGCTGTCCAGCCGTGAGCGGCTCGACCTGGTCCGGATTTACGAGGATCTTCGGGCCGAGGGTCTCGAGGGTGGCTACGACACCGTGCGCCGCTACGCCCAGGCTAGGCAACGCAAGCGGGGCACTGGTTCATCGGATGCCTATGTCCCGCTGAGCTTTGCGCCGGGCGCGGCCTACCAGTTCGACTGGTCGACCGAGGTCGTGGTCCTGCACGGCACCACCACCATCGTGCAGGTAGCCCAGGTTAGGCTCTGCCATAGTCGGATGCCGTTCTTGCGTGCCTATCCGGGGCAGGCGCAGGAGATGGTGTTTGACGCGCACGGTAAGGCGTTCGCACCCTACAAGGGTGCGTGCCAGCGCGGCATCTACGACAACATGCGCACAGCGGTAGATGCGCTGCTGATTGGTCGAGAGCGGCAGTTCAACCGGCGCTTTGCCCAGATGTGCAGCCATTATCTGGTGGAGCCCACCGCCTGCACTCCGGCCTCAGGGTGGGAGAAAGGTCAGGTTGAGAACCAAATCGGCATCGTACGAGGTCGCTTCTTCAAGCCACGGTTGAAGTTCGCAAGCTTCGCCGACATGAACGGCTGGCTGCTGGAGCAGTGCGTGGAATATGCCCGTGCGCATCCGCATCCCGAGCGGCGCGATTGCCCGGTTTGGGACATGTTCGAGCAGGAGCGGTCCAGCTTGGTGCCGTATGCCGAACGCTTTGACGGGTTCAATGCCCGCACCGCGGCGGTCTCCAAAACCTGTCTGGTGATCTACGATAAAACAAATACTCGGTGATGGCGCAGGCGGTAGGACGCCCGGTCGAGGCGCACGCCTACGCCGAGCGGATCACCATTCGCCAGGACGGGCAGACCGTAGCCGACCAGCCAGCGCAATGCGGTGCTGGCCGGCGGCACTGGCACGGGCAAGACGCACCTGTCGGTGGCGATCGCGCTCAGCTGCATCCGGCTCGGGCGGCGGGTGCGGTTCTATACCGTGATCGATCTGGTCAACCGGCTCGAGACCGAAGCCCGCACCGGCAAGACCGGACGGCTGGCCCAGCAACTCACCCGCCTGGACCTCGTGGTGCTGGACGAGCTGGGTTATTCGCCGTTCGCCCAGAGCGGTGGCCAGTTGCTGTTCCATCTGATCAGCCGCCTCTACGAGCAGACCTCGGTGCTGGTCACCACCAACCTGCTGTTTGCCGAATGGCACACCGTGTTCAACGACGCCAAGATGACCACGGCGCTGCTCGATCGGCTCACCCATCACTGCGACATCATCGAGACTGGCAACGACAGCTGGCGGTTCAGGAACCGCAACTGGCGCATCGCACACCGCAAGATGGCGACCGGAAGGGGGTCACTTTTGGACGCCGGTGGGGGTCAGATTTGCGTGCTGTTTGGCACCCGCCTTCTCGAAGGTGGCTCTGATCGCCTCCGCCTGTGCCTCACTGACGCTGAACATGGAACTTGGAGTAAGCGGCTCGCGGTCTCACGGCGAGTGCGATCCCGTGACACAGAAGTTTCTCCGTGGCGCCAATTAGGCCGCTGACACGGCCGTGACCTGCACTGTGCCAAGCGCATGCTCCTGTGCGAGCGTCAGGGCTCCGCCACGTGCGAGCTCTAGGCTGGCGACCAGGGTGCTGGCTACGGCTGTCCGTGTGCGCAGGTGACGAGCGGGTGGCGTCGGCCGCAAAGCCCCGCACCAGGTCCTCGAGCGCGGCTCCATCCGGGTGCACCGCCAGGATCTCCTGGATCCGCGCCGTCGCGTCAGCGACCCTCCAGAAGACCGGCGTTTGAGGCTGGTATGCCGAGGCAAGCTCCTGCGGCACCCGAAGAACCACCAGGCAGGCCCGCAGCAGCTCGGTGACGTCGACGGAGCGCCCGGTGCGCGCCATCCCTGCCCTGCCCCGCGTCTGGACCTCGCGCCCAAGCTTCGGCCGGTGTTCCAGCCAGTCGCCGGCGGCGCGCATCTGGTCGCGGCTGACGAGCTGCCGCCGCAGCGTCTTCGCCTGGCTGACAGCGCCACTCCCCTCTGATGTGTCAGCCGGCAGCAGCAGCCGCGAGCGCAGCTGGGTCAGGGTTGCCGCCATGACCAGCCAGTCGCCCCAGCGCGACAGCTCCTGACCCTGCCCCTCTGGCCGAGCGAGCGCCACCTGCAGCGCCTCGGCAAGCTTGCGATCAGGGCGGCGATCGGCAGCCGCGCCAGGTCGATCCGCTGGGCACGCGCCATCTCCAGCAGCCAGTCGAGTGGACCCTCGAAGCCGTCGGCCGACAGCGTCGGCGTGCCGCTCCGAGATGCCGAAGATGCGGGATCCTCCCAGGCGGCGGCCTTCGGATCCGCCGAAGGGGCATCCGGAGCAAGCTGGGCGCTGACGCTCACGTCGGTTCCACGCGTCCGCCAAGTAGTCCATGCCGGGCACGTGGAAGCGTCGGACATTGGCCATGTCCCGCTCCTTTGCCGCGACGTCGAGCGCAATGCAGTCGCGCAGGGCGGACTTGTCGGGCGAGTCGTCGCCGTAAGCCGACGCGTAACAAGCGTCGATGTCCCGGACCAAGCCTGCCATTCCGCGGTCACGGTGGTCTCGGGCGAACCGCATGGCGACGCGTCGCACCAGCACCGAGTCGACGTCTGCAGCCCCAGCCGTGCTCACCGCCTGGTAGGACGGCGACGACACCGGCTGCGGGGCCTGCTGCTGGAAGAGGTTGGCTGGCGACACGGACAACGTCGGGCCAGAGTTGCGCCTCGTCGCGGTCCCGTTTGAACTGCGTCTGACGAGTGCGATGCGCGCGTCCCAACCGAGCTGCTGAGCGCTCCGATGTTAGGAGGGTTACGCATGACCTGGCACTGGCACTGGCTAAGTCACTAATTCAGGTTCGGCCTGTGGCGCATCTGATGTCATCCGCTGACGCAACCCTATGTCACTGGGTATCAGCAATAACGCAGCTTGCGTCATCGCCCGATGGTTGTGGATGTGGGAGCCCTGGATCGGGACGCACAAGCCCGCCTTACGCGTTAATACTGTTGGCCTGAAAAAGCGGTGTGGGCTTTCGTGATTGCACAGTGAGTATGGTTTGTCTTCTCGACCGTGCGTGTCCGTGCTCTTGCAGAAGATTTTCTACTTCCGACACTGGTTGCGGCTTGCTGAAGAGAAAGCCTTGCAGTTCATCGCAGCCTTCGGCCTGTAGCGCATTGTGTTGCTCAGGCGTCTCCACACCTTCGGCATTGACCGTCATACCGAGCGACCGGCCAAGGCCTATGATGGCGCGAACGATAGCGACGCAGTCATCCTGCTCAGGAAGTCCACGTATAAACGACTGGTCGATCTTAATCTTGTCGAACGGAAATTTGCGCAAGTAGCTCAGGGACGAGTAGCCGGTGCCAAAATCGTCCATTGAGATGCGTACACCAAGCCGGCGAAGTGCATGCAGTGTTTCCAGAACCTTCTCGTCGTCCTGCAGCATGACGGACTCAGTGATTTCGAGTTCAAGTCTGTGCGAAGGCAGATTACTTTCGGCAAGGGCGCGCTCAGTCTGTTCCAGCAGCGTGTCTCCCTTGAACTGCAGAGGTGAGAGGTTCACCGCGACGCTTAGTTCGTCAGACCAACTCGCCGCATCTCGGCAAGCTTGGCGTAATACCCACTCTCCGAGGGACGCAATAATGCCCATTTCCTCAGCGATCGGGACGAACAGGCCAGGGCTGACGAGACCACGCGAAGGATGACGCCATCGTAGCAAAGCCTCAAATCCCGAGATGCCACCGCCCGCGCGTACAAGCGGTTGATAGAACACCTGAAGCTGATTTCCAGCTAATGCACCTCGTAAATCCGTCTCCAGCGAACGCCGCAACAGCATGCGTCCTTCCATCCCGGCTTCAAAGAAGCACACATTCCCCCCGCCCTCAGACTTAGCACGGTAGAGCGCTAGATCCGCGCATTTTAACAATATAGCGGGGTCCAGCTGCGCGTTCTCGCCTAGTGCGATGCCGATGCTCGTACTGATGACGACCTTATGGCCATCCACGTCGAAAGGTGCTGATAGTGCTTCTGTGATCCTTCGACCCAAGATAGTCGCATCGTGCGGCTGTGTTCCTGCATCTTGAATGATGGCAAACTCGTCGCCTGCAAGCCGAGCGACGAAATCGCAGCCGCGCACCACGACACGGATGCGTTCTCCTGCCTGCTGCAGAACCAGATCACCCGCGGCATGACCGAGCGTGTCGTTAACGAATTTGAAGCGATCCAGATTGAGGGATAGAACTGCGACGCTGCTCGACTTGTCAGTCTTCGACACCGCAGTCTCCAAGCGCTCGCCGAACAGCAGACGGTTTGGCAACCCGGTGAGCTGATCATGGCGCGCCGCGTGCGCCAGTCGCGCTTCGACAGCTTGACGTTCAGTGACGTCTTCGTAGGTCGAAACCCACCCACCTCCTTCGATAGCGCGCTGCGACACCGCGATCGCACGGCCGTCTGCCAGGTTGCAGGAGAAACTCTCGAGCTGACCCGCCGCAGCGGCCTCGAAGACACCAGAATACTCGGAGGCAGACAGCATTTCCATCGGGATTGCTCCGACCTTGGGCACACCGAACATCTTTGCAAAGCGCTGATTGTAGATCACGAGCCGGTCGTTGGCATCAAACAAGCAAAGCCCCTGAACCATGTTCTCGAGCGCGGCCGCGAACCGAGCATGCTGCTCCGCCATCGCTCCGGCATGGGTCGATGCTTGTGCCTCCATGAGCGCTTGAATACGGGACAATGCGGCCGCGATGCTAGTTTGCATGACAGACAAAGCTCGCAACAAGGATCCCGTCTCGCCGCGGCCACGTGCCGCTATGACATTGTTCAGCCGACCAGCGGCGATGCTTTCGGCAATGCGGACGGCGCGCTGGACAGGCGGTGCGATCAACGCACCGATCAGTAAGGTTATGAGCAGGGCGGCAAGGGAGGTGATTGCAAGCACGATCCACGTCCGCAGCCGCTCCGTCGCGACGAGTGCGCCTGCATCCCGACGTGACACGAAGCCCGCATCGGCAAAAACCTCGACTGTCCGCTCGAACTCGGATCTGATCGCGCCAGCATCGAGCTTTGCCGGACCAATGGCGGAAACGGCGAGTGCATGGGCTATATCTGTTTGAAGAGCGGCTACTTTGGAGCGCAGGTCTGCTGCGGGTGCTCGCTCGCCCGCAATCGTGAGGTCGTCTCGTAAGTTCCTCTCCAAACCCTCGGTCGGACGCCTCTCGCTAATTGCCACTTCGACCTCGGCGAAGTCGGCCTGCGCGGACCGCAGGTAGCTCATCGACATGAAGGTGTCATCGTACAAGCTCAGCGCCAGCGCACCAAGACGCTGCTCCGACCGCTGTGCAAACAGACCAAGAGAAATCGTCAGTAAAGCGAGCACAAGGCAGCCGCTGAAAATTTTTAGTCTGATCGGCATCAGCCTGACGTCCGCTGCTTCGGGTCGTTCATCTGACTGTCACCCGCAAGAGCATCCGGGGATGGATGTGGCAGCGAACCTCAAACGTGCCCACCTGGTTGAACGTCACGTCAACTGTCTTGCCCGGCTCCTGCTCATCGGACTCGAAATTCATCGATGGCGAGGTGACGTAGATTTGGTGAACAAACTCGTCGTCGTTCTTGACCCTCAGCAGGCCGCCGCGGCTCAGTGTGGTTGAAGAGGTCGTGAACGCTCTGTCGACTTGGGAGACCATGGTGATCGTGCTGTCCGCGAGGCATGGCCCGCAGACCAATACGAGGGTCAGCATGATGCGCGTCATGGGACGCGTTAGCCTTACGAAAGGTCTGGTGACGTCGGTCATTGGGTGATGATCTGACGGGCTAGCGGAGCAAGACGAGCCATCAGCCGGTTCTGTGTCCAGTTTGATACGCCGTCACGGGTCATCACGATCTCCAAGTCCTCAGCCACGGCGTTGAACCGCGCCTGGTCAATCTTCAGCCCTCTATGCGCGGCGGCCATGTTACGGCCCTTGTAAGCGCAGGGACCGTCGGCGATCACGCAGAGGTAAGTTCCTAACCTCGCCTTCAGCCAATCCGGATTGATGTTGTCGAAATCGTTCTTCAGCCTGGGATCGCTTTTGTAGAGGTCGACGATGCCATCGGCGATGTGGTCAACCCCTATGCGACCGCCAAGATCATCGTAGAGCGTCGCCGGGTTTGCACGGCACGACAGCGCCAGCCAGAGCGATGCTGCAACAGCCAAGACGATCCTGCTTCGGACCTTCGGAGGCGGTGCGAAGGATACGCTCGGGCGGCAAGCCCTGTTGGATGGCGCCCTCATAGCCCGACTTGTAGGGAAAGATAGACGCCCCGCTGGGATCCCTGATCCGCGATGTTGCCAAGATCGGTGAACGCCAGCGTCGCCGACAGGTGATGATTGATGAAGTAAGCCAGGAACGCATCGTAGGCACCGCTCTCGTGTGCAAAGCGGAGGTTGTCCGGTTTCGAACGGAATTCGACGCCGATCGCCAGCCGGCGGCTGAGTAGAAAAGCAGCGGAGCCGGCAAATTCTGGATGATAGGAGTCGCTGCGGTTACCGCCGAACCCGAGGAGACCGAACTGGTTTGCCTTCGTGGCCAGGATGGTGGCGTCCACCAGAAGGCTCTGGGCCAGGAACAGCTTGGTCGCGGCGACATAGAAATCCGCCCCGGTGGCGCTGCGAGCGCCAAGAGCTTTAAGGATATCGGCATCGTCGGCAACCTTCACCAGTGTGCCGACGGACACTTCAGGCATCCAAGTATCCTGGTCGTAGAGCACGTTGCCAAACAAGCGTGTCTTGAGGCCGAACACGTCCTGATGGAACTGAAAGCCGCCACCTAGCCCGAGACGGCGGCCGGCATCGCCGGTGTCGAACCATTGATGGGTGTATGAAAGCTCGACCCGGTCATGGATGCCGATGCCGATGCCTGCAGCCTCGAGGCTAAAATCAGGTAGGCTTACGAAGGTGCCGTGAAGATTGCCGCCTACCGCATTATCCGTGCCGTAGCCGGCTATCAGCGCCCAGGGCACCAGGCCGCCGCCGCCTGCGCCCTCGATTTGTGTTACGCCGGAGGTGGCCAGCAATCGTCCGCTATCCTGAGCATACGCGCGCCCGAGCGGTAGACGCCCCAGAGTTACCGCCAACACGATGGTGCATGCTGCCAACAAACCTGAACGGCGTAGTTTTGTATGCACCGCAATCCTGCCTTGCTGGCCGACTGCGCGGAGCATGAGGCATAATGGTTAATAAATTGTTTGCGGCGCTTTGGTTAACGCCTGATGACGCTTGTTCGCACCATCTACTTGGCTGATGCAGCGTAGTAGTCGGATGCCAGCTCGAACCGAATTCAAGGCCGATACATGGAGGGCATTCCGGCGGCTGCGTCTGGGCGGTCGTCCATCGTCAAATCCGTCGAGTAGAACCTCGATGCCGGTCACGGGCCGCGCATCTGGTCGAGGTCGGCTTCAAACCCACGAGTAGCGTTGACTTCGACTGTCATAGCAGCTCCTGCACCAGCCGCCCGGGAGCCGCCTCCTGCCGTATCTGTTCGCGCGTGCATTGGCGTGGCGCCTTGTCGGGTCGCCAGCGCAGCAGCGCCGTGCCGTGGCGAAAGCGCCCGGCGCTGACGTGGTCGTAGCTGACCTCGACGACGAACTCCGGCCTCAGCTTCTCCCAGGCCAGCGACTCAGGGGTGGACTGTCAATCGGCATGGAAAAAGGGCTCTGACGCAATCTCGGTGCAACGCGGGGTAGGCTCACGCAGGCACGATTTGAGGAGAGCTCTGCATGCGACGCGTGTCATTCCAGGCGATGTCGCCTGCGGGCCTGGTGATCGATGCCGTTAACACCGAGGCCGATCGGTTGCTGGTCATCGCCCGTCCCGTCACTCTCGATGCTGCCTGTCCCGAGTGCGGCAGGAGATCAGGGCAGGTTCATAGTCGCTACGATCGTCGCCTGATGGATCTCCCATCTCACGCCGAGCTGTGCACCTGCGCGTCCGGGTGCGCCGGTTCCGATGCGGCAACGCTGGCTGCCCACGGATGATCTTCGGCGAGCCGTTGGCTGACACGGTGGCGCCACGCGCAGCTCGGCGCACGTCGCGGCTTGAGGGCATCGTCCACCATCTCGGCATCGCGCTGGGCGGCCGTCCGGCCGCCACCCTGGCTCGCCGCCTCATGCTGCCGGTTAGCCGAGACACGTTGCTGCGGGTCGTTCGGCGCCGCGCCTCGCCAATCGATGCTGACGCCATCACCGTCATCGGCATCGACGACTTCGCGTGGAAAAGGGGTCAGCGGTATGGCACACTGCTGTGCGATCTGGAGCAGCGCCGGATCGTCGATCTGCTGCCTGACCGCGAACCCGCGACGATTGAGGCTTGGCTGGCAGCCCACCCCGAGATCACCATCGTCTCGCGCGATCGCGGCGGCGGATACGCCCAGGCCGCGACCAACGCCGCGCCACAGGCCGTGCAAGTCGCCGACCGCTGGCACCTGATGGAGAACGTCAGCGCTGCGTTTCTGGAAGCAGTCAGGCGCTCGATGCGCGTCATTCGCGAGGTACTCAACGCCACGGTAATCGACCCGACGCTGCTGACTCAGGCCGAGCGCATCCAATACGATGGGTTTCTGCTACGCCAGGACAGTAACCGAGCCATCAAAGCGATGGCCGCGGCGGGCATGCCGATCAAGAAGATCGCACGGCAAACGGGTCGAAGCTGCAAGCTGGTGCGCAACGTATTGCGTGGCGGCGACGGCGATGTATTCCGGTGCCGCACCAGCATCCTGGAGCCGTTCCTCGTCAAGCTGGCGGCCGAGTGGGACGGCGGCTGCCGCAATGGCGCCGAACTGTGGCGTCGACTTCTCGCTGCGGGTTTCCGAGGCGGTGTTCGGGTTGTCGCGGAATGGGCAATCCGGCGGCGACGTATCGAGACGGTGGGGCAAACCCTGTCTCGTACCGCGCCGCCTGCACGACAACTGAGCCGCTTGCTGACGACACGTCGTGACCACCTGTCCAAGGCGGACGCCATCACGGTGGCCGCGATTGAAAGCGGAGTGCCCGCTCTCGGGATGGCACGCGATCTGACGGACCGCTTTCACCGCATGCTGCGAACGGGCGATGCTGACGCGCTGACACCGTGGTTGGCCCACACCGGCGACAGCCTGCTTGCCTCGTTTCGAAAGGGCATCAAGGCCGACCTGGACGCGGTGCGAGCCGCCCTGACCGAGCCATGGTCGAACGGCCAGACCGAGGGTCAGATCACGAAGCTGAAGCTCGTCAAACGCCAGATGTATGGCCGCGCTCGGCTTGATCTTCTCCGGGCACGCCTCGTTACCCCGAGTATAGACTGATCCTCGATCTGCACCGAAATTGAGTCAGAGCCCCTATTCCACGCCTATCCACACCCGGACGTGACGCAGGTTCTGCAAATCGGGCTTTAGAACACCGTGACGGCCTCCAACTCGCCATAGCCGAGATACTGCGTCCAGCGCGCGCAGAGGGGCGTCCCGCTGATGCGACCACTCAGCGTCTTGGTCTCGAGCACCAGCAGGCGATCCGTAAGCGGCCGACGCTGACGCCTTGACAGCTTCAATTCTGGATGACCGCTCAGTCCGCCAATCCTGGTGCTATGACTGAATGTGGCCGAAAGCGGCGGTTCCGCTTACGGGCAAGAACCCTGAGGAAGCGGACACGGACCCGCCACGCATTAATGGCTACGCGTAACTCTTTGCGGACCAAGTTGAGACCGTTACGGTGCGAAGCCAGAAAACGAGCGATGGCCAAGCAGATGCTGTCTCACGTCCATGTCGGGATCACGAACTTCGCTCGCGCCTTCGCATTCTACGCGGCACTGATGGAGGAACTCGGCCTTGTTCTTCGCTTCGAAGATCCGACCAAAGAGTGGGCCGGCTGGATTGGCGCGGGGGCCGAGCGGCCGCTCTTTCTGATCGGCCGTTCCCCGTAACAGCAAAAGAAAATGGACGGACCGCTACCGTCTGCTGACCCGTGCAACACAGTCGCCGGGATCGGGAGATCGGCTCGCTATTCCGGGGCACCGAGCCGGATCTTGACCGACTTCCGGGCCTGTCGACGAAGCAGCGCGGCCGGAAAATCGACGGCCAGCGCATCGCCGTCGCCGACGCAGAGAGCCAGGCAGACGCCTCGCAGGAGTTCCACCTTGCCGAGGTGAAGCGCGCCTTGGCGATGAAGCAGGCGGACGGAACGGCCCGCTTCATCGGTGGCGACCACGACCAGGTGCTCGGCCGCATCGCCGACTTCTACATGGATCGGCGCGATGTGCTGCGGGCCGAAGGATCAAAGCGCAGCATCACCGTCTCGACGCTAACCGACCAGGATGCGGCCGACGTCAGCCGAGCGATCCGCGGGCGACTCAAGCAGCGGGGTGAGCTCGGCGAGGATGAGCAGGAAGTGCCAGCGATCGACCAGCGCGGGGAGCAATACGAGTTGCCGATCGCGACCGGCGACCGCATCCGACTGTTCCGGCGCACCGGGGCGAAGGTCGACGGCAAAGGCGTCGCGATCGGCAACAATGGTGACATCGTGGAGGTCGCCGGCAAGTGGGCGGGAGGCCTCATATTGCGAGACCGTGACGGCCGCGTCGGTCAGGTCGAATGGGAGCGCCTCGAGGACAAGACAGGCCGGCTCCTGGTCGGGTTTGGGTATGCCATGACAGTGGACGCAGCCCAAGGCATCACCTCGGACGAGCACATCAACGCGCTTCCCGGCGGCTCGGGCGGCATGACGGGCTCCACGGCCTACGTCGCCGAGAGCCGGGCACGTGGCGCCACCTGGACCCTGATCTCTGACGAGGCGACCTTCGAGGCAGTCCGCAATCGGCGGGCGCTCGGCGACCAGACGCCAGTCACGGCAGAGGACATGTGGGACAAGGTCGCCGGCGACGTGGCAACCAAGCCCTACAAGGCACTCGGCATGGACCTGCTGCAGACCACCCGCGAGGACCGCGACAGAACAATTCGGCCTTCATGCAAGACGCCGTCACAGTGGACCGGCTGGAAGCGCGCGGGATCGACGTGGGCCTGGAAGTGCGTGCTCGGGCGCAGGCCGACGCCGTGCGGCACGCGATCCCCACCCTTCTCGCGTCGCTCGACGTGGCGATCGCCGGCGCGAAGACGACGCTCACCGGCCCCATGACCGACGCAGAGCAGCATCTACGAGAGCTGCGGGTAGACGCCGAGCTGTCGCGGCGTGCGCTCGATCTGGTTGCAAGCCGGCCAGGCGGTGCAGCGTCACCGACCGGCTGATGGGCTTCACTCGTCCGGTGACGGCCCAAAGCAAACTCTTGGAACATCGGCAGACTGACTGGCTTTGGCCGATCTCGGAAGTCTAGGTTGATCGAGTAGCCGCCTGGAAAGCTGTCTCCCTCGATCAAGGCCTGAAGCGAGAAGCTAGTAGCCCGTTCGTTCGTCGCGGCGGTCGTGCTGAGACGCTGCCGTTCAAGGCTCTCCTTCCCACCGTTGCGGACCATGAGGAGTGACAGGGGCGGCCCTACTCCTGCCGGCAAGAGGCATCCGAGGTGCATAAGCGAGAAGAAGACTGTGCATTCCATAGGCATCGGCTCGAAGCCACTTACCGACCTATTATACATAAATGGCATAACTAGGTCTTGATTGCCCCTTTTACGCGTATCATACCAGAGGGCAAAAGCGGCCATCGCGGCTCGTACATATGGAGGGACGTGGTGACACGGCATCGTCTTTTGGGAGAGCTGGATTGCCTTAACGAAGGCGTTCTCGAAGGCTGGGCGAATGGTGTCGAGCCCGACGCGCCGATGCTTTGTCGAGAGGTAGAGGTCTTGAGCAGCCTCGCCTCGCTGCCAAGCTTGGATCTAACGGGTCCGTCGACCGCGACGAGCAGCGGCAAGAGGTGTGGCCGTGATGCTCAAAACGGTGTCATATGACGCAAGTGCCTGTCACCTTCTCAAGCGAGACACGTATCTCCTTGGCGCCGGCCTGGCGATGCTATCCGTAGCATAGGTCACAACTTGGTCCGTCCAATTAAAAATATCGACATCAGCAAAACCGGTCCGCAGGTCCGAGTGGTTTGTCACGACCATCAAACCGGCAGCGACGTCGTTGCGTTAGCGGCTGTCAATGGGCGTGTCGGCGCGGAAGGTCGTCGACAAGACTTGCAGATTGCCTTGGAGAAGCAAAATCATCCGCTGGCGCTGGCCATCCTGATTGCCGACAGGCCGGTTGTTGGTTCCATCGTCAGGATGATCGGCCTGCTTCACATAGCTGCTGACATAGGCTCGGTTCGGGCTGGCGATCTGGTCGATGCGGCTGAACTGATAGCTTTATACCTTGGAAGCGAGAGCCTTGTGCAACTTGTGGGCCAATACCCTTGTAGCCTCGCGCTGAACATCAAGGTTGCAGCTGATGGCAAACACCGACTGACCCTCAACATCACCGCGGCGTACTAAGATCAGGGCAAGGACGAAGCGAGATGGCGCTGATCGAGTTACGACAGTGGCTTGATGACACAGTTGCTGCTCAAGTGCCGGCGGCCTCTAAATGCAGTCTTTCGCCGCCGCCGTTTTTTCTCGCCAGGGCGTTGGTTCGACAGCGTGCACCAGCATATCTAGAAACGCTCGCAGCCTCGGCAGCGCCTGTCTTTCCGGCAGGTAAGTCGCATGGATGATCGTGGCGGTGTCGGACTGAAACTCGCCGAGTAGAATCTTGAGGGCGCCGCTGCGGGTGAGCGGTAGAGCGATGGTCTCGCACAGGCGCATGATGCCGAAGTCGGCCAGGCAGAGCGCCAGCAGATCGCGGTTATGGCCGCTGCGAAGGTTGCCGGCGACCGTGATCTCCTGATGAACACCTTTAATTTTGAACGGCCAGCTATCTTGCACGCCAGACGCGCGTTGCTTGAGAAGGCAATTATGATCGCGCAGCATCTCGGGCGCTTCAGGCCAGCCGCGGCGTTTGAGGTATGCCGGAGAGCCGACGATGAGGTGACGCAGTTCACAAAGCCGATGCGAGCGTAACATCGTGTCGCGTATCCGACCGGAATGGATGGCGATGTCGATGTTGTCCTCGAACAGCTGCACCGGCTCATTCGAGAGCTGCAAGCTCAACCGGATGCCGGGGTTATCGTCAAGAAAGCGGGGCACCAGTGGCACCAGCAGGCTGGTGCCCAAATCGGCGGGTGCGCTCACGCGCAGGTCGCCACTGGCCGCTGCGTGGCCAACCGATGCAAGCTGATCCGCTTGTTCGACAGCGTCGATGATCTGGCTGCTGGCCTGCAAGTAACGTTGGCCCTCCTCGGTGAGGCGTCGTCCACGCGTGGAGCGATGCAAGAGTTTCACGCCGAGCCGGGCCTCCAGCGCGGCGATGGTTCGGCTCACGAATGGCTGGCTGGCGCCCAGGGCGTGGGCTGCGGCGGTGAAGCCGCCATGGTCAAGCACCGCTTTGAACACCCGCATCTCAAGCAGCCGGTCGTCTTTCATCGATCTTCGTGCTCAATCATGAGACCGATTGAGCGGCCTGGCTCATCTTCATCCTGTTATAACAGGGCAGTGCGTTCGCAGTTGCGAGGTTCAATTCTGTTGCTGTGGAAAGCGCGTGGCTGAGGACGCCACGCATCAGGGCGTCAGCTGCTCCAAACGTTGCACGGCACCTCGACTATGCGCGCGGTGCCGGCGGATGCCTAATCAGGCTGCGGCTCGCAGGCTGGAGGCGTGGCGAGCCCGTCGTCTCTGACCGGCTTGAGCGGCACAGGTCGATGGAGAGGGCTGCTCAGGCGGTCTTCTGTCGAACCGCGGTGGGTGAGGCGAGCCGGCATCGGATGGTGGCTGTAGCTGCCTGGCAAGCGAGCTGAGGTAAGCAAGGAGAGGGATGAAGGTCTACTTGCAGACCTTCATCCCTTGTTGCACGGAGTTGACGCCCTCTCGTCGTCGAGTCAGACGATCGAGTTGGCGGACAGGCTGCTGACGCCGAGCAGAGTGATCCGCGTGCCGTCCGTGAGCAGGACGTTGGTCGCACCACCGGCGCTGTTTTGCGAGGCCACACCGCTCGTGCCGCTGCCATAGCCGAACAGGGCTATCTGATCCTGGCCGACCTTGAAGCCGCTGATTACGTCGACACCGCCTGAAACGCCCTTGACGAAGTCGTAAGCGTTCATGCCGGTGCCGCCGAAGACCGTTGCCAGGCCGCTGCCGAACAGCGTGGTATCGTTGCCGCCACCCTGGATGGCGAGCATTGAACCGCTGCCGGTTTCGAAAGTGTCATTGCCGGTGCCGCCATAGACCGTCTCTGTGCCGGCATTACCGATGAAGGTGTTGCTGCCGCCATGCCCGATCATCAGCGTGCTGCCTGTCGCATTGCCACTCAACGTGCTGCCGTTCACACCACCATACAAGGTGTCGTTGCCGGAGCCGGCATAGAGCGTGTCCGCGCCTGGGCCTGCGACCAGCACGTCCGACGCGTTGCCGCTGCTGCCGTAGATCACGCTGCTGCCGTTGCCGCCATAGATCGTTGCGTTGCCTGGGCCGCCATAGGCGTCGTCGCCATCCGAGGTGACGAGCACGCTGCTGCCGACGCCGCCGACCAGCGTGTCCGTGGCGCCGCCGAAGAGAACGGCCTGTCCGGTGCCGCCGCCATACAGGACGTTGTTCGCCTGGCCGATCAGCTCGGAGAAGCCGCCGCCGCCCACGAGCGTCTGGTTGGCACCGCTGGCGAACAGCTGGTCGGAGCCGGAACCGGCGGCGAACAGGATGTCGCCGCTGCCGCCGCCGACGAGCGTGGTCAGGCCGCCGGTGGCAATCAGCACGTTGCCGCCATCGCTGCCGCCCTGCACGTAGCCGCCGGCGCTGCCGGCATACGCCTCTATCGTCCCGGTGGTGCCGAGAACCACGGTGTTACCGGAACCGCCAACGACGGTGATCTGGCCGCTGCCGCCTGTGACCTTGAGCGAGTTGCCACTCGCGTTTGCGGCGGTGCTGGCGGCGATCAGGCTGCTGCCGCTGCCGGCCGCGATGGTGTCGTCGCCGCTGCTGGTGACGTAGGTCGTGTTGACAGGCAAGACGCCATCGTAAAGAGAGATCGTGTTTGTCGAGCCGGCATTGGTCTGAATACCACTCATGCCTTGCGCGTTTGGCGTGTCGATGGCGAGCGTCGCGCCGTTCGCCAGGACACTGACGCTGGCTGT
Source organism: Acetobacteraceae bacterium (assembly GCA_965198995.1). Classification (GTDB taxonomy): domain Bacteria; phylum Pseudomonadota; class Alphaproteobacteria; order Acetobacterales; family Acetobacteraceae; genus CAXMMR01. The sequence goes on from CBDAQG010000002.1 coordinate 3,000,424, forward strand.
ATTGGCGGTTGTCGCCAGTTGAACCTGGCCGGTGACGGCCAGCGTGCCGGCGCCGGAGATTGCACCGGTCAGTCGCGTTGTTGCGCCGGTTCCTTCGACCAGGCTTTCCGAGCCACTCTGCAAGGTGACCGCGTTATGGACAACAACCGTTCCGGCCTGGCTGTTTGCGGCCACGCCGTCAAGCGTTCCGCCGGCAAGTGCAAGCGTGCCCGCCACCGACGCCGTCTCATCGAGCGACAGCGAGCCATTTTGCGCCAGCATCACGTCAGCGGCGTGCAGGCTGCCGCCATTGCTGAGCGCGACAAGGCCGACATCGCCGCCGCCGACGCTCACCATGCCGGATGTCGTCCAGTTCGCTCCGGAGCCTGAGACGCTTACCTGGCCGATGCCGTCGTTGCCGACCGAGCCGCTCCCTTCGCTAAGCGTGCCGTGCACGACAAGGCCGCCTGTGGTCAGGCCTCCAGTGGTGAATGCGCCGCCGATCACGACACTGTCCGTGCCTGTGACCGAGGCGTTCGTGCTGAGCGTCAGCAGGCCGTCGGCAACCACGCGCAGGCCGGCAGTCGCGCCGGGGAAAGTGTCGGCCCCGGTGGCCTGCAAACTAGCGGTCGAGGTGGTGAGCACGCCCGTCATGGTGACGGAGTCGCCCCGAACGACCACGCTTCCGGCAGCACCCTCGCTGCCAACCGTGTAAGGCGTGGTCGAGCCGGTGGCGAAATCGACGACGTCGCCCATGGTCGGCGCATTCGACGCGAGCTGTCCGTTGACGATGTAGTTGCTCGGGGTCGAGACGGAGAAGCTGGAGGGCGACAGCCAGTAGAAGATGTGCCCGGGTCCAGCCGTGCCGCTGCCCTGCGTGTAGTTCAGTGTCGTGCCGCTGGTCGCGCTCTGTCGATTGGCATCAGTGACCGTGACGGAAAAGTTCGTCGTGCTTGCGTTGATGGTGGTTGGCGTAAAGGCCAGCTCGGCGAGCTGGGTCGCCAGCGCGGCCGGCGTCTTGGCCGTCAGCGTGTAGGTGCCGGTGCCAGTCTTGCTGAGGCTCGAGCCGTAAAGCGCAAGCGTTCCGTTGGCGTCGCTTGCCAGGTTGCCGACCAGCGTTGTCACGGTTGCGGTGATGCTGCCGTTGGCGCCGGCGTCGAACACCGCGATCTGGCCGAACGGCGATACAGTCGTCCCGCCAGGCGCTGTTTCCGTCGACCGCAGCGCAGAGATCACGGGGCTTGATCCTGAGGCTTGCTGGCTGGAGTTATTGAAGGACGTGACCGCCGTTGCGACCTGACCGTTCTGGTTGGTTACAAGGAGCGACAAGGGTGTGGCGCTGTCGCCGCCGGCCGGCGTGAAGATCAACGCCTGCAGCTCTGCGGTCAGTGCGGTCGGGCTTGTGGCGGCGAGCTTATACGTGCCGGCAGCCGTCTGGGTCAGACCCGTGCCGCTCAACGAGCCGTTATCGTCGCTCGGCGCGTTGTTCGCGTAGGTCACGATGGTCACGCTCTCAGACGCGCCGGGGCTGGCGTCAGCCACTGTCGCTGAACCGAATGGATGCGTCGAGGTGTTGCCGCTGTTGGACTCGCTATCCGGCAGGCCGTCGATGACGGGACCGGCCGAGCTTGCTGCACCGACATTCAGCCTGGTGATGCTCACAGCTTCGCCGCCGGTCTTGTCGACGGCATCAAGCAGGAAGGTTAAATTGCCGTCCGCGGTCGGCGTGAACGTGATGTCCTGCAGCTCGGCACTGATGATTCCGGGACTGCCATAGTCGAGCTCATAAAGGCCAGTGCCGATATGGCTGAGGCCTAGTCCGCTGAGGGTGCCGGGCGCGTCGCTAATCGTCACACCGTTAAAAGTGCGGATGATGACCTTATCGCTGGCGCCGCTGCTGCCGTCGGTGAGGTTGACCGACCCGAACGGGTGCGTGACGACGCCAATGCTGTCGTTCTGAGTGGCAGGCAACCCCGACAGGACGACCGCATTGTCGGCGCCGCTGGTGCTCTGACTGCTGTAATTAAGACCTGTTGCACCAACCGTGCTGAGGCTGGCGCTGTTGCTGACCTGCAGCACCAGACCGAAGCTGTCCTGTGCGGCGGGCGTGAACACCAGCGCCTGCAGCTCGGCGGTCAGAACAGCCGGGCTGGTGGCATTGAGGGCGTAGAGGCCCGCGCCCGTATGGACGAGACCGGCGCCGCTCAGCGTGCCGGCGGCGTCGGAGTTGACGAAGCCATCGTTCGCCGTGGTGTCGTCGCTGGAGAGTCTGAGTTGTATGATGGCGCTATCGGAGGCGCCGGCGCTCGTGTCCGACACCGTCACGGCGCCGAACGGCGTCGTTGGGTTGAGATTGACGGCGTTCTCAGATGCGGCGAGGCCGGAGATGACGGGCGTGCTAGTGCCTGCAGCGCTGGCGTTGCTGTAGGTCAGCTCAGTACCCGTTGAGGCTTGGTCACCAGCCTGGTTGACGACACCGAGGACGACCCGTGTGGTCGTATCCTCGAGCGGCGTGAACGTCAGTGCCTGAAGCTCCGCCGTGAGCGCCTGTGGAGTTGCGGCAACAAGCCGATAGAGGCCGGCGCTGGTCTCGATCAGGCCGCTTCCGGTCAGCTGGCCGGATGCGTCGCTGATCTCGTTGCTGCTGTTCAACAGAACGATGGTCGCGCTTTCGGACGCGTTCGTGCTGGTGTCAATCACGTTGACCGAGCCGAACGGGTGCGTGCTGGCAGTCCCGACAACATACTGGCTTGATGACTGCCCGGAGATCAGCGGGGCGGCCGCGTAGGTGGTCATGGTGCCTGTGCTGGTGCCAGTGCCGGTGCCGGCGCCGGTGTAGCTGAAGTCGGTGGCGGCGGTTGCCGTCAGCGACTCCTGGTTGTCGATGCGGACGCTGATGCTGATGCTGCCGGAGGCAACGCCGGGCGCGGGGCTGAGCACCAGCGCCTGCAGCTCGGCGGTCAGTGCGGCCGGGCTGGTTGCCGTCAGAGTGTAGACGCCCGTTGACGTCTCGACGAGACCGGATCCGCTGAGCGAGCCGGCCGCATCACTCGGGGCGTTGTTGACGTCAAGCGTAATGGTGGCGCTGTCGGCGGCATTGATGGTGGCGTCGGTGACCATTGTCGAGGCGAACGGGCTGATCGTTGCGGTGCCGCTATAGCTCTCGCTTTTCGGCAGGCCCGAAATCATTGGAGTTGCCGTGCCGGCAGAGCTTGAGGAGGGTGACGCGGGGGTGTCGCTCAGGTTGGTGGTGGCCGTGGCCTGGAGGCCGGCCTGGTTGGCGACATCGAGGGCGATGCTGGTGCTGGTGGCGGCGGCGCCGGCGACCGGGGTAAAGACGAGGCTCTGCAGCTCGGCGGTGAGCGCGGCCGGGCTGGTGGCGGCGAGGGTGTAGACGCCGGGCGAGGTCTCGGTGAGGCCGGCGCCGCTGAGCGCGCCGTTGGCGTCGCTCGGGGCGTTGTTGACGTCGAGCGTGATGGTGGCGCTGTCGGCGGCGTTGGTGGTGGCGTCGCTGACGGTTGCGGAGCCGAACGGGTTGATCGTGGCGCTGCCGGTGGTGCTCTCGCCCGAGGCGATGCCGGCGATCATCGGCGCGGCCGTCGTGCCGGGATTGCTGGGCGCGGTGGCGGGGGTGTCGCTCAGGTTGGTGGTGGCCGTGGCCTGGAGGCCGGCCTGGTTGGCGACATCGAGGGCGATGCTGGTGCTGGTGGCGGCAGTGCCGGCGACCGGGGTAAAGACGAGGCTCTGCAGCTCGGCGGTGAGCGCGGCCGGGCTGGTGGCGGCGAGGGTGTAGACGCCGGGCGAGGTCTCGGTGAGGCCGGCGCCGCTGAGCGCGCCGTTGGCGTCGCTCGGGGCGTTGTTGACGTCGAGCGTGATGGTGGCGCTGTCGGCGGCGTTGGTGGTGGCGTCGCTGACGGTTGCGGAGCCGAACGGGTTGATCGTGGCGCTGCCGGTGGTGCTCTCGCCCGAGGCGATGCCGGCGATCATCGGCGCGGCCGTCGTGCCGGGATTGCTGGGCGCGGTGGCGGGGGTGTCGCTCAGGTTGGTGGTGGCCGTGGCCTGCAGGCCGGCCTGGTTGGCGACATCGAGGGCGATGCTGGTGCTGGTGGCGGCGGCGCCGGCGACCGGGGTAAAGACGAGGCTCTGCAGCTCGGCGGTGAGCGCGGCCGGGCTGGTGGCGGCGAGGGTGTAGACGCCGGGCGAGGTCTCGGTGAGGCCGGCGCCGCTGAGCGCGCCGTTGGCGTCGCTCGGGGCGTTGTTGACGTCGAGCGTGATGGTGGCGCTGTCGGCGGCGTTGGTGGTGGCGTCGCTGACGGTTGCGGAGCCGAACGGGTTGATCGTGGCGCTGCCGGTGGTGCTCTCGCCCGAGGCGATGCCGGCGATCATCGGCGCGGCCGTCGTGCCGGGATTGCTGGGCGCGGTGGCGGGGGTGTCGCTCAGGTTGGTGGTGGCCGTGGCCTGCAGGCCGGCCTGGTTGGCGACGTCGAGGGCGATGCTGGTGCTGGTGGCGGCAGTGCCGGCGACGGGGGTAAAGACGAGGCTCTGCAGCTCGGCGGTGAGCGCGGCCGGGCTGGTGGCGGCGAGGGTGTAGACGCCGGGCGAGGTCTCGGTGAGGCCGGCGCCGCTGAGCGCGCCGTTGGCGTCGCTCGGGGCGTTGTTGACGTCGAGCGTGATGGTGGCGCTGTCGGCGGCGTTGGTGGTGGCGTCGCTGACGGTTGCGGAGCCGAACGGGTTGATCGTGGCGCTGCCGGTGGTGCTCTCGCCCGAGGCGATGCCGGCGATCATCGGCGCGGCCGTCGTGCCGGGATTGCTGGGCGCGGTGGCGGGGGTGTCGCTCAGGTTGGTGGTGGCCGTGGCCTGCAGGCCGGCCTGGTTGGCGACATCGAGGGCGATGCTGGTGCTGGTGGCGGCGGCGCCGGCGACGGGGGTAAAGACGAGGCTCTGCAGCTCGGCGGTGAGCGCGGCCGGGCTGGTGGCGGCGAGGGTGTAGACGCCCGGCGAGGTCTCGGTGAGGCCGGCGCCGCTGAGCGCGCCATTGGCGTCGCTCGGGGCGTTGTTGACGTCGAGCGTGATGGTGGCGCTGTCGGCGGCGTTGGTGGTGGCGTCGCTGACGGTTGCGGAGCCGAACGGGTTGATCGTGGCGCTGCCGGTGGTGCTCTCGCCCGAGGCGATGCCGGCGATCATCGGCGCGGCCGTCGTGCCGGGATTGCTGGGCGCGGTGGCGGGGGTGTCGCTCAGGTTGGTGGTGGCCGTGGCCTGCAGGCCGGCCTGGTTGGCGACATCGAGGGCGATGCTGGTGCTGGTGGCGGCGGCGCCGGCGACCGGGGTAAAGACGAGGCTCTGCAGCTCGGCGGTGAGCGCGGCCGGGCTGGTGGCGGCGAGGGTGTAGACGCCGGGCGAGGTCTCGGTGAGGCCGGCGCCGCTGAGCGCGCCGTTGGCGTCGCTCGGGGCGTTGTTGACGTCGAGCGTGATGGTGGCGCTGTCGGCGGCGTTGGTGGTGGCGTCGCTGACGGTTGCGGAGCCGAACGGGTTGATCGTGGCGCTGCCGGTGGTGCTCTCGCCCGAGGCGATGCCGGCGATCATCGGCGCGGCCGTCGTGCCGGGATTGCTGGGCGCGGTGGCGGGGGTGTCGCTCAGGTTGGTGGTGGCCGTGGCCTGCAGGCCGGCCTGGTTGGCGACGTCGAGGGCGATGCTGGTGCTGGTGGCGGCAGTGCCGGCGACGGGGGTAAAGACGAGGCTCTGCAGCTCGGCGGTGAGCGCGGCCGGGCTGGTGGCGGCGAGGGTGTAGACGCCGGGCGAGGTCTCGGTGAGGCCGGCGCCGCTGAGCGCGCCGTTGGCGTCGCTCGGGGCGTTGTTGACGTCGAGCGTGATGGTGGCGCTGTCGGCGGCGTTGGTGGTGGCGTCGCTGACGGTTGCGGAGCCGAACGGGTTGATCGTGGCGCTGCCGGTGGTGCTCTCGCCCGAGGCGATGCCGGCGATCATCGGCGCGGCCGTCGTGCCGGGATTGCTGGGCGCGGTGGCGGGGGTGTCGCTCAGGTTGGTGGTGGCCGTGGCCTGCAGGCCGGCCTGGTTGGCGACATCGAGGGCGATGCTGGTGCTGGTGGCGGCGGCGCCGGCGACGGGGGTAAAGACGAGGCTCTGCAGCTCGGCGGTGAGCGCGGCCGGGCTGGTGGCGGCGAGGGTGTAGACGCCGGGCGAGGTCTCGGTGAGGCCGGCGCCGCTGAGCGCGCCATTGGCGTCGCTCGGGGCGTTGTTGACGTCGAGCGTGATGGTGGCGCTGTCGGCGGCGTTGGTGGTGGCGTCGCTGACGGTTGCGGAGCCGAACGGGTTGATCGTGGCGCTGCCGGTGGTGCTCTCGCCCGAGGCGATGCCGGCGATCATCGGCGCGGCCGTCGTGCCGGGATTGCTGGGCGCGGTGGCGGGGGTGTCGCTCAGGTTGGTGGTGGCCGTGGCCTGGAGGCCGGCCTGGTTGGCGACATCGAGGGCGATGCTGGTGCTGGTGGCGGCAGTGCCGGCGACCGGGGTAAAGACGAGGCTCTGCAGCTCGGCGGTGAGCGCGGCCGGGCTGGTGGCGGCGAGGGTGTAGACGCCGGGCGAGGTCTCGGTGAGGCCGGCGCCGCTGAGCGCGCCGTTGGCGTCGCTCGGGGCGTTGTTGACGTCGAGCGTGATGGTGGCGCTGTCGGCGGCGTTGGTGGTGGCGTCGCTGACGGTTGCGGAGCCGAACGGGTTGATCGTGGCGCTGCCGGTGGTGCTCTCGCCCGAGGCGATGCCGGCGATCATCGGCGCGGCCGTCGTGCCGGGATTGCTGGGCGCGGTGGCGGGGGTGTCGCTCAGGTTGGTGGTGGCCGTGGCCTGCAGGCCGGCCTGGTTGGCGACGTCGAGGGCGATGCTGGTGCTGGTGGCGGCAGTGCCGGCGACGGGGGTAAAGACGAGGCTCTGCAGCTCGGCGGTGAGCGCGGCCGGGCTGGTGGCGGCGAGGGTGTAGACGCCCGGCGAGGTCTCGGTGAGGCCGGCGCCGCTGAGCGCGCCATTGGCGTCGCTCGGGGCGTTGTTGACGTCGAGCGTGATGGTGGCGCTGTCGGCGGCGTTGGTGGTGGCGTCGCTGACGGTTGCGGAGCCGAACGGGTTGATCGTGGCGCTGCCGGTGGTGCTCTCGCCCGAGGCGATGCCGGCGATCATCGGCGCAGCCGTGACGACGGGGGCGGCTGGCTGATAGGCGAGCGTCGTCGTGCCGGTAACCGAGGCTCCGCCCGCGTTGGTGACAGCAAGCGTGATCGTGGTCGTGCCGCCATCCGGGGCTTCAGGTTTGAAGCTCAGCTCGTTCAACTCGCTGCTGAGCGTCGCCGGCGTGGTGGCCGAAAGGCTGTAAATGCCAGGCGAGGTCTCGACCAACCAGCTGCCGGTAAGCACGCCATTGCTGTCGCTCGGTGAACCGTTCGCGTCTAGCGTGATGGTTGCGCTATCGGCGGCATTGGGCGACGTGTCGCTGATGCTGACGGAGCCGAACGGGTCGACCGTCGCGCTCCCCATTCCAGACTCCTGAGCCGACAGGCCGGAGATGACCGGGCTGGCGGGAGCAGGCATGGGCGTGGTGCTGAGCGTGGTCGATGCCGTCGCAGAGATCCGGGCGGCGTTCGTGACGTCAAGCGAGATCGTCGTGGTGCCGGGCGAACTGCTCGGCGTGAAAACCACCTGATCGAGCTCGCTCGTCAGCGTGGCCGGGCTCGTGGCGGCAAGGGTGTAGGTGCCCTGACCCACGCTGGTGAGCACGTTGGCCGGCAAGCTACCGGTGGACAGGCTACCGACGCCGCCAGCCGAAAGCACGATTGTCGCCGAATCCGAGGCGCCAGCCGAAGCATCCGACACCGAAACGCTCCCAAAGGGTTTGATCGATGCGCCGTTGTTCGCGCTCTCTGCGGCGGGCAGTCCGGTGATCGAGGGCGCGGCGGCAAAGACGTCGATGGATGTGATGCCGAGCGTCTCCGTTCCGACGGCCGAGACCGCCTGGAGCGTGACCGTGGTGGAGGTCGGTGTGCCGTTCGAGGAGGGTGTTGGAGTGAAGGTCAGGCCGTCGAGCGCCGCCGTCGGATCACCCGAGCTTAGAAGATTGAGTGTGTAGGTGCCCGAGCCAGCCGAAGTTTCGGTCAAGCCGGTGCCGCTGAGCACGCCGTTGGCGTCACCAGGAACGCCGTCGTCAGACGTGATGATGCGCAAAGCGGTCGGGTTCCGGGGGTCGATGCCGGTCAGATCGACATCGGCGAACGGGCTGACGCTGGAGGCGCCTGTGGCGATCGAGCTGGCAAGTCCACTCAGCACCGGCACGGACGGGGTATCGACATTGAGCGAGACCCGCGGAACGACGACCGTTCCAGCCGCGCTGACGATGGAGGTGTCAAGCTCGACCATGGTGGACGCTCCCGGCGCGGCTGCGACGGGGGTGAATTGCAGGTTGTCGAGGTTGGCATTAAGGCCGGCTAAAGTCGGCGCATTTACCCTATACAGACCGTTGCCGAGCGAGCTCACGCCGGTGCCGGACAGAGTGCCGTCCGCGTTGCTGGCGACACCGTTGACGGTGAGCGTAACGTTTGCCGAGGCGGCAATCGCCGACGGGTCAGCGATGGTCAGACCGCTTAGTGGCGTCAATGTCGTGCCGACAACGCTGGTGAGTTGCGTCGTCGCGTCGGTCACGGTCGGCAGCACCGCGCCGATGACCGAGGAGGCGGTGCTCTGCGTCATCGGATCGGTGACGGTGAGCGTCAGCATGGGCGCGACTGTCGCACCCGCGGCGGGCGTAAACTGCAGCGCCTTCAGCGCCGTGGTGAGCAGCGCCGGCGAGGCGGCGCTCAGCGTGTAACTTCCTGGCGTCGAGCCGGCGACCAGGCCCAGCCCCGACAAAGTGCCAAGGGCGGATGTCGGCATCGAGCCATTCGTCAGCATTATGGACGCGCTAACCGGGTCGATCAGCGGGCCACCGATCGAGACCGCTGATAATGGGTCCGAACTGCCGAGCAGTGACAGCGAGACGTTGGACAGGAGGCCATTGATGCTGATTGGAGTAGAAGCCACAGTCGCAATCCCTCAGTATGTTTACGCTGCAAAGCAGACGCAGTGATACGATAGGCGAGAGACTGCAGTCGCAGCTCAACTCACCATTTAACTGATTACTTCAGATTTTAGGACTTGGTAGTCGATGTCTCTTGTCTTGTTCGTCCCAACTTACCGAGTGGCGCCATTTATTATGGCTGCTTGCCGGTTCGCCTGGTATATCCCTTGATGGGATGCCAGGACAGTATCACAACCTGAGCGTGTAGTCTCTCAGATTCATGCACCAGGAGCATAAATTAGTTTTTTTCGATCAGCGCATCTAGATGATGACTGCCTCGTATAGGTGCGCTGTGGCTTGGACGAAGCGACAGTTCGGGCGTGAGGCCACGGTCGTCGCGCGGCAGATCAGCCCGGGCCGGCACATGAACCAGCGCCGATCCGCCGACGAGCCGCAGGCCCGCGAGCGACCGCAAGGCCGCTTAGTCGGGTCACCACAAGATCGATGCCAGAATGGGCGGACGGCCGGGCCGGGCCGCTATCCGGTTGGGGATCGCCATCGTCGCTCAAAGACGGCGACGACGTCCATCGCGGCGCCTGCCACCCGGCCTGATCTTCCTGGCGGCCGTGTGACGAACCTGCACGAAGATCAGCCGACGGCAGCGTGCGGCAGCTGCTACATCAGCCCATCGAGCGTCAGCGGAAGATCGTGGACGCGCTTGCCGGTGGCATTGAACACCGCATTGGCGACGGCCGCGGCGGTGCCGGTAATGCCGATCTCGCCAATGCCGTGCGCGGATCGGGGATGTCGGTCCAGATCACGTCGCGCAAGGGTTGGGCCAGGCGCCTGTGGCGCCCTTGCTAGCCAGGCACCGCCTGGACAGGACCCGGCCTGACAACGTCACAGAGCCGTAAGCGTGGCCAGACCAGCCGCGCCTGGGTGATTACCCAAACGGGTTCTTGACCGTTTTGCTTGGCAGCGGCGGTAGCGTGGCCGGCAAGTCATCCTGCTGCTCAAGATAGGTCACTTCGGGCAGCCGATCATCCGGATGGAAATCGCCCTGGCGCGGCGTGTCGCCGGCAGCAGCAAGACTGGCGGTTGTCGGGTGTTCGGCTGACCAAAGCGCGCCGTGCGTCACGCCAGAGGCAAGGGACGCATAAGTTTCGTTGCACAGCATAGTGGTGCGTTGGGCGAGGCTCTGCCGCACCAGGGCCGGCGGAAGGCCACCGGCGAAGAACCAGGGGCAGCCGGGCTGTGCGCTTGCGCACAACGGCCAGAGCACGGCTGGGACTGGGCCGAGTTCCGCCGGTTGTCTGCCATGGGGTGGTCCTTACAAGGAGGCGGGATGGTTACGCGGCGGCGGCGATGGCGATACGATGGCCGGGCTGGCTGTGCGGCATCTCGGAACGGCACCGCCACGCCTTTGGCGCCGCCATGCTAATGCGTATCGAACATCGCCTGGATGTCCGCCAGATCCCGGGTGCGCGACAGTGCGAGCATCAACAGGATACGGGCTTTCTGAGGGTTCAAACCGTCGGCCGCGACGAAGCCCAGCTCGCGCAGGCCGCGACGTAACGCGACCCGGCCGCCCAGGCCGCGCGTCGACTGCACCACGATGCAGCCACTCGCGCGCGCCTCTTCGAGGGCTGTTCGCTCCGCCGCCGGAACCAGGCCGGGCAGCATGCCTGCCGACACGATGCCTGCTGCGCCGGCGGCGACGAACGCACGCACTGCGGCGCCGTCGGCGCCGGCGTAGCCGTAGCTGATGTCGACGCGCGGCGCCTGCCGCAAGTGCTCGATGGTGAAGGCGCTTGCGGCCGTATGGCGCTTGAGCGGCGCCAGCGCGAAGCGCGGACCGTCGCCGTCCACCACGCCGAGCGGACCGGCCTCGGGCGAGACAAAGGTCTGCAGCCGGTATGTCAGGCTTTTGGTCACGTGGCGGGCAGCATGGATCTCGTCGTTGAGCACGACGAGCACGCCCTTGCCGCGAGCTTCCGGCGCCGCCGCGGTTCGCAGCGCCGCGACGAGGTTCATCGGCCCGTCGGCACCGGCCGCGCTGGCTGGCCGCTGGGCCGCGGTCATCACGACCGGCCGGTCGGTCTTCAGGACTAGGTTCAACGCGTAGGCGGTCTCCTCGAGCGTGGCGGTGCCGTGCCCGACGACGATGCCCCGCAGGTTCGGCTCGGCGCTGAACGCGCCTGCGATCAGTTCGGCAAGCTCGACCCACTGCGTCGGGCCGATCTCGTTGCTGTTGATGCGCGAGAACGACAGCGGCGCGAGGTCGTAGGCCGAGCGGATAGCGTCCGGCAACGCTGCGAGAAGGTCTGCCGCATCGAGCTTGCTGTTGAATTCGGGGTAATCGAGCACGTCGAGCGGGTCGAGCGCCTGACACGAGATCGTGCCGCCGGTGCCGATAAAGCCGAGCTTTGGAAGCCCGAGCTTTGGCCGGGCCGTCATGCGCTCCGCGTCCGCTCGTCGATCGGCTTGCCTGAAGTGATCGCGTTCATTGCGGACAACAGATGGCTGCGCGCCACCGCCGCGGCCCAGTTCGCGTCGCGCGCCCGAAAGGCAGCCGCAAGTTCCCGATGATGGCCCGTGCTGCGCAGCAGATCCTCATCGCCATACGACATCAGTGCGTGCACCGACAGCGACGCCTCGACGATGCTCGCCACCATCGCCGCCAGTCGGCGGTTCCCGGAGGCCTCGACGATGATCCCGTGCAGCCGCGCGTTACCGGCCAGGAAGCGCGGGGCGAAATCCGGCGGCCGGCTGACCGCAAGACCATGCAGCTCGTCGGCGATCGCTTCGATCTCGTCGATCTCGGCGTCCGACAGCCGGCTGGTCGCGAGCTCGGCGGCATGGCTCTCGAGCAGAACCCGCAGGCTGAATACCTCCTGCAAATCCGCCTGGCCCCATCCGACAACGCGCGCGCCGCGGTTGGAGGTGAGTTCGACCAGGCCTTCCCCGTGCAGGCGCCGCAACGCTTCGCGCACCGGCGTTCTGCTGACGCCGATCCTGGCCGCGAGCTCTTCGCCGACCAGGTGCTGTCCGCGTTCGTAATGGCCGAGCCGGATGCCGTTCCGAATGTCCTGGTAGACCGTCTCCACCGCATCCTGCATTGTCCAGCTCTCCCAGCAACTGTATCCAAGATCCACCTAACGCCCAGGCGTTCGTAGATTCTGTGATTAAACCGCCAGCATGGATGCCGGCGAACGCCTAATATAGCAGCAATTCATATTTCTTGTTGTGAAGCCGGAAAGTAATTGGATACAGTTGCGCGTCACGACGGAACCGTCCCGTCGATCGCCACCGAGGTGTCCATGCTGTCGCACTTGCCTCCATATCGATCGACACGATGCGTCACCATGGCGTTGACGATGCTCCTCGGACTGGTTCCAGAGGCCGGCGCATGGGCCGACGCCAACGGCTCGACCACGCCGACATCCGTCACCGCTGCAACCGCCACTCCGAGCTCGCCAAAACCCGGCCCGCAAACACCTGACCCGCAAAGACCAGGATCGGCATCGAACCCGATCGAGATCAATCAGGTCGTGGTGACCGGCCAGCGCAAGTCCGAGAAGCTGCAGAAGGCTCCGGTCTCGGTGACCGTGCTGACCAAGCCGACCATAGACGCCGCCGGCGTCAAGCGTGCCGAGGACATCATTTCGCTCACACCCGGTGCGAGCCTCGTCGCCGGCACCGCCGAGGTCGGCGACGTGCAGCTCAACATCCGCGGCATCAACAGCGCGCGCGATGCCGGCTCGTCCTTCGCCTTCGTCGTCGACGGCATTCAGGAGCCCGACCCGTCGACCTTCAACCGCGAGTTCGCCGACCTGCAGCAGATCGAGGTGCTCAAGGGGCCGCAGGGCGCGATCTATGGCCGCAACGCCGAGGCGGGCGCCGTCGTGGTGACCACGGTGACGCCGACGAACACGCTGCAGGCCTCGACGACCACGGGCATCGGCGACTTCAACACCGTCTATAACCAGTCCACCGTGTCCGGCGCGATCATTCCAAACGTGCTGGTGGGCCGGCTCTCGGTCGACTATCGCAACACCGACGGCTTCTACAAGAACAGCTTCTACGACAACTACTCGGTCGACGACTATCGCAACTACGACATCGACGGGCGGCTGATCTACACTCCCAGCGAGGATTGGACGTTCGACCTGAAGGTCCGGTCCGGGCTGACGGATGCGGCGTCGATCTTCTACGACACCGTCTTCGAGCTGCCTGCTCTGGTGCCGATATTCGGGGCCGCCGTCGACCAGGACGTCAACGATCATCAGTTCCACTACAACGAGAACATCCAGCCGGACAATCACGAGGACACCCAGGAGGTGTCGCTCAAGGCCGACCACACCCTGCCCTGGGCGAAGCTCGCCGCCTATGTCGATTATTCGAGCGTCAACTCGAACCTGCTGTCGGACGGCACGCTCGCCTCGTTCGGCTTTTTCAACAATGCCAACAACGTGCTTGGCCGCAACGTCTGCGCCTCGAGCCAGGCGGCTGTGCTCGCCTCCGGCTTCGTCTATCCAGCGCCGCAAAACCCCGCCTTCGGCTTTCTCGGCGCCTACACGCCCTCGACCTGCGACGGCTACCAGTATCAGGTGCGCGACGAGAGCGACATCAGCACCGAGGTGCGATTCTCCTCGCTCGGCGCCGGCCCACTGCGCTGGTCGGGCGGGCTCTACTATCTCCACTCCGAACGGCATGTCGGCGTTTCGGTCGGCGATGACCTCGGCTTCTCGATCAACAAAAACCTCGACAACCCGATCGACAGCACCAGCCCCACCGCGCAGCTCTACAACGACGATTTCACCAGCGACGTCATCGCCGGCTTCGGCTCGCTCGATTATAATATCCGTCCGAACCTCGTGATCTCCGCCGCCCTGCGCTATGATACCGAGTTCAAGAGCGACAAGAACCTGGTGCCGACGGGCAATCTGCAGGATTACATCAACATCGACTCCGGCGGGCCTGCTTCGGGCGTTTTCTTCCCGCTCAACCCGGGACTGATCGGCAATCCGCGCGGCATTCCCGAGAAGTCGGCGGTGTTCGACCAGCCGGAGCCCAAGCTGAGCCTCGATTGGACCCCGCAGGCCAACCTCACGCTCTATGCGACGGCCGGCATCGGCTTCAAGGCGGGCGGGTTCAACAGCGCCGGCACTCAGGCGACGGTCGCCAAGATCGCCGAGGAGAGCGGCAGCGACGTCACGGTTGGCGACGCGTATGGCAAGGAAACGTCGAACGCCTTTGAGGTCGGCATGAAGGGCCGGCTGCTCGGCACGCAACTCTCGTATCAGGCCGCCGCCTACTACACGATCGTCAACGGCATGCAGTTCAACGAGTTCTTCTCGAGCGGCGAAGGCCTGCTTCGCGTCGACTCCAACATCGACCGCGTCGACCTGCAGGGCGGCGAGCTCGCGGCCCAGTATCGCCCGCTGTCCTGGCTCGTCTTCTCCGGCGGCGGCGACGTGACCGGCAGCGAGATCGTCAAGAACTCGTCCCGCCCGAATACCGTCGGCAACAAGTCGCCCTACACGCCCGCCTATACGGCGACCGCCGCGGTCTCGATCTACCGTCCGGTGACCGAGCGCTTCTCGCTGATCGGCCGGCTCGACACCAATTTCGTCGGCCCGACTTGGTTCCACACCGTGCAGCGCCAGTCGGTGCCGACGATCGACGGCGTCGATGGCTATTATGGCGGGGCGGAACGGCAGGCGTTCTCGACCTCGAACTTGCGCGTCGGCGTCGCCGGCCCGCGTTTCGAGCTGGTCGCCTTTGTCCGCAACCTGTTCAATCGCCACTACTTGGCCGAGGTGATCCCGGCGCCCGAGTTCGGCGGCTCGTTCGCCAGCGAAGGCGCCAGGCGCTTGATCGGCGGCGAGCTGACCGTCCATTACTGAGGCAGGCCCGGCCTTGTAAGCATCGCTCCCGAACAGGAAACTTAGCGAATGGACATCGGTGTTTTCATCCCGATCGGCAATAATGGCTGGCTGATCTCGACCACCGCGCCGCAATATCGCCCGAGCTTCGCGCTGAACCAGGCGGTGGTGCAGAAGGCCGAGCAGCACGGGCTCGACTTCGCGCTTTCGATGATCAAGCTGCGCGGCTTCGGCGGCGCCACCGAGTTCTGGGACCACAACCTCGAATCGTTCACCCTGATGGCCGGCATCGCCGCCACCACGAGCCGGATCAGGCTCTACGCGTCGGTGGCGTTGCTGACGATCCCACCGGCGATCGTCGCGCGCATGGCGGTGACCATCGACAGCATCGCGCCCGGCCGCTTCGGCGTGAACATCGTCTCCGGCTGGCAGAAGGCCGAGTATGAGCAGATGGGGGCGTGGCCGGGCGACTGGTACTTCGCCAACCGTTATGATTACAGCTCGGAATACGTCGAGGTGATGCACCGGCTGTGGACGGACGGCGCCGCCGACTATCAGGGCAAATATTTCACCATGACCGATTGCCGGCTGAGCCCGCGCCCGTCGGCGCCGATCCGCATCGTCGCCGCCGGCCAGAGCGAGCGCGGCATGCGCTTTGCCGCCGAGCACGCCGACTACAACTTCGTCATGGGGATCGGGGTCAACACGCCGGCGGCGCACGCGGCGGGAAACCGGCAGCTCCTGCGCAGCGCGGCCGTGACCGGGCGCGACGTCGGCTCCTACGTTCTGTTCATGATCATCACCGCCGAGAACGATGCCGCCGCCGAGGCCAAGTGGCAGCATTATCGCAGCGGCGTCGACACTGCCGCCCTCGCCTGGATGGCCGAGCAGGGCGCGGCCGACACCAGCTCCGGCGACGACGCGACGGCGCGGCGTATCAACCTGCCGGACGGCGCCGTCAACCTCAACATCGGCACCCTGGTCGGCTCCTACGCGACGGTGGCGCGGCTGCTCGACGAGGCGGCGGCGGTCGAGGGATCGAAGGGCATTATGCTGATCTTCGACGACTTCCTAGACGGGCTGGACAGCTTTGGCCGCCACGTGCAGCCGCTGATGCAATCGCGTCGCGACAGGCGGCTCGCGTGACCGCCGAGCCGCCGGATGGCTACGCCGCCTACCAGGCCGGAACCAGGATCGGCTTCGGCGAGCGGCCAGGCGTGGTGGTGGTCGATTTTCAGCTCGCCTTTACCGACCCGCGCTTTCCGCTGGGCGGCTCACCGCACATCGCGCGCGCCGTCGACAACACCGCGACGCTGCTCGCCGCCGCGCGGCGCGCGCGCGCGCCGGTCGCGCTGTGCTACACCGCCTACAGCTCCGAGCACGACGCGCCTTACTGGAAGGTCCCCTCCGTCGTCAGCGATTTTCGCCATGGCTGGGAAGGCGCTGAGCTCGATCCGCGGCTGCGGGCGGCTGGCGATGCGGTGTTCTGCAAGTCGGCGGCATCGATCTTCTTCGGCACGGCAGTGCACTCGTTTCTCGTCAAGCAGCGCGTCGACACGCTGATCGTCACCGGCTGCACCACCTCGGGCTGCGTGCGCGCGACCGTCATCGACGGCTTCAGCCATGGCTTCCGCGTGGCCGTCCCGGAACCCTGCTGCGGCGACATGGAGGACGGGCCGCATCGCGATAATCTTCGTGACATCGGGCGCCGATATGCCGACGTTGTCAGCCTTGATGAAACGCTCCGCTATTTCGCCGAAATCCAGGCTCGCAACAGCTCGTCGATCTGAAGGTGTCGGCAAAGCGTCAGCGTGGTCAGATCACGCCTCGTTCGCGCAGGTCCGTCAGCGTTGCCTGCGCGAGGCCGAGGCGCTCGCCGAGCAGAGCGTCGGTATGCGCTCCGAGCTCCGGGCTTGGCGCACGCACGCGTCCGGGCGTTGCCGACAACCGAGGCGTCACATTTTGCATCGCGAGGTCCCCCAGCCCGGGCTGGTGGATGGTGACGATCGCCTCGCGGGCCTGCATGTGCGGGTCGGCCAGCATCTCCGGCGCCCGATAGATGCGGCCGGCCGGCACCGCGTTGTCCTCCATCAGCCGTTCCAACGCGGCCGCTTCCCACCCCGCGGTCCATGCGGCGATCAGCGCGTCGAGCTCGGCCTGGTTCTGCCCGCGCGCGGTGTGCGTCGCATAGCGCGGGTCGGAGGCGAGCCCCGGCCGCTGCATGGCCAGGCAGAGGCGGCGGAACACCGTGTCCTGGTTGGCGGCGATCAGCAGCATCGACCCGTCGCGCGTCGGATAGACGTTGGAGGGCGCAACGTTGGGCAGCACCGCGCCGCTGCGTTCGCGCACGTAGCCGACCTGCTGATACTCGGTGATCAGGCTCTCCATCATCGCCAGCACCGCCTCGTAGATGGCGCTGTCGACCACCTGGCCGGTGCCCGACGCGGTGCGGGCGTGCAGCGCCATCAGCGCGCCGAGTGCCGCGTAAAGCGCGGCCAGACTGTCGCCGATCGAAATGCCGACCCGGCTCGGCGGCGCGTCCGCATTGCCAACGACATAGCGCAACCCG
The DNA here is from genome assembly GCA_965198995.1 of Acetobacteraceae bacterium. Lineage (GTDB taxonomy): Bacteria > Pseudomonadota > Alphaproteobacteria > Acetobacterales > Acetobacteraceae > CAXMMR01. The sequence goes on from CBDAQG010000002.1 coordinate 3,017,903, forward strand.
CCCATCGCCTCGCCGACGGCGCCAAATCCGGCGCGAGCCGCATACGGCCCGGTCTGGCCGTAGCCGCTGACCCGCACCATGATGAGCTTCGGGTTAAGCGCGGCCAGCGCCTCGTAGCCGAGGCCCCAGCGCTCCATCGTGCCGGGACGGAAGTTCTCGACCAGGATGTCGGCCTGGCTGATCAGGCGCCGGGCAAGAGCCTGCCCCTCCTCGGTGCGCAGGTTCAGGGTCACGGACTTCTTGTTGCGCGCCACGACCGGAAACCAGAGGGACTTGCCGTTCGCCTTTTCGCGACCCCAGTCGCGCATCGGGTCGCCCGTGCCCGGCGGCTCGATCTTGATCACTTCGGCGCCGAAATCAGCCAGCAACTGGCCGCAGAATGGCCCGGCGAGGAGCTGTCCCATCTCGATGACACGGACGTCGTGCAGCGGACCGGCGAGCGGCTGGTCGGACATCTCTGACTACTCCAGGCAGTCGGATCGTATGCAATCATCGCGGGTAACGCAATCAGATGCGATGCCGCTGGGCACCGGTTTTGCCCAATCCGATGGGATTACCGGAAGACTCGCGAAAACACGAAGGCGGCAAGGGCTTGCCGGCGTCGATGATTGTACACAATATGCGGGTCGGTGGGCGCAGGTCGGAGGCTGATGGCGGCTTGGGTCGACCTTGTCGAGGTGGCGCCTCGCGACGGCCTGCAGAACGAGCCGACGCCGCTGTCCACGGCGGACAAGGTTGCGCTGATCAAGCGGTCGGTTGCTGCCGGCTTGACGCGCATTGAGGTGGCGAGCTTTGTCAACCCGGCGCGCGTGCCGGCGATGGCCGACGCCGAGGCGGTGCTGGCGGGCTTGCGCGATGTCGACGGCCTTCGACGCAGCGGCCTGGTGCTAAACCGCCGCGGATTGGAGCGTGCGCTGGCGGCCGGGGTCGACGACGTGAACGTCGTCGTCGTCGCCACCGACAGCTTCAGCCGTCGCAACAGTGGCGTCAGCACCGCCGAGGCGTTGGCGGGCTGGGCCGAGATCGCGGCGGCGGCGCGTGCCGCCGGCATCCCCGTCACGGTGACGATCGCTGCCGCCTTCGGCTGCCCGTTCGAGGGGGAGGTGGCGGTCTCCCGCGTGGCCGGTATCGCCGAGGCCGCGGCCGCCGCACGGCCCGACGAGATCGCGCTGGCCGACACGATCGGCGTCGCTGCACCGAGCGACGTCGTCGAGCGCGTTGCCGCCGTGCGCAGCGTCACCTCCGGCGTGCGGCTGCGGGCGCATTTCCACAACACCCGCAACACCGGGCTCGCCAATGCCGCCGCGGCGGTGGCGTTCGGCGTCGAGACGCTGGATGCGAGCCTCGGCGGCATCGGCGGCTGCCCGTTCGCGCCCGCCGCGACGGGCAACATCCCGACCGAGGACCTGGCCTACATGCTGGACCGGATGGGACATCCGACCGGCGTGGATCTCGGCCGGCTGATCGCGGCAGCCGCATGGCTGCAGGACCGGCTCGGCCACGCGGTCCCCGGCCTGCTCAGCCGTGCCGGTCTGTTCCCGCCGCGCCTCTGACCGAGCCGTAACGATATCGGTGACAGCCTGCCACAGTCTTCGTGGAAGGCATGGACGCGGAGGACCGGACGGCCGAGGCAGAAAGCGGCAGCACGGTGACGCCTTCCGTCCCGCGCTGGAGCCAGAGGACAAGGCCCCTGCCCTGTCTGCCACCTTGCTGGCCGAGTTAGAGGCAAGCACGAAGCCACAGCCGCATTAAAGCAAGCTGGACCATTGCGAGGAAATTAGCAGCGAGCATGTCGTAACGGGTGGCAACGCGGCGGAAGTGCTTCAGCTTGGAGAAGAACCGCTCGATCAGGTTGCGCTCACGGTAGAGCCGCTTGCTGAAGCAGCGCTTCCACTTTCGGTTGCTCGTCGGCGGTATGTTGGGCGTGACGCCTTGGTTCTGAATCAACTCGCGGATGCGGTTGACGTGGCAATCCTTGTCGGCCAGCACGATGGTGCGTGAGCCGAGTTGATCGAGCAGGCGATCGACGATCTGCCCGTCGTGGGTCTGTCCAGCGGGTAGGCCGAGTCGGATTGGGAGGCCCTGCGCGTCGACGACGACGTGGATCGTGGTTGTGAGCCCGCCTCGGCTGCGACCGAGACAATGATCTGGACCCCCTTTTTTGCCGTCGCAGCCTGCTGGTGCGCTCGGATTGATGTGCTGTCGATCATCTGGATCTGGCCGTCGTGCGCTTCGCTGATGGCCTCCAGCAGCCGGTCCCATACACCCGCTTGCCGCCATCGATTGAAGCGGTTGTAGCAGGTGGTGCGTGGACCATAGCGCTCCGGCAGGTCTCGCCACGGCGCGCCTGAGCGCAACACCCAGAAGATGCCGTTCAGGACGCGGCGGTCATTGACGCATGGGACGCCTCTGGGCTTGTTGGGCAGCAGCGGCTGGATCACGCGCCATTCGAAGTCGGTCAGGTCATATCGGCTCATGCCAATGCTGAATCAGATGCTGGCCGATTTGGAAAGATGTATGGCTCTTCACATGGAACACACGCCCGAGATGCTGCTGCCGGAGACTTTGCGATCTGCCGCTTGCCGCAGCGGTAATGAGTGGGGCTGGACCCCTGAAGCAATACCGTTGGTGATCGATGAAGCGGAGAAGGCGGGTCTGCTCAATATCGGCGGACAGCTGCAGTTCCTGATGCCGGAAGGCACGTGCGAATGCTATTGGGTAGAGGTCGATGCGCTGACCTGTGAGCCGGAGGGCCTGACCTGGACCCAGCGCGTTGCGCTCGCCGCTGCCGCTGCCAGGCAGAAGATGGCGGAGATCAGCCGTCGTTACGACTTCATTGGTGAGGGCCGCAAAGCCTTTGCCGCTCCTTTCGCGGCTTACGAAGCTGCCGGCGGTGATGTTCGCGACCGCATGTGCTTCATTTGGTACTTGCAGGCTGACCAGCACTAACCAACCGGTGCCCTTTTATGGGTTCACGACCTAACCGGTGCCCTTTTTTTGGGTTCACGACCTAAGTTAGGCGGTCCAAACCACGCACGACCCATCCCGACAGCACGCGATCAGCCGTTGGCAATTGAATTTATCCCGGAGGTTAATCAGTATCGGTCATATCGTCGTCTCCGTTAAGAGTTTGGCTATGATCATCAAGGCGTAACCCCTCAGTTTGACCTCTATGAAGGTGCGGGAATGCTTGTGAAAAGACGCTGGTTCATTGTTGCCGTAACGGTTTTGGCTAAAGCCGCGTGGTCTCCACTTCGCCAAGACGCCCAGGCCGAAGGTGCGCCGACACTGCTCAAGTTTGAGATGTCAGACGGCGTGGCTTTGGCCGTGGAGCGACAGGGCGCGGGGCCAAGTCTCTTGCTCGTACATGGTGCAAGCGGATCCCATCTCTCGTTTGCGCGCCTTATCCCGCTGCTGACCTCATCGTTCACAACATTCGCGATAGATCGGCGCGGGTATGGTCGCAGCGACGGTCAGGCTGGACATAGCTTTTTACGTGAAGCAGAAGATATCGCTGCCGTCATCAATGCGCTTCCAGCGCCGGTCTATGTGTTTGCCCACTCCTCGGGAGCGATCGAGACGCTTGAAGCCTTGATCCTGACAAAAAGAGTGCGGGGCGCGATACTCTACGAACCCCCGCTGACAGCCGTGGGAGCATCATCGCCCGTACCGGTCTGCTCCCGCGTGGCCTCCGGAAAGATGGATGAGGCGTTAGTCACGTTCTACCGCGACTACGTGCGACTACCACCACAAGTTATCAGTGGAATCCAGAAAGGTCCCGCGTGGCCGGCAGAAGTCAAAGCCGCACCTGCATTATGCAACGAACTCACCGCGCTTTCAACCTATCGCTTCGATCCAAAGCACTTCGTATCCCTACATACGCCGACACTGTTCTTGCTGGGTGACCAAAGCCCGCCGTTTATGGCAGCAAGCGTCAGGAGCGGCGCGGCAGCCGTGCCAAGTGCAAAGTTGCAGATGCTGCCTGGACAACAGCACGGTGCGCTAGTCCAGGCCCCCGACATGCTTGCGAAAATCATCAGGATGGAATTCGCTGCCTCCTGATCATCAGTACATCGCCGCGTAGGTTGTTGCGCAGAAGCTCGCGATCAAGGCAGGCGGCGGAATGGCCATCTTGTTCCATCAGAGGGGGATAGGGTGGCTGGCTCCTGTTCAAGGCGTCTGCTCCTGAGCATCCTTTGCTAGAACGTAGCCGACCGCTATTGGCGCTAAGCAGACCTGTTAAACGATTGCATGCTTACGACGCTCGACAAAGCCGAAGCGGCCTTGCGCTCAGGACGGCGAGATGCGGAAATCGATCCAGACGACGAGGTCTAGCCGGCGTCCGGTCAGGCCGGCAGGCGCCGCCGGGCAGCGTGCCTGCCGCACGGCCAGGAGTGCCGCGTCGTCGAGCAGCTGCGAGCGGCTGGATTGCACGATCGCTGGATCGTGCACCACGCCGTCGAGATAACTGAAGCGCGCCAGCACGCGGCCTTCACGATGCTGCCGCCGCGCCGCCTCCGGCATGATCGCCGCGTCGTGGATCGCCCGGTCGATCGCCGTCTCCAGCCCGCCGAGCGCCAGGCCGCCCCCGGCCGCGGCCTGCGTTCCACCCGACGTCGATGCCGGCATCGCGCCGGACGGCCCGACCGCCGCGCCCGCTCCGGCCGGGAGCCCGCCATCCTCGCCCGGCCGCGCCCGCGCCGATGCGGCCGATGATCCGCCCGGCCTGGATCGCGCCGGGCGCGGCGCGGCGCGATCATGAACAAGCGGCGGCAGCCGCGGCGCGGCAGGCGCCGCCACAATCGGTGGCGGCGGCAGCATCGGCAACGGCAACGCCGCTGGCGGCAAGGGCGCTGCCGGCACCGCGAGCAGGCCGGAGGACGGCCCGGCGCCCGACGTAGCCGCGGGCCGGGGCGTCAGGACCATCGAGATGCTGCCGATCCTGACCGGCTCGCCATGCGGCACGACGGACCACGCGACGAGCGCCAGCACCACCACGTGCGCGAGAGCGGCGCCCGGCACGGCGATGATCGTCGTCGGCGAGCGGCCCGGCGCATCGGCGCTACCCAGGCGATCATCCCGCGTCGGCGGGGCGAGTTTCGCGGGCATGCGGCCGGCCCGATGCAGCATGTCGCCTCAAGACGAAAGGGTACGGTGTCCATAAACGCACACCGGCGGGCTGACGGCAGGCTGACTTCAAACTTTCTCAGTGCGTCTATGGATCTGTCATCAACGCTGCGGGGTCGCCGACTAAACAGCCCGTGTCGATGGCCTGTTCGGAGCGCCCGCATGAAACGTAACGCAGGGCACCTGATTGCCGCCGCACTCCTGCTGGCCGCGCTCGATGCCGCCATGACCGCGCCGGCCCGCGCGCAAGCCGCCGCCGGCGCCGCACCCGCCGCTCCCGCCGCAGCCGAGCCGGCGCCGGCCTCGGTGCTGGCCATCCCGCTGTCGGACGTGAACGTCGTCGGCAGCACGCCGCTGCTCGGCTCGGGCATCGACCGCGACCAGATCCCCGCGGCCACCAACGTGCTCGGCCAGAGCGACATCGACCGCACCGGCGTGCCCGACCTGACGCGCGCGATCCTGGAGAACATTCCGGGTGCGACGATCAACGACACCGAAGGCAACGTCTTCCAGCCCGACATCATCTTCCGCGGTTTCACCGCCTCGCCGACAGCCGGCGCCTCGCAGGGCCTGGCCGTCTACGTCAACGGCGCGCGCTTCAACGACGCCTTCGGCGACACCGTCAACTGGGACCTGATCCCGCCCTCGGCGATCAGCACCGTCAACATCGAGGCGTCCAACCCGGTGTTCGGCCTGAACGCGCTGGGCGGCTCGGTCAACGTGCAGTTGAAGAACGGCTTCACCTTCCAGGGTGCCGATTTCACCGGCTATGGCGGCTCCTACGGTCGCGGCTCCGGCACGCTCGAGTTCGGCCGCCAATATGGCAATTTCTCGATCTACGCCACCGGCGACATCACGCATGACGACGGCTTCCGGCAAACCAGCGCGTCCGACATCTACCGCCTGTTCACCGACCTCGGCTATCGCGACGACGTCGCCGAAATCCACCTCGCCTTTACCGGCGCCGACAACACGCTCGGCAACCCGGGGGCGACGCCGGTGCAGGCGCTGAACCAGGACCTGTCCAGCATCTTCACCGCGCCGAACGAGGTCTACAACAAATATGCGAGCGTCAACCTCAACGGCACCTACACGATCAACGACACCACCTCGCTGCAGGGGCTCGGCTACTTCCAGAACCTGACGCAGCGCATTCCGAACGGCATCACCGAGGAGGTCGAGCCCTGCGACGACGGCACCGGGCTGCTGTGCAACGATGACGGCTCGCCGGTCACCGGACGCAACAACACGCCGGTGCCGGACTTTCTCAACGGCGCCACCTATTCCGGCCTCAGCAGCCAGGGCCTGGACAGCCACGCCTACGGCACCTCGGCCGAGATCAACAACGACGCCAACGTCTTTGCCCACCACAATCACCTGGTCGCCGGCGGCAGCTTCGACGGTTCGGACAGCATCTTCGACGGCTCGACCGAGATCGGCGGCTTCGATGCGATCACGCGTGGCTATATCGGCCCGGGCTTCGTGCAGGACCAACCCTCCGAAGGCGTGAACCCGGTCAGGGTTGTCTCCACCACGCGCTTCTTCGGCCTCTTCGCCCAAGACGTCTTCACGATCCTGCCGGGGCTCGACCTCGACGTCGCCGGCCGCTTCAACAACGCCGAGATCAACCTGCACGACAAGCTCGGCGGCCCGGTGGTCGGCCAGCACAGCTACAGCCGCATCAATCCCTCGGTCGGCCTGACCTACAAGATCATCCCCTCGGCCCAGGTGTACGGCAGCTACTCGGAGACCAACCGCGCGCCGACCCCGCAGGAGCTGTCCTGCGCCAGCGCCGCGACCCCCTGCTCGCTGCTGAACTTCTTCGTCGGCGACCCGAACCTCAAGCAGGTCGTCGCCCACACCTTCGAATTCGGCGCCCGCGGAACGATCAAGAGCGTCGTGCCGGGCGTCATCACCTGGAACGCCGATTATTTCCACACCAAGAACTTCGATGACCTGATCTACGAGTCGACGGTGCAGAACCCGAACCTGGACTTCTATACCAACGCCGGCAAGACGCTGCGTCAGGGTGTCGAGGCCAATCTCGGCTACCGTCTGCGGCGCCTCACCGCCTCGCTCGGCTACGCCTACACCGAGGCGACATTCCAGTCCGACCTGGTGCTGGACGGCGGCAGCAACCCGCTGCAGAACGCCGCCGGGCAGATCGACGTGACGCCAGGCGACCGCATCCCGGGCATACCGCGCCATCGCGGCACCGCGGTCGTCGCCTACGACATCACCGCAAACTGGACCGTCGGCGGCTCGGCCATTCTGCAGAGCTCGGTCTACCGCTTCGGCGACGAGAGCAACCTGAGCAAGCCGGTCGGCGGCTACGTCGTGCTCAACCTCAACACCGCCTACCGGATCACCCGCAACCTCAGCGTCTTCGCCCTGGTCAACAATGTCGCGAACGAGCGCTATGACACCTATGGCGGCTTCGGCCCGGTCGGCGACGTGCCGTTCCCCGCCGTGCCGGGCGGCGTCACCGACCCGCGCACCGCCAGTCCCGGAACCCCGATCGCCGCCTATGGCGGCGTGCGCGTCACGTTTTAGAACTCGTTCAATGAAGCGGCCGATACCGCGCGTGCGATGTTCGCTTCGGGAGTAAAGCCTCTACGCCGCCGGATAGTCCAAACGAGCGCGAACTCGCAAGGACGTCGTCGCTGAATGGCGACAACATCGCCTTTGCACGGCGATGCTTGTCGCGGGTGGTGCATCGGCTCACCCTGATGCCGCGCTTGCGGCTAAAGCTCCAAGTAATTCCCTCCCGAGGCAACGACACCTGACGGGCGCCGGCCGAGCTGCCGCTCTGGCGTCGTTGTCATGGCACAAGGCTGAACCAAGGCAGTCGTTGATCGGGGCAAACCGCCCGGACGCTAGAGTGACACCCTGTCGATGGATACCTGCCTCAAGCAAAAGTTGTCGTCGGCCGCATGGCGCCGGCCAGGCGCGCGATCAGGATATTTCGTTTCGATAACGGCTGTGACCGTCTCCGGTAGCGGCCTCGCTGTGACCAGGCGAATGCACGTTGACCCGAAGAACGGTTGGTGCTTCATAGGGCCTCTGTAACGACCCGTTAGACGGTCGGTGGGAACGTGGTCAAGCCTTGTTTCATCATGAATAATTTGACGCCGTCGGCAGGCGGGCCTGTTGGCGCGCGACGGCGAGCGCGTCGTCGCGGCACAGGAGCATCTGTCATGAGAGCCGGCCTCAGAGCGACGGCGTGCCTGCTCGGCACCGCAATCCTGGCGGTGGCGCCGTCGCGCGCGGCCGATCCGTTGACGATCATCACCGTCGTCAAGCTGTCCGGCGTGCCGTGGTTCGACCGGATGGAGCAGGGCGTCGCGAAATTCGCCACCGACACCGGGATCGCGGCCTCGCAGGTCGGGCCGGCCAAGGGTGACGTGCAGCTTCAGGTGCAGCTGCTCGAAGACGTCATCGCCAAGAAGCCGACGGCGATCGCCGTCGTGCCGCTCTCGCCGGAGGCGGTGGAACCGGTGCTGCAGAAGGCGCAAGGCGAGGGCATCAAGGTCATTACCCACGAAGCCTCGTCGATCCAGAACGCCTCTTACGACATCGAGGCGTTTCAGAACGCCGCCTATGGCGAGCACCTGATGGACCATCTCGCCACCTGCATGAAGCAGCAGGGACAGTATGCCGTGTTCGTCGCCAACCTGACGTCAAAAACGCATAACGAGTGGGTCGACGCCGCGGTGGCGCGGCAGAAGGTGAAGTATCCGAAGATGGAGCTGGTCGGCTCCAAGAACGAGAGCAACGACGATCAGCAGAAGTCGCACGACAAGGCGCTCGAGCTGCTGCGCACCTATCCCAAGCTGAAGGGCTTCCAGGGCAGCTCCTCGCTCGACGTGCCCGGCATCGGCCAGGCGGTCGAGGAGCGCGGCCTGCAGGGCAAGGTCTGCGTCATCGGCACCGGCCTGCCGTCGCAAAACGCCCAGTATCTCGACGACGGCGCGATCACCATGATCTCGTTCTGGGATCCGGCCGACGCCGGCTACGTCATGGACAAGGTCGCGCGCATGGTCATCGGCGGCAAGACGGTGAGCGACGGCGACGACCTTGGCGTGCCCGGCTACGAGAAGGTGGCGCTCAAGGGACGGGTGATCTACGGCCAGGCCTGGGTCGACGTGACCAAGGACAACGCGTCCAAATACCCGTTCTGAGCGGCCCGGCCCAGTGAGCGGCCGGCCGGCCGGCCGGATCGGCCCCGTGATCAACCCGGTGATCGGATCGGCCGCGCGTGAGGTCGTCGCGCTGGCCTCGATCTGCAAGTCGTTCGGCGGCGTCCGCTCGCTGGACGACGTCAGCCTGGCGTTCCACAGCGGCGAGGCGGTGGCGCTCGCCGGCGAGAACGGCAGCGGCAAGTCCACACTGATCAAAATCCTCTCCGGCGCCCACGCGGCGAACTCCGGCGAGATCATCATCGACGGCCAGCGGCGCGCCGCGCTGCGTCCGATCGAGGCGCTGCGCGCCGGCATCCACGTGATCTATCAAGACTTCTCGCTGTTCCCCAACCTCTCGGCGGCGGAGAACATCGCCTTCGGACATCAGTTGATCGGCCGACGGCGCTGGTGGCGACGGACGGAAATGCGGCAGCGCGCGGCGGCAGCGCTCGAGCGGATGGCGGTGTCGCTCGACCTCGACGCGCTGGTCGGCGACCTGCCGGTGGCGGCCAAGCAGCTCATCGCCATCGCTCGCGCGCTGGTCGACAATGCGCGCCTCGTCGTCATGGATGAGCCCACCACCGCCCTGACCGAGGCGGAGGTCGGCAAGCTGCTGGCGATCATCACCCGGCTGAAGGCGGCCGGCGTCAGCATCGTCTTCGTCAGCCACAAGCTGCAAGAGCTGTTCTCGGTCTGCGACCGCGTCGTGGTGCTGCGCAACGGGCGCAAGGTCGCCGAGGGCCCGGTGGCGGCGTTCACGCCCGCTTCGCTGACCCGCCACATGACCGACCGCGACGTGCCGGAACGCCGTCATGCGCTGGCCGAGGATGCGCTGGGCCCGCCGGTGCTGCGGGTGGAGCGGCTGTCGCGTCCGGGACGGTTTGCCGAGGTGTCGTTTGGGCTGCGCCAGGGCGAGGTGCTGGGCATCGCCGGGCTGCTCGGCTCGGGCCGCACCGAGCTTGCCAAGACGCTGTTCGGCATGGGCGGTCGCTACCGGGGCAGCATCGAGGTGGCCGGCCAAGCGGTGCGCATGAGCTCGCCGCAGGAGGCGGTTCGGCACGGCATCGGCTACCTGCCGGAGGACCGCCTCACCGAGGGCCTGTTCTTCGACCAGACGGTGACGCGCAACGTCGAGGCGGGGCTGTTCGACCGGTTCCGCGGCAGGTTCGGGCTGCTGCGCACCGGCGCCTTGCGACGCAGCGTCGCCGGCTGGCTCGACCGGCTCAGGGTCAAGGGCCAGCCGTCGGCGGCGATCCAGTCGCTGTCCGGCGGCAACCAGCAGCGCGTGGTGCTGGCGCGCTGGCTCGCTCAGGAGCCGAAGATCCTGATCCTCAATGGGCCGAGCGTCGGGGTCGACGTCGGCTCGAAGGCGGACATCCACCGCATCATCGCCGACGGCGCGGCGGCGGGGCTGGCGACGCTGCTGATCTCGGACGATTTGAGCGAGCTGGTCGCGTGCTGCAACCGGGTGCTGGTGATGAAGCGCGGCGCCGTCACCGAGCAGGTCGCGGGGGCGGCGCTGAGCGAGGCGGCGCTCGCGGCCTCGCTGGCGAGCCAGGCGGTGGGCTAGGTGGCGAACGGGCGCGCCGCAGGGGGTCGGATGGCGCCGCTCCGCGCCCTGCTACGGCGCGACGACACGCTGACGGCGGCCCTGTTCGTCGGCTTCTGCCTGGCGACCAGCCTGCGCGATCCCGGCTTTGCCTCGCTCGGCACGCTGTTCGACCTGCTGCGCGCCGCCCTGGTGCCCGGCATCCTCGCAATGGCGGTGCACATCGTGCTGGTGTCCGGCGGCATCGACGTCTCGTTCACCGCCATCGCCGCGCTGGCGATGTATGTGAGCGTCAAGGCGGTGGGCCTGCTCGGGCTCGGCGACCACGTGGCCGTCGTGTTCGCCGTCGCGATGCTGCTCGGGGCGCTGCTCGGCTGCGTCAATGCCGTTTTCATCGCCAACCTGCGGCTGCCGACCCTCATCGTGACCTTGGGCACCCTCAGCATGTTCCGCAGCGTGCTGCTGACCTTCATCGGCACCCGGATGATCTACAACCTGCCGGCCGGGATGCGGGCGTTCGCGCGCTCCAGCGTGTTCAAGGTCGCCGCCGCGGACGGCTCCGTCTACGCGCTGCCCAGTGCCTTCCTGGTCCTCGTCGTGGCCGTCGGCGGCACCTGGCTGCTGTTGAACCGCTCGGTGCTGGGACGATGCATCTTCGCGCTCGGCGGCTCGCTGGTGTCGGCGGAGCGCATCGGCATCAACGTCGTCGCCGTGCAGTACTGCGTCTACGCCGTCGTCGGGGTTCTGGCCGGTGCCGCCGGGGTGGTGCATGCGACGCTCAACCGCGTCGCCAACCCGTTCGACCTCGTCGGCACCGAGCTGTCGGTGATCGCCGCGGTGGTGCTGGGCGGCGCGCGCATCACCGGCGGCCACGGCACGATCCTCGGCACCCTGCTCGGCGTGGCGCTGGTCGCGGTGATGAACAACACGCTGATCCTGTGGGGCATCCCGTCGACATGGCAGAACGTCGTCGTCGGGCTGCTGATCCTGATCGGCACCGGCGCCCCGGCGCTGCGCCAGCGCAGGCGGGCGCTGGCGGCGTGAGCGAGGTGAACAGCGAGCCGCCGCGGCTCACGCCGCGCCCGGCCCCAGCGTCCGCCGGCCGACCGCCGCGGACCGCCTGGCGGCACCCCTCCGACCTCGCGCGGCTCGCGATCATCGACGTCGCCGTGTTCGCGGTCATGAGCCTGGCCGCGCCGGGGCTGTTCCTCTCGCGCGGCAACCTGGCGTCGATGGCGGTGCAGGCGCCGGGCTACGGGCTGCTGGCGTTGGCGATGACGGCGCCGATGATCACCGGCGGCATCGACCTGTCGATCATTGCGCTATCGAACCTGGCGGCGATCCTGGCGGCGCTGACGATGCGCGCCTTTGCCGCACCCGGCCTGTCGGCGTCGAGCATCGCAGTGGTGGCGCTGTCGGTCCTGCTGGCGCTCGGCGTCGGCGCGTTGGGCGGGCTGCTGAACGGGCTGATCATCGCCGGCATCGGCGTGACGCCCATCCTGGCGACCTTGGCGAGCGGCCTGGTGTTCTCCGGCATCGCCGTGGTGCTGACCGGCGGCACCGCGATCTTCGACCTGCCCGCCGCCTTCAGCTGGGTCGGCAACGGCGCCGTCATCGGCCTGCCGGTGCCGGTCATCGTCTTTGCGCTTGCCGCCGCCTTGCTGTCGGCAATCCTGTCGCGCACCGCCTTCGGCGCCAAGGCCTACCTGCTCGGCGCCAACGCGCTCGCCGCCGCCTATGCCGGCATCGACGGCCGCCGCGTGCTGCTGCAGACCTACGCCACCAGCGGCATCTGCGCCGCCGCCGCCGGGCTGATCATCGCGGCGCGCGCCAACTCGGCCAAGGCGGATTACGGGAGCGCCTACCTGCTGCTCTCGATCCTGATCTGCGTGCTCGCCGGCGTCAGCCCGTCCGGCGGTTCGGGGCGGGTGATCGGCGTCGTGCTTGCGGTGCTGGCGCTGCAGTTCCTGTCGAGCGGCCTCAACCTCCTCGGCGTCAACACGTTCGCAACCGAGCTGGTCTGGGGCGCGGTGCTGCTGGCTGCAATGGTGCTCAACCAGCGACGGCTTGCTGCCCGCACGTCCTGAGAGACGTCGTCGGCGCGTCCGCGACGAGCGCGAGATGCTCCGTCGTCTGACCATGCCGCCTGTCCCGTGCTCCGTGTGGCGCGTCCGAGCGACGATCCAGATGCCTTGCTACCCTTCTACGAGCGGCCATGAGCGGCCATGTCGTCGAGAAGGCACCCACGGAGGACAACCTGTGCGTGTTCTACCACCCTGATCCTATCACGTGGTCAGGTGCGACAAACCGGATGAGAGTGTCATGGCGAACGGGTGGGCTCCGGACGGAGCAGTGCAGGACCAGATCGACGACACCGTCGCGGACGAGGTCATGCGCGCGCGTGCCCGCATGCCGACGGGCGAGGGAGACACCCACTGCGTCGAGTGCGGTGACCCAATCCCGGACGGGCGCCGCAGGGCGTTGCCCGGCGTTCGAACCTGCGTCACCTGTCAGTCGGCTCGTGACGCTCGCCCGGCGAACATCGGGTTCAATCGCCGGGGCAGCAAAGACAGTCAGCTCAAGTAGCCGGAACCGCCTGCCTTACGATGGACTTCCAAACGCCGTCGACACGACCACGGCCCACCTCGCCTTACCCGCCCGTAACGCGGGCATCGTAACGCTCGCGAGATCGCTCGACGGTGACGCGGTGCTCGACCGCCCACTGGCCCAGTGCACCGACAGGTTCCCGCAATGACCGCCCGAGTCCGGTGAGCGCGTAGCTGACCCTGGGGGGAATCGTCGGAACGAACGTGCGTTCGACGAGCCCGTCCCGCTCCAGACCGCGCAGGGTCAGCGTCAGCATGCGCTGTGAAATACCGTCTAGGCGGCGCTTCAGCTCGTTGAACCGACAGGGCCCGTCGTCCAGCGACATCACCACCAACACGCTCCATTTGTCGCCGACGCGTGCCAGGACGCTCCCCACCGCCTTACAGCAGACAGACGAGTGATCGACGGCCCGTTCTGGCCAACTGCGCTCGTTGGCGGTTACATCGGTGTGCCCGGGTTCCATCATTGTGCCTTCTTGCGAGAGGTAATCCGGTGCCGCATGTAGCCTCGGTTACGTGTCGGCACCACTCGGGTGACGACCTGCAAGGGGGCTTTCATGAATATCCTTCACGTCGACGCAAGCGCCAGCGACGCTGCAAGCTCGCATACACGCCGCCTGTCGGCCGAGCTGGTCGCGAAGCTCAAGGCCGCCAATCCCGGCGCCGTGGTCGTCTACCGTGACGTGGCGGCCGACCCTCTTCCCCATGTCGACATGACCATCCGTCAGGCTTGGCTGCCCGAGGGCGAGAAGGACAGCGCGCTGACCGCGACCGCAGCCCGATCCAAGACGCTGGTCGATGAGCTCAAGGCGGCCGATGTCGTCGTGATCGGATCGCCCATGTACAACTTCACTGTCCCCTCGACGCTGAAAGCCTGGATCGACCACGTGTCGATTGCCGGGCAAACGTTCCAGTACACGCAGACCGGTCCGAAAGGCCTGCTGACGGGCAAGGCCTACCTGGCGCTCTCCTCCGGCGGTATCTATTCGCAGGGCGCGTTTGCCGCGGCCGAGCACCTCGCGACCTACCTGACAGCCATACTGGGCTTCTTGGGGATTGGCGATGTCCAGGTCGTCCGCGCGGAGGGCGTCGCCTACGGACCCGAGCAGGACAAGGCCGCGATGACGGCCGCGCAGGAGCGTATCGGCTCGCTTGTCGCCGCGTAGCACGCGCACATGGGTGCAGGGACCGATGCTTCAGTCAGGCGCGGGCATGTCCACGCCCGCGCTTCCGACGATGGCGTCAGCCTGCACGTCCAGGCCCGGGGCCGAGCTGAACAACGGTAACCCGCCGTGCTCGCCCACGAGCGACTCGAAGTTCGAAACAGTCACGCCGACCAGTCTGATGCCCAGCACCGGCGGCAGGACCGTGCGGATGAGGTCAAGGCTCGCCTGCCGGAGCTGCCCGTGCTGCGTCACGGCGATGGGGTAGCTGCGGCTGCGGGTGATCTGCCGGAAGTCCGCGAACTTCACCTTCACGGTCACCGTCCGGCCGAACGCCCCGGCTGTCTCGCACCAGGCCCAGACGTCGTCCGCCATCGTCAGCACGCCCGCCTCGATGTCGACGGCCTGGGTGAGGTCGCGGTCGAAGGTGGTCTCCGAGCCGGACGACTTGCGCGTGCGGTCGGGGTTGACCGGCCGGTCGTCCCGACCGCGTGCGATGGCATGATACCAGGCGGCAGCGCTGCCGAAATGCTCCTGGAGGAACGCCATCGACTTCGCCTTCAGGTCGGCGCCGCTCTCGATGCCGAGCGCCTGCATCTTCCTGGCCGTCACCGGCCCGACGCCGTGGAAGCGGGCGACCGGCAGCGTCTCCACCCAGGCCGCTCCCATGTCGGGCGTGACCGCGAACTGGCCGTTCGGCTTGCGGTGGGCGGAGGCGAGCTTGGCCAGAAACTTGTTGTAGGAGATACCGGCCGAGGCGGTCAGGCCGGTCCCCTGCAGGATGCGGGCGCGGATTTCCCTTGCGGTTGCCCAGGCCGTGGGCAGCCCCCGCAGGTTCTCGGTGACGTCGAGGTAGGCCTCGTCGAGCGAGAGCGGCTGGATGAGCGCCGTGTAGTCCGCGAAGATGGCATGGATCTGCCGGGACACCGCCCGGTAGACGTCGAAGCGCGGACGCACGAAGACCAGTTCGGGGCAGCGGCGGAGTGCCGTGACCGAGGGCAGCGCGGACCTGACGCCGAACTGGCGGGCCTCGTAGCTGGCGGCAGCCACCACGCCGCGGGCCGCCGGGGAGCCGACCGCCACGGGTCGGCCGCGCAGCGCCGGGTCGTCGCGTTGCTCCACCGACGCGTAGAAGGCGTCCATGTCGACGTGGATGACCTTGCGTGTGGCTCCGGGTTCCATCGGCGCATCCTGGCGTCTCAAACGGCACTGCAATCTGACCGCCACCGGCGCCCAAAAGTGACCCCCTTCCGGCCCGTTTATTGACGCGCGAGGCGCTCGCCGCGGTTCTTGAACCGCCGCGGCTGCACCGCACGCTCACACGAGAACGCAGTCTCTGCCGAGCGTAGCACCCGCCTTCCACGCTGTTCCACAGGCCAGGACGCCCGTAACCGCCGCAGCGCCCCTCCGCGTCGCCGTCGCTCAAGCGCCGCGACCGGCTCGATCAACGGCCATCCCGCGAGTCCCGATCGGTCGGTCGATCTTAACCATCCCTTAAGCATGGTTTGCGACACTGGCGGCGGCACGCGCCTCGGCTCAGCGCCCGCGCCTGCGGGTGATTGTTAGGGATAGGGTATGTACTGGTCACGACGAAGGCCCGAGCGGCAGCCGAGGGCGCTGGATCGTTACGCGGCCAGCCTTGGCATCCTCGTCGAGCGCCACCTGTCCAACGCCGCCCTCATCGCCGCCCGTCAGGAGGCCGAGCGTGAAGCGGCCGAGACCCAGCTGGCCAAGCGCGCCGTCGAGACCGTCGTCAGCGCGCTGCGCGACGAGATGGCGATGCGGGTCGGCACCCAGTCCCGCCTCGCCCATCTCGCCAGCCACGACCCGCTCACCAACCTGCCGAACCGATCCCTGTTCGGCGACCGCCTCGCCGGCGCGATCGTCGAGGCGCGCGGCAACGGCCGGCGCCTCGCCCTGCTCTATGTCGACCTGGACGACTTCAAGATCGTGAACGACACCTTCGGCCACGCCGTGGGCGACGCCTTGCTCCAGCTCGTCTCCACCAGGATCGAGCGCGAGCTGCGCGCGGGTGACATCGTGGCCCGCATGGGCGGCGACGAGTTCGCCATCCTGCATCTCGCCCCGCCGGACGCCGAGGCCGCGCGCAGCCTCGGCAACCGCATCATCGGCCGGCTCAGCGAGCCGTTCAGCATCGAGGAGCGGCCGATCTTCGTCGGCGCCTCCGTCGGCATCTCGCTGTTTCCGGACGACGCCGGCGAGGTCGAGCTGCTGCATCGCAACGCCGACCTCGCAATGTACGAGGCCAAGAGCTCGGGCCGCAATCGCTGCTGCTTCTTCAACGACATGCTGGACCAGGAGGCGCACCGGCGCGCCCTGCTCGAACAGGCGCTGCGCGAGCCGGACCTCGCCTGCCAACTGCAGATCGCCTTCCAGCCGCAGGTCGATGTCCGTAGCGGCGACCTCGTCGGCGTCGAGGCGCTGCTGCGCTGGACCCATCCCGTGCACGGGCCGATCTCGCCGGAGGAGTTCATCCCGGTCGCCGAGCGCTGCGGCCTGATCGGCGAGATCGGTGCCTGGGTGCTGCGCGAGAGCTGCCGCCGGGCCAGGGAGTGGCACCGCACCGGCATGCGGCGCATCTCGGTGGCGGTGAACGTCGCCACCAACCAGTTCCGCGACGGCAACATGCCCCAGCTGGTCAGCGACGTGCTCGCCGAGACCGGGCTGCCGCCCGACTGGCTGGAGCTCGAGATCACCGAAACCGGCATCATGCGCGACATGCATGTCGCCGCCGACACGCTGGTGGCGCTGCATCAGCAGGGGGTTGGTCTGGCGATCGACGATTTCGGCACCGGCTACTCGTCGCTGAGCTACCTGCGCCGCCTGCCCGTGGACCGCATCAAGATCGACCGCAGCTTCGTCAAAGACGTCACCGTCAACGAGGATGCCGCCGTCGTCGCCAACACAATCGTCCAGCTCGCTCACAGCCTCAGGCTGCAGGTCGTCGCCGAGGGTGTCGAAACGGCGATGCAGGCGGAGTTCGTCCGCGCCGTCGGCTGCGACTTCGCCCAGGGCTACTACTACGGCCGCCCGCTGAACCACACCCAGATCCCGGCACTCGTGAACGGCTCGCTCAAACTGGAGGATGCGGCATGAACTCGACGACGGCCGTGACGTCCATCGTCGAGCACTGGAGCGACACGGCCAAGGCGCGCATCCGCGCCGGACGAGTGGTCTCGACGTCGGGCTCGCAGATCGTGATCCTGCTCGACCAGGCGAGCTCGGCGCTCGAAAGCCTGCAGATGGGCTGCCTGGTCTGCGCCCGCAGTCCCCACGCGACGGTCTTTGGCCTCGTCGAAGGGCTGAGCACTCCGATGCCGATGCAGCCGGGCGACGCGGCCGAGCTCAAGATCGCCGAGATCGGCCTGCTGGGCGAGGTGCTCGACACGCGGGTCGGCGGGGCCGGTGGTTTTCGCCGTGGCGTGTCCAAGCTCCCCAGCCTCGATGCCGTCGTCTTTCTCGCCGATCATGAAGACACCGCGATGATCTTCGCGCTGCCGAACCGGCGATCGATCTGCATCGGCACCGTGCACCAGGATCCGCGCGTCCCGGCGCAGGTCAGCGTCAACGACATGCTGTGCAAGCACTTCGCCGTGCTCGGCACGACCGGCACCGGCAAGTCATGCGCGCTGACCCTGATGCTGAAGCGGATCCTCGAGCAGAACCCGCACGGCCACGTGCTGCTGCTCGATCCGCACGGCGAATACGAGCTCGCCTTCGGCGACATGGCCGAGCATCTGAGCGCCAGCAACTTCCGCCTGCCCTACTGGCTGTTCAATTTCGAAGAGCTGACCGAGGTCGTCTTCGGCCACGAGAAGCATGAGATGTCGGCGGAGATCATGCACTTTCGCGAGCTGGTGCTCGCCGCCAAGCTCGCGATGGCCCGCAACGTCGCCGACCGCAAGTGGATCACCGTCGACAGCCCGGTGCCCTACATGATGAGCGACCTCAATCGTCTGCTCGAGACCGCCATCGGCAGCCTGGACAACCGCAGCAGCCTGCCGGCCTTTCTGCGCATCAAGTCACGGCTGGCGCTGCTGCAGACGGATCGCCGCTTCGCGCTGATGTTCGACACCGGCCTCGTCGTGCGCGACAACTTCGCCAGCCTGCTCGGCCGCATCTTCCGCATCCCCGCCGACGGCAAGCCGCTCGCCATCCTTGATCTCGCCAGCATCCCCTCCGAGGTGCTCAACGTGGTGGTCGGCGTCGTCTGCCGCCTCGCCTTTGATCTGGCGACCTGGATCGGTCAACGCCAGCCGCTGCTGCTGGTCTGCGAGGAGGCGCACCGCTATGCGCCGCAGGACGGCGCACTGGGGTTCCAGCCGGCCAAGCGGGCGCTGTCGCGGATCGCCAAGGAAGGCCGCAAATACGGCATCAGCCTCGGCGTCGTCAGCCAGCGCCCCTCCGAGCTCGACGCCACCATCCTGTCGCAATGCAACACCGTGTTCGCGTTCCGGATGTCCAACGAACGCGATCAGGAAATCATCCAGGCCTGCCTGTCCGAGGCCTCCGCGGCAACCTTCTCCACCCTGCCGTTCCTCGGCAACGGCGAGGCGATCGGCATCGGCGAGGGTGTGCCCGTGCCGATGCGCCTGCGGTTTGCCTTGCTGGCGGACGACGAGCGGCCGCGCAGCCGCTCGGCCCAGTTCTCCGAACGTTGGCGGCAGGTCGATGATGGCGCCATCATCGAGCTCGACAAGTTCGTCGGCGCGCTGCGCGGCGGCACGCCGGGCTGAGCGGCGGCACGCAGCCGGTGCGCCGGGCCGGCGGCGCATCGCCGTCAAGGATGCGCGGCCGTCGCCATGCCGCACCAGCCATGGCGCCCGCTACAGTTTGCGGATCACCTTGACCGTCGTCAAAACCTCTTCCTTTCGGCGCGTGATCCCATGCGCGCGCAAGAAGTCGCGACCCTCCTCGACCGCGTCGAACCGCCCGTAGGATCGGCCAACCGGCCGCAGATGCCGGATCGACACGGCATCGACGAAGCCGATGTTCCACCCGTTGGCGCGCGCGAGTTCGGACCATTGCAGATCCAGGCCGTAGCCCATCCGGGTCGGCGGAAACGGCAACAGCGTCGCGAACGTCGATCGATGCAATCCGGTCAGCGGCCCGATTTCGACGAAGTGGGTGATCCGGGCCAGGCTGTTCCAGTAACGATGCGACAGCTCGAACGCCGCATAGGACTCGAATCGATGCGCCGGCTGAAACAGGCGCAGGTCCGCGGCCTCGGCCACATGAATGCACCGGTCCAGCAATCCAGGCGGCGTGGTGATGTCGTCATCGACAATGATGCCCCAGTCAAACCCCTCGAGCGGCTGACGTGTCAGGGCAAGATTGATGTTCTCGAACTTTCCACGATCGCCCATCTCCACGACGACCGAACTGACGTCATGGCGGGTGCGCGAAAGCGCCCTGATCACCTGGTGGATGTCGTCCGGTCGCGACGGCACCTCCACGCCGATCAGCAGCACCCGGCGAACCGGTGCGGCCTCGATCGCCTGATCAAGCCGCCGCATGCTTCGGTTGAGCCGCAGCCGCAGGCCAAAGGCGAGGTCCGGCAACTTGCCGGTGCGTCGACTGCGCCAGGTGCGCGGCTTCAGGTTTCCAAACGGCGACGAGAAGAAGTCCTGATCGTCCGTCATCGACCTGTCTCCCACTGCCGGCGCGTCAGCAGCCACGGCGATCTCGTCGCCCGCCGTTCGTCCGAACCCGAGCGTCCGTTTGAAACTCTGATTGCAGGCAAGGCAAGGCGCCTCCCCTCCGTAAGACCTGTCCGACTGCGCTCGCGCCGTCGTCACCTCTGGCCTACTCCCACCAAAGCTAGGCTTTGAAAACATCTACTGAGGAACGCCGGCCGACAGCTTGACCCTTTACACGACTTGGCGCACCGACCGGATGGATGCGGTCGCGCCGATGTCGCCAGGATCCGAAGCACGCATGACCCTGCAAGACCTGCGCTACGTCGTCGCCCTCGCCGAGCACGGTCACTTCGGCCGCGCCGCCGCCGCCTGCGACATCGCCCAGTCGACCATCAGCGCCCAGATCAAGAACCTCGAGCGCCAGCTCGGCGTGACGCTGTTCGAGCGCACCACCAAATCGGTCAGCGTGACGGCCATCGGCCTCGAGATCGCCGGCCGGGCCCGCCAGGTCCTGGCGGACGTCGAGGCCATCATGAGCTTCGGCCAGCAGATCTCCGGCCCGCTGGTCGGCGCCTTCGGCCTCGGCATCATCCCCACCCTCGGACCCTACGTGCTGCCCTGGCTTGTACCAGCTCTGAGAAAGGCCTACCCGAAGCTGCGGCTGACGCTGCGTGAGGACCTGACCGCGCCGCTCCTGGAGCGGCTCGCCTCGCACCAGCTCGACGCCGCCCTGGTGGCGCTGCCGGTCGCGCATGATCGGCTGGAGACGCTTGCCCTGTTCTATGAACCGTTCTGGCTGGCCGAGCCGAAGGACCGAAAGCCCGCCACCACGATCGTAAAGCAGGACGAGCTGCGTGGACGCCAGCTGCTGCTGCTCACCGAGGGCCACTGCCTGCGCGACCAGGCCCTGGCGATCTGCGGCACCACCGGCCACGACGCCGAGGGCGATTTCCGCGCCACCAGCCTCGAGACCATCCTGCAGATGGTGGCGACCGGGCTGGGCAGCACCTTGCTGCCGGCGATGGCCTGCAGCGACGCCCGCGCCCGCTCGGTCACGACGCGGCCGCTGGAAGCCGGCATCGGGCGACGCATCGGCTTCGCCTGGCGGCGCAGCTATCCGAAACATCGCGACATCCACCTGCTGGCGCACACCCTGCGCGATCACCTGCCGCAGGGCGTCTGTCGCGTCTGACCGCCCGGCGATGTCCAACCGCCTGGCTCCGATCGCCCGAACCGATCGCTTCCCCGGCCACAATCGATTTCCCGACCACGCCGGAAGGCGCTAACGTGTCACCCATTGGTTGCGACCGATCAGAAACCCGTCAGGCCCGCCAGCGCCGCAAGGCCGGCGGCGCGACGAGATGTGAAGGAGAACGACGATGGATGGAATGACCGACGACAAGGCGTCGGGCCAGTGCCCGATGTCCCCCACCCCGAGCCGCTCGCGCCGCGGCAACCGTGACTGGTGGCCCGAGCACCTGAGCCTCGCCACCCTCAGCCAGCACTCGCCGCGCGCCAACCCGATGGGTGCCGAGTTCAACTACGCCGAGGCGTTCAAGACCCTCGACTTGAACGCCGTCATCGCCGACCTGCACGCCCTGATGACCGACAGCCAGGAGTGGTGGCCGGCCGATTTCGGCCATTACGGCGGCCTGTTCATCCGCCTCGCCTGGCACAGCGCCGGCACCTACCGCACCACCGACGGCCGCGGCGGCGCCGGCGGCGGCCAGCAGCGCTTCGCCCCGCTCAACAGCTGGCCGGACAACGCAAACCTCGACAAGGGCCGCCGCCTGCTCTGGCCGATCAAGCAGAAATACGGCGACAAGCTCTCCTGGGCCGACCTGTTCGTCCTGGTCGGCAACGTCGCCCTCGAGTCGATGGGCTTCAAGACCTTCGGCTATGCCGGCGGCCGCGCCGATACCTGGGAGCCGGAGGAGCTCTACTGGGGCCCAGAGGGCACCTGGCTCGGCGACGAGCGCTATAGCGGCGAGCGTCAGCTCGACAGCCGCCTCGGCGCCGTCCAGATGGGCCTCATCTACGTCAATCCCGAAGGCCCCAACAGCCAGCCCGACCCGCTCGGCTCGGCGCGCGACATCCGCGAGACCTTCGGCCGCATGGCGATGAACGACGAGGAGACCGTCGCCCTCATCGCCGGCGGCCACACCTTCGGCAAGACCCATGGCGCCGGCGACCCGTCCTTCGTCGGCCCGGAGCCGGAAAGCGGCGCCATCGAGGACCAGGGCCTCGGCTGGCGCAGCAAACACGGCACCGGCCACGGCGCCGACGCGATCACCGCCGGCCTCGAGGTCACCTGGTCGCAGACCCCGATCCAGTGGAGCAACCACTACTTCGACAACCTGTTCAAGTTCGAGTGGGAGCTGACCAAGAGCCCCGCCGGCGCCTGGCAGTGGCAGGCCAAGGACGCCGAGCCGTCGATCCCGGACGCGCACGACCCGTCGAAAAAGCGCCTCCCCACGATGCTGACCTCGGACCTCGCGCTCCGCGTCGACCCGGCCTACGAGAAGGTCTCACGCCGCTTCTACGAAAACCCGGACGAGTTCGCCGACGCCTTCGCCCGCGCCTGGTTCAAGCTCACGCATCGCGACATGGGCCCGATCCAGCGCTACCTCGGCCCGCTCGTCCCAACCGAGCAGCTGATCTGGCAGGACCCCATCCCGCCGCTCGATCACCCGCTGATCGGCGAGCAGGAAATCGCCTCGCTCAAGGCCCAGATCCTCGCCACCGGCCTGTCCGTCGCCAGCCTCGTCTCCACCGCCTGGGCCTCGGCCGCGACCTTCCGCTACTCCGACAAGCGCGGCGGCGCCAACGGCGGGCGCGTCCGCCTCTCGCCGCAGAAGGACTGGAAGGTCAACGACCCGACCGAGCTCGCCGCAGCCCTGCAGCAGCTCGAAGCGGTCCAGACCGCCTTCAACGCCTCGGCCACCGGCGGCAAGAAAGTCTCGCTCGCCGACCTGATCGTCCTCGGCGGCTGCGCCGCGATCGAGCAGGCGGCCAAGGCAGCCGGCACCGACATCGAGGTGCCGTTCACCCCCGGCCGCATGGACGCGACGCAGGAGCAGACCGACACCGCCTCCTTCGCGCCCCTCGAGCCCATCGCCGACGGCTTCCGCAACTACTATGAAGGCCTGCCCTTCATGGCCCCCGAGGAAGCCATGGTCGACAAGGCCGAGCTGCTGCGCCTGTCGGGCCCGGAGATGACGGTGCTGGTCGGCGGCCTGCGCGTGCTCGGCGCCAATGCCGGCGGCTCCAGGCACGGCGTCTTCACCCGCCGCCCCGGCACGTTGACGAACGACTTCTTCGTCAACCTGCTCGACATGGCGACCGAGTGGCAGCCAACCGCCAACGAGAACGCCTATGAGGGCCGCGACCGCAAGACCAAGGAGGTGAAGTGGACCGCCACCCGCACCGACCTGATCTTCGGCTCGCACTCGCAGATACGCGCCCTCGCCGAGGTCTATGCCGCCGCCGGCTCGCAGCCGAAATTCGTGCGTGACTTCGTGGCGGCCTGGACCAAGGTGATGAACGCCGACCGCTACGACGTGGCCTAGAACGGCTGCGTCAGAGCCTTGACGTGACGGGCGGGCGGCATCTCATTGGGTGCCGCCCGGCCGGCCGAGTGGAAGCAAGGCAAGGGGCTTTGCCTCTTGACCCCCACCAAAGCCTCGGCTTTGGAAACAGTTCGTTAGAGACTGGTTCCCTTAGTGGCTGGGGTCTGGAGCCTCAGGCCGCATCGTGCGAATGCACGCTCTGCGTGACGCGTCGAGGCAGCGCCCTCGCCGTCCCGCCCCGCTCACTCCCCCGCCTCAGCCGGCGCCCGCGCAATGTCCGGCGAGCACGTCCAATCCCGCAGCTCATACACCGTGCCCGGCCGCACCTTGCGCTTGCCCGGCTCGGCCAGCCGCCGGCGAAACCCGTGGATCGGCGTCGCCCGCGCGTCGATCATCACCTCCACCACCGACGGCCCGTCATGGGCAAACGCCGCCTCGATCGCCGGCCCGAGCTCGTCCGGCGTCCGCACCCGCACCCCCAGCAGCCCGAACGCCGTCGCCGCGTCGGCATAGTTCGGCTTGTCGCCAAACGAGATGTCCACCGACTGCCGCAGGTTGGCGAAGAACAGCTCCTGCCACATCTGCAGCCACCCCAGCGTGCCGTTGTTGAGCACGATGTTGACGACGCGGTAGCCGTTCTGCGCCAGGCTGGCGAGCTCGCCGACCGCATAGCAATGCGCGCCGTCGCCGGCCACGGTGACGACCCGCCCGCCGGTATCCTTGAGCAGCGCCCCGGCGCCGATCGCCGCCGGCACCGCATAGCCCAGCCCGCCCTGCCCGCGGGCATACAGGAACCGCCGCCCGGCCGAGCGCGCCGGAATGTAGGAGGCGATCCACCCGGCCGACCAGCTCGCATCGCTGATCACCACGTCGGCGTCCGTCAGGTGGCGCGCCACCTCGGCCATCACCCGCTGCGGCAGCATCGGCACCGCCTCGCTCGCCATCTCCGCGGCCAGCCGGTCGCGCTGCCCGGCCATCACCTCGGCGATGCGCGCCGCCCAGGCCGCCCGCCCCGGCGCCTCGCTGGCCCCCGCGGCGTCGCCCGCCATCGCCGCCTGCAGCGCCCGCATCGTCAGCCGCACGTCGCCGCACAGCATCAGCGTCGGCCGGAACGTCCGCCCCGGCTCCAGCGGGTCGGCGTCGATGGTGATCGTCGCCTGGTCCGGCCCCGGTATGGTCCAGTTCAGCGCCGTGTTCTGGCTCGCCTTGCTGCCGCACCAGACGATCAGGTCGGCCTCGCGGATCAGCTCGATCGCCGCCGCCGAGCCGAGCGGGTTCAGCACCCCGGCGCAATACGGCCGCGTGTCCGGCACCGCCCCCTTGCCGGACAGGCTGGTCACCACCAGCGGCTGATGCGCGTCGCAGAACTCGGTCAGCAGCCCCGCCGCGTCCGACCCATGCACGCCGCCGCCGAGCACGAAGGCCGGCCGCCGCGACCGCGCGATCAGCGCCGCCGCCGCCGCGACGTCCTCGTCCGAAGGCCGGTAGCGCAGGCTCGGGATCCGGGCATGCCGCAGGTCGACCGCGACCGCCGCCTCCTCCCACTCGCCGTCCATCACGTCGTGCGGGATGATCAGCGCCACCGGCCCCGGCCGCGGCGCGGTGGCGATTCGGAAGGCGGCGCGGAGCAAATCCGGCAGCGCCGCCAGCGACGGCACGGTGAACGTCGCCTTGGTCACCGTCTGCAGGAAGCCCTGCTGGTCGAACCCCTGCGACGCCACCCCCTTGGCGCGCAGCGAGGTCCAGTCGAGCGGCAGCTCGCCGACCAGCGCAATCATCGGCACCGACGCGTTCAGCGCCTCCACCAGCCCGTCCGGCAGCTTGGTGGTGCCCGGACCGACGGTCACGTCGGTCACCCCCGGCTTGCCGGTCAGCCGCGCATAGGCGTCCGCCGCATACGGCCCGCTGCGCTCGTCGCGCACCAGCACGTGGCGGATGCGCGGCGCCCGCCGGGCAATGCCGTCATGCAGCGCCGTGGTCTGCCCGCCCGGCATGCCGAACACGAACTCGACCCCCATCTGCATGAGCATCTCGGCGACGAGATCTCCACCATGTGCCATCGCTCAGGCTCCCGCTGTTGCAAGTTGAGGTTCGGCCGCGTGACGGCGCGTCCACAGCCGCCCGAGGCTGTCCGCCGTGCGCACGAAATGCTCGTATTTGCGCTCGTAAAGCGCCGCCCGACCCGCATCGGGCGTGTAGGCGCGCGCCAGCCGCGGCATCCTCCGCGCCGCGGTGGCCAGGTCTGGCTGCGCCCCGAGCGCGGCGGCGACGCACATCGCCGCCCCCTGCGCGCCCAGCTCGCCGCACTGCATGACGTCGACCGGCAATCCCAGCGCGTCGGCAAACAGCTGCGGCCAGACCAGGCTGCGCGCGCCGCCCCCGGCCAGCCGGATGCGCGCCGGGTCCGCCGCGTCCGGCCCCGACAGCAGCGCCTCGACGTCCATCCGATGGGCGAACACGATGCCCTCGTAGATCGCCCGCACCACGTCGCCGAGCGAGTCGGAGGCGGTGAGCCCCAGCAGCCCCGCCGGCGCCCCGCCCGGCCCACCGAACAGGAACGGGAAGAACAGCATGTCCGTCTCCCGCCCCAGCCCGTCGCGCACCAGGTGCTCGCAGACCTCGTAGATCGTCCGCCCCCCGGCCGCCGCCCGCGCCGCCTCGGCGTCCAGCATCACCCGGCAGAACCACTCCAGATTGCCCGCCGACGTCGCCGCCCCCTCGGTCGCCAGGTAGTAGCCGCCGAGCGGGTAGGCGCATTGCAGGAACGGCAGCCGGCTCACCCGCGGCGCCGCGTGCAGCGTCTGGTTGATGCTGAACGTGCCGGCAACGATCGTCATCAGCGACGGGTCCGCCATCCCCGAGGCGAGCGACGCCGCGGCGACGTCGACCAGCCCCCGCACCACCGGCGTGCCGGCCCGCAGCCCCGAACGCCGCGCCGCCGCCGCCGACACCGTGCCGGCCACCTCGTTCGACGGCCCGATCGGCGGCAGCCGGTCGAGCCAGCCGTGAATGCCGAGCTCGTGCAGCATGGCGTCGGCATAGCGCCCGGTGCTGACGTCGATCAGCCCGGCGATGCCGGCGTCGGTCGGGTCGGTCGAGCAGTCGCCGCACAATTTGGCGCGCAGAAAATCCTTGCACATCAGCACCGACCGGGTGCGCCCCAGCAGCTCCGGCTCGGCCCGCGACAGGTAGGCCAGCAGCACGCTGGCCTGCCCCGCCCACATCCGCTGCTGCACCTGCGCGCCGCACTCGCCCGCCAGCCCCGAACCCTCGAGCTCGGCCAGCAGCGCCGCCGCCCGCGTGTCGGTCGAAACGATGCCGGGACGAACCGGATTCAGCGCGCCATCGACAAAGTAGGCGCCCGAGCCGTAGCCGGTGGTGGAAATGCCGAGCACGTCGCCCGGCGCGGTGCCGCTCTCCTCCAGCACCGCCTGGATCGCCGAGCAGGCGGCCTGCCACATCTGCTCCGCATCGCGCTCGGTGTGGCCGGCGGCCGGAAACAGCATCGTGTTGGGGCGTCGCGCGCAGGCCAGCTCGGCGCCGTCGACATCGAACAGCGCCGCCTTCGTCATCGTGCCGCCAGCGTCTATGCCGATCAGCCGTCCGGACACGTCGCACCCCCCCAGCCGGTCGCCTTTTCGGCAACTTGTTATAACAACACGCTAGGCGGACTGGACAGGCAAGGCAAGGAAGGCCTGCTTTTTTGAAGAAAAGCAGCAAAAAACTTTTGCGCCGCTGTCGCGCCCCTTACCGGGCAAAAGTTTTTTGGTCCTTTTTTTCAAAAAAGGACCGCTTCCTTCGCTGAGCCACCCGACCGCCCATGTATAGGGGCATCAGGCCATCAGGAGGACCAATGCGCGACCGGACGATGCTGCTCAACCGCCTGCGCGAGAGCGCCGACATCCCGGTGTTGATCATCGGCGGCGGGATCAACGGCGTCGGCATCCTGCGCGACCTCGCCGCCCAGGGCGTCCCCGCCCTGCTGGTCGAGCGCGGCGACATCTGCGGCGGCTCCAGCGCCGCGCCGTCGCGCCTGATCCACGGCGGCCTGCGCTACCTCGAGACCGGCGAGTTCAGCCTGGTGCGCGAATCCGTGCAGGAGCGCGAGTTGCTGCTCCGCCACGCCCCGCATCTGGTCCGGCCGATCCCGACCTGGGTGCCGCTGACGAGCTGGACCGCGGGCAGCCTCGCCGCCCTCGGCCGGGTGCTGCGCCTGGTCCGCAATCCCGGCCGCAAGGGCGCCGTGCCGCTCAAGCTCGGCCTGACCCTCTATGATCGCTTCGCCCGCGCGACGCGGCAGATGCCGCGCCACCGCTTCCTGAGCAGCGCCGCCGCCCGCCGCGTGCTGCCGCAGCTGCACCGCGACGTCCGCGTCGTCGCCGAATACTACGACGCCCGCGTCACCCACCCGGAGCGGCTGACCCTCGAGCTGGTCGCCGACGCCGAGGCGGATTGCCCCGGCTGCGCCGCCCTGCCCTACGTCTCCGCCATCCGCATGGAGCAGGCGGAGATGGTGCTGCGCGACGAGGTCGGCGGGCAAACCCTGCGGGTCCGGCCGCAGCTCATCGTCAATGCCGCCGGCGCCTGGGCCGACCAGGTCGATGACGGGCTGAAGCTGACCGAGCGCCTGATGGGCGGCACCAAGGGCTCGCATCTGGTGCTGCGCGCGCCCGCTCTGGCCGCCGAGCTCGACCAGCGCATGCTGTATTTCGAGACCAAGGACAAGCGCGTCTGCCTGGTCTACGCGCTCGACCCGGCGCACGTGCTGCTCGGCACCACCGACCTGCCGACCTCGGATCCGGACGACCGCACCTGCAGCCCGCAGGAGATCAGTTACCTGTTCGCCGCCCTGTCGGCCGTGCTGCCCGGCCACGGCCTGTCCGCCGCCGACATCGTCTTCACCTATGCCGGCGTCCGCCCGCTGCCGCGAAACGATGCCGGCGTCGCCGGCGCGATCAGCCGCGACCACAAGCTGCACCGCTTCGCCGCCGCGCCCGGCCGGCCGATCCCCGTCCTCACTTTGGTCGGCGGCAAGTGGACGACCTATCGCGCCTGCTCGCGCGACGTCGCCGACGCGGTGCTCACCGAGCTGGCGCTGCCCCGCCGGGTCGACACCGCGGGCCTGGCGATCGGCGGCGGCCGCAACTGGCCGGCCGGCGGCGCCGCCGCCCTCGCCGCCGGGCTCGCCGCGCAATCCGACGTCACGCCGCAGCGCGCCGCGACCCTGGTCCGCCGCTACGGCAGCGCCGCCGCCACCGTGCTGCAGGGCGCCCGCCAATGGCTCGACGCGCCGTCCCAGGGCCGCGCCGGCGCATGGCCACGCAACGCGCCGGCCGACGCCCCGCTCCGCCACGCGCCGGAATACACCGGCGGCGAGATCGCCTGGCTCGCCCGGCAGGAGCGGGTGACGCGGCTGGAGGACGTGATCCTGCGCCGCACCCTGATCGCCTTCGAGGGCCTGGCCGGCCGCGCCTGCATCGAGGAGGTCGGCTCGGTCGTCGCCGCCGCGCTCGACTGGTCGGCGCCCCAGCAGGCGGCAGAGGTCGAGGCCACCTGCCGCCTGCTCGGCACCCGCCACGGCGTCGGCGGCCTGCAGGATCCGGCGCCCGCAGGCGCGCTGGAGCAGGTCATGCCGTGAGCACGTCGCGCACCCTGCCCGACGGCCTCGAGCGCCAGCCGCTCTGGCTGCAGGTGAAGAACGGCGTGCTGGCGATGATCCGCGACGAGGCGCTGCCGCACGACGCCAGGCTGCCCTCCGAGAGCCAGATGTGCGAGCGGTTCGGCGTCTCGCGCATCGTCGTGCGCGACGCGATGGCGCAGCTCGTCGCCGCCCGCATCGTCTACCGCCTGCAGGGCAAGGGTGCCTTCGTCGCCCGCCAGGAGGAGGCGCAGAGCTTCGTCGGCGCCAGCCGCAGCTTCAGCGGCGAGCTGGAGCAGACCCACGCCATCACCCGCCGGATCATCCGCCAATATGTCGGCCTGCCGAGCCCCCGTGCCCGCGAGCTGCTCCAGCTCGACGCCGAGGACCCCGTCGTCTGCCTCGACCGCGTGCTCTCCGTCGACGGCACGCCGCGCATCATGGTGCAGACGATGCTGCCGGCCGCCCTGGTCCCCGGCCTCGAGCGGATCGCCATGGCGAGCAGGTCGCTGCACGCAACGCTGCAGCGCCAGTACGGCATCACGTTGGTCAAGGCGCAGCGCTGGCTCGACGCCGTGGCCGCCAGCCCCAAAATCGCCGACCTGCTCGGCGTCGCGCCCGGCGCCGCGTTGCTGGAGATCGAGTCCTGCGCCGCCACGCCAGGCAATTGCCCGAGCGAGTATTACCTGGCTTATTATCGGACGGATCAGGCGCGGCTGACCTTGAGCGTCGGGTAGCAAGGCCTTCTTTTTTGAAAAAAAGAAGCAAAAAACTTTTTGCTCCGGCTGCGCCGGCTTCAACGTAGCCTGCAGCAATGAAACGAGTTTCTGGCGATGCTACCAAGGTGTCACAGCGCCGGCGTCGGCAGCGGAGCTGCCGATCTTGCCTATTGGCAAGTTTCCGCTAAGTCATTGATAAACAATGATTTGCTCAGGCACCCGGCCAAACGGCCTCCCCATCCCGATCTTGCTGTATTTGGGCTGATTCAAAATTCCAGCGCCCTGCCGGCAAACCTTCTACATTGATCCTCGACGCACGGGAGAGACAGACCATGGCCGACATCACCAGCGCGGGCACCTTCAAGCTCGGCGACCGGGTCGTGAACCGGCTCGGCTACGGCGCCATGCAGCTCGCCGGCAAAGGCGTGTTCGGCCCGCCGCGTGACCATGACGCCGCCATCGCCGTGCTGCGCGAGGCGGTCGCCGCCGGCGTCAACCACATCGACACCAGCGACTTCTACGGCCCCCACATCACCAACCAGCTCATCCGCGAGGCGCTGCACCCCTATCCGGACGACCTGGTCATTGTCACCAAGATCGGCGCCAGGCGCGGCGAGGACGCCTCCTGGACCCCCGCCTTCTCGCCCGAGGCGCTCACCGCCGCCGTGCACGACAACCTCCGCAACCTCGGCGTCGAGGCGCTGGACGTCGTCAACCTGCGCCTGATGTTCAGCCATCTCGGCCCCGCCGAGGGCCCGATCGAGGAGCCGCTCGGCGTGCTCGCCGACCTGCAGCGCCAGGGCCTGGTCCGCCACATCGGCCTGAGCAACGTCACGCCCAGGCAGGTCGCCGACGGCCGCGCCATCGCCGACATCGTCTGCGTGCAGAACCTCTACAACGTCGCCCACCGCGAGGACGAGGCCGTGATCGACGACCTCGCGGCCGACGGCGGCGCCTACGTGCCGTTCTTCCCGCTCGGCGGCTTCACGCCGCTGCAGTCCACCGCCCTGTCCGAGGTCGCAGCCCAGCTCGACGCCACGCCGATGCAGGTCGCCCTCGCCTGGCTGCTCCAGCACGCGCCCAACATCCTCCTCATCCCCGGCACCTCGTCCGTCGGCCACCTGCACGAGAACCTCGCCGCGGCGACCCTCGCGCTGCCCAGCGAGGCGGTGGCCAAGCTCGACGGGATCGCCACGACCTGAAGCAAGGCCAACCCGCCTACCCGTCAAAGGAGCCTCGCATGGCCCAAGCCCGACGCTATAACCGCGACACCTGGCCGATCGCCGCGGCGATGATCCAGTATCCAAACGTGCTGCCCGACGGCAGCAGCGTGCAGGACCAGCCGGCCGAGACCTGGGCGGCCACGCTCGCCGACGTGACCGACGCCGGCTTCACCGAGCTCGACCCGACGGACTCATGGATCCGCCTGGCCGACCTCGAGCCGTCGCGGCGCGACGAGTTCGTGGCGGTCGCCCGCGAGGCGGGATTGACGATCCCGGCGATCAGCACGGCGCGGCGCAGCGTGATCGACCCGGTGCACGGCGAGGAGTACCTCGCCTACAGCCATCGCGTTATCGACACGGCGGCGGCGGTCGGCGCGGTCTCGGTGTCGTTCGGCTTCCTGGAGGGTCTGAACGAGGCGCAGCGCAGGGCGCTGTGGTTCTGGACCGCGCAGGGCCCGATCAACCCGGACGACCCCGCCATCTGGGCGCTCGCGGTCAGCCGCATCCGCGAGCTCGGCCAGCACGCCGCCGATGTCGGCCTCGAGATCGGCCTGGAGATGTACGAGGACACCTATCTCGGCACCGCCGACAGCGCCGTCCGCTTCGCCACCGACATCGACCTGCCGAACGTCGGCCTGAACTGCGACCTCGGCAACCTCGTGCGGCTGCACCGGCCGGTCGAGCACTGGCTGTCGATGATGCGCAAGGTGGCGCCGTTCGCGCGCTACTGGCACGCGAAGAACTACTTCCGCAGCGAGGACGAGACGACGGGGCTCGTCGCCGCCTCGCCGGCGCCGCTGGAGCTCGGCGTCATCAGCTACCGGGTCGCGATCAAGCTGGCGCTGGAGCACGGCTTCGATAGCCCGTTCCTGGTGGAGCATTACGGCGGCGACGGGCTCAGCGTCTCGGCGCTGAACCGCGACTACATCCGCCGCTTCCTGCCCCGCTGACCGGCGGTTCACGTGCCTCGCCCCTCGATCCTGTGCCTGGGCAGCGTGAACGTCGACATCGTCGCCTACGCCGACACCCTGCCGCGTCCGGGCGAGACCATCCACGCCGACCGCAGTGCGATCGGTCTCGGCGGCAAGGGCGCCAACCAGGCGGCGAGCGCGGCCCGGATTGCCGGCCCGTCCGGCGCCGCGTCGGCGCTGATCGGGCGCACCGGCGCCGACCTGTTCGGCGAGCTGGCGCGGCGCGAGCTCGCCCGCTTCGGCGTCGACCTCTCGGCGCTGCACGGTGATCCGGATCACCCGACCGGGTTCGCCATGATCAGCGTCGACGCCGCGGGCGAGAACGCCATCACCGTCTCGGCGGGCGCCAACATGGCGCTCGACGACGCCGAGGTCGAGGCGCTCGCCGGGCTGCTGCCGGACGCCCGGGTGCTGCTGCTGCAGCTCGAGACGCCGCTGGCGGTCAGCCTGCGCGCCGCCCGCCTCGCCCGCGCCGCCGGCGCCACCGTGATCCTCGACCCGGCGCCGGCGCCGGCCAGCGGCCTGCCCGACGACGCCTGGGCCGGGATCGACCTGGTCACCCCGAACGAGGTCGAGACCGAGCGGCTGGTCGGCATCCGACCCACCGACCCCGACGCCGCCGCGGCGGCCGCGGAGCGGCTGCAGGCCCGCGGCCTGACCCGGGCGATCGTCAAGCTCGGCGCGCGCGGCGTCTACTGGCGCGACGGCCGGCAGGGCGGCTTCGTGCCGCCGTTCAAGGTCGAGGCGATCGACAGCGTCGCCGCCGGGGACTGCTTCAATGGCGGCCTCGCCGTGGCGCTCGCCCGCGGCGACGCGCTCGGCGAGGCGGTGCGCTTCGCGGCGGCCTGCGGCGCGCTGGCGACGACGAAGCAGGGAGCCGCTGAGGCCGCGCCGACCTTTGAGGAGGTCATGGCTTTGCTGCGGTAGACGGCAGGCCAGGGCTGGACCCGTCACGCGCTGGCGTGCCGCCGCGTGACGGGCCCGAGGCCCCGGGTCCTAGCCGATCAGAGGCTGGAGCTTTGTTGAAGCTAATTCTCTGATGGGCGAAATAAAGCAAGATTTTGGAAGGGTCGGCATGGTCGGCCGATCGGGATTTTATTATTGTATTTCAACGTTCTAGTAAAGTCTTGCCAATAGGCAAGATTGCCAGAACCGCGGCCGGGGAGGCCTGACCTGAGGTGTTGATTAGCACGGTCAGGCCTTCGTTTCATTCGAGGTTGATGACGCCGCCGGTCCGTTCTCTCGACGAGCATCGGGGCGCGTGGCCGGAGGGCGCGGCAGGTCTCGCGGTCCGTCCGGCTCGCGCGTGCCGAGACGGCCGAGGCCGGGCAGCTTGATCGCCGGGCGGCGCAGGTCGATGCCGGCGACGGCGCCGAGCAGGTTGAGCTCGAGGCCTTCCACCCAGCCGAGCGTCAGGCCGACATAGCCGCCGAGGCTCAGCCGCAAGCCGGTGCCGGACGGGGTGCGCCGCAGCCAGCGGCCGTCATAGGGGTAGTCCTTGCCGATCGCGGTCGGCGGCAGGGCGGCGCGGATCCCGGGCACGGCGTCCATCACCGCGGCGACGAAGCTGTTGCTGTTTGGGCCCGGCCAGGCGCGGTAATCGCCCTGGTTGCGCCAGGCATAGCCGCGGATGGCGGCCTGCACCTTCGGGATGAGCGCGCTCGCCTGCGGCCCGTCGGCGGCGAACACGACCTCCGGCGCATGGCCGAACCAGCGCCCGTCCGGCTCGAAGCCGTTCATCCGGATCGGCTCGCCCCAGGCGGTGTAGTCGTAGCGGGTGTAGCCGCCGGCGCCGGCGGGCTTGAAGACGATCCAGCAATGGGTGGCGAAGATGCCGCGCCAGCTCACCGTCTGGGCGGCGAAGATGCGCAGCACGGCCTGCGGCGCACGCCCGGCCGGCGCCAGGTGGCCGATGCTGGAGCGGTCGGCCGTGCGCCAGCCGGCGCCGATGCCGCGGACCCGGTAGAGCATCGCCGCGGCGGCGATCGGCAGCGCATAGAGGCAGAGGAAAGCGAGCAGGCAGGCCGCAGGAAGGCTCATGCCCGTAAGCTTTGTCGGCGAGCACCGCGTCTCAAGCCTGGCCGGCAAAGTTATCCCCGCGCCGGAACGCCCCTGCATCGGGGACGTCCTGTCAAGGCGCCGAACCCGTCCCATGTCTGGATTGGCACTCGGCATGGATGTCAGGGCGAAGGCTGATGGATTTCAAAGGCAAGCCGCCAGGCAGCGGCTCGGGCGAGATGTCGCGGCGGAGCAAGCTGCTGCGGCCGGCGATCGCGATGTCGGACCGGCAGGTCTCGGAGGCGCGCCGGCTGCGGCGGGCGGGCGCGGAGCCCGCGGCGATCGCCGAAGCACTCGGGATCGAGCTCGACGAGGTCGAAAAGGCGCTGGTGCAGATGCGCTCACCGCGGCCGGAGACGACGCGGGGCACGCTGAACGTGACGCTGGCGGCGCACCGGCTGATCATGAGCGAGCGGCAGGGCGACGAGCCGCTGTGGCAGACCGTGGACCGGCTCGTCGGCGAGCTGCTCAGGCTGCGCGCTGCCGCCGCGCCACGCCGAAGGCGGATCGCAAACGAGCAGGGCGACCTGCTCGCGACCCTGCCGTAGCGGAAGGCCAGGGGCTTTCCCTCCATGAGCCTTCCAACTGCGCTTCGCACAGTTAGAACCTTTGGCTCACTCCGCCCCTGGACCCCATCAAAGGCGGAGCCGTTAAAATCCATTTACCATTCGTGCCAACAGGGCGAGGTCGGTGTCGTGGGGCAGAGAATTAAGTGGCTCCGCCAAGTCAGAAAGAGCCCGTCAAGACTCCAACTGATGCGGGTCTGGGGGCGCCGCCCCCAGCGAGGTCCAGGAGCAGAGCTCCTGGCCTTTCTTCTGGCTCTGGTCGGTCCTGCGTCGGCAGATCCGACCTGGGTGTCGGGCGTCGGCGCGGAGAGCTGTGCGCACTGGACGGCCGACCAGCAGGCTGCGGTGAGCGAGTTTGCGCTTGGCTACTTCACCGGCGCGAACGCGATCCTCGCCGACCAGGGCAAGGGTGGCTTGACCGGGTCGGCGATGCAGGCGTCGGGCGTGCTGAAGATGGTCAGCCTGGAGTGCCAGAAGCACCCGTCGGAGGCGATCGCCGTCGCTGTCGCCTTGACCTACCATCAGCTTCGGGGCGCCGGATCGGCGCGCTAGTCGCTGACATCAGGCGGTTTCGTGCGGTTCTATCGCCGACCTAGTTCCCTTCAGTTTGAACGCAGAACCGGTCATTAATGAGCCGAATCGCTGCGCGCGAAGGAAGAAACTTGGTCCAGCCCTCTCCCCTCACGAAGCAGGATGCCATCGCACGAGACCAGCTCCGCTCTGCAGGGCCGACTACGTGGCGCCGAGCTGCGGCTACGGGTTTCGGACTGTGCGTGATCGTGTTGAGCGTTAGTATAGTTTTACTCCATTTGTCGCTGTTGCCTCTCGGGCAGTGGCACGATGAATTTGGAACATTCGCTTGGTATCGCTCCGACTCAACCTTGGCTCTCCTGACCAGATTAGTGACCTGGAGCCCTCGTCCTGTTTCAGAGGCAGCGATATTTCTTTATGCGATGGCTTGCGATCGCCTCCACAGTCCGCTTTTCGTCGAAGCTTTGTCACTCAGCTGGCTGACGTTCTTGCTACCCTCAATATTCGTCCTCTTACGTGAGGTGAGGGCACGGACAGATTGGTCGAGCTTTCTGGCTAAGGTTAGCATAGCGGCGGCTTTGCCAGCTATGTGCCTGTTGTCTGTCGACTTACCGGACACCTTCCTATGGCCAATGTCGGCATTTGCTTACCTCCCTGCGATCGGCTCGGATTTCAGTATTCTGTTCGTGCTGCTTTACTGTCGGCCTCAGACACGACGCAGCTGGCTCCTACTGAGTGCTTTCGGTGTCTTCGGCACGTGTTGTGTGGAAATGTCTGGCATGGTCGCTGGTGTTTTATTTTCAGCACTCCTTGTCTGGTCCGCCCAGAACGAAGCTCCCTCTGAGCAGAAACCGGCTCTGCGATTTCGGCTGGCGTGCTGTTTACCACCGATTTTAGCGGCGGCCGCGACGGGCATTCTTATCCTCACTCACCGTGCTCGACAGGGAAGCCCTCTGACCGCAGACAATCTCCTGGTGCATAGGCCTCTCGCCAGCATCGCGAGTGCGGTGCCGATTTTTTTCCGAAGCCTCGTGGGTCAGCCAGCTTCCATTTACAGGCTTGAGCCTGCCCACGTCATGGCCAATTTTCTCGACAGGATTGCATGGTTTGCGGGCACATTCATGCTTGGCAATCATCTCATCGGACGTGACCGTACAACCAAACGAGCGATGTTAGGACTACTTGGCATATCGATTGTCATGGCCTGTTTTATCTCTGTCGCCATGACGCTTTATCAATTCGGTATCATGTGTTGCGAGCGCCATGACACTACTCGGACGTGCCTGGAGTATGTCGCACTGACCTGCTTTGGTCTCTGGCTCGCCTCAACGGTGGAGAACACCAGGTTCTCGGCTTTCATCGCTCCGTCACGTGCTATCGCCGGGCCGGCGTTGCTTCTGGTCGCGCTGATCATCCCGAGCCCGCGAAGGCTTGCTGGCCTTGCAGCCGTCTATGGCCAATCCTCGGACCTACGTTCAGCGACCGCTGCAACATGGCAAAGCGGCTGGCGGCGGTCGTCTCAGTCAATGAGATTCTACATTGTCCCGCAAAACGTCCTCATTGGTCGGGGGCGAGACGAGCTAGGAACGCACACGCGTCCGCATGAGACGAGTGCTCAGGTCAGGGACATGATGAGCTATTTCGCTAAACAGCAGATAGTCTTCGACCACCTGCAGGCGGTGCCTTGAAGGCCGTCGCCACGCGCGTCGCCTGATGGTAACCCGTCGAGCGCAAGCCCAAGTCATAGTGGGGCGTCCTGCTCCCTATTGGCTTATCTCCCGGTCGCTATTACACGTTTAAAGGTCAGCCTGCTTGATAGAGGGTGATTTGGGTCACATCACTGACAGCGTTTGGTTTGCGCCTGCGCCGGTATCAAACCTGCCGTGACCCTTCCTCCGGAAGCCCTTCCCCTACCCGCACATCTGCTCGACAACACTGTCGTCTTGCCTGACCGCTATCAGCTTCTGCCACTGCTTCCCAAGCGGCTTGATTACGTTGAGGTCGGGGTTGGTCTGGGTGACTGGACACAGAACATCATGTGGCAATGCGATCCTCGTCGGATCATTGCGATCGACAATTTCAGGTTGCATGAAGAGCCTCTGATCTGGGGTAAGACGGCAGCGGAGCATTTTGGTCAGGCGTCGCACGAGGAGGCATTCCGTGGACGCTTCGCCGATGCAATCGCCTCCGGCAAGATGTCGATCCTTGCTGGTGAAAGCGCCTTGCAGCTGGCGACACTTCCTGACGAAAGTGTCGATGTAATCTATATCGATGCCGACCATCGGTATGACTATGTTCGCGATGATCTTGCCCAGGCCCGCCGTAAGGTTCGACGTGATGGATGGATCATCGTCAACGACTATATCATCGTAGACGCGCTCAACGCGACGATACCTTACGGTGTGGTCCATGCGACCAACGAGTTCATGGTCGAGCACGGATGGGCGATGCAGTATCTGGCCCTGCAGACCAGGATGTACTGTGATGTCGCGCTACGGCCAGCCCACTGCCTGCCACCTCGCTCGGCGCAGCTGGACGCCCTTCGACTGGAAAACGACCTTATCAGGCGCGAACTCCTCGCCCTGCGCCGCTCTCGCTCCTGGCGAGTAACAGCCCCGGTCCGGGCACTGCGTCATCTCATGCCCATGTCCAAATTTTAGCGGCTGACGATGCAGTCAGCTGGATGGCGCCGCGACGACGCTGTCAACTGGGCGAAGCCGCAGAATGGGCCCCTCGAAAAATCGCCATGAGAACCACGAGGCTACGAAGGTCAGAACCAGGCAGACTACCGCGTTCGAAATTGGCGCCACACCCCAGCTCTGACCGTAGTAACCACCAATCTCAAGCACCGAGAGATGCGTCAGGTACAGGCAGTATGACCACTTGCTCAACCAACGCACGGCGACATCAAGCGGCGCCGGCAAGTGACGAAGCGTGAGGCAGCCCGGAATGCAAAATGCGAAACCCAGCGAGAGTAGTTCATAGTTCAGGTCGCGGCTCATCGGTCGCCCAAGCCCAGCTAGCCAGCCGAGGCCGCCGCTCCACACGAAGGTCACGAGCGATAAACCCAGCACGAGCGCGAACAGGCTCGCGCTTCTGCTCATGCTCGAGCGATACAGAAGCCAGCTTGTCAGGACACCAGTAGCCAACGCGTCAAACCACAGCGGCACGATTTGCTCGTCACCGGATTGCCACGCGACATCGGCAAGGCTGTAGTAGCGAAGAACCAGCGGTGTAGCTATGAACAACAGTAACGTCGTGGCAAGAGCGCGTCCTGGCGTCAGCAGCCTCGCCGAGGCAAAAAGCAGGGCTGAGAACACGAGATAGAACCATTCTTCAACCGCGAGCGACCAAGAGACCGCGAACCAACCATCCCGCATAGGCCAGAACAGGTTCTGTGTGAGTGAGCCATAGGCCAGCAAGTGTGACCGCAGCAAACCGTTATGCGGCACCCAGAACATCGGCGGCCAAAACCAGCCGAGCAGCAGCAATACGAGCCAGTAGAGCGGCAGGGTCCGCATCCAGCGTCGCACCATGAAGATCAGCCATCGACGCCAGCTTGCCGTGCCCGTCTTGTTCGACGTTCGTGGATGGCTGGCCTTGTCGACCTCGATCAGGGCTATCAAGATGCGACCGATCAGAAATCCACTCAGCACAAAGAAAAGCTGGACGCCGATAAGACCGCAAACAGCGACTTGCCAGATTGCCGCTCGGTTCGCCCAGGACGCTTCCATCAGATGGAAATGGCAAACCAGAACAAGCACGATGGCACTTGCTCGCATCAGATCCAGCCCGAGCGACCGCTCCGTTGGAGCCCTTGGAACCCCGACGCTCATAGCACTCGCAGGATGGGGTTGAGGCGTGCTGTTGAGCATGACGTCGGTTAGCCTGAGACGCGCCTTCGAGCCAGCCTCACTCGACCGGCGCGATCGGCGCTGGAGAGACCTGCGCCGCGTCACCACGCATGGCCCGCAAGTGGCCCTCGCTGGCCAGGCTGTCGGTCCTTGGCAAAGCCCACGACATGTCTCCCGACGTGCCCCGGGCGACGGGCATTTGCGTCCTGTCCTCGGCTCGGAATGGCTCTCGGGTTGGCTGCGTCCCGGCTCACCGGCTTGCGGCGGCGACCGCGTCGAAAACCCGGTTCCAGGTCGGGGAGATGACCACCTCGTTCAGGCAGACATGCGGTGGCAGGGTGGCGACGTAGCGGATGAGGTCGCCGAGGTCGGCGGGCTGGAGCATGCGGGCGCGGTCCTCGGCGGAGACCGGGACCGGGCGGCGATCCAGGATCGGGGTTGCGACCTCGGCGGGGCAGATGGCGCAGGAGCGGATGCCGTTCACGCACTCCTCGGCGTTCAGCAGGTGGCTCATGGCGACCACCCCGTGCTTGGCGGCGGAGTAGGCGGCGCCCGAGACGGTGCCGAGGTGGCGGCCGGCCCAGCTCGAGGTGTGGATCAGCACGCCGTCGCGTTGGGCGCGCATCGTCGGCAGCACGGCGGCGACGCAGTAGAAGGCGGCGTTGAGGTTGGTGGCGATGACGTCGTCGGCGCCCTCGGCGGTGAGCTCGGCGAAGGAGCGGGCGCGGACGTTCATGCCGGCATTGTTGACCAGGATGTCGATGCGGCCGAGGGCGCCGGCGACCCAGGCCGCGATGGCGTGCATCTCGGCCGCGCTGGTGACGTTGCCGGGCCTGACGTGGGCGGCGCCGCCTCTGGCGCGGATGTCTGCCGCGACGGCCTCGAGCGCGTCGGCGCGGCGGGCGGTCAGCACGACGGTCGCGCCGTCCGCGGCGAGGGCTGCCGCCGCCGCCTCGCCGATGCCGCTGCTCGCGCCGGTGATCCATGCCACCTTGTTGGCAAGCCCGGCCATGTTTGCGCCCTCCCCGATCCCGGACGTCCCTGGGGAGGGCGCCGTTGCCATCGTGCCGGAGGGTAGCGTTGCCGATGCGTCGAGCACCAGCGGTCGGCGAGATCGGCCAGCCGCTCAGGCAGACCGGGCGGGGGGAGGGGGGCGGGAGGACCGGGGCGGGTTCCGGACCGGGTTCTATCCGACCTATGACTACCGGACGTTGTGTGCGGCGCTTGGCGGCAAGATGCGCTAAGAGGCGGCGGATGGGCGGAGCGGGCGCGCGTTGAGTGGAGCTGTCGACAGAGGGTCGCTGACGTGACGGGCCCTACGTGGCATGGGCTCGGCGTCACCGCGCTCGGCGTCGGCGCCGGTGCGGCGATCCTGCTGGTGCTGCAGGATGCGTTCGAGGTGATGCTGCTGCCGC
Organism: Acetobacteraceae bacterium; assembly: GCA_965198995.1. GTDB lineage: Bacteria > Pseudomonadota > Alphaproteobacteria > Acetobacterales > Acetobacteraceae > CAXMMR01. The sequence continues at coordinate 3,058,733 of CBDAQG010000002.1, forward strand.
GGCGCGTGCAGCGCCGGATGCGGTTTGCCGTCTTCTACTTCCGGACCGTCTGGAAGGCCTGCTCGGCGGTGGCGGGCCGGATCGGCCGCGGCCGGGAGGGCCTGCTCAGCCATTTCGGCGCGCTGTCCATGCTGGGGCTGTTCGCCTCCTGGTCGGCGAGCCTGATCCTCGCCTTCGGCGTGCTGGAGTGGATCGTGCAGCCGGCCGCGCTCGGCCATGCCGCGCTCTCGCCGCTGCCCGAGCAGCTCTACATGAGCGGCGTCACCTTCTTCACGCTCGGCTACGGCGACGTCGTGCCGCATTCGGGCGCGGCCAGGGCGGTGGCGGTGATCGAGGCCGGCATGGGGCTCGGCTTCATCGCCGTCGTCATCGGCTACCTGCCGCTGATCCACCAGTTGTTCTCGCGCCGGGAGACGCTGGTCATCCAGCTCGACAGCCGGGCGGGGTCACCGCCGACGGGCGTTGCGCTGCTGTGCCGGCATGCCGATGGGGAGGGGCTGACCGAGCTCAACGACTTCCTCCGGCAGTGGGAGGTTTGGGGAGCGGAGCTGCTCGAGGGGCACTTGTCCTATCCGATGCTGGTCTTCTACCGCTCGCAGCACGACAACCAGTCCTGGCTGGCGGCGATTGCGGCGGTGACCGATTGCTGCGCGCTGATCATAATCGGCGCCAAGGGGATCCGGCCGTTCCAGGCCAGGATGACGTTCGAGATGATGCGGCAGGTGGTGGTGGAGCTGACCCGCTCGCTCCGGATCTCGACGGTCACTGTCGGTGGCGGCGACCGGCTGCCGCGGGAGGCCGTCCGGCGCATGGACGCGGCGATGGGCAACTCCGGGCTGGAGTGGACGGCGGGGGATGCCGCGGTGGTGGAGCTGCAGGCGCTGCGCGCGACGTACGAGCCGATGCTGGAAGACCTCGCGCGCTTCCTGATGCTGACGCTGCCCGGCTGGCTGCCCGAGGACGACACGCCGGACCATTGGGAGCGTGGCCATCGCGGCACTCTCGCCCGCCAGATCGTCGACCGCGCGACGACGCGGCCAGCGCCGGTCGCCGAGCGGGTGACGGAGACGCATGAGGGCTGACGTCCGGGCAAGGTGCAAGGCTCTGCCCTCGTAGGGGTCAGCGGGGGGGATGCAGCCGCAGATGATGCGGCTGAAAGCGGTGCAATTTTCGTATCGTTGTCGTTACCAAAAGCGGTTGCTGAGCATGAGGTCGTGAGTTACCGCATTTGATCAGCGACCTGTGGCGTCGGGCACGTCGGCTTTTGCGTCCCAGGTTGCCGCGAGCGCCAGCCGGGCGAGTGCCGGGAGCGAGGTGGCGCCGGTCTTGCGCATGATGGAGGCCCGATGGTTCTCGACCGTGCGCTGGCTGATGGCGAGATCGGCGGCGATGTTCTTGCTCGGTTGCCCGGCCACAACCCTGATCATGATCTGATGCTGCCGGGGCGTGAGCGACCCGAATTTGCGGGCTGCATCCTCTCGCCAGACGACCTGCTTGCCCTTGTCCCGCGCCTGTCCCAGCGCGCGATCGATGCTGGCGAGCAGGTCGTCGCGCCCGACCGGCTTCTCGATAAAGTCCGAAGCGCCCGCCTTCATCGCCTGCACCGCCATGGCGACGTCGCTTCGTCCGGTGATCATGATGGCCGGCATCCGGCTGCCGGCATTCTGCAGGTGACGCAGAAGGTCCAACCCCTTCATGCCCGGCAGGTAGGCGTCGATCAGCAGGCAGCCCGGGCCGTCCTGCGGATGCGCCGCCAGGAACGCCTCGCCATCGGCGAACGCCTCCACGGCTCGGCCATCCTCCTCCAGCACTGAACGGATTGCCGCCCGGATGCCGGCATCATCATCGATGACGAACACCGAGGATGTCCTGTCCGCGGTGAGTGCCTCCCGCTCGGCTGCCTCGGGCGGCTCGGCGATCCGCGGAGGGTGTTCCGGCTTGGCGACGAGCAGGGCGGCCACGGTGCGGATCAGATCCTCGCGCTTTGCCGGCTTGTTGAGCTGCGTGCAGCGTTCGGCCATGACCGTTCGCCTGGTCTGCGTTGAGATGTCGCCCGTCAGGATGATGGCTGGCAGCGCCGGCGCCGTAGTCTGGCGGATGCGGCTCACCGTCTGCAGCCCGTTCAGCCCGCCTGGAAGGTTGAAGTCGGCCAGCACCAGATGCGGCGCCGACCCATCCTGCACCAGCTTGAGCGCGCTCGGACCGTCGCGCGCGGCCAGCACCTGATAGCCCTCGCTCTCCAGCAGCAGGCCGAGCAGGTCGCACAGATCCGGATCGTCCTCGATGATCAGGATCGTGCTGCGGGGATGCTCGGCGACGGTCGCGGCCCGGACCGGCGTCACCGGCGCCGGCGTTTGGCTTGGGGCGAGCCTCGCCGCGAAGGGTATCTCGATGGCGAACATCGATCCGTGCCCTTCACGCGATTGGACACGAATCTGATGACCCAGAAGCAAACCCAGCCGCTGCACGATGGACAAGCCCAGGCCAAGTCCGCGGCTGCGTTCCCGCGCATCGTTGCCGAGCTGGTGATACTCCTCAAAGATCGCCTGCAATTCGCCGGCTGGCATCCCGATGCCGGTGTCCCACACTTCGATGCTGAGCATCGGCCCGCGCCGGCGACAGCCCAGCAGGATCTTGCCGGCCTGGGTGTATTTCAGCGCGTTGGAGAGCAGGTTGCGTATCATCTGCCTGAGCAGGCGCGGATCGCTGTAGACCTCCTGCGCGCAGTCGACGACGCGAAGCTGGATGCCTTTTGCGGTTGCCGCGTAGGCGAACTCGCTCCGTTTTCGCACCAGGAGCTCGCCGATCGAGAACCGCCTTAGCTCCGCTTTGACGACCCCGGCCTCGATCTGGTTGATGTCGAGCAAGGCGTCCAGCATGGCCGTCATCGAGCCGAGCGTGTCGTCCTGCCGCGCGATCAGGCTCTGAGCCTTGTCACCCTGCGCCGTCTTGGCGAGCAGACCCTGCAACAGCGACAAGGTTTGCAGTGGCTGGCGCAGGTCGTGGCTGGCGGCCGCCAGGAAACGCGACTTGGCCGCATTGGCCAGGTCGGCCTCGCCTTTGGCCATCTCGAGGGCGCCGGCGGCATGCTTGCGGCTCGTGATGTCGTGAAAAGTGATGACCACGCCTTCGACGCGGCCGCCATGGGCGAGATACGGCAGGATCCGGCGACGAAACCAATTCCCGCCGGCGGCTTCGATCTCCCGCTCGGCGGGTGCGAGGGTGGCCAGGACGGCCTTGGCATCGCTTGCCAACGCACCGTCCGCCGTCAGGGAGTGCAGGTCGGCGAGCGGACGTCCGACGTCGCCTGGAAGAATGGTGAACAACGACCGCGTGGCCGGCGTGAAGAAGCGGATGCGCAGGCCGCGGTCGAGGAACAGGGTCGCGACGTTGGTGCTGTACAGCACGTTCTGCAGGTCGTCCGCGGTCGTGCGCTGCCGCTCCAGGGTTTCCTGCAAGTGGCTGTTCAGCGCAGTCAGCTCCTCATTCAGGGATTGCAGTTCCTCCTTGGAGGCCAGCAGCTCCTCGTTGGTGGACTGGAACTCCTCGTTGATCGACAGCGCCTCCTCGTTGCCCGCCTTCTGCTCCTCGGCCGACAGGTCCAGGTCGCGGATCGCAACCTGCAGGTCCGTCCGCATCGTCTCGAGTTCACGCTCGAGCTCGGCGACCCGCGGCCCGCTGCGCGACGTCGCGTGGCTGGCCGCGGTCGGCGCCCTGGGCAACGGGACGAAGCAGACGAGCATCAGCGCCTCACCGTCATCGAGCACCGGCTGCGCCTCGATGGTGACCTGCTCCGCACGGCAATCGACCGCGATGCGAGCGCGGTCGCGCCGGGCGCGCTCGACCGCCGCGCGGAGCTTGGCGCGAAGGCCGGACCGCACGGTCGCAAAGACGTCGTGCGTGGGATGGCCGGGTGCGAGGCGCAGATAGCGGTCCGTGGGACCAAGCGAGAACACGCACTCGTTTGACTGGTTGATCAGCACGGCCGCCGGGGCGTCTCCGTCCAGCACGAGCAGCAGGTCCTTGGCCAGCAGATCGAGCTCTGCACCGCTCTCCCGCAGCAGGTTCAGGTAGCGGCCCATCTCGCTCGGCCCCAGGCCGGCCATGGCCATTCGCCGCTCAGCGCGGCGCTGCAGCGTGCCAGGCTTGTACTCGGCGAAGTCACGCCGGGTGTCAGACCGCAACAGGTCGACGATGGCGGTGAGTTCGGCCGGTTCTGCCGCGGTTTGATCGGGCGACATCTCGCCCAGGGCGGGATCGCCACGGCGGCGGCCCTGTTCGGTCCGGGCCGGGAGCAACTCGGTTGCAGGCGGTCGGCGTTGCGGCATGTCGGTCTTCCTGCAAGTGGCCGGCCTCTGACTGGCGTCCCGCAGCCTTGTAGACCGGTTGCCCGCCGTAACGGCTGCCGTTCTGACGAGCGTGCCCGGCGATCGCCATGATCGCCGAGCCTGCGGGATGGCGGATCGTCGCCGCTCGCCGAGATGGCATTGCCACAGCCGGGTGCCGCCTGATGGTCGCCATCGGCAAGGTGATGGCGGTCCACGCCGGCATCGTAGAACTCGTTACAGAGCCGGATGGCCCGCGTCTGCTGATCCATTTCCAGCAGCGGGCGCGCATCCCGGAGCCGGATGTTCTCGATGGTATCCTGGTTGCGCGCGATCACCGCCGGCGTGAGATCGGCGAGCGCCGGATACGACGTCCCCTGTCTGTTCGTCAGGTCGTGGGCGCGTGTCGTCGATGCAGGATTTCAGATGCGCGGTCTCGTCGGCGAGCTCGCTCGGCTGGGGCCGCTCCGTCGCCGTCGACGCGCAGCGGCGCCGAGTCAAGACGCGCAGCGGCGCCGGGCCGAGCGGATGGCGCATGCCGCCGACGCGCACAGCCGTCGGCGCGGGAGTGGCTGCGCCGTCGACCTCGCTCCCGCCAAGCCGCTCGCGGCCAATCGCCGGCGTGCTCGCTGACCTGCTGCTCGAATGTCGCCGCCGCCGCCCGGCCGTCGGCGCGGCTTCAGATGATTGAGGCAACCTTGGCTGCAGCGCGATGACATTCCGGCTGCGCAGCGATGACCGATAAACTGCCGTCGGTCTTGCGGGCTCAGGCGACCGATTTGATCACCAGCCCCCAAGAGCGATAGATTGGCGAACATCATGCCGTGCGAGGCGGACAGGCCATGGTGCCGCTGACCGGCACCTCAGACTTGTCGTTCAATGATCTGGGCGCACAACATCGCATGCGAGGAGGACCTGAACATGGCGTTACGGATCAACGGAACCGAGGCCGAACTGCCCGCTGACCCACGCGTGTCGCTGCTCGACTTGCTGCGGGAGACGCTGCATCTCACCGGCACCAAGAAGGGCTGCAATCAAGGCGCTTGTGGCGCTTGCACGGTGCTGGTGGATGGCGAGCGCATCGTGTCCTGCTTGGCGCTGGCCGTGCAGTACGAGGGACGTCACGTCACCACCATCGAAGGGCTGACCGGCGCGGACGGATTGCACCCGCTGCAGCAGGCATTCGTCGAGCATGACGGCTTTCAGTGCGGCTACTGTACGCCCGGCCAGATCTGCTCGGCCGTCGGCATGGCGGCGGAGCTGGGGCGCGGTGCGCCGAGCATGGTCACCGCCGACCTCTGCCTGGATACGGTCGCGCTCACCCGCGAGGAGGTGCGCGAGCGCATGAGCGGCAATCTGTGCCGCTGCGGCGCCCATAACGGCATCGTCGCGGCGATCGCACAGACCTACGCCGAGGCAGCGGCATGACCCCCTTCAGCTACGCGCGCGCCAGGGACAGCGCCGATGCGGTGCAGCTTGGCGGGAGCCATGCCAAATATCTCGGCGGCGGCACCAACCTGGTGGACCTGCTGCGCGAGACGATCGAGCAGCCATCCGCGTTGGTCGACGTGACGGGCCTGACCTCCAGCATCCAAGAGCGCGACGACGGAAGCCTGCTGATCGGCGCCGCGACACGCAACAGCGCGCTGGCCGAGCATCGCGCGGTGCGCACTCGCTACCCGGTGCTGGCCCGCGCGCTGCTGGCCGGCGCCTCGGCGCAAATCCGCAACATGGCGACGGTGGGCGGCAACATCCTGCAGCGCACCCGCTGCGCCTACTTCTACGACGACGAGGGATCGCGCTGTAACAAGCGCAGCCCCGGCCAGGGCTGCGACGCGATCGACGGGTTCAACCGCATTCACGCGATCCTCGGCGCCTCGCCGTCCTGCGTGGCCACGCATCCATCCGACATGTGCGTGGCGCTCGCCGCGCTCGACGCGACGGTGCATTTGCAGGCGGCCAGCGGCACGCGGAGCCTGCCGCTGGCCGAGCTGCATCGCCTGCCCGGCGGCCGTCCCGACGTGGAGACGGAGCTGCAATCCGGCGAGCTGATCACCGCGGTCGAGTTGCCGGCGATGCCGGTGGGCGCGCGCTCCACCTACCGCAAGGTGCGCGACCGGGCGAGCTACGCCTTCGCCCTGGTCTCGGTCGCGGCCGTGCTGGAGGTGGAGGAGGGCACGGTCAAGGAGGTCCGGCTGGCGCTGGGCGGCGTCGCGCACAAGCCCTGGCGCGCCCGCCAGGCGGAGGCGGCGCTGCGCGGCGGCCCGCTCACCGCCGAGGCGTTCCGCGCCGCCGCCGAGGCGGAGCTCGCGGCTGCGGCGCCGCTGCACGACAACGGGTTCAAGGTCGAACTCGCGATACGCACGATCACCGCCGTTCTCGGCGACCTGGCTGGAGACGCCGCATGAGCATCGTCGAAAACGCCAAAGCGGCCGCGCAGGGCGCGGTGCAGACCGTGATGAAGAAGGCCATCGAGCTGGCGCCGGACAGCTGGCTGCCGGGCGGCAAGCCGGACCCACTGATCCGCAGCAAGCACGGCCTGATCGGCGCGCCGATCTCCCGCATCGACGGCCCGCTCAAGGTTCAGGGCCGGGCGAAGTTCGCCGCCGAGTTCCCGCTCGAGGGGATGGCGTACGCCGCGGTGGCGTTCAGCACCGTGCCCAAAGGCCGCATCGCCACGCTCGACACCGGAGCGGCCGAGGCTGCTCCGGGCGTCGTCCTGGTCATGACTTACAAGAACGCGCCGCGCATGAAGAGCATGCCGCTGTTCATGACGTCCGAGAAGGCGGCGGGCGGTGACAACCTGCCGATCATGCAGGACGACCGCGTCCACTGGAATGGTCAGCCGATCGCCGTCGTGCTGGCGGAGAGCCAGGAGCAGGCCGATTACGCCAAGTCCCTGCTCCACGCGGTCTACGAGGAGGAAGTCGCCACCACCTCGTTCGCCAAGGCCAAGGCGCAGGGCACTGACCCGGGGATGTTCATGGGCCAGCCGCTGCAATTGGCGATCGGGGATGCGGAGGCGGCACTCGCGAGCGCGCCCGTCTCGGTCGATGCCGAGTATTTCACCCCACGCCACACGCATAATGCGATCGAGCCGCATGCGACGACGCTGGCGTGGGACGGCGACGAGCTGATGGTGCACGACGCGTCGCAGGCGGTCGCGCACACCGCCTGGTCGCTCGCCACCGTGTTCGGCCTGGATGAGAAGCAGGTGCGCGTCACCTCGCCCTATGTCGGCGGTGGCTTCGGATCGAAGACGCTGTGGCAGCACCAGGTGCTCGGCGCCGCGGTGGCCAGGCTCGCCGGTCGTCCGGTCCGCATCGCCCTGTCGCGCGAGGGCGTTTACCGGATGGTTGGCGGACGCACCATCACCGAGCAGCGGGTCGCCATCGGCGCCGAGGCGGATGGCCGCTTCACCGCCATCATCCATACCGGCACCGTGGCGATGACCCGGCACAACGCCATGCCCGAGCCGTTCATCGTCGCGACGCGTGGCGCCTACGCCGCCGACAGCTTCAAGCTCGACGTGGAAGTCGCGTATATGGACATGCTCGCCAACACCTTTATGCGCGCGCCGGGTGAGGCGGTCGGCACCTTCGGCCTGGAATGCGCCGTCGACGAGCTGGCGGTGAAGCTCGGCATGGACCCGATCGAGCTGCGCATCCGCAACGAACCGGAGACGGATCCGACGGAGGGCACGCCCTTCTCCTCGCGTCACATCGTGGAAGCCTGGCGCGCCGGCGCCGAGCGGTTTGGCTGGCACCGGCGAAACCTCTCGCCGGGTGCTGTTCGCGACGGCGAGTGGCTCGTCGGCATGGGCTGCGCCACGGCGACCTACCCCTACTACCGCATGCCCGGCGGGGCCGCGCGGATCACCCTCACCAAGGACGGCCGCGCCAGGGTCGAGGTCGCCGCGCACGAGATGGGCATGGGCACCGCCACGGTGCAGACCCAAGTCGCCGCCGAGCGGCTCGGGCTCGAGATGGACCAGGTGAGCTTCGGCTACGGCGACTCCATCATGCCCGGCATCGTGCTGGCCGGTGGCTCGCAGCAGACTGCCTCGATCGGCGCCGCGGTCATTGCGGCGCACCACGCGCTGGTGGCCGAACTGCTGAAACTTGCAGGCAACAACTCGCCGCTGTCCGGCCTCGGCGTGGACGAGGTCGGCGGTTTGGATGGCGGGCTTGCCAAGCTCGACGAGCCGCAGCGGCACGAGAGCTACGCCTCGATCTTGGCCCGGGCGCAGCGCGATGAGCTGGTGGTGGTGGCGGAGGCTCCTCGACCGTTGGAGACGCAGCATTGGTCGATGCACTCCTACGGCGCCATGTTTTGCGAGGCGCGGGTCAATGCCGTCACCGGGGAGACGCGCATCAGCCGCTTCCTTGGCGCGTTCGACTGCGGACGGATCCTGAACGCCAAGATGGCAACCAGTCAGTTCCGTGGCGGCATCATCATGGGACTTGGCCTGGCGCTGATGGAGGAGACCCAGTTCGACGAGCGTAAGGGGCGCGTCATGAACCCGAGCCTCGCCGAGTACCATGTTCCCGTGCATCTGGACGTGCCGGAGATCGACGTGATCTGGACCGACATCCCGGATCCGCATACGCCCATGGGTGCGCACGGCATCGGCGAAATTGGCATCACCGGCACTGCCGCCGCGGTTGCCAACGCTGTTTTCAACGCAACCGGTAAGCGCGTCCGGGATCTGCCGCTCACGCTCGACAAGCTGATGTAGCACGGTGTTCAACGCGCCTGCCGGGCTGATGCGGGGACCGCGCTCCGCGACCTTGGGCACGCTGCTCGCCGCAAAGGTCGTGGCCTGTTCTGACCGGACGGTGAGCTGGCGCGGGCGTCGCGCTTCACCGCGGCCTCGCCTGGGCCGTGTGAGGGGGGTCTTGACCATGGAGGTCCTCAGCCAACTCCTGGCCACCCTCGGTGCGCCGATCCTGCTCAAGCGCGTCGGAGCCGAGGATCGGCCTGGGGCCGTCGTCGCGCGCTGGCGGTTCGCCGGGGGAGAAGTCGACGTCGATGCGCCCGACGCGGCACGCATCGTACTATGCCTCTCCGGCACCCAAGCCGTCCAATGGGATCTCCGAGGCAGGTCGGCGACGCGGCGGATCGAGGCCGGCAGCATCTCGGTGATGTCGCCGAGCGAGCCGCCCCGGGTGACGATCCAGGGGGATGTCGACGTCTTTCAGGTTCTCCTGGATCCCGCCCTGATCAAGGACGCGACCGGCTTGCGTGATCCGCGCATCGGCTCCCTCTTCGATAGCCCGCAAGATCGGTTCCGGCGACCGGTCCTGCAGGCCCTCGTCGCCGCCACGCGGGACGAGCCGGATGACGGGCTGCTGCTCGGCTCGGTCGTCCGCGGTTTGGCCGAGCAGTTGGCAATTCAGCAGTGCGGGCCTGCCGGGATGCCGATCGGGGGCTTGGCGCCGCTGGGGTGCCGACGCGTCGTCGAGCTGATCCACGATCGCCTCGAGAATGGGTCCGATGAGCCGCCCGGCCTGGACGATCTGGCGAGCGCTGCCGGCTTGAGCGTTCACCACTTCATCAAGGCTTTTCGCCAGAGTATGGGCACCACGCCCTACGCCTTTGCGTTGAGATGCCGGCTGCAACGCTCGATGCGCCTGCTCGCGCAGCACCGGATGACCGTTGCCGAGACCGCGTATCACACGGGCTTCGGCTCGCCCGCCCACTTCGTGTCGAGTTTCAGGCGCCACAATGGCATCACGCCAGGCGCTTTCCGCGCGGCCATGCTCGGCTGACGAAAACCGCTAGAATTTGATACCGCGACGTCGCGAGCCGGCCGATATCGTGGCTGGCTCAGACGAGGAACTTCATGATGCCACCACGAACTTCGGCGCAGCGCGCTCCAGTCACCTACGTCCCGGTTTCCATGCAAAAGCAGCTTGCCAGCAATCGGCGCGCCATCGCCGGCAAGCCTTACGAGCGCTTCTTCCTGCCCGACATCGAGGTTCCGGCGGCCGGGGCCACAGTGCTGCGCGCCGGACCGCTGCCGGCGGAGCGCACGCTCACGCCGAGCATCGCCGATCTTGGCCGTCTGATCGACCACGCGCCGGACTTTCCGGACCATGGCTACGCGCTGCTGGACGGACCCACGGCTTATGCGCAGAGCCGTGTCGTCATGCCGGGCGTCACCACCGGCATGTTCGAGTGGTGGTTCACGTGGCACCCGCTCGAGAAGGAGCGTTACATGCTGTGGTTTCCACAGGCCCACGTCGACAACTCGGTCGTCGAGCCGGCACGGCTGGCGGACACGTCGCTGAGTTATGCCGAGCGGCTCTACGACAATCCCAACGCGATCGATGAGTTCATCGGGCCCACATCGCTCAAGATCGTCACCCATTTCGCGCCACCAGCGTCGCTTGGTCTCGACGAGGATGCCCTGCGGCGGGCGGGCCTGACCACCAGCGCGAGCGGCACGATCCGCGTGGCCGAAGCACCCGACACCACCTTCATGGTCATGCTGCATCTCGCGCGCGACACGCAGGCAGGCATGGAGCTTTTCAGCCGTTACTGGATCGGTGCCCATCCCGAGTTCGCCCGATTTCCCGGTGGACGGGATGCCCCGGCGCTGCTGTCCAGACTGGGCATGGATGGCGACGCCATCGAGCGGCTGGCCTACGAGATGGCCGTGCACGACATGACCGAGTTCGCCCATCTCGGGCGGGTCCTGCCCGATGTGTTCGCCGCCTTTGGGGCGACCTGACACCCTTCTCGCCGCAACAGCCATGAGGCGCTTGCCTCCCGCGAGTTTTCAAATGAAAGGAACCACCTCGATGCGCATCGCACTCGAAGAACATTTCGTCCTCGACGAGCCCACGCACGTCGATCGCTGGCGGACCCTGATCCCGACTGTTCCCCAGGAGATCACCGCGAAGATCAAGCGCCCGCTCTGCGAACTCGGCGAGGCACGGATTGCGGCGATGGCGGAGGCCAACATCGACTTCGCGGTGCTGTCGAACGTCGGCACGGTTCAGGGCGCCCTCGATGCCGCGACCGCGATGACGCTCGCTCGGCAGGCCAACGATCGCCTTGCCGAGGCCGTGCAGGCGCATCCCGACCACTTCGCCGGCTTCGCCACGGTGCCGCTGCAGGATCCGCAGGCGGGCGCCGCCGAGTTCGAGCGGGCGGTGCGTGAGCTCGGGATGCACGGGGCGATGATCATTGGCCAGACCGACGGCCGCTACCTCGACGATGACCGCTTCTCCCCGATTTGGGAGCGCGCCCAAGCGCTCGACGTGCCGATCTATCTCCATGCGGCTGACGCCGCCGAGATGCCGGCGACCTATGCCGGACGTCCCGAGCTGGACTATGCGACCTGGAGCTGGACGGCCGAGACGGCCGCGCACACGCTGCGCATCATTTTCGGCGGCGTCTTCGACCGTTTCCCGAAGGCCAAGCTGCTGCTCGGACACATGGGCGAGACACTACCCTACCTTCTCTGGCGCCTCGACAAGCGCGCGCAGGCGTTCACGCAGGGCGACGCGATCAAGCCGTCGGAGGTCTTTCGCCGCAACATCGCGATCACCACGGCGGGCACGTTCTCGAATGAGCCGCTCGACTGCGCGCTGAAGGCACTCGGCGAGGACTCCATCATGTTCTCGGTCGACCACCCGTTCGAGGAGATGAAGGAGGCAAGCGCGTGGCTGGACGCCGCCCCGATCGCAGAGGCGGTGCGCGAGCAGATCTCCTCCGGAAATGCCAAGCGTATCCTGAAGCTTTGAAGAGGCGTTCGGATGTCAGCTGCTCAAGCGCGAACCAGGATGTCGGCAGCTGACAATGCGCCCGCTCAAACCGACGAGCGATGTAGAACGGCCGGGACGACGGCTTGCGACTGGTCTCAGGGTCACGCCCGAGCTTTTGACTTCGGACGGAGGGACGGCGATGTTGATGTGAACACTGAGCACCGATCATGGCGGCGTGATGGATGGTAGCAGTTGCCGTCCAGGCTCGTCGGGGAGCAGAAATGAAAGGTGAGCCAAAGGCGGGCAAGCCGTCGCGGTTCTACGTGGTCTCGCTCGACAACCGGAAAGCACGCGGGTCCGGGCACGAGCGAGTGGGCGAAATCCTGGAGGCCGCCCGCGAGTTGTTCCTGCAGCACGGTGTCGAGAGCGTCTCGACCCGGCAGATCGCCGCCCGTGTCGGCATATCGCAGACCGCCCTTTACGTCTATTTCAAGAACAAGGGGGAGATGCTCGACCAGCTCACCGAAGGCGCGTTTCGCAAACTCGGCGAAGCGATGCAGGACGTCAGCAAGCGCAATAGCGATCCCGTCGAGTTCCTGCGCGCCTGGATACCGGAGTATGTCCGCTTCGGACTCAAGCACCCGGACGAGTACCGGCTGACCTTCCTGCTGCGGGACGGCCGCCATCCAGGCCTGCTGCCGCAGGAGCAGCGCCAAACCGAAGGTCTCACGGTGTTCTCGAATTTCCGGGAGCGCCTTGCCGCGGCACAGGCGAGCGGGGCGCTGCGCAGTCCAACCGCCTCGCCGGAGGCTTTGGCACAGTCGCTTTGGGCGGCCATGCACGGCCTTGTCGCGCTGCTGCTGGCCTTTTCCGATTTTGATTGGGTCAAGCTCGACGCGTTGGTCCGCGTGCATACCGACCTGCTTCTGGAAGGGCTGGTCGGGATGCCCGACCCGCCGCGGAATGCCGTCATGGGCAGCGGCCGCGCCCCCGGGGGCGCGGCCGCTGCAGAGGCGGCATGCTGACCGGATGGGCCGCGCGGCCCTGACGAATTCGTGTCCTGCCATCGCCGACTTATATGTTCACCGAACACTGAGCAGAGGTTATGGATGGCAGGCTCCGCCATCCGCAACCGGGAGAACTGCCGTGTCTGACAACGTCGCCGCGCCCTGGGTCGCGGCCGAGATCTTCCCGCCTTGCATCGCCTCGATGAACCTCCGGCCAGGCGACGCCGCCGCGCAGCCTGGCCACGCTTTGCGGGCGGAGCGCCGGGCGGCAATCCTCAGCGGGCCGGTGCTGCCCACCCTGCTGCGGCTCGGCCTGCCGACCATCGGCGTGCTGCTCGCCCAAACCCTGGTCGCGGTCGCCGAGACGTACTGGACGAGCTTCCTCGGCATCGACGCCATCGCGGGTGTGGCGCTCGTCTTCCCGTTGACGGCCCTGATGACGGCTGCGAGCAACGGCGGCATTGGCGGCGGCGTGTCGGCCGCAATCGCCCGCGCTGTGGGCACGGGGCGCGCGAACGAGGCCGATGCACTCGTCGCCCACGCGCTGGTGCTCGCCATCGGCTTCGGCGTGCTGTTCACCGCCGGGGCATTCGCCGGCGGCCCGGCGCTGTATCGCGCGATGGGCGGCAGCGGCAACGCGCTTGCCGCGGCACTCCTGTTCTCCGGCTGGTTCTTCGCCGGCGCGGTGCCGATCTGGGCCGTGAACCTGATTGCGGCCGCCCTGCGCGGCGCGGGGGAGGTCCAGCTGCCCGCTTGTGTGACGCTCGCCGGGGCGCTCGTCACGATCCTGCTTTCGCCCGCGCTGATCTTCGGCGTCGGTCCGTTGCCGCGCATGGGCGTCGGTGGCGCCGGGCTCGCCGTCGGGCTGTACTATCTCGCCGCCATGCTCGTGCTGATCCGCTACCTGGTCCGCGGGCGCGGCGCGCTCACGCTGCGACGGACGCGGCTGCGCTGGGCCATGTTCCGCACGATCCTCGGTGTCGGCTCCGTGTCGGCGCTCGGCTCGCTCGCGGCCAACCTGACGGTCCTCCTGGTGACCGCCGCGGTCGGGCGGTTCGGCGTCGACGCCCTTGGCGGCTACGGCATCGCGTCCAGGCTGGACTGGCTGCTGATCCCGCTCCTGTTCGGCCTCGGCAGCGGCGTGGTGACGATGGTCGGTGCGGCCACCGGCGCCGGCGACCACGCCCGGGCCCGGCGGGTCGCCTTGACCGCCGTCCTGCTCGCGTCCGTCCCGGCCGGAGCTGCGGGGCTTCTCGCCAGCCTGTTCCCCGATGCCTGGCTGGGCCTGTTCACCGACAACGCGGCCGCCCTGGAGGCGGGCGCGCGCTATCTCCGCATCGTGGCGCCGGCCTACGCGGCGGTCGGGTTCGGCATGATGCTGTATTTCGCCAGCCAGGGGCGGGGCCGGATGCTCTGGCCCTTCGTCGCCGGCATTGCGCGCCTGGTCATCGGCGCCGGTGGCAGCCTGATACTGGCACGGTCCGGGGCAGACATGTCCACCGTGTTCGCGGCCGTGACGGCCGGCTCGCTCGCCTACGGCGCGTTGAACGCGGTTGCGCTGCGCCGAACCGCCTCGTCAGAACCAGCTCCGGTCGGCGCCCCGTTGCCGGTCGCGGAGTGATCACGATGGAAAGATCATACCCCGAAAGCCGCGTTCGGGCGGAGCTTGGCACCGGGCCGCATCTGTTCCACGGCCACGGCACCCGTTCGCTCCGGGTCGCCTGGTTGCTTGCCGAACTGGGCGTCGCGCACCGGACAACGCTGGTGCCATTCCCGCCCCGGCTGAAGCAGCCGGAGTTCCTCGCCACCAACCCGGCCGGGTCGCTGCCGTTCTTCGTCGATGGCGAGGTCAAGATGACCGAGTCGGTGGCGATCTGCCTCTATCTGGTCGAGCTGTATGGACCGACGGTGCTCGCGGTGTCGCCAGCCGAGGCTGGCTTCGCCGACTACCTGCAATTCTGCTTCTACGGCGAAGCCACGCTGACGCAGCCGCTCGGGAGCATCATGAGATATCGCCACCTCGAGCCGCCGGAGCGGCGCTGGCCGCAGATCGTCGACGACGCGCGGGCGCTGTTCCAGCGGCGGCTGAAGCCCGTCGAGGCGGCGGTCGAGCAGACCGGCTTTGCCGCGGCCGGCCGCTTCACCGTCGCCGACATCTCGCTCGGCTACGCTCTCACCTTTGCCGCCCGGCTCGGCGAGACGGCGCTGCTCACACCGGCGATCCAGGCCTATGCCGACCGGCTGTGGAGCCGCCCAGCCTATCAGGCGGTCATGGCCAGCGACCCCGACCGCGACCGCGCCATCGGAGATCGAGCATGAACCGCCCCAGCATCACGTCCCGTGAAATCCGCTTTGCCAGCCGTCCCGAGGGTATGCCGACCCCGGACAATTTCGCCATGGCGGTGACCGAGGTGCCCCCACCCGCCGCCGGGCAGGTCCAGGTGCGGAACCTTTGGATGTCCGTCGACCCCTACATGCGCGGCCGGATGATGGTGCGGGAGAGCTACGTGCCGGGCTTCCGCCTGGGTGCGGCGCTCGAGGGTGGAGCGGTTGGCCGCGTGGAGGCGTCCGCCTGCCAGGATTTCTCGCCCGGCGACCTCGTGCAGTCGATGCTGGGGTGGCGGGAGGCGTTCAATGCGCCGCCGTCAGCCCTGACCAAAGTAGCGCCCACCGGCCTGCCGCCAGAGGCGCTGCTTGGTGCGGCCGGACTACCAGGGCTGACGGCGTTCGTCGGCGTCGACAAGGTGATAAAGTTGCAAGCCGGAGACGTCATCTTTGTCTCGGCGGCGTCGGGGGCGGTGGGCTCGGTGGCATGCCAGGTCGCCAAGGTCGTGGGCGCAACCGTCATCGGCTCGGCCGGGGGCGCGGCAAAATGCGCCTTCCTGCGCAAGATCGGCGCCGACCATGTTATCGACTACAAGGCGGAGCCCGACCTGGCGGCCGCGCTGGCCGCGGCGGCGCCGCAGGGCATCGACGCCTATTTCGACAATGTCGGCGGCGCCCATCTCGACGCCGCGCTGCAATCGGCCAAGCCGTTCGCACGCTTCGCGCTGTGCGGCATGATTTCGCAGTACAACCAGAGCGAAGGCACTGGGCCGCAGCATATGCGCTTGGCGGTGACGAAGCGGTTGCGCCTCGAAGGCTTCATCGTCTCCGACCATTTTACCATGATGCCGGACTTCGTGGCCCGCATGGCCGGCTGGGTCGCGGGAGGCGCCGTCCGGGTCCACCAAACCGTCGAGCACGGGATCGAGAATGCACCTGCCGCTTTCCTGAAACTGTTTTCAGGCGGCAATTTCGGCAAGATGCTCGTTCGCCTTTCGGTCTGACTGTTCAGAGATCAGCGGTTCATCGGCATCAAACACGCATGCGGCCGGTCGCCGCCGCGTTGATCTCCCGGAGAACGGGCTTGCAGCCCCGCCACCACGGCCCGGCCGACATCGCCGCTGGCAGCGCTGATCAATCGAAACCGGTGTTTGACGCGCGTCGCCGGCGCCAAAGCAGCTCAACTTGTGGCGCTCTGGCGCCGGATCTTGAACGCCGATCAGTCCTGCGACCGGGCAAAACGGCGCCAGGTGATCGCCTTGGCACAGCGGCGCGAGATCAAGGTGCTGGTCATCGCGTTGTCGAAATGGCAGGCGAACCAGGGCTGGTGCGGCCCCAGCCATTGTTGCGTTTGCGTTTGCGTTTGTGTCTGCGTCTGCGTCTGCGTCCGAGGCTACGCGGGAGCTGACCGGTCTGCCCGTCCGCCCTGCTCGGCCAGTCGCAGCATCATCAACCCGTGGCCAAGCGCTGCTCCGGCCCGAAGGGACGCCGCGATGAACGCCGTTTCTGCCAGTTCCTGGCGCGTGGCGCCTGCCTCCAGGGCGCGTCCGGTGTGCACGTCGAGGCAGTATGCGCACTGCGTCGTCAGCGCAACGGCAAGCGCGATCAGCTCGCGGTATTTGGGCGGGATCGCGCCATCGCTGCGGCTGACAGCCTTGTCGAACGCCATGAACCCCTCCGCTTCTGGCTGGGCGAGCCGGACCATTTCGGGCAGCAGGCGGAAATCGGCAGGGTCCTGGTAGGGCATCGGTCAACCTCGCTGGGTGGAAAGTGCGCGCAGGTGTTCGGCCAACCCGAGCAGCCAGCACATGGGGCAGCCGCGCAGCAGAAACGCCGCTGCGGGCAGGAGAAGCAGGGCCGGCCAGGACGGACCGGCATGCGGGAGGAAAGCTGCGGCGATCAGCGCCGCGGCGCCGAGGCCACGCGACAGATGCCAGGTCAACGCCGTCACAGGTCACCTCCGGACAGGTAGCCCCCGGCGGCCAAGCGCTCGCGCATCTCGGCCCGTGCGCGATGCAGGCGGCTCTTCAAAGCCTCCGG
This sequence comes from Acetobacteraceae bacterium, assembly GCA_965198995.1. Lineage (GTDB taxonomy): Bacteria > Pseudomonadota > Alphaproteobacteria > Acetobacterales > Acetobacteraceae > CAXMMR01. Next base: position 3,076,145 of record CBDAQG010000002.1, read on the forward strand.
CGTGATGCCGAGCACCGATGCTGCTTCGGGTGCCGTCAGTTCCTCGACGTCGCGCAGGATCAGCGCTGCCCGGTACGGCTCAGCCAAAGCCTCGATTGCACGCGCAAGGTCGTGCCGCAGGCCCGATGGCACGGGGGTCGCCGCCGAAGGCTCCAGGATCAATGGCGACGCGCGCGGCTGCCTCAGCCCCAGCAGCCTCCGGCACTCGCGCTCGATCACGCGGAACAGCCAGGCTGCCACAGCCGAGGCGGTGCGCAGTGCGCCGACCTGGCGGTGTAGCGTCCAGAGCGCGTGCTGCACGGCGTCCTCCGCGTCCTCGGGGCCGCGGCACGCCCGGCGCGCGATCCGGCGCAGATCCGGTCGGGCCTGTGAAAGCAACCGCTCGATCGCACCCGGCTCGCCGCGCTGGGCCGCCTCAACCAACTCACCGCTCGCCCATGTCGCCATCTGCACCCTCCAGGATCATAGAGGCGGCAAAGCGCGAGAAGGGTTCAGACCAGGCGCGCTGTTGATGATCGGGCGTCATCAGGCTCCTCGGCGCAGAAGATCGCGTAGAGCGCCTCGACCACGCGCGCGGCCTTGGCGTCGGTGAGCCGGTAGAGCACGTGCTTGGCCTCACGGCGGGTCTGCACCAGGCCGGCGGCGCGCAGGCCGCCCAGCTGCTGCGACAGGGTGGGCTGATGGATGCCGAGCATTGCCTCCAGCTTGGCCACCGAGCACTCGCCTTCGACCAGGGTGCAGACGATCATCAGTCGGTTGGGGTTGGCCAGAGTGCGCAGGAGATCGCCGACCTCGCCGGCCCGCAGCGCCATCTCGTCACGGGTCATCGCCGTGGGTGGGGCGGGGTCGCTCAAATTGTCCTCCAGGGCGCGTCGGAGAAGGCGCCGACCGGCAGCCGCAGGTGGCGGCGGCCGCGTGCGTCCGGCTCGGGCAGCCGGCCGCCGCGGATGTTCACCTGCAGGGCGTGCAGCATCAGCCTGGGCAGCGGCATCTTGGCGTCGCGCGCCTGGCGCATGGCGACGAAGCCATCCTCCGTCTGGTCGCGCAGGTGGATGTTGCAGGCCCTCTGCTCGGCCACCGTGCTCTCCCACCGCGGCCCGCGACCGCCGGGCTGGTAGTCGTGGCCGGTGAACAGGCGCGTGTCGTCCGGCAGCGCGAGGATCGCCTGAATGGAGCGCCAGAGGGCCCGGGCGTCGCCGCCCGGGAAGTCGGCCCGCGCCGTGCCGCCATCCGGCATGAACAGGGTGTCGTGGATGAAGGCGGCGTCGCCCACGAGGTAGCTGATCGAGGCCAGCGTGTGTCCCGGGGCAAACAATACGCGCGCCTCCAGCTCGCCGATGCGGAAGGTGTCGCCGTCGTCGAACAGCCGGTCCCACAGGGTGTCGGGCGAAGGCGTCGCCAGATCGTAGATCTCGGCCCAGAGCGACTGCACCTCGGCGACGCGCGCGCCGATGGCTGTCGGCGCCCCGGTCCGCCCATGCAGCACGTGGGCGGCCGAGAGGTGGTCGGCATGGGGATGGGTGTCGAGGATCCAGGCAACGCCGAGGCCCTCCCGTTGCACGTGGGCCAGGAGCGCGTCGGCGCTGCCGGTCCCGAGCGAACCGGAGGCCTCATCGTAGTCCAGCACCGGGTCGATGATCGCGCAGGCCCGGGTGGCGGGGTCGGACACGACGTACTGCACGCTCGATGTCCGCGGATCGAAGAAGGCGGCCACGCCCGCCCGTGCACGGCTCGGCGCGCTGACGCCGCTGCAACCCCGCGACGCCAAGAGCGGCCGATGGCGAAGTCCGAAAGCGCGACGCCCGCCGTGATCCGAGATCGTCATTCTTGACTTAGGTATATCGTATAACGAAATGGATCAAGCGTGCTCCTGTGCCCTTGTGGGGGTGGATACACGGCGTCCGAATGCGGGCACCCGCTCGGCGTGCTGGCGCTGTTTGATCCGCCACGCGACGATGCCAAGTCCACCATCGCGACAGCCGCGGCGATGGGCGTCAAGATCAAGATGGTGACTGGCGACGCCTTGGCGATTGCCAAGGAAACCGCCAAGACGCTGGGCATGGGCGCCAACATCCTCGATGGCGCCAGTCTCGGCGACCCGAAAAGCCAAGAAACCGCCGAGGAGATCAAGTCCGTCGAAGATGCGGACGGCTTCGCCCAGGTATTTCCGGAGCACAAGTTCCACATCGTCGATGTTCTGCAGAAACACGACCACATCGTCGGCATGACCGGCGACGGGGTCAACGACGCGCCTGCACTGAAAAAGGCCGATTGCGGCTTCGCCGTCTCGAGATCCAACGCCAGAGTGAGACCGGCTAATTGGCAGAGGCGGTCTTCTTCGATCTCGCCGTGCGGCATCACCGGAGCATCACAAGGCTGCCGCGGACGCCGGCAGCCGGCAGGCTGGTCAAGCTGGCCCGGGTGCTGATGCTTGGGCCGGTGGTGCTGCCTGGGCGTGAGCCGACTGCTCGGCCTGGCCTGAGCAGTTGGCCGAAGCCCCTCTCGACCTGATACGCTGTGTCCCGCATCGCTGCCTGCCGGGGGGAGAGACGAGAATGTTGTTCCGCGCCAAGTCGGACCTGATCGCCCATTCGCAGCAGCCGTTCAATGCCGAGCCGTCGCTCGACCGGCTGCGAGCGGCGCTGCTCACCGGGCAGACAGACTTTTACGTGCGCAGCCACGGCAACATTCCGAGGCTGCACGAGACGTCCCACCGCCTTCGAGTGAACGGGCTGGTGCAAACCTCGCTCGATCTTTCCATGCCGGAGTTGCGCGACCGCTTTGCTGCCCGCACGGTGACGGCGGTCCTGCAATGCGCCGGCAACCGTCGCGCCGACATGCAGCAGGTGCGGCCGACCTCCGGCGACCCCTGGGCGCCCGGCGCGATCGGCAATGCCGAATGGACGGGCATCGCCCTCGCCGACGTGCTGAGGGCCGCCGGCGCCGACACGGATGCAGCGCTGCATGTCGCCTTCGAGGCCTGCGACGAGGTGGAGATGCCGAAGGAGGGGCGGTTCAACTACGGCGCCTCGATCCCGATGGCCAAGGCGATGACGCCGGACGTCCTGCTCGCCTATGCCATGAACGGCGAGCCGCTGGCGCCGGAGCACGGCTATCCGCTGCGCGTGGTGGTGCCCGGCTACGCCGGCGTGCGCAGCCCGAAATGGCTGGCCGGCATCACGGTGCAGGACCGGCCGTCCGACAACCACATGCAGCAGCGCGACTACAAGCTGCTGCCGCCCGACGTGACGGAGGCGACGGTCGACTGGGAGCGGGGCATCACGATCTACGACATGCCGCTGAACTCGGCGATCTGCGAGCCGGCGCCGCGCACGGTGCTGAAGGCCGGCCGGACGACCCTGCGCGGCTACGCGATCGCCACCGCCCGCGACATCGCGCGGGTCGACGTCTCGATCGATGGCGGCCGGAGCTGGAGCCAGGCCGCGCTGGAGCATGATCCGCGCGCACCCTGGAGCTGGACCTTCTGGACCATCGCTCTCGATCTGCCGAAGGGCGACCACGAGCTCGCCGTGCGGGCCTGGGATCAGGCCGGCCAGACCCAGCCCGCCCGGCCCGACGACACCTGGAACTTCAAGGGGTATCTCAGCGCCGCCTGGCATCGGGTGCACGTGTCGGCCGGCTGAGCAGCGCGTCGCCGGCACATGATCGGTCCGATGGTGCCGTGATCGCCAGGCGCATGCCCGCTCCTCGATCGTGCCGATGCTGCTCACCGTCGCCATCGCCACGCTCGTGGCGCGCACGGTCGAACCGCGGTCGATCTACGATGCGCGGCTGAACGATCAGGACGTGCTGCAACGGCAGCAGCAGCGCGACCATGCGCCCTCAAGCCGGTGACGTGCCTCCGAGCCGGCCTGAGGCCGAAGCACTTAGCTCCGGCGTCCCAGGACGATGGCCGCCGAGGCGCCGGCCAGCAGCACGGCGCCGAGGGCCACGATCCTGCCGAGCGGCAGGTGGCCGGAGATCGCGCCGGTGTCGCCCTCCGCCTTGAACAGGGCGCCGGGATCGGGCTTCTGCGCCGGGGCGGCGGCGGTGGCGTTGCCCAGCATTCTGGCCATCGCCCAGCGGCCGAGGCCGGGCGCCACCGCATAGGCCAGCGGCGACAGCCTCGCCACCGCACCGACCGAGACCTTGTCCTTCGGGTGCCGCGCCAGGCGGACGATCGCGGCCGCCACCTGCTCCGGCTTGTCGGGGGCGCGCACGTTGAGGCGATGGCCGGTGTAGTTGCCGGCATGGCCGACGCCGGCGGTGTCGACGAAGCCGGGGAAGACGTCGCAGACGTGGATGCGAGGCTCGTCCTGCAGCTCCGCCCGCAGGCTCTCCGACAGGCCACGCAGGCCGAACTTGGTCGCCGTGTAGCTGGCGCCGAACGGCGTGCCGACAAAGGCGCCGAAGGAGACGACGTTGATCAGCACGCCGGCATGCGCGGCCAGGAAGTAGGGCATCACCGCGTGGGCGCCGTGCAGGGTGCCCATCAGGTTGGTGCGGATCACCTGGTCATGCGCCTCGACCGGCACCTCGGTGAAGCGGCCGACGGCGCCGACCCCGGCGTCGTTCACCCACACGTCGATCTTGCCGTAGCGCCTGACCGCCGCCTTTGCCAGAGCCCGCGTCATGGTCGAGCTGCCGACGTCGGTCTCGATGTACTGCGCCCGGCCGCCGGCGCGCTCGCAGGCGCGGGCGACGGCGGCGAGCGCGCCGCCGGAGCGGGCGGCCAGGGTCACGCTGGCACCCTGGCGGGCAAAGGCGAGCGCGGTCGCGCGGCCGATGCCACTCGAGGCCCCGGTGATCACGACGCTCAGATCAGTCAGCTTGGCCATGTCATGGACCCCTGGTGTCATGGGCGAACAGCGCCGGCCTTGGGGGGTTCCGCGGGAAGGCCAGGGCGCTGCCCTGGACCCGCTGGGGCCCGCGGCCCCAGACCCGCATCCACTGGAATCCAGGCGGCCCCTGGCCTTCCTGGCTACAGCGGCGTCCCCAGTCGCTCAGCGACTTCGCCGACGATGCCGCGGCGGAACAGCAGCACGCAGACCATGAAGATCGCGCCTTGGATGACCACGACCCAGGCGCCGAAGGGGGCCAGGTAGTACTGCATCGCGACGACGATCAGGGCGCCGGCGATCGGGCCGAAGATCGTGCCGATGCCGCCGAGCAGCACCATCAGCACGACGAGGCCGGAGGTGGCGGTGCCGACGTCGGACAGGGTCTCGATGCCCATGACCATCGCCTTGGTGCCGCCGGCGATGGCGGCCAGCGTGGCGGCGATGACGAAGATCATCCACTTGTAGTGTGACGCCTCGTAGCCGAGCGAGATGGCGCGCGGCTCGTTCTCGCGGATCGCCTTGACCACTTGGCCGAACGGCGAGTGCACGACGCGGTGGATGACCAGCACGCCGGCCAGGAAGATAACGGCGACAAGCGCGTACATCGCGGCGTCATGGGCGAGCGGGAGGCGGCCGAAGAGGGCGCTGCGGGGAATGCCCTGGATGCCGTTCTCGCCGCCGGTGACGCCGGTGAGCTGCACGGCGGCGAAGTAGACGATCTGGGCCAAGGCCAGCGTGATCATGGCGAAGTAGATCGCCTGGCGGCGGATGGCGAGCCAGCCGAAGCCGGCGCCAAGGCCGGCGCCGGCGAGCCCGCCGGCGACGATGGCGACCTCCGGGGTCACGCCGAGCGTCTGCACGAGGTAGCCGGTGACGTAGCCGCCAAGGCCGAAATAGGCGGCCTGGCCGAGCGAGAGCAGCCCGACCGAGCCCATGAGAAGGTTCGTTCCCATGGCGAACAGGGCGTAGCACATCACCTGCATCACCACGATCGGATACAGGATGAAGGGGGCGACGAGCACCAGGCCGACGAGGCCGAGGAAGGCGGCGAGCTGGGCCCGGCTGAGGGCGAACATCTAGCGCGCTTCCACGACGAGTGTGACCGCTCTAGCCTTGTTGCTGGCGAGCGATTGCGTCCGCCTCAGATCGCTGCGCGATGCAAGCCAGGCTGACATCGCTCTAGACGGCCTTGCCGAACAGGCCGGCCGGGCGGACGAGCAGCACGATCGCCATGACCACGAAGACGGCGACGGCGGAGCCCGGCGGGTAGAACACGTCGGTGAAGCCCTCGATGATGCCGAGGCCGAAGCCGGTGAGGATGGCGCCGCCGATCGAGCCCATGCCGCCGATGACGACGACGGCGAAGACGGTGTCGAGCAGCTCCGCCCCCATGCCGGGATTGACCGAGTAGAGCGGTGCGGCGAGCACGCCGGCGAGGGCCGCGAGCCCGACGCCGACGGCGAAGGTCAGGCTGATCAGCCGCGGCACGTTGACGCCGAAGGCCTGCACCAGGCTGGGGTTTTCGGTCGCCGCGCGCAGCAGCGCGCCGAGCCGGGTCCGCTCGATGATCAGCCAGGTGACCAGGCAGATCAGGCAGGCGGCCAGCACGACGAAGCCGCGATAGACCGGCAGGTACATGAAGCCGAGGTTGAGCACGCCGGAGAGCAGCGCCGGCGCGTCGTAGCCGACGCCGGAGACGCCGAAATAGACGGTCATCACGCCCTGCAGGAGCTGCGCCAAGCCGAACGTCAGCAGCAGGCCGTACAGGATGTCGAGCTTGTAGACGCGGCTGATCAGCACCCGCTCGAGCAGCAGGCCAAGGCCGCCGACGATGAGGGGTGCTGCGATCAGCGACGGCCAGAAGCCGATGCCGAGATAGGTGAGCAGGCCCCAGGCGACGAAGGCGCCGATCATGAACATCGCGCCGTGGGCGAAGTTGATGATCCTCAGCAGGCCGAAGATGATGGCGAGCCCCATCGACAGCATGGCGTAGAACGAACCGTTGATGATGCCGAGCAGCAGCTGGCCGAACAGCAGCGGCGCCGGCTTGCCGAAGATCATCGTCATCGAGGCGCGACCTCAGGATTTGACGAGCGGGCAACCCTCGCTCGCCAGCGGCGCGAAGGTCTGCTCGGCCGGCGTCGTGTGCAGCAGGTCGTAGTAATCCCACGGGATGCTGCTCTCGCCCGGCTTCTTCACCCGGAACAGGAAGGAGGGGCACATGAAGCGGCCATCCTCGCGGACCGAGCACTGGCCGAACGCGTCGTCCTGCGTCGGCATCTTTTTCATCTGCGCAACGATTGCGGCGCCGCTCTTGTTGGCCGCCTCGATGCCGATCGCATCGACCGCCTTCATGAAGTGGGTGACGCCGCTGTAGCAGCCGGCTTGGGCCATCGAGGGGTAGTTGGTCGGCGACTTGGTCAGCACGCGCTTGGTGAAGGCGCGCGTCCTGTCGTTCATGTTCCAGTAGAAGCTCTCGGTGAGCACCAGGCCCTGGGCGATCTCCAGGCCCATGCCGTGGATGTCGTTCAGGTAGATCAGCAGGCCGGCGATCTTCATGCCGCTCTGGGTGATGCCGAACTGGTGCGCCTGCTTGATCGAGTTGACGGTGTCCTTGCCGGCGTTGGCAAGCCCCAGCACCTGGGCGCCCGAGGACTGCGCCTGCACCAGGAAGGAGGAGAAGTCGGTGGTCTGCGGGAACGGGTAGTCGACGTCGCCGACCACCGTGCCGCCGGCGGCTTTGACGACGGCGGTCGTCTGGTCACGCAGCAGCTGGCCGAAGGTGTAGTTGGCGGTGATGAAGAACCAGCTCTTGCCGCCGGCCGCGACCATCGCGCCGCCGGTGGAGTGGGAGAGCATGTAGGTGTCGTACGACCAGTGGATCGTGTCCTCGTTGCATTTCGGACCGGTCAGCGCCGAGGTCGCGGCGTTGGTGTTGATGTAGGCCTTGTCCTTCTCGCGGGCGACGCCGGCGATGGCGAGGGCGACGGCGGAGTTCGGCACGTCGATCAGCAAATCGACGCCGCTGTCGAACCACTGCCGGGCGAGGCCGGCGCCGACATCGGGCTTGTTCTGGTGGTCGCCCTTGATCACGGTGACGTCGTAGCCCTTGGCCGCGGCACCCCAATCCTCGAGCGCCTGGCGGACGCAGGCGACCGAGGTCTCGCCGCCGACATCGCTGTAGGTGCCCGAGAAGTCGCTGCAGACGCCGATGGTGAGCGGCTTGCCGGCGGCCCAAGCGCGGCGCGGCAGGCCGCCGACGGTTGCGGCCAATGCGGTGCCGAGGACCGCGCGTCGTTTGACGTCCATTCTTGTAACCCTTCAGATGCTGTCTTGGATGTTGCCGTCCGGCTAGACGCCGAGCCGGCGGTGCAGCTCGTCAAGCCGGCCGTGCAGTTGGGCCGCCGGTATCATGTCGACGATCTTGCCGTGCTCGACGATGAAGTGGCGGTCGGCGAGCTTGGCGGCGAAGCGGAAGTTTTGTTCCACCAGCAGCACGGTGAAGCCGCGCGCCTTGATCTCGGCGATCATGACGCCGATCTGCTGCACGATCACCGGCGCCAGGCCCTCGGTCGGCTCGTCGAGCAGCAGCAGCTTGGCGCCGGTGCGCAGGATGCGCGCGATCGCCAGCATCTGCTGCTCGCCGCCCGACAGCTTCGTGCCCGGGCTGCGGGCGCGCTCTTTGAGGTTCGGGAACAGGCGGTAGATCTCCTCGACCGTCATGCCGCCCGGGGCGACGACCGGCGGCAGCATCAGGTTCTCGCTGACGCTCAGGCCGGCGAAGATGCCGCGATCCTCCGGGCAGAAGCCGATGCCGCGGCGGCCGATCCGGTCCGGCCGGGCGTGGATGAGCTCGTCGCCGCGCAGCCGGATGCTGCCCTCGCGACGCGGCACCAGGCCCATGATCGCCTTGAGCGCGGTGGTCTTGCCGGCGCCGTTGCGGCCCAGCAGGGTCACGACCTCGCCGTCCTGGACGTCGAAGGCGAGCCCGTGCAGGACGTGGCTCTCCTCATACCAGGCGTTCAGGCCCGTGACCTCAAGCATGGCGGGCTTCAGCGTGGTTCGCTGCAGCATGATCGGTGCCGAGATAGGCGGTGACGACCGCCGGGTCGGTCGAGACCGTGTCGTAGTTTCCCTCGGCCAGGATCTTGCCGCGCGTCAGCACGGTGATGCGGTCGGACAGGCCGGCGACGACGGACAGGTTGTGCTCGACCATCAGGATGGTGCGGCCGACGCGCAACTGGCGGATCAGCCCGACGATGCGCGCGACGTCGGCCTCGGTCATGCCCGCGGTCGGCTCGTCGAGCAGCAGCAGGGTCGGGCTGAGGGCAAGCGTCGTCGCGATCTCCAAGGCGCGCTTGCGGCCGTAGGACAGCTCGGCGGCGGGCACCTCGGCGAGCTCGGACAGGCCGACCTCGCCGAGCAGCTCGTGCGCCCGGTCGTGATACTGCCGCAGCAGGCGGTCCGAGCGCCAGAAGTCGAAGCTCGATCCCCGCTGCCGCTGCAGCGCGATGCGGACGTTCTCGAGCGCGCTGAGATGGCCGAACACCGCCGAGATCTGGAAGCTGCGCACCATGCCGCGGCGGGCAATCTCGGCCGGGCGCAGCCGGGTGATGTCGTTGCCCTGAAACAGTATTCGCCCGGCACTCGGCTGCAACGACTTGGTCAGCAGGTTAAAGCAGGTGGTCTTGCCGGCCCCGTTCGGGCCGATCAAGGCGTGAATGCTGCCGACCTCAACTCGCAGAGCGACATTGTCGACAGCGCGAAAGCCGCCAAATACTTTGGACAACCCGGCCGTTTCCAGGATCGCCTCGCTCAATCGGTCGTTCCACCCTGTAGCCTTTTGCCATGCCTCGCACGAAGCCGAATGACGCGCAATGCGTGGAGGAAGGCCAGGGGCTTCGCCCCTGGACCCCATTAAAGGCGGAGCCCTTAAAATCCATTTTCTTATCCATGACTTCATGGCGAGGCCGGTTGCGCGGGGAACAGGTTTTGAGTGGCTTCGCCAAGTCAGAAAGTGCCCGTCTGGACTCCAAGCGGATGCGGGTCTGGGGGCGCCGCCCCCAGCGGCGGGTTCACCGCTTCAGACGATAGCCAGTCTTGAAGATCCACCAGATGCCGGCCAGGCAGGCGAGCATGAACACCAGGGTCATGCCCAGGCTGGCGCCGACGGCGATGTCGGAGACGCCGAAGAAGCTCCAGCGGAAGCCGCTGATCAGGTAGACCACCGGGTTGAACAGCGTCACCGTCCGCCAGAACGGCGGCAGCATGTTGATCGAGTAGAAGCTGCCGCCGAGGAAGGTGAGTGGGGTGACGATCAGCGCCGGCACGAGGTTCAGCTTCTCGAAATTGTCGGCCCAGATGCCGATGATGAAGCCGAACAGGCTGAAGGTCAGCGACGTCAGGACCAGGAAGGCGATCATCCACAGCGGATGGAGGATGCCGTAGGGGACGAACAGGCGGGCGGTGGCCAGGATGATCAGGCCGAGCAGCATCGACTTGCTGGCCGCCGCGCCGACATAGCCGAGCACGATCTCGAGCGGCGAGATCGGGGCGGAAAGCAGCTCGTAGATGGTGCCGACGAATTTCGGAAAGTAGATGCCGAACGAGGCGTTGGCGATGCTCTGCGTCAGCAGCGACAGCATGACGAGGCCGGGGACGATGAAGGCGCCGTAGCGCACGCCGTCGATCGCGCCCAGGTGCGAGCCCATCGCGCTGCCGAAGACGACGAAGTAGAGCGCGGTGGCGAGCACCGGCGAGACGACGCTCTGCAGCAGCGTCCGCCAGGTGCGGCTCATCTCGAAGCGGTAGATCGCCCGGATGGCGTAGACGTTCATGGCTTGGGCGTCATTGGCCGTGCACCAGGCTGACGAAGATGTCCTCGAGCGAGCTTTGCCGGGTTTGCAGGCTCTTCAGCTCGAGGCCGAGCCCGTCGAGTTGGCGCATCAGGCCAGCGATGCCGGTGCCGCCGCTTTGGGCGTCGTAGGTGTAGACCAGCTCCGTGCCGTCGGCGGAGCGCTCGAGCGGCCAGTCGGCGAGCGAGGCCGGAACGTCGGCGAGCGGGGATGCGAGCTTCAGGTGCAGCCGGGTCTTGCCGAGCTTCTGCATCAGCGTGGCGGTGCGCTCGACCAGGATGATCCGGCCGTGGTTGATCACGCCCACGCGGTCGGCCATCTCCTCGGCCTCCTCGATGTAGTGGGTGGTCAGGATGATGGTGACGCCGGTCTGCCGCAGATCGCGCACCATGCGCCACATGTCGCGGCGCAGCTCGACGTCGACGCCCGCGGTCGGCTCGTCGAGGAACAGGATGCGCGGCTCGTGCGCCAGCGCCTTGGCGATCATCACCCGGCGCTTCATGCCGCCGGACAGGGTGATGATCTTGCTGTCGCGTCGGTCCCAGAGCGACAGGTCGCGCAGGACCTTCTCGACATAGACGGGGTTGGCCGGGTGGCCGAACAGGCCGCGACTGAAGCCGACGGTCGCCAGCACGGTCTCGAAGGCGTCGGTGGCGAGCTCCTGCGGCACCAGGCCGATCAGGCGGCGGGCGGCGCGGTAGTCGGTGACGACGTCGCGCCCATAGGCATGCACGCTGCCGCCGCTCGGGTTCACGATGCCGCAGATGATGCTGATCAGCGTCGTCTTGCCGGCGCCGTTCGGGCCGAGCAGGGCGAAGATTTCGCCTGGATGGATGTCGAGGTCGATGCCGGACAGCGCCGGCAAGCCGGAGGCATAGGTCTTGGTCAGGTTCCTGATGGCGATCGCGGGCGGCCCCTGCCCGTTCGCTGCCAGGCCAGGACCGTCGGTCGTGCTCATCGTGCGGTGGGTTCCGGCGTCGGCTTGAGGATGATGGTCTGGCCGATGCGTCGAGCCCGCCTCTATCGCGTCGACAGCCGCGCCGCAATCGTGCACCGGCCGGCGTGGCTCGACGCGCTCTGACGCGCGGCGCAGAGTGCGGCCCCTGCGAGCGAGGACGGGGGAACAATGCCACGGCAAGCGGCGAACCGGAACACCGACGAGCTCGGCCAGGATGTCGAGCTCCTGCAGCGCGACGGCATCGTCGCCCGCCGGGGCGCGTTCAGTCGGGAGTGGGCGGAGCGGCTGCGGGCGGACATGATGGAGGCCTTCTGGCCGGCCATCCAGCGGCCGGGCGGCGCGATCGGCCGTGGTCCCAGGCGCTGGTATGTCGAGCTGCATCCCGAGGCGCTGAGCGGCTTCGTCGAGCTGGTGACGCACCCTTGGGTCGTGGGCCTGTGCGAGCGGGTATTGGGGCCGGACTGGCAGATCGTCGAGGTCGGCTTCGACACCCCGTTCGAAGGGGCGCAGGACCAGCCGTGGCATCGCGACTTCCCCGCGCCGCCGGAGAGTTACGAGGGCCGGCGCATCACCTCGCTCGCCTTCAACCTCACCGGCGTCGACGTCGCCGAGGACATGGGGCCGTTCGAGGTCGCGCCGGGCACGCAGTGGGATGACGGGCGCGGCTGGAACCACGAGATGTTCCCCGATGCGAGCCTCTATTCGCGCTTCGCCGAGCGCGCGGTGCGCAAGTATCCGCGCCTGGGCGACATCTCCTGCCGCTCGGCGCTGACCCTGCATCGCGGCACCCGGCACGCCTCGCAGGTGCCGCGCCCGGCGCTGGTGCTCGGCGTCGATGCGCCCGGCGCCGGGCACGCCGCGCTGCACGACATGATGGTCACCCGCGCGTATCACGCCGCGCTGCCCGCAGCGACGCGGGCGCATCTGCATTGCCGGGTGGTCGACGCGCTGGAGCCCATCGTCCAGAAGCACGACATCGAAGGCCTGGTGATGGGCTGACGCGATGAGGGCCACGGCCGCGGCCTGCCTGATAGCGACGCTGGCCGCCGCCGGCGCGGCCGCGGCGCCGACCAACCCGGCGCCGGCCGAGCCGGTGCAGCATGAGTTCGTCATCAACGGCTTTGCGACCGAGCACGGCGCAATGCTGCCCGAGGCGCGCATCGTCTACGGCACCTACGGGCAGCTCGACCCGGCCGGCGACAACGCGGTGCTGCTGCCGTCGCACTTCATGGCCGACATGCACGGCTACGGATGGCTGGTCGGGCCTGGCCGCGCCCTCGATCCGACGAAGCTGTTCATCGTCACCAGCGAGCTGTTCGGCAACGGCCGCTCCTCCTCGCCGAGCAACACGCCCGAGCCGTTCCACGGCCCGCGCTTTCCGCTGATGACGATCCGCGACAACGTCAACGCCGTGCACCGCCTGCTGACCGAGGCGCTGCACGTGCGGCATCTGCAGGCCGTGATCGGCTTCAGCATGGGCGCCCAGCAGGCGCTGCAATGGGCGGTCAGCTACCCCGACTTCATGGACCGCATCGTCGCCACCTCCGGCACCGCCAAGACCTACGGCCACGGCATCGTCCGCCTGGAGGGCCAGATCGCCGCGCTCACCGCCGACCCGGTGTTTGACGGCGGCAACTACAAGACGGAGCCGAGCACCGGTATCGCCGCGACCTCGCTGGTCTGGCTCGGCTGGCTCTACTCGCAGGAATGGTGGCGGCGCGAGCTGTGGCGGGCCGACAACCCGGCCGGCGCGACGCTGCAGCAGGCGATCGACCGCTATGTGGCCGAGTTCTTCACCGGCGACGACGCCAACGATCTGATCCTGCAGATGCACACCTGGGAGAGCAACGACGTCGGCGCCACCAGCCCGTTCCACGGCGACGTCGAAGCCGCACTGCGCTCGATCAAGGTTCCGGTGCTTTACATGCCGTCCGCCACCGACCTGTACTTCCCGCTCGAGGACGCAAAGTACGAGGCGGCATTCATCCCGCATTGCGACCTGACGCCGATCCCCTCGCTGTGGGGCCATCCCGCCGGCGCCGGCGCCAGCCCAGCGGACGCGACGTTCCTGAATGAGCATGTCGCGGCGTTCATGAGTGAGGAAGGCCAGGGCTCTGCCCTGGACCCGTCACGCGATAGCGTGCTGCGCACGACGGGGGCGGCGCCCCCAGACCCGCATCACTAAGGAGGCTGGATACGCTCTCTCTTGCTTGGCGAAGCCATTCGATCCTGCCTCCCACACCACGGACCTCAGCGTGGGACCATGGATCAGGAATGGATTTTAAAGGCTCCGCCTTTAATGGGGTCCAGGGGCGGAGTGAGCCAAAGGTTCCGACTGCGCATACGCGCAGTTGGAAGGGCTCACGGAGGGAAAGCCCCTGGCCTTATCTTCTACGGGAGGCAAAATGATCGAGTATTTCTCACTGGCTGGGCGGGTGGCGTTGGTGACCGGCGGCTCGCGCGGCATTGGGGCGATGATTGCCGAGGGGTTCCTCAAGGCCGGCGCGGCCAAGGTCTACATCACGGCGCGCAAGGCGGGACCGTGCCAGGAGGCGGCGGAGCGGCTGTCGGCGTTCGGCGCCTGCATCGCCCTGCCGGGCGACGTCTCGGGCGCCACGGGCGCGCGGGCGATGGCCGAGCGGTTCCTGCGCCACGAGGACGGGCTCGACATCCTGGTCAACAACGCCGGCGCGGCCTGGGGCGCGCCGTTCGACGAGTTTCCCGAGAGCGGCTGGGACAAGGTGATCGACCTCAACCTCAAGACGCCGCTGTTCCTCACCCAGGCGCTGCATGCGGCGCTCAAGCTGCGCGCGACGCAGGGCAAGCCGAGCAAGGTGATCAACATTGCCAGCATCGACGGCGTCTCGGTCAACATGCAGGAGACGTACTCATATGCCGCCAGCAAGGCGGGGCTGATCCATCTGACCAAGCGGATGGCGCTGCGGTTGATCGATGACGACATCGTCGTCAACGCGATCGCGCCGGGCGCTTTCGCCAGCGACATGAACCGCGACGCGCGCGACCATGCCGACGAGGTCTCCGAGCGGATTCCGTCGCGCCGCATCGGCGCGAAGGAGGACATCGCGGGAAGTGCGGTTTACCTGGCGTCGCGCGCGGGGGATTACGTCGTCGGCGGGACGCTGGTGGTGGATGGCGGGATGGCGTGGAAACGGGGCTGAGGAAGGAAGCGGTTCTTTTTTGAAAAAAAGAACCAAAAAACTTTTATTCGATTTGTCGATCCAAGGCCAAATGCGTCTCTGAACAAGCAAAAGTTTTTTGCTTCTTTTTTTCAAAAAAGAAGCCCTTTCTACCCGTCAGCCCGCCACCCCCTCGGCCCGCAGCACCTGCGGGATCGCGGTCTTGACCTGGAAGTAGCCACGGCTGGCGTGCGGCCAGGCGGCGGTGTCCCACGCGCGGCGCAGGCGCTGGCACGTGGGAAGCGCCGAGGCGGACGGGCCGACCGGGGCCCAGGCGGCGACGATGGGCAGGCCGTCGTTCCAGCCTTCCTCGAAGGGGACGGCCGGGCAGTCGAAATGGGCGGCGCCGCGGTTCAGCGCGTCGGCGAGCGCGGCGCTGTCGGCGGCGCGGACGCGGTCGGCGGCGTTCGGGGCGTGGGCGAGCAGGCCGGCGACGCGGCGGACGGTGGCGGGCGCGACCGGCAGGCTTTCGGGATGCAGGTCATCGACGTGCAGCAGCAGGGCGACCTCGCCGTGCGGGGGCTCTTCGGCGGCCGGCAGCGGCTGGAGGGGGGCGGCGGCGTCCTCTTGCAGGGCGACGGGGCGCTCGTTCAGGCCGGTGGGGTCGTAGCGGCCGTCGGTGTAGCGGCGGATGTTCTCGGCCCGGGCGGCGTAGGCCTTGCCGCGGGTGTGCAGGCCGGCGACCCAGCGCCAGGACAGCGTGTTGCTGGCCGGATCGCCGTCGACGAGGTGGCGGAGGAAGAAGTCGGCGCCGAGCGCCCAGGGCAGGTGCAAGGTGAAGATCCAGATCGAGGCGAACCACATGCGGGTGTGGTTGTGCAGCCAGCCGGTGGCGACGAGCTCGTGCGCCCAATCATCAAAGCAGGCGATGCCGGTCTGCCCGGCGGTGGCGCTGTCCAGGGCGCGGGAGAGGCCGCTGGGCTGGGGCCTCCCGGTCTCGGCCAGGTAGCTGGTCCACAGGGTCGGGCGGGTTTCCAGGTGGCCCTTGAAGTAGCTGCGCCAGAACACCTCCTGGACGAATTTCTCGGCGCCGGCGGTGCCGTGCGCCTCGAGCGCCGCGACAACGGCCTCGCGCTCCAGCACCAGGCGGCGGCGCAGCCAGGGGGAGAGCGCGGAGGTGGCCTGCTCGCCGTCCGGGCCCGGGTCGGCGTTGCGGCCGGCGGCGTAGTCGCGGCCGAGCGAGGCGGTGACGGTGGCGAGGTGGTCGAGCCCGGCGGCGCGGGTCATTGGGAAGCGTCTGTCCATCAGCCCTAGATAGTCGCGCCCGCCGGTTCGGGAATGCGCGGCGGAGCGATCGGCTCAGCGGTGCCCTAAGGGAACGGTGTTCCAAAGGGTTCTCTCTTGGCTTGCGCAGCCCACCAAATGGCCGCGCGGCTCGCCGTCCGACCGCCTGGGCCACAGTCCCTGACGAGATGTTTCCAAAGCCTCGGCTTTGGTGGGGTCAAGGGGCGGACCGAGCCAAAAGGTTGCGACTGCGCGGAGCGCAATTGGCAAGGCTCGCGGAGGGAAAGCCCCTTGCCTTCCTCTTTCCCCTAGGCCTGTCCAAGCACCCGCTTCGATCTAGGGTTGTGGTCACGCCCACCAGCAGGCAGGATCATCGTGTGCGCGGTTGAGAGTGCGGCTGTGTCCACCCTCAATCTTGCGTTGCTGGACCTTGAGAGTGCACAATGAGCGTCGCTACGGTTAACATCGTGCTGTCCGACGAAGGCTGGATCCTGCACACCCTGGCGCGGCATCTGCAGCAGAACATTCCGCGCGTCACCTACGACCTGGACGTCAACCCGTCGGCCGACATCCAGTACTACATGACGTATGGAACCTGGCGTTACCGGGTGTCGCCGCGCGAGATCGGCTACTTTGCGCATATCGAGCAGGACAAGGCGACGCAGCAGCGCTTCTACGACGTCGCCGACAACATGGACTGGGCGGTCTGCCACTCGCGGCCCTACGAGACGATCCTGCGCGAGCACGGCATGGCCAATGTCGTCACCATACCGCCGGGGGTGGACCTCGAGCGCTTCCAGCCGCGGCTGAAGATCGGCGTCGTCGGCCGGACCTATCACACCGGGCGCAAGGGCGAGCGCCTGGTGGCGGCGGTGATGGACGCGCCGAGCATCGAGTGGCACTTCACCGGCGTCGGCTGGCCGGGCCCGGCGCTGCTGCTGTCCGACGACCAGATGCCCGACTTCTACCGCTCGATGGACTACATCCTGGTGCCCTCGCTCTACGAGGGCGGGCCGATGAGCGTGATCGAGGCGCTGGCCTGCGGCTGCCAGGTGATCGCGCCGCCGGTCGGCTGGGTGCCGGAGTATCCGCACATCGAGTATCGCACCGGCGATGCCGACGATCTGCGCCGGGTGCTGGCCGAGGTGGTCGCCGAGCGCCACAAGCTGCGCCAATCGGTGCTGGATCGCGGCTGGAATACCTGGATCGACGGGCATGCCCGCCTGTTCGAGCAGCTCGGCGCGTCGATCGACCGGCCGCGCGCGCTGCAGGTGCGCCTGCCGGACGGCGCGCCGGCGCTCGGCATCAGGAGCCCAGGGCTGATCGTGCACGGCACCGAGAGCGGCACCGACAAGGGCGGCCCCTCGGTGCGCGCGCCGCGCACGGCACTGCAGCTCACCCAGTTCGGCTACGCGGCCAAGCTGCTCGACGGCACCCGGTTCGATCAGCGCGAGCACGACCTGTATCACGTCTACAATGTCTGGCACCCGCGCACCTGCCGCCAGGCGATCGAGCACGTGCGGCTGTCCGGCGCGCCGGTCGTGCTGTCGGCGATCTATCTCGACCTGTCGGAGAAGCGGGTGTTCGACTCGCTGATCCCGAAGCTGTTCAACCGCGGCTTCGGCAAGGCGATGATCAACAACGAGTATGCCCGCCTGCGCGAACTCAAGGCGCGCCAGCTTGCGCGCGGCGGCAAGCCGCACGAGCCGTACGAGGGCTTCCACGACGACGTCTGCAACCTCACCGCGCTCGCCGACCACCTGATCTGCCTCAGCGAGGACGAGCGCGACAAGCTCGCCGCCATCGGCGCGGACGTCTCGCGCGCCACCATCGTGCCCAACCCGGTCGAGCCGGGGCTGTACAGCGGCGCGACGCCGGAGCTGTTCGAGCAGACCTACGGCTTGCGCGACTACATCCTCTGCGTCGGCCGGCTGGAGGCGCGCAAGAACCAGATCACGCTGCTGCACGCGCTGCGCGACAGCGGGATGCCGCTGGTTCTGGTCGGCCATGCCACGAACCCGGACTACGACAAGCTGCTGCGCTCGATCGCCGGGCCGAACGTCACCTTTCTCGGCCGCATCCCCGCCAACAGCCAGATGCTGGCCTCCGCCTATGCCGGCGCCCGCGTGTTCTGCCTGCCGAGCTGGAGCGAGGGGGCGCCGCTGGTCGCCCTGGAGGCGGCGGCGGCCGGCTGCAACATGGTGCTGAGCGACCGCTCCTCGGAGCGGGAGTATTTCGCCGAGCGGGCGCGCTACTGCGATCCGTGCCATCCCGAGCAGATGCTGCAGACGCTGACCGAGGCCTACGAGCACCCGTTCAGCGCCGAGCAGCGCGCCGAGCTCGCCGGCTGGACGGCGACGAACTTCAGCTGGGGCGAGCACATCCGCAAGACCTCGGCGGTCTACGAGGGCGTGTTCGCCGCCCGCCGCCAGACGTCGCGGCCCGCCGCGCCGCCGAAGATCTATGTCGACCTCACCTCGAGCGCGCATCGCTCGGGGCCGCCCTCGGGCATCGCGCGGGTCGAGGAGCGCTACGCGCTGGAGCTCCACGAGCTGCTGCCGGGCCGGATCGTCTTCGTGCTGTGGAACTCCGACCGGCGCACCTTCATCGAGGTCAGCCACGACCAGTTCGTGCGCGGCAAGCACAAGCAGCTGCCGAGCTCGCAGGCGCCGAGCTACCTGTTCGACGAGCTGGACTTCTCGCCCGCCGGCCGCATCGCGTTCGAGCGCAACTCGATCCTGCTGGTGCTCGGCGGCGCCTGGATCCGCAACGAAAACTACGTCCACAGCCTGGCCGCGACCAAGCGCCTCAAGGGCCTGCTGCTGGTGGCCTTCATCCACGACGTGATCCAGGCCAAGTTCAAGCAATGGTTTCCCGACAAGGTGGGCGAGGAGTTCACCTCGAACTGCCGCGGGCTGATCGAGGTGGCCGATCACCTGATCGCCAACTCGCGCTGCACGCTCGCCGATCTGCGCGAGTTCTGCGACGCCGAGCGGCTGGTGACGCCGCCGATCGACCTCGTCCGTTTCGGCGACGAGATCGACAAGCGCGGCCATGAGGCCGAGGAGGAGGAGCCGCAATTCGACCGCCTGCTGCCGATCCTGCGCGGCAACCCGTTCATCCTGTGCGTGAGCGCGATCGACATCCGCAAGAACCACCTGATGCTGCACAATCTGTGGGAGCGCATGCTGGCCGAGCACGGCGCCAAGACGCCGAACCTGATCATGGTCGGCAGCAAGGGCTGGAACATCGACCATTTCCTGGCGCTGGTGGAGAAGAACCCGCGCATCAGGAACTCGTTTCACATCCTGAACGGCATCAACGATGCAACGCTGGACTGGCTGTATCGCAACTGCCTGTTCACGCTGTATCCCTCGCTCTACGAGGGCTGGGGGCTGCCGGTCGCCGAGGCGCTGAACTACGGCAAGGTGTGTGTGGCCGCCCGCGCCGGCTCGGTGCCCGAGATCGCGCCCGAGATGACCGACCTGATCGACCCGCTCGACTTCGTCTCCTGGTATCGCGTCGTCACCGGCTACGTGCTCAACCCCGCTTTGCTCGCCAAGCGCGAGGCGCAGATCCGCGCCTACCAGCCGGTGAGCTGGCGCGCCTCGGCCGGCCAGTTGCGCGACCTGCTGCTCAACGTCAGCGGCCAGCGCCGCGCGCTACCCTCGATGCAGCTCAACCGGCCGGTGCTGCTCGACGAGGCCGGCGCCAAGGCGCAGCCGGTGCAGGCGTTCAAGATCAGCGGCTGGTATGGGCCAGAGAAGACCGGCTCCTGGACGGCGGGGCAGACCGCGACCTTCCAGTGCGAGCTGCTGGGGGCGGGCGGCGAGGTGCTGCTGCTGGAGCTGTCGGGCAACGCCTTCGCCTCCGAGGCGGCGCCGTCGCAGGAGGTCGGCGTCGCGATCAACGGCGAGGCGATCGGCACCCTGTGCTGGACCGGCACGCTGCTGCACGACGTGCTGATCATTCCGGCAGCGCAAGTCGCGGCCCTGCGCGCGGCGCGCGAGCTCAACCTGGTGTTCACCCTGCCGCAGCCGATGTCGCCGGCCGCGATCAACCCGGAGAGCACGGACAAGCGGCTGCTCGGCATCAAGCTCGCCTCGCTCTGCGTGCGCAGCCTGCCCTGCCTCACGCCCGACCACTGGACCGAGCTGCGCGAGCCCGGCGGCAAGGAGGGCGAGGCGGCGCCGCTGCCCTGCCACGGCAGCCATCGGGGCCGCAGCCTCAAGCTGCCGCTGCTGGTGCGCCCGGCCGACCTGCCCTCGGGGTTCGACGAGAGCGTCGTCGTCGGCCTGCGGCTGGTGGTCAAAAGCCCGGCCGACGTGGAGCTGCTGATCTCGGCCGATGGCGACCCGGCGCGGCGCAGCACCCTCAAGCCGGGCAAGATCGAGACCCGCTTCGTCGTGCTGACGCGCGAGGCCTTGCGGCACGGCGCCCTCCTGGAGCTCACCTGCCCGCGCGCCAACATCGCCGACCTCAGCGTCGTCGAGTACGGCGTGTTCTCGGATCTGGAGGAGCTGGAGCTGCTGGCGCTGCGCCCCGGCACGGTGCTGGACTGCACCCAGGCCGCGCTGACGCCCGAGCTGGCCGCGGCGGCGGTCGACGGCTCGGCCGCGAGCTGGGCCTTGCCGCCGGCCCAGATGCTGTCCCGCGCCGCCGTGCAGATGGCGTTGATGACCGGCTGGTCACGTTTCGAGCGCGAGGGCATCTGGAGCATCGGCCAGCGCGCCTGGCTCGGCGTGCAGGTCCAGGCGCCCTCCGAGACGCCGCTGGTGCTCGCCTTCAAGCTGCGGCCGTATCGCCTGAAGCATGTCGACGTGCGGGTGAACGGCCGGCCGGCGCTGCGCTGGACCTTCCGCAACCTCGACCAGCGGACGCAGCTCCTGCCGCTCACCCTGCCCGAGCTTGCGAACGGCCGGGCGATCATCGAGCTCGGCCTGGACGGCGCGGCCTCGCCGGCGGCGATGGAGGGCAAGGAGGACGACCGCCTGCTGGGCGTGATCCTGGCCTCGGCGGCCCTGCTCGACCTGGCGATGGCGGCCCAGTCCCTGCCCGGCGACAAGACGCCGTTCGCGGTCGACACCGCGGCGAGCTTCGCCGCCGCCGCCGACTGGCCGCAGGACCTCGAGGGCTGGGAGAGCGCGGTGCAGTTGCTGCCGCGCGGCGCCGCCGAGGGGCTGCTGGCGGCCGGCTGGTCGACCATCGAGCGCGCCGGCGTTTGGTCGGACGGCGACGGCGCCTTCCTGCTGCTGCGCCTCAGGCCCGGCGACGTGGTTCCCGGCCAGGAGCTGGTGCTGGTGCTGGCGTTCCGCGCCTTCGAGGCGGAGAGCCTGAAGATCCGCGCCGGCGGCGGCGAGTGGACCGTCTGGCCGGCGACCAGGCACGTCCAGCGCCGCCACCTGACGCTGTCGAGCGCGCAGCTTGCCGCCGGCATCATCCTGCTCGAGCTGCGCCCGCTCGACGCCGCGACGCCCGCGCCGGGCGGGCCCACCCCCGACGACCGCCGGCTCGGCGTGTTCCTCACCGCCATCGCCCTGCTGCAGCCGGAGACCTTCGCCACCCTCGAGCGGCGCCGCCTGGCCGGTGCCCAGCCCGGACCGCTGACGCTCGACCTCGCCCAGCAGGCGCTCGACACCCGCTTCAGCCTGGAGAACTGGTATCCGCCCGAGGTGCATGGCCGCTGGACCAGCCAGAAGCCGGCCTACATCGTGCTCAGCGGCCATCAATACAGCGAGGCGCTGCGCCTGGCGATCATCGCGCGCACCCTCGATGTCGACCTGCCGCAGCCGCAGGACGTAACCCTGCTGGTCAACGGCACGGAGTGCGGGCAATGCCGGCTGCTGCCGGGCGTGTTCCAGCAGACCGGCTGGATCATCCCGCAGCCGGTCGTCGCCGGCGCGCCGGTGCTGCGGCTCGAGCTGGTGTGCAGCTTCGTCGCCAAGCCCTCGGAGCTCGGCGGCTCGGCCGATCACCGCCCGCTCGGCATCCTGGTGCGCTCGCTCGGGCTGCTGCCGCTCTCGGGCGACCCGGCCGGGTTCACGCTGCCCGGCGACCGGCTGTGCGGTCCGGCAAAGCCGGCTAAGCTGCTCATGCAAACCGCCAGCGCATGAGTGCCACGGGCGCCAGCGGGGCCGCCACGGCCCGGCTGCCAAGCATTGGCGGCCAGGCATCGGCGGCCAAATATCGGCGGCCAGCCATCGGCGGCCAAACATCGGGGACATGCCATGAAGCTCACCTCCAAGCGCGTCCTGGTCACCGGCGGCGCCGGCTTCCTCGGCTCGCACCTGTGCGAGCGCCTGGTCGCCGACGGGCATGACGTGCTCTGCGTCGACAATTTCTTCACCGGCCGGCGCGAGAACGTCGCCCACCTGCTCGGCCAGGCGCGCTTCGAGATCCTGCGCCACGACATCACCTTCCCGCTCTACGTGGAGGTGGACGAGATCTACAACCTCGCCTGCCCGGCCTCGCCGATCCACTACCAGTTCGACCCGGTGCAGACGACCAAGACTTCGGTGATCGGCGCCATCAACATGCTCGGCCTGGCCAAGCGGGTGCGCGCCCGCGTGTTCCAGGCCTCGACCTCGGAGGTCTACGGCGACCCCACCATCCATCCGCAGACCGAGGACTACCGCGGCAACGTGAACCCGCTCGGCCCACGCGCCTGCTACGACGAGGGCAAGCGCTGCGCCGAGACGCTGTTCTTCGACTACCACCGCCAGCACCACACGCGCATCAAGGTGGTGCGCATCTTCAACACCTATGGGCCGCGCATGCACCCCGAGGACGGCCGGGTGGTGTCGAACTTCATCGTCCAAGCGTTGCGCGGCGAGGACATCACGCTCTACGGCGACGGCCTGCAGACGCGCGCCTTCTGCTACGTCGACGACCTGATCGAGGGCTTCGTGCGGATGATGGAGACCGACGACGCGCTGACCGGGCCGATCAACATCGGCAACCCGCACGAAATCCCGGTGCGGGTGCTGGCCGAGACGGTGCTGCGGCTGACCGGCTCGGCCTCGCGCCTGGTGCACCGGCCGCTGCCGCAGGACGACCCGATGCAGCGCTGCCCGGACATCAGCCGGGCCACCGCCGTGCTCGGCTGGCGGCCGACGGTGGCGCTGGAGGAGGGCTTGGCCCGCACCATCGCCTATTTCGACCAGCTGCTCGGTGACCGTGTGCGCCCGGACGCGGGCGACGGGCCTTTGCGCCCGGACGCGGGCGACGGGCGTGTGCGCCCGGACGCGGGCGAAGGGCGTGTGCGCCCGGGGGCGGGCGACGGGCCAGCAAGGCCCGGCCTCGCCGCACGGCCGCGCGAGGTGCAGGCCTAGGGCGATGCTGGCGAGCGACACCGCGACCGACGCCCTCGGCCGCGCCACTGCGCTTTACGGTCAGAAAGACTACTCGGGCGCGCTGGCGGTCCTGGACGCGTCGTTCGACGACGTCGCCCGGCTGTCCGCCCGCTCGGTGCCGTCATTGCAGGACGCCTTCAGGATCCTGATCGCCGGCGGCGATTTTACCCGTGCCGCTCAGCTTGTTAATCGGGGTTTCCCCTATCTCGCGTGCAACACCGCGTTCGGCAACAACGACGGCATCATCGACAAGCATTCCCAACCGGTGAGCTTCGCCGGCGTCGACCAGCACGCGCTGTCGCCGTTTCTCAGCCAAGGCGCCAACCTCGGCATCACCCTCCGCGGCGACGGCACGGTGCATTACCATGTCGATGCGCGATCCGGTGGCGGCGCTGTCGACCTGAAGCGCATTGCGCGCATCCACCACGTGTTCACCAGCTTCGTCGATCGGCACCCGACCGCTTCGGGCCAGATCGTGTTGTGCATCGGCGACGTCTGCTGGCTTGACGGCCCCGTGCTGTGCGGCTGCTCCTCGCGGCAAGACAGCATCCTGGTGCCGGACCCGATCTATATGGGCACCGAGGGCTACGGCAGCCTGCAGGCGACCTACGATGCGAACTTCATTCCGTTCGCCGATAGAAAGCCCGTCTTCTTCTGGCGCGGATCAACGACGGGCCACAAGCGGTCCGAGGCAGCCTGGCGTGAGCTGCCCCGGGCCAGGCTATGCGCGGCTGGACAACGGCACGACGATTGCGACTTCGGCCTCTCATCCTTCGCGCAGTTCAGAGACCAGGCCTTCAAGGACGAGATCGAGAGCTGCGGCTTCATGAAGGCCGAAGTGCCGATCAAGGACTTCATCGACTATCGATATCACGTCGACATCGACGGCAACTCCAACTCCTGGCCAGGCCTGTTCGCGAAACTGGCCTGCGGCTCCGCCGTCATCAAGGTCGCCTCGGCGGGCGGCTACAGACAGTGGTTCTACGATCGGCTGCGGCCCTACGAGAACTACGTCCCCGTCGCAGCGACGCTCGACGACCTTGACGACGCGCTGGCCTGGATGCGCAGCCACGCGGCAGAGGTGTCGCGGCTGGCAGCCGGGCGCATGATCTGTCCCGATCGCTCAACTACGCGGCCTCCCTGCACGCCTACTTCTCCGGCATTGAGGCGGCGTTGGCGCGCTCCCCGGTAGAGACCTTCGCCTTTGCACGCGCCGGCTAGCGCCGCCCGCGGTCGCATCGCCGAATGTCGCCGCAAGCGCCGTCAGCCGCGCGCATGACAGCCCCGCTGACGGTCGCCTTCTGCCTGGAGCGCGACGCGCTCGACCTGATGGCCGAGCAGATCAGGCAGCATGAGGCGCACTGGCCCGTCTGCCTGGTGCACGACCTCCCACCCGACGGGCTCGAGCTCGGCTCGCTCGATGCGGCCGACGGCGAGCGCAGGCGCGTCGTGGTGCTGAGCTTCGCGCAAACCTACCAGTGGATCGAACACTGGCGCGCCGGATCGCGGCCCATCGAGGCCTGGCTTATCATTCCGAGCGGTGCCGCGCGGCGGCGGCTGACCTCGGCGCGGCCGGCCGCGGAGGATGACCGGAGCGCCATCGCAGCGCGGCTGCTGCGCTACCTGGCCGAGGCCATCCCGCTCGACAGGTGGCTCGACCTCGACGATCCGCGCTTCGGCGACCCGGCCAGCGCAGCGGCTGCGCGCCGGCTCTGCGGGGTCTCCGGGGCGGATGGTCCCGTTGCCAGCGTCACGCGGTTGCCGACGTCGCGCGCGGCACGCTTGCGGGGCGATGCGCGGGGTGGCGACCGGCCGGAGCAATCGCCGGAGCTGTCGCTGTCGCTTGGCTCGACGTACCGCACCACCAAGGGCGAGGCCGGACTGTCTCTGCTGGAGGCCGGCTGGTCGCATGCCGAGGCGTCGCATGTCTGGTCGAACGGGCAACAAGCCTCGATCGTGCTGCCGATCGACCTGGGCGAGGCCACGGCCCAATGCAGGCTGACGGGCTTTCATATCGGTCGGCCGTTCAGGATCCAGGCGCTCGTGAACGGTCAGCCCGTGCTCCGCCGCAACTACGACGCTCAAGGCTCGAAGACCTTCGACGTGCGGATCCCGCTGCCGATCCCGGGCCGCAGCGCTGGGCCGCAGCCGTGCCGGATCGAGCTGTGCTTTTCCCAGACCTGGTCGCCAAGCCGGCTCTACGCCAACAGCAATGATCGGCGTGAGCTGGCGATCGCGCTGTCGGCCGTCAGCATCGAAGCACTGGCGGAGCGCGACGCCGCCATGCTCGACATTGTCGGCGGGCTGCACGCCGCCGGCCTCGGCAGGCTCGCCGCCAACGTCATGGCGCCGCCGACGCCGTCCTGCGGCTTGGCCGACATCGCGCCCTCGGACCTCGTCGAGGCCGGGCGCGGCTCGCCGTTGATCGTCCTGATCGACCTCCCCGAGCCCGGCCCTGTGCTGGCGGCGCTGCACGCCGTGCTCGGCGCCGACCCGAGCTGCGTCTATCTCGTCTGCCTCGGCGCGGACGAGCAGCCGCGCCCCGAACCCGTGCCCGGCGACGGCTCGGTCTGCTTCGCCGATGGCTGGGACCGCATCGTCGGGGCGCTGCGCTTTATCGAGCGCGCTCCCGACATCCTGGTCGTTGCGGATGTGGGACGGGCGATCGAGGTCTGCGGCCTTCTCGCGCCGGCCCTCGCCATGAGCGCGCCCGTCTCGACGATGATCGTCACCAGCGGCGATGCCGGGGAGATCAGGCGGCACCAGAAGTTCCTGTCGGCGAACATGGAGACGATCACGGTCCACGACACGTGCACCGTCCTGCGCGCGCACCGGCAGGTCCTGTGAAGGTCTGGCTACCGGGCCACGGCCTCATGATCGCGATCCGCATCAGGTCGGGCCGTGTGTGCTACGGCATGGCCGGCTGGGGTCTGCAGGCCGCGCGCGGCTTGCCGACGATCGAGATCCTGCGCGACTTCGTGCGCGCCGACCCGGTCGGCGGCCTGCCGGACGGCGTATGCCTGTTCCAGTATGGCGATTACGCCGAACAGGCCACGCGCTCGGTCGCCTACTGCCGACGGTTGCTGCCCGATCAGATGATCACGCTCGTTCCGGATCCGTATTTTTTCCAGAGTGACGGCTATGCGCGCATCAGGCAGGTGGTGCTGCAGAACACCCTGCCGCCCTGGTCGGACCGGTCCTCGAAGGTGTTCTGGCGCGGCAACCCGACCTTCAACTACGTGGGCGACGACGGCGCGAACGTCAGCGCCTTCGACCAGGTGCCAAGGATTGCGATGTGCCGGCGGCTCAAGACCAATCCGCACGCCGATGCCGGGCTCAGCGGAATCTGGGGTCAGCCGCGCTTCGGCGAGTCGATGCTCGATTACCTGCGGAGCGAGCAGTTGCTGCGCGGCAAGGTCGACATGCTGGCCGAGGCGGCGCGCTACAAGGTCTCGCTGGACATCGACGGCGTCGCCAGCGCCTGGGGCTTTTACGAGAAGCTGCTGCTCGGCATGTGCGTGATCAAGCTCGACAGCCCCTACGAGCAGTGGTTCTACGATCGCCTCAAACCGTGGACGCACTACGTGCCGGCGGCGGCGGATCTGACCGATCTGGACGAGAAGATCGACTGGTGCCTGGCGCATGACGACGCCGCGCACGAGATCGCCCGGCAAGGCCAGGCGCTGGCGCTCGAGCACACGCTGGCGAGCGCGCGCCGCCTGACGATCCAGGCCATCATCGACAACACGTCCGACGACCAAGGCGTGCGGGCCTAGCCACACCCCGCCAGAGGTCGCGCGCCCAAGCCGCCGGTCAGCGGCCGGCGTTAACCGATCGTTAGGCCGGCTCTGCGATCCTGCTCATCGAGCGGGAGCCCGATGTGCGAAATTACACGATCGATGTCGAGTTCGTAGGGTTCGTCGCCGCCTGTCTGCTGGGCGTGCCGCTGGTGCCGTTCGCGCCGCCGATGCTGGGTCTGTGGTGCTTCAGCCTGGCCTCGCGCGGCCACCTCCCGGTCGCCGGCGCGCGACAGGCGCGGGTGCCGCTCATCGTCTTCGCCGTGCTGTCCCTGCTGGGCGAGCTGTGCTGGGGCCATGGCGGCATCACCGATTACGGCGACGTCTGGTTCGACAACCTGTTCGCCGGCCTCATCGTCCCCGCCAGCGTCGTCGGCCTGGCGACATTGCTGGTCTGGTTCGCGCGCGACGCAGCGGCGTTCGCCTACCGCCACCGCCATTCGGGTGAGTGACGGCCGGCGCTTGGGTCACGCGGCGCCCGCCCGCGCGAGGGCCTGGCACAATCGCGCGAACGCCACGGCGCCCGGGTCCGGCGTGCCCAGCAGGCTGTCCGCCGCGAGGTAGCTCGAGCGGCCGGAGCGGGTGGCGCCCACCCCGGCGGTGCCGTCGGCGCCGCGCGTCGCCGCCTCGGCCAGCCCCGGCAGGCCGCCGCCCCGGTCCAGCGCCGCGACGGCCGGCGCCATCGCATCGATCATCGTGCGCTCGCCCTCGACGGCGCCGCCATAGAAGCTGACCCGCTCGAGCCCATGGCCGAGCGCGGCCGGCCAGCCCGCCCCCGCCCGCAGCGAGGCGCCGGTGGCGGCGAGCAGGATCGACACCAGCACGCCGCTCGAGCCGCCGCTGACCTCGCCGATGCGCCGGCCCATGGCGCTCAGCGTGTCGCCCCAGCTCGCCAGCACCAGCCAATCAAGCTCACCGGCGAGTGCCCGCGCCGCGCCGGCGATCGTGGTGCCGGTGTCGCCGTCACCAACCGTCGCGTCGAGCCGGTTGAGCTCGTCCTCGGCGTCGATCAGCGCCCTCAAGGCCGCCTGCACCCAGGCCCGGTCCGCCGCCGTCCCGGGCTGCGTCGGCGGCATCGCCGCTCTGGGCAGCGTCGGCGGCATCGCCGCTGCGGGCGTCGGCGGTATCGCCGCTGCGGGCGGCACGGCGGCGACGCGCTCGGACGTGGCAGGCCGGACGGCCGGCGGCCAGGCGCTCGCCTCGACAGGGGCCAGCAGCGCTGCCCGCCGCTCGTCGTCCAGCGGCAGCACCGACAGCGAAAACCCCTTCATGTCGAGCGCCGTCATCAGCGGCATCGGCCCGACCAGCAGCTCCACCCGGCGCGCCTGCGCGCTCTCCAGCACCGCCTTGCCCACCACCCCCATCTCCAGCGCCGGCACGCCGCCGAGGTTGTTGACGAGCAGCGCCAAGGGCGCGTCGCCGGCATGATCCGGCAGCAGCCGCGCGAGCATCATCTCGACGACCTCGTCGACGCGGCCGAGGGCGATGCGCTCCACCCCCGGCTCACCGTGGATGCCGAGGCCGATCTCCGCCTGCCCGTCGGCGATTCGCGCCTCGGCCGGACGGCCGGGAATGGTGCAGCCGGTGAGCGCGATGCCGAGCGAGCGGGTCGCCCGCGCCGCCGCCGCCGCCGCCGCCGCGACCGCCGCCAAATCGTCGCCGCGCTCGGCCGCGTGGCCGGCGACCTTGTGCACGAACAGGGTGCCGGCAATGCCGCGCGGCTGCGCCAGCTCCGGCAGCGCCACGTCGTCGGCCACGATCACCATCTCGACCGCGTGGCCGAGGCCGCGCGCCCGCTCCGCCGCCAGGCCGAAATTGAGCCGGTCGCCGGTGTAGTTCTTCACGATCAGCAGCACGCCGGCCGGCCCGGCGACGGCCAGGATCGCGGCCAGCACCGCCTCGCTGCCCGGCGAGGCGAACACGTCGCCGCAGACCGCCGCCGTCAGCATGCCCCGGCCGACGAAGCCGACATGCGCCGGCTCGTGCCCGGCGCCGCCACCCGAGATGATCGCGACCTTGGCGCGGTCGAAGGTGGACCGCAGCACGATGCGGGCGTCCCGCTCGTCCAGGCGCGCCAGCCGCCCGCCCGCGGCGAGCACCGCGCCGTCGAGCGCGTCCGACACCAGGCGCGCGCGATCGTTCACGAAGTGGCTCACACGGACCCTCCCTCTTTCGGCGTTTCGGATCCCGGTCTATCGCCGCGGCGTTGAGCCTGCCAATCCGCATGAAGGCTCAACGAAGGCGAGGGCTCTGCCCTGCGACCCGTCACGCGCAACGTGCAGTCGCACGACGGGGCCTGAAGCCCCAGATTCCCATCCATGGCCGCGCCGCTCGCAGTCAGACTGCCTGGTCCACAGTTCCTTAAGTAGATGTTTCCAAAGCCTAGGCTTTGGTGGGGTCAAGGGGCAAAGCCCCTTGCCTTCTCTTCAAACGCAGGAGCCCGCCATGACCTACCAGCCCGATCCAGGCCGCTACCAGGATGCCATCTTCCGCCGCTGCGGCCGCTCCGGGCTCGACCTGCCGCCGATCTCGCTCGGCCTGTGGCATAATTTCGGCGGCCAGGACGTCTTCGAGACCGGGCGCGCGGTGATCCGGCGGGCCTTCGATCGCGGCGTCACGCATTTCGACCTCGCCAACAATTACGGCCCACCCTACGGCTCGGCGGAAGAAAATTTTGGCCACATCCTGCGCAAGGACTTCACCGGCCTGCGCGACGAGCTGGTGATCTCCTCCAAGGCCGGCTGGGACATGTGGCCCGGCCCCTACGGCGTCGGCGGCTCGCGCAAATACCTGATCGCCTCGCTCGACCAGAGCCTGACGCGCATGGGTCTCGACTACGTCGACATCTTCTACTCGCACCGCCCCTCGCCCGACACCCCGCTGGAGGAGACGATCGGCGCCCTCACCCAGATGGTGCGCCAGGGCAAGGCGCTCTATGTCGGCATCTCCTCGTACTCGCCCGCGCTCACCCGTCAGGCGCATGCCCTGCTGGCGCGGGAGAACATCCCGCTGCTGATCCACCAGCCCTCGTGCTCGCTGCTCAACCGCTGGATCGAGCGCGAGCTGCTCGGCACGCTGGACGAGCTCGGCGCCGGCTGCATCGCCTTCTCCCCGCTTGCCCAGGGCATGCTGACGACGAAATACCTCGACGGCGTGCCGACCGACGCCCGCGCCAGCAAGGGATCCTCGTTCAACCGCGAGCTGCTGTCGGACGCCAACCTCGCCCGCGTGCGCGGGCTCAACACGATCGCGGCGGCGCGCGGCCAGACGCTGGCGCAGATGGCGATCGCCTGGGTGCTGCGCGACCGCCGCGTCACCTCCGCCCTCATCGGCGCCCGCAACGTCGCCCAGCTCGACGACTCGCTCGACGCGCTGCGCCATCTCGATTTCTCGTCGGACGAGCTCGCCGCGATCGATAGCCACGCGGAGGAGGGCGGCATCGATCTATGGCGCAAGGTGTCGTCGATGACGTAGCGGAGGAAGGCCAGGAGCTCTGCTCCTGGACCTCGTCACGCGCCAGCGTGCATTCGCACGACGGGGGCGGCGCCCCCAGACCCGCATCCGTTGGAGTTTAGACGGGCGCTTTCTCGCTTGGCGAAGCCATGCAATCCCGCCTCCCACGGCACCGACCTCGCTCTGGAGTCGCGGATCAGAGATGGATTTTAAAGGCTCCGCCTTTAATGGGGTCAGGGGCGGAGTGAGCTGAAGGTTCCGACTGCGCGAAGCGCCGTTGGAAAGGCTCACGGAGGGGAAGCCCCTGGCCTTGCCTTTACGTCGCCGGCTTGGTCGCCTCATCAAGGCGCAGGATGGTGTGCGCGTTGGTGAACGACGTCGCCAGCGTGTTGATCGCCCCGGTGCGCAGCGCCCCGAGGATCGCGGCGGCTTTGGTGTTTTCGGAGGCGATGGCGATCACGTCGGGAATGCGGCCGAGGTCTTCGCGGGTGAGGCCGATGACCCGGCCTTGCATGCCGGTGTTGGCGGGCCGGCCGTGGATGTCGATGAAGTCGTAGCCCATGGTGTCGCCGATGGTGCCGGAGAGGCGCGCCTCGGCGATCTCCTGGGGCGAGAACCAGCCCATGCGGACCATGTTGCTGTCCTCGGAGAGGTCGCCGATGCCGATCAGCGCGATGTCGGCCCGCCGCGCCCGGTCGAGCGTCATCTTGACGGTGATGTTGCGGTAGAGCTCGGCCCGGGCTTCGGCGTTGATAACCAGCGCCGGCGCATACAGGGTTTCGCTCTCGCCGCCGAAGCGGGCGGCGAGCCGGCGGCAGATGTGGTCCGGGTTCATGTATTCGCCGGCGCGCACGGAGCCGCCGATGGCGCAGACGAAGGTGACGCCGGTGCGGGGCGGCATGGCGAGCGCGTCGGCGACCGCGGCGACGTTGCGCCCCATGCCGACGGCGACCACCGAGCCGTTGGTCAGCGACTTCTCCAGGTGGCCGCCGACCATGCGCGCGACGGCGTTGCGCTGCGCGTCCGGATGGCGGTGGTCGACCGAGACCAGCAGCCGGTTGATGCCGAAGCGGCCGATGAACTCGCGCTCGAGCTCGGCGCCGACGGAGGCGGGCTGGTGCACCCGGATCTCGACCAGCCCCTCGTCGCGGGCGCGGCGCAGCAGGCGGCTGATCTTGGCCCGCGACATCGCGAAGCGCTGCGCCAGCGTCTCCTGGGTCACGTCCTCGTAGTAGTAGAGGGTGGCGATCTCGATCAGCGTCTCAGCCCGTATTTCGGCGCGTTCGGCTGGCCTGTGGTCGATGGTCTGCATGGGTCGGTTTACTTCGTT
Source organism: Acetobacteraceae bacterium (assembly GCA_965198995.1). GTDB lineage: Bacteria > Pseudomonadota > Alphaproteobacteria > Acetobacterales > Acetobacteraceae > CAXMMR01. Next base: position 3,108,152 of record CBDAQG010000002.1, read on the forward strand.
GGCTGGTGGGGTGTTCTGCCGTCGTCCTGAGGAACCGCATATTGCAGCGCACAAACGACATGCCTCTGAACAAATTCTCATCCGTGCCTGGGCAGATGTAAAGATGATCGGGGCTCAGCATCCCAAAATTCCCTATTTGCCGGCTGGTTGCTTGGCGCAGGGCGTGAAAGTCCAGGAGCGATTGATCAGGGCCTTGACGATTGTGCAGCCCGTGGAGCATGGTGCGGCCGCTCGTCGGGCGCGTCACGCGCCGGCCAGACGAGCAGGCGACGTCAATCCGGACCCAAGATCCGGACGGTCCAGCGAGGAGGGACGCAGCCGCATGAACCGCGTGATCAACGATCCGAACGAGGTCACCGAGGACAGCCTCGTCGGCGTCCTGGCCGCCCATCCGGACCTGCTCGCCGCCACCGACCATCCGCGCGTGCTGCGCGCCGCCCAGCGGCCGGCGAGCCCCCGCGTCGGCGTCGTGACCGGCGGCGGCTCGGGCCATGAGCCGGCGTTCCTCGGCTACGTCGGCCCCGGCCTGGTCGATGCGGTCGCCGTCGGCGAGGTGTTCGCCTCGCCCACCGCGAAGAGCTTCCATGCGGCGTTCCGCGAGGCCGACCAGGGCCAGGGCGTCGCCTGCCTCTACGGCAACTATGCTGGCGACAACATGAACGTGAAGATGGCGGCCAAGCTCGCTGCCAAGGATGGCGTGCGGGTCGAGACCGTGATCGCCAATGACGACGTCGCCTCCGCCCTGCCCGGGGAGGCCGGCAAGCGGCGCGGCGTCGCCGGCGAGATCCTGATGTGGAAGGCGGGCGGCGCCCGGGCGGCGGAGGGCGCGGACCTCGAGGGCGTGATCGCCGCGGCGCAGACGGCGATCGACAACACCCGCTCGATCGGCATCGGGCTGTCGGCCTGCACCATCCCGGCCAACGGCAAGCCCAACTTCACCATCGAGGCCGGCACCATGGAGGTCGGCATCGGACACCATGGCGAGCATGGCGTCGCCGTGCTGCCGGTGGCGCCGGCCCGCGAGATGGCGGCAATCATGCTGGAGCGGATCCTCGCCGACCTGCCGTTCGGGGGCGAGGACGTCGCCGTGCTGGTCTCCGGCCTCGGCGCCACGCCGTTGATGGAGCTCTACGTGCTCTACGGCCACATCGACGCGATGCTACGGGCGCGCAACGTCACGCCGCGCCACCGCTTCGTCGGCAACTACTTCACCTCGCTGGAGATGATGGGCGTCTCGGTGACCCTGACGCGGCTCAACGGCGAGCTCGACCGGCTGCTGCGGGCGCCGGCGCGCTCGATCGGCCTCACGGTCGCCGGCGGCTGACCCAGCGATGCCCGCCACCGTCTCGCTCCTCGCCGCCGCGCCGATCACGCTCGACATCGCCAACGCCGTCGTGGCGGCGCAGGACCGGCTCTCCGAGATCGACGCCGCAACCGGCGACGGCGACCACGGCATCAACATGGCCAAGGGTTTTCGCCTGGTGCTGACCCGGCTCGAGGGCAAGGGCTTCGACCTCGCCCAGGGCTTCGCCACCATCGGCGACACCCTGCTCGGCGACATCGGCGGCTCGATGGGCCCGCTCTACGGCTCGTTCTTCACCGAGATGGCCGAGGCGATCCAGGGCCAGGCCGAGCTCGGCCGGGACAACTTCCTCGTCATGCTGCGCGCCGGCGAGGCCGCGATCATCGACCTCGGCGAGGCGAAGGTCGGCGACAAGACGCTGATCGACGTGCTGACGCCGGCCCGGGACGCCTTCGAGACCGCCGCCGACCGGGGCGACGACTTCGCCGCCTGCCTGTCGGCGCTCACTCGCGCGGCGGCCGACGGGCTGGAGGCCACGCGCGGGCTGGTCGCCAGGCTCGGCCGGGCGAGCCGGCTCGGCGAGCGCTCGCGCGGGGTGCTCGATGCCGGCGCCGCCTCCTGCGACCTCATCCTCCGCACGCTGGCCGACGGCCTCGCCCAGCGGCTCGCGAGTTGACCCGTCAAGCATGTCCCGACGTGCTTGACCATCTGACGCGTGAGCACGTCCCGACGTGCTTGACCATCTGACCCCTGGGCACGTCCCGACGTGCTCAGGCATCTGACCCCTGAGCACGTCCCGACGTGCTCAGGCACCTGACAAGGAGCGTCCCATGGACACCATGACCACCAACCCGACGACCGCCTCCGCCACCCTGCCGGCCAAGATGACGGCGGTGGTCGCCTACGAGCCCGGCGACTACCGCCTCGAGGAGGTCGACGTGCCGCGCGCCGGGCCGGACGACATCATCATCGAGGTCGAGGCCTGCGGCATCTGCGCGAGCGACATCAAGACCTTCCAGGGCGCGCCGTCGTTCTGGGGCGACAACAAGGGCCAGCCGCGCTACGTCCGCGCACCGATGATCCCCGGCCACGAGTTCCTCGGCCGGGCGGTCGAGATTGGCGCCAACGTCGCCGCGGCCGGCGTCTACAAGGTCGGCGACCGGCTGATCTCCGAGCAGATCGTGCCCTGCGAGCACTGCCGCTACTGCAAGCGCGGCGAGTACTGGATGTGCGAGAAGCACGACGTCTACGGCTTCCAGAACAACGTCAATGGCGGCATGGCCAAGTACATGCGCTTTCCCAAGGAGAGCCGCACGCATCACGTGCCGGACAGCATTCCGATGGAGAAGGCGGTGCTCGTCGAGCCGTATGCCTGCTCGGTGCATGCGGTCAATCGCGGCCTGATCCAGCTCGACGACGTGGTCGTGCTGTCCGGCGCCGGGCCACTCGGCCTCGGCATGGTGGGCGCCGCGCGGCTCAAGAACCCCTCGACGCTGATCGTGCTCGACGGCAAGGACGATCGGCTGGAGCTGGCCCGCAAGTTCGGCGCCGACATCGTCATGAACCCGTTCAAGGAGGACGTCGTGGCCAAGGTGAAGGCGCTCACCGACGGCTATGGCTGCGACGTCTACATCGAGGCGACCGGCCATGAGGCGAGCGTCACCCAGGGGCTGAACATGATCCGCAAGCTCGGCCGCTTCGTCGAGTTCTCGGTGTTCGGCCACGAGGTCACCGCCGACTGGTCGATCATCAGCGACCGCAAGCAGCTCGACCTCTACGGCGCGCATCTCGGCCCTTACTGCTACCCGTTGACGATCGCCGCCATCGGCGACGGCCGGCTGCCGACCGAGGGCGTGGTCACGCACAAGCTGCCGCTGTCGGAGTTCAAGCACGGCTTCGAGCTGATGAAGAAGGGCGACGGCTCGATCAAGATCGTGCTGATCCCGCAATAGCTGCCGGGGAGCCGGGCGCCGTTCAATGAACAGCCTGAAGCTGACGCGTCGCTCGGCCCTCGCTTGCGGCGCCGCCGTGGTCCTGCTCGCGGCGATGGCGCTCGACACCAAGGTCGTCAGGGTCGGCTCGGCCGCGGACGTCCCGGCGAACGTCTTTTCGCCCGAGACCTACGGCCGCGCGGAGTTTCCGAAGGTACAAGCCCTCATCGCCAGCCGCGCCGTCGACGCCGCGACCTTGGCGGCCGCCATCAGCAAGGATCAGGCGGCCGCCGAGACGCAGTATGGCGTGCCGTCCGATGCGGGAGCGGAGATCGCCGTCAAGTTCACCGGCAAGGTCGGCCGCGGCGATGCAGGCGTCTACGCCGTCGCCGTGCCGGGCGTGCCAGACAGCGTGCAGATCACCGTGCAGACCGGGCCGGCGATCACGGGCACCGATCTGCGCGACGGCACGGACAAGATCTCGTTCGGGCAGTTCAGCAACCAGATCGACTACCAGAACGCCGGCTCGGCGCTGAACAACGAGCTGAAGCGCCAGGTTCTGGCCAGGGTCGACGCCGCCAACCTGACCGGCAAGACGATCAGCGTGGTCGGCGTGTTCCAGCTGACCGATCCCGCCAACTGGGTGGTGACGCCCGCGGCGATGACGGTGCAATGAGCGCAGCGCCCGAGCCCGCGGTCAGTGAGCCTGCGGTCGGTGAGCCCGCGGTCGGTGAGCCCGCGGTCAGTGAGATCGTGCTGTCGGCGCGCGACGTCGCCAAGGTCTATGGCAGCACGCACGCGCTGAAGGGCGTGAACTTCGACATCCATCGCGGCAAGGTCACCACCCTGTTCGGCGAGAACGGTGCGGGCAAGTCGACGCTGATGAAGATCCTCTCCGGCGTGGTCACGCCCAGCTCGGGCGCAATCGCGCTCGATGGCCGGCGCGTCAGCTTCGCCTCCACCGTCGAGGCGCGCGACCACGGCATCTCGATCATCCACCAGGAGCTGAGCCTGGCGCCGAACCTCAGCGTGCGCGACAACATCTTTCTCGGCCGGGAGATCCGCCACGCCGGCGGCGTCGACTTCGCCGAGGAGGCGCGGCAGACCGCGGCGCTGATGGCCGAGCTCGAGGAGGAGATCGAGCCGACGACGCTGGTCGAGGATCTGCGGCTCGGCCAGCAGCAGATCGTCGAGATCGCGCGCGCGCTGTCGGTCGACGCGCGCATCCTGATCATGGACGAGCCGACCTCGGCGCTGAGCGCCACCGAGGTCGAGGTGCTGTTCAAGGTCATCCGCGACCTCACCAGCCGCGGCGTCTCGATCGTCTACATCTCGCATCACCTCGAGGAGGCGCTGCAGATCACCGACTACGCCGTGGTGCTGCGCGACGGCGCGATCACCGCGACCGCGGCGGCGAAAGACATCGACCTGCAATGGATCGTCCACAACATGGTGGGCGATCATTTCGACCGCGGTTCGCCGCCCGCCGGCTACGCGTTCGGCGAAACTGCCCTGTCGGTGCGCGACGTGTGCGTCGCCGACGCGTCCGGCTCGGACGTCCTTGTCGTCGACCACCTGTCGCTCGACGTGCGCGCCGGCGAGATCGTCTGCATCTACGGGCTGATGGGTGCGGGGCGCACCGAGTTGCTGGAGTCGATCGCCGGCCGGGTGCCGATGCTGAGCGGCGCGGTGTTCCTCGAAGGGCAGCCGCTCGCCGGCCTCAGCATCGCCGGGCGCATCGCCAAGGGCCTCGTGCTGGTGCCCGAGGACCGCCAGCGCGACGGCCTGGTGCAGACGATGTCGGTCGGGCAGAACCTGTCGCTCGCCAATATCGGTGCGTTCACGAGACGGTTTCTCACCTCCCGCGCGCGCGAGCGGTCGCTGGTCGAGGCCTCGATCCGCAACGTGCACATCAAGACGGCGGGCGGAGCGATCCCGATCGGCGCGCTCTCCGGCGGCAACCAGCAGAAGGTCGTGATCGGCAAGATGCTGGCCACCAACCCGAGGATGATGCTGCTCGACGAGCCGAGCCGGGGGATCGACATCGGCGCCAAGGCCGAGGTGTTCCGCCTGCTCGGCGAAAAGGCGGCGCAGGGGCTCGCCGTCGTGTTCTCGACCTCCGAGGTGCAGGAGTGCCTGAGCATCGCCCACCGCATCGTCGTCATGCGTCGCGGCAAGATCTCGGCCGAGTTCGGCCCCGACGTGGCCAAGGAAGAGATCATGGCCGCCTCCGGCGAAGCCGTGGTCAGCTGACAGCGAACAAGAAAAGCAGAACCCCGCGATGTCCAACACCAGCCTCTCGACGACGCCTGGCGGCGCCCGCGCACCGAGGCGCAGCATCGAGCTTGGCCGGCTGCTGCTCGAGGGGCGGGCGTTCTTCGCGCTGATCGTCATCATCGCGGTGTTCTCGCTGCTGTCGCCGTACTACTTCTCGATCGCCAACTTCCTGACCATGGCGTCCCACGTCGCCATCTTCGGCATTCTCGCGGTCGGCATGCTGCTCGTCATCCTCAATGGCGGCATCGACCTCTCCGTCGGCTCCACGCTCGGGCTGTGCGGCGTCATCGCCGGCTTCCTGATGCAGGGGGTGACGCTGGCCGCCCTCGGCGTGACGCTGTATCCGCCGGTTTGGGTGGTGGTCGTGCTGACCTGCGGGCTCGGCGGATTTGTCGGCCTGGTCAACGGCGTGCTGGTGGCGCGCTTCAAGGTGCCGGCCTTTGTCGCGACGCTGGGCGTGATGTACGTGGCGCGCGGCGCAGCGCTGCTGATCACCAACGGCCTGACCTACAACAATCTCGGCGGCAGCGCGGCGCTCGGCAACACCGGCTTCAACTGGCTCGGCTTCAACCGCCTGCTCGGCGTGCCGATCGGCGTCGTCGTGCTGGCGGTGATCGCGCTCGGCGGCAACGTGGTGCTGAGCCGCACGGCGTTCGGCCGCTGGCTGTATGCCTCGGGCGGCAACGAGCGCGCCGCCGAGCTGTCCGGCGTGCCGGTGAAGAGCGTGCAGGTCAGCGTCTACGTCCTGTCCGGCGTCTGTGCGGCCGTCGCCGGCCTCATCCTGTCGTCGCAGCTGACCTCGGCCGGCCCGACCGCCGGCGTCTCCTACGAGCTGACCGCGATCGCCGCCGTGGTGATCGGCGGCGCGGCCCTGACCGGCGGCCGCGGCAACGTGCGCGGCACCCTGCTCGGCGCCTTCGTCATCGGCTTCCTGTCGGACGGGCTCGTCATCATCGGCATCTCGTCCTACTGGCAGACGGTGTTCACGGGCGCGGTGATCGTGCTGGCGGTGCTGCTGAACGCGGTTCAATACGGCCGCCGGGCCAAGCGGCCGAGTGCGGTGGCTGAAGCGAAGTAGTCCTTTTTTGAAAAAAAGGACCAAAAAACTTTTATCGGATCAGGGCCGTTTACTTAACGGGCAAAAGTTTTTTGCTTCTTTTTTTCAAAAAAGAAGGGCCTTTCTATTCTTGCGTCACAAAGGAAAAACCATGTCCAGGACCGTTGCACTGTTGGCGTTCACCGCCCTCACCTTGGTCGGCGTCGCCAGGCCGGCTGCCGCCGCCGGCGGGCTGATCTCGATCATCGTGAACGACCCGTCGAACCCGTACTGGCTCACCGAGGGCAAGGTCGCCTCGACCGAGGCGGAAAAGCTCGGCTACACGGCGACGGTCGGCGCCTCGAAGGGCGACACGAACACCGAGGCCAACCTGATCGACACCGCGGTCACCAACCACTCGGTCGCGATCATTCTCGACCCGGCGAACGCCAGCGGCTCCGTCGGCGCGGTCAAGCGGGCGATCGCGGCGAACATCCCGGTGTTCCTCGTCAACGCCGAGATCAACCAGGCCGGGCTGGCCAAGGCGCAGCTGGTGTCGAACAACGCCCAGGGCGCCGCGGTCGGGGCACAGCAATGGGTGAAGGATGTCGGCCAGAAGGGCAACTACGTCGAGCTGCTCGGCTCGCCGTCGGACAACAACGCCGCCACCCGCTCGAACGGCTACACGACCGTGCTGGGCCAGTATTCCGGCCTGGGGAAGGTCGGCTCGCAGGTCGCCAGCTGGGACCGCACGCAGGGGCACGACAAGATGCAGAACCTGCTTCAGGCGCATCCCGACATCATCGGCGTGATCAGCGGCAACGACGAGATGGCGCTCGGCGCGATCGCGGCGCTGAAGGAGGCCGGCAAGCTGGCCAGCATCAAGGTCGGCGGCTTCGACGGCTCGCCGGACGCGATCGCCGCGATCAAGTCGGGCGAGCTGCAATACACCGTGCTGCAGCCGGTCGCGATCTTCTCGAAGAAGGCCGTCGACGAGGCCGACAGCTTCCTCAAGACCGGCAAGACGGGGGTGGCCAAGGAGAAGCAGCTGTTCAACTGCATCCTGATCACCAAGGCGACCACGGCGCGCTACACCGCGCCGTTCACGCTCGGCAAGTAGGCACGGGCGCCGCGTGGGTTGCACAGGCCGACGCGGCCGCCCGACCAAAGACCCATCCAGGCGGTGACGCGCAGGGGCAGAGGACGCCATGACCCATCTATGCGACGAGGCTGACGGGTTCGCCGCCGCGGCGATCGACGGGTTCTGCGACGTGCATGCCCGCCTCGTGCGGCGCGTGCCGGGCGGCGTCGTGCGGGCGAGCGCGGTGCCGGCCGGCAAGGTCGCCGTGGTGGTCGGCGGCGGCGGCGGCCACTACCCGGCGTTCGCCGGCTATGTCGGGCCCGGCATGGCGGACGCGGCGGTGACCGGCGACGTGTTCGCCTCGCCGGCGACCCGTCTGATCCGCGACGTGGCGATGCGCGCGCACCAGGGCGGCGGCATTTTGCTCGCCTTCGGCAACTATGCCGGCGACGTCCTGAATTTCGGCCTCGCCGCCGAGCGACTGCGCGGCGAGGGCGTCGACGTGCGCGTCCTTGCCGTCAGCGACGACGTCGCAAGCGCGGCGCCGGACGAGCGCGGCAAGCGGCGCGGCGTCGCCGGCGACGTCATGGTGTTCAAGATCGCCGGCGCCGCGGCCGAGGCAGGCCGCTCGATCGATGCGGTCGAGGCGCTGGCGCGGCGCACCAACGCGCGCACCCGCTCGCTCGGCGTCGCCTTCGGCGGCTGCACCCTGCCGGGCGCCGCGGCACCGCTGTTCAGCGTGCCGGCGGGCCGGGTCGCCATCGGCCTCGGCGTGCATGGTGAGCCCGGGATTGACGAGGCGGCGATGCCCTCGGCCGCAGCACTCGCCTCGCTGCTGGTCGATCGACTGCTGGGCGAGGCGCCGGACCAGCCGGGCCTGCGCATCGCCGCCATCCTGAACGGGCTCGGCAGCACCAAGCACGAGGAGCTGTTCGTGCTGTGGACGAGTGTCGCCGCCAGGCTGCGGGCGGCCGGGCTCACCCTCGTCTCGCCGCAGGTCGGCGAGCTGATGACCAGCCTCGACATGGCCGGCTGCTCGCTCACCCTGACCTGGCTTGACGACGAGCTTGAGCCGCTGTGGCTGGCCGCCTGCGACACCGTGGCGCTGCGCCTCGGCGAGGCCGGCGGCGCGCCCCCTGCCCCGCCCGCCCCTGCCTCGCCCGCCCCTGCCTCGCCCGCCCCTGCCTCGCGCGCCGACACCGCCGCCGCGCAGCCGGCAAGCTGGCCGCCGGCAGGGGCGGCGTCGCAAGCCGCTTCCCGTGCCATCGCCGACGGATTGGGCGCGCTCGCGGCGGCGCTGCAGGCGGCCGAGGCCGAGCTTGGCCGGATCGACGCCGAGGCCGGCGACGGCGACCACGGGCAAGGCATGGCGCGC